>NZ_JAIUIU010000002.1:0-403756 GCF_020165775.1 Mesorhizobium sp. B263B2A
CCCCCCCCCCCCCCCCCCCCCCCCCCCCCCCCCCCCCCCCCCCCCCCCCCCCCCCGCGGCGGAGAGCCGCCCCTCCCTGTCGGCTCTCCTCCTGGATCCCTCCTTCTGGGCCGACTGGGCGTCCGTCGTCGGCCTGGTCGGTCTCGTCATCGTCTTCGGCATCGCCCAGCCGGTCTTCCTCAGCATCGCCAATCTGCAGGCACTGCTGCTGGCGGCGTCCATCCTGGTCGTACTGTCGATCGGCCAGACCTTTGTCGTCGCGACCTCAGGCATCGACCTGTCACTGGCGGCGGCCGTCATGCTCGGCGCCATCGTCCTCGGTCTGGTCAATGCGGCGGGCTACGGCATCTTCATTGCCTGCGTGCTCTGCGTGCTGGCCACCAGCGCCATCGGTTTTCTCAACGGCCTCATCATCACCGCCGGCAAAATCCCCGATTTCGTGGTGACGCTCGGCACGCTGTCGGCCATCACCGGGCTCGGCCTGATCCTGTCGGGCGGCGAGCCGACCATGGTCGGCTCGACTTTTCTGCTCAGGCTTGCCTCAGGTTCTTTCGGCCCATTCGGCTATCCGGTCTGGGTGGCGATAGCGGCGGTCGTCGCAGCGCATGTCGCGCTCTACCACACGCGCTTCGGCGTCCATCTGCTGGCGACCGGCGGCCAGGTCGAAAGCGCCGGCGCGCTCGGCATCCGCACCAATCGGGTCAAGATCGCCGCCTACACCATCTCGGGCCTGTGCGCCGGCATCGCCGCAATCCTCCTGGTGGCGCGCATCGGCTCGGCCGAACCGCAGATCAACACCAGCCTGCTTTTGAATTCGGTGGCCGCGGTGGTGCTGGGCGGCGTCAGCCTGTTTGGCGGCCGTGCCAGCATACTTGGCCCGGCCATCGGCGCGCTGATGCTGACCGCACTGGTCAACGGGCTGACGCTGCTTAGCGTTTCGGCCTTCTACCAACCGCTTGCCGTGGGTGCCATCGTGGTGCTGGCGGCGCTGATCATGCGGTATCAGAAATGAGCGCGGTCCTCCCCTTCCCCGCCTCGGACGCGATCATCGCCTGCCAGGACCTGAGCAAGCATTTCGGCGGGGTGCGCGCCTTCACCGATGTCGCCTTCCAGGCGCGCCGCGGCGAAGTCACCGCCGTCATCGGTGACAACGGAGCCGGCAAGTCGACGCTGATCCGCTGCCTGGTCGGCGTGCATGTGCCGGATGCCGGCTCGATCGTCTTCGACGGCCGCCAGCATCCCTTCTCCAACCCGGACGGAGCACGTAAGGCCGGCATCGAGACCGTGCACCAGAACCTGGCGCTGATCGACGAACTGACGGTGGCGCAAAACCTGTTCCTCAACCGCGAGCTCGTGCGCCGCATCGGCCCTTTCGCGTTCCTAGACCGCAAGGCAATGAAACGCGAGGCCCGCTCCATGCTGTCGCGCCTGTCCATCAACGTGCCGTCGATCAACCAGCGCGTGCGTCGTCTGTCGGGCGGCCAACGGCAGGCGATCTCGATCTGCCGCGCCGTCGGCTCCGGCGCCAAGCTGGTGGTGATGGACGAGCCGACCGCGGCGCTCGGCGTGCAAGAGACCGCCAATGTCGAGGCGCTGATCCGGCGCCTGCGCGAACAATCGGTCTCGGTCATCCTGGTCAGCCACAATTTCGATCAGGTGCGCCGCCTGTCCGACCAGATCTGGGTGATGCGGGCGGGCAAGATGGCGGCAACGGTGCGCGCTGCGGAAACCACCGGCAACGAACTCGTCGCGCTGGTCACCGGCGCGGCGTGAGCATCGAACAACAGACTTGAAATCAGGGGAGTTTGAGAGTGGCACCACTTCGTGTCGGACTTGTGGGTCTTGGAGAAGTCGCGCAGTCGATCCATCTGCCCGTTCTGGCGGATCAGCGCGACCGCTGGGCGATCGCGGGCGTCCATGACGTGTCGCCAAGCCTGGTGGCGCTGATCACCTCCCAATATGCGACGGCAAAAGCCTACGACTCGGCCGAGGCGCTGATCAATTCACCCGACATCGACGTGGTGTTCGTGCTGTCGTCTGACGACACTCACAGCCGCTTCGTGCGCGCCGCGATTGCCGCCGACAAGCACATCCTGCTGGAAAAGCCGGCTTGCCTGACGGTGCGCGAGATCGATGAGTTGCTGGCACTGATGCCGGCCTACCAAAAGACCCTGTTCGTCGGCTACATGCGCCGCTACGCGCCGGCCTATCTGGCGGCCAGGGACGAGCTTCCCGCCCACGCCGACATCACCCATGTCCGCATCTTCGACCTGATTTCGGAGGGCCGGCACTTCCTCAAGAAGAGCCGGAACGTCCTTTATCCCAACGACATCGACCCTGCCCTCCTCGCGCGAGGCGCCAGGGAACGGGATGCGCTGATCCGTGAAGTCGTCGGCGCCGACGCGCCCGCAGACCTGGTGCGCGCCTATCGCGGGCTGACGGCGCTGTCCTCGCACCACATCTCCGCGATGCGCGGGCTCATCGGCGAGCCGGCGCGCGTCGTCGCCGCGCACCGCACCAATGGCGGGGCCAACACGTCGGTCACCTTCGACTATGGCCACTTCGCCTGTCTCTATGACGCGGTGGTCGACGATCTCGGCCTGTTCGATGCCATGATCGAGGTGCGCTCCAACACCAGGCGCGTGCGCATCATCTACGACACGCCCTATATCCGCAGCCTGCCGACCCGGCTGGAAGTAACCGATGCCGGCCCGCTCGGCCCGGTGACCAAAAGCTTCGGCCCGCTTTATGGCGACGCCTTCTCCAACGAACTGGAGATTTTCCATCGCCACATCACCGAAGGCACCAAGCCTTTGACTGACCTCGCCGACTCGCGCCGCGACCTGGCGCTGATGGCCGGGATCATCGAGCGCATGAAACAGGCGACCGGCTGAACCAGGCCGGAAGGACGGCTGCAGGAACAACACCTTACGACAAAGACTGCCGATTGGCTCTTGCCGAAGCCGGCGGCCTCGCTCATCCATGGTGTCGAAACGACAGCCTGGAACCCGTGATGACCGATGCCAGCCTTCATCTCGTCGAAGCGACGATCGACCAACTGCGCCGCGCACTTGATGGCGGTCTCGTCACCAGCGTCGAGTTGGTCGCAGCGTATCTGCGCCGCATCGCGCATTTCGACCGCCATGGCATCAGTCTCAACGCGGTTCCCGTGCTCAACCCTGATATGTTCGAGGAAGCGGCTGCTTCCGACCAACGGCGGCGCACCGGCGCCCTGCTCGGGCCGCTGGATGGCATCCCCTACACCGCCAAGGATAGCTACAAGGTCAAAGGCCTGACGGTCGCCGCCGGCTCGCCGGCCTTCGGGCATCTCGTCGCCAATGAGGACGCCTTCACCATCGCGCGGCTGAGGGTCGGCGGCGCGGTGCTGATCGGCCTGACCAACATGCCGCCCATGGCCAATGGCGGCATGCAGCGCGGCGTCTATGGCCGCGCCGAAAGCCCTTACAATGCCGACTATCTGACCGCCGCCTTCGCGTCGGGCTCGTCGAACGGTTCGGGCACCGCGACCGCTGCCAGCTTCTGCGCCTTCGGGCTCGGCGAGGAAACCTGGTCATCCGGCCGCGCCCCGGCCACTAACAACGCGCTGGTTGCTTACACGCCCTCGCGCGGCGTAATCTCCGTGCGCGGCAACTGGCCGCTGGTTCCGACCATGGATGTCGTCGTGCCGCACACGCGGACCGTGAACGATATGCTGGAGCTGCTCGACGTCATCGTGGCCGACGATCCCCAGACGCGAGGCGATTTCTGGCGCGCGCAGCCCTGGGTCAAGCTGCCGAAGAGCTCCGAAATGCGGCCGCAACGCTATACCGGTCTCACGCTCGCGGGATCGCTGAAAGGCATGCGGCTCGGCGTGCCCCGAATGTATATCGGCCGCGACAGCCGCGCCGACCGGCCGATCGAAACCCGGGCCTCCGTGCTTGCCCTTTGGGAACAGGCGGCGGCCGATCTCAAACGGCTGGGCGCCGAGGTGGTGGAAGTCGATTTTCCCGTCGTCTCCAACTATGAGCGCGACCGCCCCGGCACGCGTACCATCGTCGAGCGTGGGCTGGTACCGAAGGAATTCGCCGACCGCGAAACCTGGGATCTCTGCATCTGGGGCTGGGACGACTTTTTGCGCGCCAATGCCCACCCTGACATTCCCGACCTCGCCTCGGTCGATGGCCCCAAAATCTTCCCGCAGCCGCCAGGCACGCTGCCCGACCGCTATGAAGGCGGCTTCGACCTCGCGGAGTATGTCGAGCGGGCGAAAGCCGGGGTCACGCCCTTCAAGGATATCCCGACCATGGAGGATGGTCTCAAGGGCCTTGAAGCGACACGGCGCATCGATTTCGAGGATTGGCTCGATGCACAAGGCATCGACGCCGTGGTGCTGCCCGCCGCCGCCGATGTCGGCCCGGCCGATGCCGACATCAACGAGGCGTCCGCCGCCCTTGCTTGGCGCAACGGCACCTGGGTCGCCAACGGCAATCTGGTCTGGCGCCATTTCGGCATCCCGACCGTCACCGTGCCGATGGGCACCATGGCCGACATCGGCATGCCGGTCGGCCTGACCTTCGCTGGCAAGGCCTATGATGATGAACGCTTGCTGCGCATGGCCGGAGATTTCGAACGCGCCACGCAGCGCCGCATGAGTCCGCCACGCACACCTGAATTGGCCGATGACGTGTTTTCGGATCGGCCCGCCCGGTGTGGCGACGGCAAGGCGCCACCGCTTGTCATCGCGCTTGCCGCCGAGACGCGTTCTTCGGGCGATCAGGACGAGATATCCATCACTGTCGACCTGCCCGGCGACGCGGAGGCGGAGAATGCCAGCGTCAAGGTGCATATCAACGGCGAGCCTGTCGCATTGCAGCGAAGCGGCGCGCGCCTAGTCGGGCGTGCGCTCGTTCCGGCCGCCGAGCATCAGCGGTTCCACAGCGTCTGGCGCGGCCCGTATGGCTCGATCATCACGGCGGTGGTGCGGCTGGAGGATGGGCGAAGCGCTGGCGCCTATGTGGTTGTGGGCGGGATCAGGTGAGGGTCTCAGCGTCCCCGGCTTCGTCATCCTAGGGTCTCCGCGACGGAGCTTCGCTCCTGCTACGCCCTAGGATGACGAAGTCAGGAGCCTATGGATAGTCGCACAAGTGCCGTCAATGACAATCGCGAACCCGGGAGCGCCGCCCCGGTCAGCCACCGGCCGAGCGTCTCGCCACAAAGGCCAGGTCCCGCTGAAT
Source organism: Mesorhizobium sp. B263B2A (assembly GCF_020165775.1). Lineage (NCBI taxonomy): Bacteria > Pseudomonadati > Pseudomonadota > Alphaproteobacteria > Hyphomicrobiales > Phyllobacteriaceae > Mesorhizobium > Mesorhizobium sp. B263B2A. The sequence goes on from NZ_JAIUIU010000002.1 coordinate 5,235, forward strand.
GACATCCCGCTTGTCTTGCGACAGACCGGCAAGCAGCTTTTCATCGAGATACCCTGCTCGAATAAGCTGCGCGAACACGAAGAGAAGCTGCGAATAGCGATAGTCGAACGTGCGATCGATTTGCCGTCGCTGTTCATGCAAATAGTCTTCGAGCTCCCACATCTCGGAGGGCTGCGTCACCGCACTCGCCTTGCTTTTGAAGTCGGCCATAGTCTTTGCGAGCGCCGCCTCAAGAGCGGTATCGAAGGCATGGCGCGCTAGCTTCTTTTCGGATCCGGACCACTCGAAATCACTCATTGGATATCTCCATGGATGCCCTGTGAATTTCGGCCCAGATTTTCACGAAACCGCGCTTGCTGCTACCCCCGCGCCGCCCAGAGCAAACCGCGCTCCACAATCAGCGCCATTTCCGGCACCGCGAACTCATCCGCCGTATGTCCAAGAGAACTGTAAAACACCCTGCCCGAACCATACCGGCGCTTCCAGATCACAGGCATGACGACGCCGCCGATGCCCGGGAAATGCGCGTCGGTGAAAGTGGTCGTCGCCAGCACTTCGTTGCTCGGATCGACATGCATGTAATACTGCTCCGACCGGTAGGCGAAATCGCCGACGCCTCTGGTGATCGGATCGTCCGGCCGGGTGATGACGACCTGGTAGTCGATGATGTCGCCGGGATGCGCGACCCATTGGCCGCCGGTCATGAACTGATAGTCGGGCTCGTTGCGAAAACTGTCGCCCATCGTGCCGTGAAAGCCGCCGAGCCCGGTCCCTTGGCGAACGGCCTGCGTCAGGTTCTGCAGTTCGGCCTTTTCGATCGTCGACATGGTGATGACAGGTACGATGAGATCGAATGACGACAACTCCGGATCGGCGAACATCGCCGTGCCCTGGCCCAGCGTGACGGCGAAACCGTTGCGCTCGAGCAGGGCCCGGATGACATTGGCGCTGCGCTCCGGCGTATGGCCTTCCCAACCGCCCCAGGCAATCAAGGCTTTCTTCGCCATGGCGTGGATCTCCTCTCCTCAGTTGTCGCTGTCTTGGCTCTCCTGTCAGCGCCAACCCAGCCCAGGCGCGACATGGGTCAGGATCGCTTCGATGACGTGGGCGTTGTAGTCGACGCCGAGCTGGTTGGGCACGGTGAGCAGCAGCGTGTCGGCCTCGGCGATCGCCTCGTCCTGCGCCAGTTCCTTGATCAGCACATCCGGCTCGGCGGCGTAGCTGCGCCCGAAGATCGCCCTCGTATTCTCCTCGATGAAGCCGATCTGGTCGCGGCTCTCATTGCCGCGGCCGAAATAGGCGCGGTCACGGTCGTCGACCAGCGCGAAGATGCTGCGGCTGACCGAGACGCGCGGTTCGCGCTCATGGCCGGCCGCTTTCCACGCCTCACGATAGATCCGGATCTGCTCGGCTTGCTGGATGTGGAAGGGCTTGCCCGTCTCGTCGAATTTCAGCGTCGAACTTTGCAAATTCATGCCCAGTTTCGCCGCCCATTCCGAAGTGGCGTTGGTGGCCGCACCCCACCAGATGCGCTCGCGCAGGCCTTCCGAATGCGGCTCCAGCCTGAGCAGGCCGGGCGGGTTGGGGAACATCGGCCGCGGATTGGGCTGTGCAAAGCCCTCGCCGCGCAGCGTGTCGAGGAAGACCTCGGCGTGATGCCGCGCCATGTCGGCGTCGCTTTTGCCCTCCTGTGGCTGATAGCCGAAATAGCGCCAGCCATCGATTACCTGCTCGGGCGAGCCGCGACTGATGCCGAGCTGCAACCGCCCGCCAGCGATGATGTCGGCGGCACCGGCATCTTCGGCCATGTAGAGCGGGTTCTCGTAGCGCATGTCGATGACCGCCGTGCCGATCTCGATGCGGCTGGTCTTGGCGCCGACGGCCGCCAAAAGCGGGAATGGCGAGGCGAGCTGGCGGGCAAAGTGGTGCACGCGAAAATAGGCGCCGTCGGCGCCAAGCTGCTCGGCGGCGACGGCAAGATCGATGGATTGCAGAAGCGCATCGCTCGCCGAGCGCACCTGCGATTGCGACGAGGGCGTCCAATGCCCGAATGACAGGAAACCGATTTTTTTCATGGTCCTGAAGTATATGCCGGCGGCACGTGCTTCAATGCCAAAACGGCAGGGTTACACACCGTCGCCCTGCACGGTACCAAAGCAGGCGATACCAAAAGTGCGCGATGCCGAGCCTGAACGCCATGGAGGGCGAAATGCTGAAGGGAACCCGCATCGTCGAGATTGAGGCGCTTGGGCCGGCGCCTTTCGCCGGCATGCTCTTGGCCGATCTCGGCGCCGATGTCATCGTCGTCCACCGCAAGCAGGCGCCGATGCCGGGCCTGCCGGAGCGCTCGCTGCTCGATCGCGGCAAGCGCTCCATCGCGCTCGACCTCAAGGATGCCGAAGATGTCGCCGTACTGATGCGCCTGATCGCCACCGCCGATGGATTGATCGAGGGTTTCCGGCCCGGCGTTATGGAACGTCTCGGGCTCGGCCCGGATGCCTGCCTCGCCGTCAACCCGAAGCTGGTTTACGGCCGCATGACAGGCTGGGGCCAGGATGGCCCGCTCGCCCGCACCGCCGGTCACGACATGAACTATATCGGCGTGTCCGGTGCGCTCTGGTACGGCTCCTTGCCAGGAGAGGTGCCTATGTCGCCGCCGACGCTGGTCGGCGACATAGGCGGCGGCGCGCTCTATCTTGTGATCGGCATGCTCGCGGCCATGATGAACGCCAGCGCCAGCGGGAAAGGCACCGTGGTCGACGCGGCGATCGTCGACGGCTCTGCCCACATGATGAACCTGTTGATGTCGCTCGCCCAGTCCGGCGGCCTTGCCGCCGAACGGGGCAACAGCCTTCTCGACGGACCGCACTGGTGCCGCGTCTATCGCACCGCGGATGGCGGCTTCATCAGCGTCCAGTGCATCGAGCCGAACTTCTATGCGCTGTTCCTCGACCGGCTTGGCCTCGCCGCCGATCCGGAATTCGCCAACCAATTCGACCGCGATCTCTGGCCGGAGCTCGGCAACCGGCTGGCGGCAATCTTTGCGAAGAAATCCCGCGACGAATGGGTCGAGCTGTTCGAAGGGTCGGACGCCTGCGTCGGGCCGGTACTTGGCCCGCGGGAGGCAGCACAGCATCCGCACATGGCCGCGCGCGGTACGTGGCTGACGGTGGACGGTGCTCTTCAAGCGGCGGCGGCACCGCGTTTTTCGGCAAGGGCGCGGTGCTCGCCTGCCGCAAGCCCGGCGCGTGGCGAACACGATGCGGAAATCCGTGCTTGCCTGGCCGAATCGTGACGTAGGACGAGCTCCATGGCGGTTCGGCCGATCATAAGGTTCCCCAATCCCCTCCTCCGCGCGGTGGCTGAACCTGTAAAACTGTTCGACAGCGACTTGCACGGTTTGGCCGGCGATCTCGTCGACACCATGCACGCGGCGCCCGGGATCGGCATCACCGGCCCGCATATCGGCATTTTGAGACGCCTGGTGGTGATCCAGCTGCCTTCCGCCGCAAAGCCGGGGATCTACGTCAATCCATCGATCGTCCACGCCTCGACCGAAATGATCCGTCATGCGGAAGGCAGCGTTTCGATGCCCGGCGTCACCGAGGATATCGAGCGACACGCGCGCATAATCGTTCGCTAACAGGATCTGGATGGCAATGAGCAGTTCGAGAACGCCGATGGTCTGCTGGCGGTTTGTCACCAGCATGAGATCGATCAGCTCGACGGGCTCTTCTGGACGCACAGGCTGACGCGCCTGAAGCGCGATCGGCTGGTCAAGCGCTACGGCAAACTCATGCGAGCCTCGTAGCGCCACGGCAAATCGTAAAGAACGGGCCTTGGTCCGGCAAAATTGTGCCGTGCTGATTGCGTGGCAGCCGGAAGCTCTTGAATGCGGCTCTTCATTCTCGTATACGAGTATACGAGAATGAAGGCATTGATGGAGGGGTCACGATGGCCATCGTCAGGGATTTCGGCAAGGCGCCGGTGGACGCCCTGGTCATCGGCGGCGGCATTGCCGGCTGCTCGCTCGGCTACGAGCTGGCTCGCAGAGGCTTCAAGACGACCATCCTTGAGCAGAGCATGATCGCCGCGGAGTCCTCGGGGCGAAACACCGGCACCTTGCTCAGCGGCCCACAAAAGGAGGTGGTCGAACTGCTGGATGCCAGCGTCGCGGTCTACGCCGAGCTTGCCGACGGACCTGTTCCCTTCGAATTCGCGGCAATCGCGCATCTGCTGATCTCCGAGGATGAGGCGAGTTTCGAAGCCGCTGCCGCAGTGGCGGACCGCTACCGGGCGGCGGGCGTACCTATGGAAAAGATCATAGGCAAGGATCTGGCGCGCGACCATCCGCGCATCGGCTTCAAGGTGGCCGGCGGCTACAGCGTCGGCCGCGCATGGACGCTGGAGCCGATGGGAGCGACACACGCCTTCGCCCATGCCGCCCGCGAGGCCGGAGCGACGATCCGGACAGGCCTGCGCGTCGCCCAGATCTTCTCCAGGGGCGGCAAGGTGCAGGGCGTGCTGACCGACCAGGGCATCGTTCCCGCCGATCTCGTCTTCATCGCCAACGGACTGTGGATGTCGGACCTTCTGCGGCGCACCGTGGGCGATGGACCGCTGCCCGGGTTACCCCTCACCGCCGGACGCGGCTGGCTGATCCAACTGGGCAAGCTCGACTTCGAATTGCCCTGGATCGTCGAGGAACTGACCTGGCCGGATCAGGAGGAACTCGGCCGGCGCATGAGGCTCGATGGCCTCGCCGATGTCGCCGCCCAGCGCGACGACCAACCGGCCGTCGAGGCCATCTGCCTCAACCCGATGCGCGGCGGCGATGCCAGGCTCGGCGCCTCCGTCCAGCCCGCCTTTCGCGACCTCGTCCGCAACACCGCCATGGCAAGCCGTATCGCCGGCCGCACGCTGCGCATGCTCCCCGGTCTCGGCTCTCCGCAGGTCAAGAACGTCTATCCCGGAAACAGACCGATGCTGTCCGACGGCCTGCCGGTCGCTGGCCGGACCGCTGTCGAGGGGCTGTTCGTGCATGGCGGCATGGGCTCGATCGGCATGCATGCCGCACCCGCCACCGCGCGCTGGCTGCTCGACGCGGCGCTGTCGGGCGATGGCAATCCAACGCAGGAATGGCTGCGCCCGGACCGCTTTCCAGGATGGGGAACGGCCTGAGGCAGCACCAAACAGGATCAGCGAATGCGCAACCCCTGCGCGTCGAAGATGCGGGTGCGGCTGGGCAGGAAGCGCAGCGTGATCGTCTCGCCGAAACGCGGCTGGTCCTCGCGCCGTTCGGCGACCACCGTTTCGCCGCTGGGCAGCGCGCCGTGCACGTAGGAGGTCGATCCCAGGCGTTCGGTGACATCGACGGCCAGCGCAAGCTCGACGCCCTGCTTTTCGTCGAGATGCTCCGGCCTGATGCCCAGGGTAACGTCTTGGCCACTGCCAAGCCGCGTCGCGAGATGAGAGATATCGACACTGGCATCGCCGACAAGCACGGCTTTCCCGCCCTCGGCCACCTTCGCATTGAGGAAGTTCATGCGGGGCGAGCCGATGAAGCCGGCGACGAAGGCGTTGTCGGGATCGTCGTAGAGCGACAGCGGCGTGCCGATCTGCTCAATCTTGCCGGCTTTCAGCACGACGATCTTGTCGGCCAGCGTCAGCGCCTCGGTCTGGTCGTGCGTCACATAGACCATGGTGCGGCGGATCGACTGGTGCAGGCGCTTGATCTCGGCGCGCAGTTCCGTGCGCAGCGCCGCGTCGAGATTGGAGAGCGGCTCGTCGAACAGGAACAGCCTGGGATCGCGCACCAGTGCCCGGCCGATGGCGACGCGCTGGCGCTGGCCGCCGGACAACTCACGTGGCTTGCGACCCAGCAAGGGTTCGATCTGCAGCAGCTTCGCCACCGCATCGACCTTCTCGCCTGACGTCTTGCGGTCTAGTCCGCGCATCTTCAGCGGAAAGGCAATGTTCTCGGCCACCGACATGGTCGGATAGAGCGCGTAGGACTGAAACACCATCGCCACGTCGCGCTCTCGCGCGGGAAGATTGGTGACGTTGCGGTCGCCGATGACGATGGTGCCGGAATCGATCGGGTTGAGCCCGGCAATCGCATGCAGCAGCGTCGACTTCCCGCAGCCCGAAGGCCCGAGCAGCACGACGAAGGAGCCTTCCTCGACTTCGACCGAGACATCGTCCAGCACGTTGACCGCACCGTAGGATTTCGACACCGACCGTATAGACAAATTCGCCATCGTTTCCCCCTCAGCCCTTCACGCTGCCCAGCGTCATGCCGCGCACGATCTGCCCCTGCACCAGAACGCCAAGCACGATCATCGGCAGCATGATGAGCGTGGCGGCGGCGGTCAGCGCGCCCCACTGGATGCCCTGGAAGGTCAGGAACGAGGTGATGGAGACCGGCAGGGTCTGCGTGTCGCGGCCGGTCAGCACCAGGGCGACGAAGAACTCGTTCCAGGTGAACAGCACACAGAGAATCAGCGTCGCGACGATGCCGCCGCGCGCCGCTGGCAGGTAGACATGCCAGAACACGCTGAACTCACGCGCGCCGTCGACGCGGGCCGCATCGCGCAGCTCCTTCGGGATGTCGTCGAAGAAGGTGATCAGCAGCGAGATGGCGAACGGCACATTGACGAAGGCATAGGCCGCAATCAGCAGCCAGTGCTGGTTGAGCGCGCCGATTCGGGTCGCCAGGTAATACATCGGAATGACAAACAGCAGCGCCGGCGCGATGCGCAGGCTGAGGATGAACTTTTCCTTGGAGCGGCGCAGGTCGCCCGGCTGCTGCGCCAACCCGTAGGCGGCGACCGAGCCGATGGCCACCGCCAGCGCGCTGGACAGGATGGAAATGATGAAGGAATTGGCAAACGCGCTAAGGAAGCCGCGATTGGCGAACACAGTGCGGTAGTTGTCGAGCGTCGGGCTGAACAGCCAGACCGGCGGAATGGCGAAGGCGTCGCGCGTCGTCTTGAACGAAGTCACCACCACCCAGTAGAGCGGGAACAGCACCGCCAGCAAAAGCATGAGCAGCCCGACATAGAAAACCGTACGCCGGCCCATCAGCGCTCTCCCGCTTTCGGAAACAGCACGCTGTACATGGTCAGGAGCGCGACATTGGTGAAGATGGTCAGGATGACGGCGATGGCGAGCGCGTAGGAAATGTCGAAATTGGTGAAGGCGACGATGTAGCCGTAATAGTTCAGCGTCTCGGTCGAAAGCGCCGGCCCGCCGCGCGTCATGATGTAGAACAGGTCGAAGGCCTTGATGCTGTCGATCGCCCGGATCAGCGCGACGATGGCGAGCGCCCGGCGCAGCATCGGCAGCAGCACATACCAGGTCACCTGCCATTCGCGCGCGCCGTCGACGCGGGCGGCATTGAGCGGATCGGTGGGTGCCGATTCTAGTGCCGCCATCACCAAGAGGATGACGAAGGGCGTCCACTGCCAGATGTCGGCGATCAGAACCGAAAACAGCGCCAGTTGAGGACTGCCCAGCCAGTCGACCTGGGATATGCCGGCCAGTGACAGAAGATAGTTCGCCATACCGGTGGCGGGATCGAACAGGAAGCGCCAGGTCAGCCCGACGACCACCGGCGTCATGATGATCGGCACCAGAAGCAGCGTCCTCACCAGCCGTTTCATGGCGAAGTCGCGGTCGAGGAAAAGCACGACGGCAAGCCCGAGCGCGATCTCGATCACCGTCGCCAGTGTCGTGAACAGCACCGTGCGCCACAGCGCCGCCATGGCGCGCGGATCGCCGAAGAAGCGCAGGTAATTGTCGAGGCCGACGAACTTTTCCCGTCCGGCGCGCATCAGCGACAGATCGTGCAAAGAAATCCAGATCACGAACAGCGTCAGCGCGACCGAAGCCACGGTCAGGCAGACGATGATCGGCTGGAAGAAATGCCTGGTCGGATCCGATGCTGCTGTCGCCACGGTCTCAATCCACTCGTTGAGGATTTCGCCCTGCGCACAGGGAGCGCACGCGGCAGGGCACGCCTTACCCGCTTATCGGGCGAGCGCGGCGTTGTTGGCCTCGTCCGCCTCCTTCAAGGCATCGACGGCACTGGCCGTGCCGGCAAGCGCCTTGGAGACAGCGATGCCGGTGTTGTTGATGATCTCGTTGGCCTGCTCGACCGTCGGCAGGTATTGCGGATTGCCGGCATTGATGGCGGCGATCATGCCGTCCTTGAAGGCGCCGTAGCGCTTGCCGAATGCCTCGCCGTTCAGCACCGAAAGCGAGGTCACCCCGGAATTCGGATCGGTTTCGATCGCCTTCAGCTGCTGCTCCTTGGCGGTCGCCCAGGCGGCGAACAAAGCAGCCGCTTCCTGGTTCTTGGATTCAGCCGAGACATACATCGAGTGCACGGCGAGCGAGGACGAGCCGCCCTTGGGCGAGGAGGATTTCATCGGCACCGGCACATAGCCGACCTTGCCGACGACCGTGGAGACGGTGGGATCCTCGTTGTAGGCGCCGTTGACGGTGGCATCGAGGGTGATCGCCGCCTTGCCTTGCTGGAACAGCAGTCGGTTTTCTTCCCAGCCGAAATTGGCGACACCAACCGGACCGTAATCCTTCAGCACCTTGGTGAAGGCTTCAAGTGCGGCGGCACCCTCCGGCGTCGCCAGCGCCGACTTGCCGCCGGCGTCGAGGAACGAGCCGCCAAAACCCCACAGATAGGCGGCCCAGACATAGACGCCCTGGATGCCTTGCTGGCCGCGCATGGTGATGCCGGCGATCTGCTTGTTGGTTTTTTCGGAGATCGTCTTGGCAGCATTCTCGATGTCCTCGAACGTCTTCGGCGCCGCAAGTCCGTACTGTTCGAACAGATCCTTGCGGTACATGACAAAGGTGCTCTCGCCGTAGACCGGCAGCCCGTAGACCTTGCCGTCGACCACGTTGGTGTTGAAATAGCCGGGCACGAAATCGGCCCTGTCGAAATTCTCCTTGTCCTTGGCCAGGAAATCGTCGAGCGGCACGACGTAGCCCGACTTCACGAAACCCGGCAGGTAGATGATGTTGTTCTGGACGACGTCGTAGCGGCCGGACTTGGAGGAGAATTCCAGCAATTCCTTGGCCGTGATGTCTTGCTCGGGTACGATTTCGAGCGCCACGTCGATGCCGGTCACCTGCTTGAATTCCGGCAACAGCCTCTGGATGGCGTCGGTCGTCGGATGGCCTTCGAGCAGCACCGACAGTTGCACCCTGTCGAACGGCTTGTCCTGCGCGAAAGCCGGCAGGGCCGTGGCAAGCGCGGCCGCGGCCACGCCAAGCATCAACACATTGCGTCTGTTAAACATTTCTCGTCTCCCATTGTTGGGCCACGCTGGCCTCGTTTCAAATTCTCTGTGTCGTTCGAGCATCACGCCTGGCCGAGACGCACGATTTCGCCGCTCTGCGCCGACTGCATCATCGCCAGGGTGAGTTCGAGCGAACGAAGGGCATCGCGGCCGCTGGCGATCGGCATGTCGGCTCCGTCCAGCCAGGCAAGCAGGCCGCCGAGTTGGCGCGCCAGGTCGCCGTCGAGACGGCCGTTGACGACAGGCCAATGCTGGGTGTCGATCTCGCGCGATGTTTCGTTGCTGGCGTAGTAGAGGCCGCTGTCGCCGCACTGGACCTCGAACGAGCCTTCGGTGCCGATCAGCTCCATGCGGGCATCGATCATCTGGCGCGCGCCGGCCGGCAGCGACCAGGCGCTTTCGAAGTTTACCACCGTGCCGCCGGAGAAGCGCACGATCGCGGCCAGGCTGTCCTGCGTGCCCGAGGCGCCGAGCAGAATGTCGGTCTGCTGGGCATAGACCGAAACCGGGTGCTGCCCGTCGAGCATCCACAGCACCATGTCGACGTCGTGCACGGTGACATGCAGCGCCAGCGGCAGCTTGCCGCCATAGCGCTTGGGGCCTTCGGTGCGGGCGCTGTTGCGCCGGGCGTAGATGTGGATCGGCTCGCCGATTTTGCCCGAAGTCATCAATTCCTTGGCCGCCGCATAGCGCGGATCGAAGCGCAGGAGGTAGCCGATGCCGAGTTTGACCTTGGCCGCCTCGCAGGCAGCGATGATGTCTTTGGCATCCTCGATGGTGGAAGAGATCGGCTTCTCGACGAAGATGTTGATGCCGGCCTTGGCCACGGCAACCGCCGGCGCCAGATGCAGGTTGTCGGGCGTGCAGATCGAGACGAGGTCGAGATCGCGTTCGCCCGTCAGCAGCGCCTCATGGCTGGGGTAGACCTTGCAGCCCGGCGCCTTGGCGGCGACAGCGCCGGCCAGTTCCAGGTTGGGATCGACGATCGCCGCCAGTTCGCAGCCGACCATGCCAGCGAAGATCGCGGCGTGCATGGAGCCCATGAAGCCCGCACCGATAACGGCGACGCGGTGGCGCTTGATCATGACTTGTTCCTCTTCAATTGCGGGTCGGCGCTCCACGACGCGACCTTATCGACGAAGCCGCGGGTTATGGCGTCGGGCCGTGTGATAGCACCGCCGACGACGATGAAGCGTGCGCCGAGCTCGAAGCAGCGGACCGCCTCCTGCGGTGTCCAGATGCGGCCCTCGGCGACGAACGGCAGGCCGGCGCCGGCAAGCTGCCCCATCAGCTGGAAATCCGGCCCGCGCTGCTGGTTGGAATAAGGCGTGTAACCGGCCATGGTGGTGCTGATCAGCGAGGCGCCGGCATCGATGGCGCGCTTGCCCTCGTCGAGCGTGCTGACATCGCCCATCGACAGGCGCCCCTTGGCAGCAATCGCACCGAACATCGCCTCAAGATCCGTCGGGCGCGGCCGGTTGGTGGCGTCGAGAGCGACGATGTCGGCCCCGGCGTCGATAATCGACGCTACGTTGGCGAGCGTCGGCGTGATGTAGATTTCGGTGTCGGCACGGCGGGCCTTGATCAGCCCGATGATGGGAACGCCGGTGCGCCGGCGGACCGCCTCTATGTTGGCGACACCCTCGATGCGCACACCGGCCGCGCCGCCAAGGATGACCGACCGGGCAATGGCGGCAATGTGCTCAGGGGCGTCGAGCGGCATGCGGGATTCAGCCTGGCACGAGACGACCAGCATTCCATCGAGCTGAGCAAGCAGATCGCCTTGCACCTGGGGTTTCTCCTTGAGCGTTACCCCTGCAATCAATCGTGGATGAAACTTTTTGTCAAGAAATTATTTTAGATGAAAATTTCCTTCAGAAAGCAGTGCGGCCCCTAACAGACCGGCATCGGCGCCCGCCTGCGCTGCGACGATGGGGCGTTGGAAGACGGCAGGCAACAGCCGGGAGCGCGCCTCCAGGGCGGCAATGAACCCATCCGCCAGCCCGACGCCGCCGCCGACCGCGAAGCAGTCGACATCGACGGCCGCCGTCAGATCGGCGAAGCCGTCGACCAGCGCGTCGACAGCGGAGGCGATCACCTCGGCGGCGATCGCATTGCCTTGCCTGGCGGCCGCGAACAGGTCAGGCGCTCCAACCGGGCGGCCGAGCCGCTCACTGCCGCGACGGGCGAGTGCTGTGCCAGACGCGATCGTCTCCAGGCAGCCGCGCCGGCCGCACCCGCAAATCGCGCCGCCGGGATCGGCCATCATGTGCCCGGAATGGCCGGCAAGTCCCGTCGCGCCGGTCTGCAGGCGGCCGTCGATCACCAGGCCGCAACCGATGCCGGTGGAGACGGTGAAGAACGCGAAGTTGCGGAAGCCACGACCGGCGCCGAGCGAGAACTCGGCCCAGGCCGCAGCCTGGGCATCGTTGACGACGAGCGGCGGCACGCCGAGCGCCTTTTCGAGCGCTCGGGCCAGCGGGTAGCCGTTCTCGATCGGCAGTGTCTGCGGGTTGAGCGCGGTCAGAGCACCGTCACGAACGATTCCGGTGGTGGCGACGGCGATGGCGTCGAAAGCGTGCCTGGGCGCAAGACCGGCGATCGCCGCGACCAGATCGTCGCCCCTGCCCGTCCTCGGCGTTGCCGTCTGGCGCCTGTCCAGCAACCGCCCGCCGCGCACTTCGGCGGCGGCGATCTTGGTCCCGCCGATGTCGACGGCGAAGACCGCGCGATCAGAAGCTGCGGTCACTCACGACCTCCGCCGTGCGCCCGAGCAGCGCGAGCCGCGCCGGATCCTGCCGCATCATCTCGGCCGCCAGCGCATCGACGATCAAAAGCTGGCTGATCTTCGACGGGAAGGCGCCGCCCGTCAGCGGCGTTTCCGGCCAGGACGCGATCAGGGCGAGATCGCAGGCGGCGACCAGCGGGCTTTTGGAGCGGTTGGATATGCCGATGACGAAGGCACCTTGCGATCGGGCAAGCTCGGCGATCCGCACCGCGTCTATGGTCGAACCCGAACTCGATATCACCACCTGCACGGTGCCCTTCTGCGTGGTTCCCGCCGCCATGACCGCCAGATGAGCGTCGCCAAGCGCGCGGCTGAGCTTGCCGATACGGGTCATCTTGTAGGCGAGGTATTGCGCCGTGATGGCGGAAGCGGCGATGCCGAAGCAGTCGATCGCCGTCGCCGCCAGCAGCTGCCGCGCAGCCTTGGCAATGTCTTCCCTGACAATCAGCTGCTCGGTTTCGCGCAGCGAGATGATGGCGGTTTCCACCAGCCGCTGGATGTCATCGGTCGGCAAGCCGATGTCCCGCGCCCGCTCGTCGGTGGCCAGTTCCTTGGCCAGCGCCAGCTTGAAGTCCTGGAAGCCGGCAAAACCCTGGTCGCGGCAGAAGCGCATGACGCTGGCCTCCGACGAGGCGGACGCCTCGGCAAGCTCGGTGATGCTCTGGCGCAAGGTGGCGTCCGGCTGCGCCAGCACTGTTTCGGCGACGCGCGCCAGCGCCGGCGTCATGTCTCCAGCCGCCGCCCTCAGCGAGGCGATAAGCGCGTATGTCATGAAAGGTCCTTGTTGCTAGAAATGTTCCGCCACCCAGGGCGGCGGGCCGGCAAACAGCTGATCACACAGACGTATGGCAGTTGCATCGCCCACCACCTGGCCATACTGCGCCAGTTTCGAGGCGCTGCGAAAGCCCGTGAATATCTGCACGAATGCCGAGGCCTGCAGGGCAACGGTCTGATAACCGGCGGTCGCCTCGCGAACCTCGACGGCACCACCCCTGATCTCGATCTCCAGCGCCGTGTCCGCCGGCCCGATGCTAAGTGCCAGCCTGATGTCGTCGGCATGGTAACCGCGCTGGCGGAGCGCCGCGGCCGGATCGAGCACCCGCAACAGCCATTCCTCCTGATGGGCGAGCCGCCAGCCCTTGTCAGGCATCGCCGCCACCAGATCGTCCTGCGGGCCGCCATGCCAGCGCACGATCGGATAGACCGAGCGGAACCTGGCCAGGAACGACAGCAGTCCTTGCGCGGCGTCAGGGGAAGCGGCGTGCCAGTCACGGACATCGAGACGGGCCTCGTCGCCCATATCGAGGATCAGATAGGCCGCATCGCCTTCCGCCAGATAGGCGGCGAGCGCGTCGGTCGGCTCTCGCCACAGTTCGTTCCAATGCGCCGGCCCACGGCTGAGCAGCCCGGCCTCGCGGCCCGCCTTGACGGCATAGGCGGCGGCAAGGCGCGGATCGTCCAACTCGACACGCTCGAAGGCGAGCCGACTCACCGCCGGCAGGCTGGCCGTCTCGGCTTCATAGACGATCTCATGGCCGGCGAGCTCGAAGCCGCTCTTGCGGTAGACCGGCCGTGTCGAGGCAAACAGCGTGGCGACAACGGCGCCTTTGCCTTGCGCCTCCGCGCATAACGCGTCGACGAAAGGCACCGCCAGCCCCCGGCCACGACGTTCCGGCGCGATTGCCACATGCGCGATGTTGGCCGCTGGCACCGGCTTGCCGTGGAAGACATGCGCCGTATCGAGCAGCGCCGCGCAGGCATCTGGACGCCCGCCCTCGCCGCGCAGCAGCCTGAGCGAGCCAAGGCCGACATTGGCGATGTATTCGTCGGACCGCGCCTTGCCGAAGCCGAAGGCCCAGCTCAACAAGCGCGCGATTTCAGGCGCATCCTTGGCCGTTGCTGCTTCGACGGTCACAGGTTTGGAGTTTTTTTTCATATTTGTCTCATAGTTGGCGATTTTCATCATACCTTGAAATCGCCAATGCGCAATGGCCGACAGCCATGCCCACGAAACGGCCGCGGAATTGAGCGGCCGGCCATGGGTCCTGGGATGAGTGTTTTATCGTTCAGACGACGTCATGCCGGCCGCGGGTCGGCACCGGTAACCGGGGCGGCGTTCGCGACGTCCTCGCCGGATTCCCGGCGAGGGCCGTTCATTTCCCGCAATGATGATCGTTGATCTTGTTCGTCGCATTCGCGTCCGGCCCCACCCGGTGATAGGAACATGCGCCGGCGGCGGTGGTGAACAACTGCTGGTCATAATAGCGCGGGCCGCCGAACAGGAAGTCGATGAGATCGTCTTCGGCGGGAACGTAGCGCTCCCGTTCAACCTGATAATGGCGATGCTTGGCGCCGGCCAATGCCGATGGGGACATGCCGCAAGCCATCGCCAGGGCAAGAGCGCAGATCGCAAACCGTTTCGTCGTCATCGGCAACACCCCTCCTGGCCGTTCCGATTCCACCTTACATCCAAAATCGCCACCGCCACAAAAGTTCCGTGCTGGCGGTTTGTCTCGCCGCGATTTGCCGGCCAGGGACCGAACCGACGGCAGGAGCAACAACGGCTCCACGCAACGAGCGCGGACCCCCGATAATGTCGCTAAAGCCGGGCTTTGGTGCTGCGGGGCGTGGCAAGCAGCAGGCTCGTCTCGCTGCCGGTAATGCCGGGAACGAGCCGGATGCGTCGCAGGATCGCATCGAAATCGGTAAGGGTGGCCGTATTGAGTTCGACCACAAGGTCCCAGCGACCGTTGGTGGTATGAATGGTCGCGACCTCCGCAAAGCCGCCAAGTGCACGGATGACGCGATCGGCGGCATGGCCTTCGATCTCGATCATCATGATGCCCCTGACCGCCGAGCTGATCGCTTCGGCCCGCAGGATCACGGTGTAGCCGATGATCTGTCCCGACTGTTCGAGCCGCTCCATCCGCGCCCTTGCCGTGGCGCGGGAAACGCCGAGATCGCTTGCCAGGTCTGAGATGCTCCGCCGCGCGCTATGGCGCAGCAGCGTGATCAGCTTTTGGTCGAGTGAATCCATTTTTGTCCAATATGGCAGTCTGATTGATCAGAACGATAAGTCTTTTCGGTGATTTTGCCAATCAGGCCTATTCATTCTGCCGGCCGCGTGGGTTTCAACTGCTCTCAGCTTCATTGAGGAGAATGGTCGAGTGGATTGCAAGATCTTGGGTGCGCCGGTGCAGGACGGTGCCGGCCGCATGGGCTGTGAGATGGGGCCGAGCGCCCTGCGGACCGCCGGGCTTGCCGGTGCGCTCCGGGAGCTTGGCCATCAGGTTGCAGACCTTGGCACGATCCTGCCGGCAACCGTGCGGCCGCTCGCCCATGGCAATCTGGCGCTGAAGGCGCTGCCGGAGATTTCGGCCTGGACGGCCGGTATCGCCGAGGCCGCCTATGACGTCAGTGCCGACGCCATGCCGATCTTTCTCGGCGGCGACCATTCGATCTCGGCAGGAACCGTTTCCGGTCTCGCTCGTCGCGCCGCCGAAGCCGGCCGGCCACTGTTCGTGCTGTGGCTCGACGCGCATCCCGATTTCCATACGCTGGACACCACGGCCAGCGGCAATCTGCATGGTGTTCCGCTTGCCTACGCCAGCGGCCAGCCTGGTTTCGGCGGCTATTTTCCGGACCTGCCGGCAGCGGTCGATCCCAAGCGGATCTGCGCCATGGGCCTGCGCAGCGTCGACCCGGCCGAACGCGAAGCGCTCAACCGGGCAGGCGTGACCGTGCACGACATGCGGGCCATCGACGAACACGGCATCGCGCCGCTGCTGCGCGCTTTCCTGGCGCGTGTGGCGGC
The DNA here is from genome assembly GCF_020165775.1 of Mesorhizobium sp. B263B2A. Lineage (NCBI taxonomy): Bacteria > Pseudomonadati > Pseudomonadota > Alphaproteobacteria > Hyphomicrobiales > Phyllobacteriaceae > Mesorhizobium > Mesorhizobium sp. B263B2A. Next base: position 21,160 of record NZ_JAIUIU010000002.1, read on the forward strand.
GCAAGACGGGCTGCTGCATGTCAGCCTCGATGTCGACTTCCTCGATCCCTCGATCGCGCCTGCGGTCGGCACCACGGTTCCCGGCGGCGCGACCTTGCGCGAGGCGCATCTGGTGATGGAGATGCTGTCCGACAGCGGCCTCGTCTCCAGCCTGGATCTGGTCGAACTGAACCCCTTCCTGGACGAACGCGGCCGCACCGCGACGCTGATGGTCGACCTGACGGCAAGCCTGATGGGCCGCCGCATCATGGATCGCCCCACCCTCAGCCATTCCGGGAGTTTCTGATCATGACCACCGCAAAGCTGAACATCGTCCCCTTCGTCAGCGTCGACCGCATGATGAAACTGGTGAATGCCATCGGTGTCGAGCGCTTTCTGACCGAGCTCGCCGGCTACATCGAGGAGGACTTCCGCCGCTGGGACCTGTTCGACAAGACGCCGCGCATCGCCTCGCACAGCCATGACGGCGTCATCGAGCTGATGCCGACGAGCGACGGACGCCTCTATGGCTTCAAATATGTCAACGGCCATCCGAAGAACATGCGCCAGGGTCTGCAGACGGTCACCGCCTTCGGCGTGCTCGCCGATGTCGGCAGCGGTTACCCGATGCTGCTCACTGAGATGACCATCCTGACCGCACTGCGCACCGCCGCCACATCCGCCGTCGCGGCCAAGTATCTGGCGCCGCGGGGCACCCGCACCATGGCCATCATCGGCAACGGCGCCCAGTCGGAATTCCAGGCGATCGCCTTCAAGGCGCTGACTGGCATCGACCGGCTGAGGCTCTACGACATCGACCGGCCGGCTTCGCTGAAATGCGCGAAGAACCTTGCCGGCATGGGGTTCGATATCACCATCTGCGAGACCGGGCAGGAAGCGGTTGAAGGTGCCGGCATCATCACGACGGTTACCGCCGACAAGCAGTGCGCCACCATTCTCACCGACAACATGGTCGGCTCCGGCGTCCACATCAACGCGGTCGGCGGCGACTGCCCCGGCAAGACGGAACTGCACAGGGACATCCTGCTGCGCTCCGAGATTTTCGTCGAATTCCCGCCGCAGACGCGTATCGAGGGCGAAATACAGCAGCTTGATCCTGACCATCCGGTGACCGAGCTCTGGCAGGTGATCGCCGCCAGGACCCAAGGCCGCCGCGATGCCAAGCAGATCACGCTGTTCGATTCGGTCGGCTTCGCAATCGAGGATTTTTCGGCGCTGCGCTATGTGCGCGACCAGCTGCAGGCGACCGGCCTCTACGAGGAGCTTGACCTGCTCGCCGACCCCGACGAACCGCGCGACCTGTTCGGCATGCTGCTGAGGGCGGCGATGCAGCCGGCGGCCTGAGGGCAGACACCCCAAGATCGTCGGGTTGCAAACGCCGAGGTGTTTGAAGGAATGATACGTCAGCCATAAACCTTTTCGTCCGCTATGCGTTGTTTCTTCTCCAAGCTAGCCAAGGAGACGATGATGCAGATGAAGTCGGAAATAGCCGGCGAAGCGGCAAAGCAGCGCCATATCCAACGTGGCATCGATGCCAAGGACAAGTCGAAAGGCAATGGCAAGCAGCAAGGGGCCATGCAGGCTGGCGCCCGCGAATATCCCGAGCCGCCCTTCCCCGAACAGCACCAGCCGAAACCGGGACATGAATGGGCGATAGAGCCAGCGCCGCTGTACGATGCGCCGTACTATCTCGGATCGAAAAAACTCGACGGCAAAGTAGCGCTCATCACGGGCGGCGATTCCGGCATCGGCCGTTCGGTGGCGGTGTTGTTCGCCCGCGAGGGCGCCGACGTCGCGATCGTCTATCTGGCCGAGGACAAGGATGCAGAAGAGACCAAATCCGCAGTGGAGAAGGAAGGCGGACGCTGCGTTCTGGTCAAGGCCGACGTCAGCGATCGCGATCACTGCCGCAACGCGGTGGCCCAGATCGTGAAGGAATTTGGCCGCATCGATGTGCTGGTCAACAATGCAGCTTTCCAAATCCACTCCAGCGATTTCGGCGAGCTGACCGAGGAACATTTCGACACGACACTAAAGACAAATCTCTATGGCTATTTTCATATGGCACAGGAAGCCGTGCCGCACATGAAGCCCGGTTCGGCGATCATCAACACCGGATCGGTAACCGGCATCGACGGCTCAAAGCAGCTGGTCGACTATTCGATGACCAAGGGCGGCATCCATGCTTTCACACGGGCTCTCTCGGGCAATGTCATCGGCAAGGGCATAAGGGTGAACGCGGTAGCACCGGGTCCGGTGTGGACGCCGCTTAATCCCTCGGACAAAGAGGCGGAAGATGTCTCCAAATTCGGCGCGGACACGCCAATGAAACGACCCGCGCAACCGGAAGAACTCGCGCCGGCCTATGTCTTTCTCGCTTCGCCGCAATGCTCCAGCTACATCACCGGCGAGATTTTGCCGGTGGTCGGAGGTTACTGAGGCTGGTTGAAGCGAAACGTATGAGCTAGGAGCAGGATGAATGGCCCGTCTGCTTTTCACAGTGGCGCTAGCTTATGTGGCGTACCGCATCTACGCGGAAACCACGGCAGCCCGACATGTGCCGCAGGATGAACGCGAGGCATTGCGCAAGCAATCGGCGGCCCTGGGTGTCGACCCGTCCCGCTGAGATTGCTCAACTGTCGGGGGGCCGGCGCATCTGCCGGCCAGTCGACAGGAGCAGTCTTATTCCGCCGCCTGCAGGTTGATCTTGCTTTCCGCCATTTCGGTGAGCTTGCGGTCGGTCGCCTGTTCTTCCTTGAGGTTCTTGGCCAGCACGTTGGCGCAGTCAGTGCGGCCGAGTTGCTTTGCCCAGGCGATGAGCGTGCCATAGCGTGTCATCTCGTAGTGCTCGACGGCCTGTGCCGAAGCAATCAGCGCCGCATCGAGGACTTCCTTGTCGTCGACGTCACCACTGACATCGTCGGCTTCCTCGAGAATGCCGTCGATAGCCGGGCAGTTGACCTCCTTGGCCTTGACGCCATGCAATTCGAACACTTGTTCGACACGCTCGACATGGCCTCTTGTCTGGTCGAGGTGTTTTTCGAATCCGGCTTTCAACTGCGGATCGGTTGCCTTGTCGATCATCTTCGGCAGCGCTTTCTCAATCTGCTTTTCGGCGTAATAGATGTCGCGCAGCGTGTGCACGAAGAGATCGTCGAGTGTCTTGATGTCCTTCGAAAAGAAGCCCATGGCCTTGCCTTTCATTGTACTCGAGTTGAAATTTCAGTGGCGGGTCACCCGCCACCGATGAAGGCCGGGATCGGGTCCCGGCTTGTCTGGTCAACGTACCGGTACGGGAGGAGTTCCTGATTTTCGGGGGCAAACCGCAACCCCTTTCCGACGGCCTGGGATGCCATCGACGGGGGGCCTGGCGTCGACCACGCGTCCTGAAAGAGCGCAAAAGCCCCAAAGGGAAAGACTGTCGACGGGGAGAGCCGCGCGCAGGTGTTCGACGCCATGCGTCGCAGTGATACGCCCGTCACTGCAGCGGAAGACCGGCGCGAAACGGTATGCGTCAGACGATCAGATGTTCGACCCTGATCGGCAGATCGCGGATACGCTTGCCGGTGGCATGGTAGACCGCACTTGCCACGGCGGCAGCCGTCCCAACATTGCCGAGTTCGCCCAACCCCTTGACGCCGGCAGGATTGACTTCATGGTCGACTTCCGGGACCAGGATCACGTCGACCTGCTTGATGTCGGCGTTGACCGGCACCAGATAGTCCTGCAGGTCGCGGTTGACGTAGCGCGCCGTGCGTTGGTCGATCTCCGTTGCCTCGTGCAGGGCCTGGCCAATGCCCCAGATCATGCCGCCCATCAGCTGGCTGCGCGCGGTACGCGTGTTCATGATCCGACCGGCGGCGAAGGCACCGACGATGCGCGGCACTCTGATTTCATGGGTATGGCGGTTGATGTGCACTTCGACGAATTCGGCGCCGAAGGCATATTTCACCGAATCCTCATCGCCTTCTCCACCGTGGAATTCCGGCTGTCCGGCATAGAGCTTGTTCAATGCCCCCGGTGAGGCGCCCTTGGGTGCAAACTCGGCATATTCCTCGATGGCGCCGACCTGCATGGCCTTGAAGACATCGGCGAGCTTCGCCGATTTGCCGGTTTCGGCGACGATCTTTCCATCGGCCATATCCAGCTTCGCGTTGCCTGAGCCGGCCAGAGGCCCATCCTTGCCAGCTGCCGCCGTGAACAGTTTCTCGCGAACGGCATCGCAAGCCTTCATGACCGCCGAGCAGACACTGGCCGTCGAAATCGATCCGCCTGACACGGGAGCCGGCGGCAAGGCACTGTCGCCCATCTCGACGCTGATCTTGTCCATGCCGACCCCCAGCCTTTCGGCCGCCATCTGGCCGGCGACGGTGCGAACGCCGGTGCCGATTTCATGCGAGCCGCACTGGACCCGAATCTCGCCATCGGCGGTGAGACGAACCCTGGCCGCGCAGGGTGCGGCGGCTGTCGGATAGATCGCCGTCGCGCAGCCCATGCCGACCAGCCAGTCGCCGTCACGCATCGAGCCGGCCTTGGGCTCGCGTTTCGCCCAGCCGAAGGCCTCTGCGGCCTGATCGTAGCACTTGATGAGCGAACGGCTGGAAAATGGCTTGCCGCCGATCGGTTCCTTCTGCGGCTCGTTGATGCGGCGGAACTCGACGGGATCCATGCCGAGCGCAACGGCCATTTCGTCCATGGCATTCTCAAGCGCATAAACGTAAGGCGTCTCCGGCGGCGACCGCATGTATCCAGGCGTATTGCGGTCGGCGTGGACCAATGAAACCTGCGTCAGGACGGAGCCGTAGTCGTACATGCGGGAGGTGGCGGATGTGCCGCCGACGACATAAGGGTCAGGGCGTGACGTCACCTCCCAGCCCTCATGTCCGAACGCCGTGATGCGGCCGTCCTTGCCGGCGCCGATGCGGATTCGATGCCGCGTCTCGGCGCGATAGGTTTGTGTGCCGAAGGCCTGCATGCGGCTGACGACGCAGCGGACGGGACGGCCGATCCGCTGCGCGGCAATGGCAACGATCGCCGTGCGCGCCGTCATCGGTCCCTTCGAGCCGAAGGCCCCGCCGATATAGGGGCTGATGATCCGCACATTGGCCGGATCGAGCTTCAGTTGGCGCGCCAGCTCCACCTTCCAGCCGGTCACGTTCTGGGAGGGTTCGTGTATGGTCAGTTGGTCGCCCTGCCACATGGCCGTGGTCGAAAACAGTTCGATCGGGTTGTGGTGCTGGGTCGGTGTCGAGTATTTCTGGTCGATCTTCACAGCCGCATCTGCCCAGGCGGCGTCGAAGTCGCCGGCCTTGGCATCTTCCTTGAACATCGGGTTTTTGCCTGCCGCAGGCTCCATCTTCGTGCCCTTCGAATCGAAGCTGGCGCTGGGCGGTTCGTCCTCATAGTCGGCGCGGATCAACATCGCTGCTTCCTCGGCCGCCTCGAATGTCTCGGCAACGACCAGAGCGATGATCTGGCCGTCGTGGAAAATCGTCTTGTCGTGCAAAGGCCCGATCGAACTCGCGCCGGTGTTGCCGAACTTCGGCGTCTCGGTCTTGTCCATGTCGCCGTAGGTGACGATGTCCAGCACACCGGGCACCGCACTGGCGTCTTTCGTGTGGAGCGCGGAAACCTTGCCCCGGGCGACGGTGCTGGTGGCAAGGGCGCCATAGGCGACGTTGGCCGTGGCGATGTCGGCCGGATAGCTTGCCTGTCCGGTGACCTTCAGACGGGCGTCGATACGGACAACCGGATCGCCCTGATTTTCCTTGGGAGCGGGTGCGGCTTGGTTCATGGCTCAGACCTTCATGTCTCGGGTTTCGAGCAGCGCTCGCACCAGCGTGCGCTTGCCGAGCGGTATCTTGAAAGCGTTGTGTTCTCGCGGCCTGGCGTCGGCGAAAGCGACATCGGCAGCTTTCTGCGCCGCGGCTTCATCGAGCACCTTGCCTTGCAGCGCGTTTTCCGCCGCGCTTGCGCGCCACGGCACGGTCGCGACACCGCCGAGTGCGACGCGCGCGCCTCTTACCGTGTCGCCATCCATATCGAGGGCGACCGCTGCCGATGCCAGCGCGAACGCGTAGGATTCGCGATCGCGTATCTTCAGATAGCGCGACCGGCTGCTCCACGGTGCGAGCGGCACTTCGATGGCAGTGATGAGTTCGTCGGCGGCAAGATCCGTCTCGATGTTGGGCGTGTCGCCCGGCGGCCGATGCAGCTTGGCAAAGGCAAGGGTACGCTTGCCTCGCTCGCCTTCGATATCGACAGAAGCATCGAGCGCTATCAGCGCCTGTGCGAAATCGCCATGGTAGGTGGCAATGCAGGCATCGCTGGTACCGAGAATGGCATGCTGGCGGTTGAACCCCTCCATCGCGGCACAGCCGGAGCCGGGTTCACGCTTGTTGCAGGGCCATGATGTCTCGCGGAAATACTCACAGCGCGTGCGTTGCAGCACATTGCCGGCAAGGCTCGCCATGTTGCGAAGCTGGCCGCTGGCGGCCAGCTTCAGGCTGTCGGCAAGCAGCGGGCAACGACGCCTGACGTCTTTGTTGTCGGCAGCTTCCCCCATCCGGACCAACGCCCCAAAACGGATGGCGTCATTGCCGATCCTGACCTGCCGCAAGGCCGGCTCGGCAAGCGTGTTGAGGTCAAGCAATCGCTCTGGCCGCGCAACCCCAAGCTTCATGTAATCGGCCAGATTGGTGCCGCCGGCAATGAACTGCGCGTCGGCTTCGGTCGGCGGAATATGTCGGGCACCGCGACGGGACGCCATGGTGACCGCTGCGGAGACGCTGCTTGGTCTTTCATAAACGAAGGGGTGCATCCTAGGCCCTCCTGATCTCGTCGCGCGCCTGGACGATCGCCGCAACGATGTTCGGGTAGGCAGCGCAGCGGCAGAGATTGCCGCTCATGTATTCGCGAATATCATCTTCCGACCCGGCATGGCCCTCGTTGATGCAGCCGATGGCGGACATGATCTGGCCCGGTGTGCAGTATCCACACTGAAAGGCATCGTGGTCGACAAAGGCCTGCTGCACAGGATGGAGTTCTCCGTCCGTCGAAGCCAGGCCTTCCACCGTGGTGATCTCGCGGCCGTGGTTCATCACGGCGAAGCTCAGGCAGGAGAGCACCCGCTTTCCGTCGACCAGAACGGTGCAGGCGCCGCACTGGCCGTGGTCGCAGCCTTTCTTGGTGCCGGTCAGGCCGACATGATCGCGAAGAGCGTCCAGCAGGCTCGTCCGATTGTCGAGGGCGAGGTTGTAGGCCTGTTTGTTGATACGCATCGAAACCGCCGACAGGTCGCGGGGCTCCGCCGGTTTTGCGGACGCTGGCTGGGCTGCTCTTGTCGGGGAGGTCGCGAGCGGCATCGCCGCTGCCGCCGAAACAGAGGCTGTCATGAACATGCGTCTGCTCAGGCCATTGGAAGTCTTGGCGTCGGACATGGCTGGCTCCTGGCTGGCTGGGTCTCAAGCGCACCAAACCACCCGTAGAGCACAAAGTTCCCTCCTCACGTGGCTGTGACCCATTTTCTGTCGTGCCGCATCAGGCCTCATAATGCCGGCTTAAATGTCCCCGGCGCTGGAACTCACCCACCGTCTTTTCGTTCAGGCTTAATCCCATCAGACAGGAGAAACCGTCATGCCACGCGGCGAGAAATCGAAATACACCGACAAGCAGGAGCGCAAGGCCGACCACATAGCCGAAGGCTATGAGAAGCGCGGGGTTTCCGAAAAGGAAGCCGAGCGGCGTGCGTGGGCGACCGTCAACAAGGACGATGGCGGCGGCAAGAAGGAAGGCGGCTCCGGCCGCGGCAAGCATACGGGCAACCCGGCAGCGCATAAGGGCGGCAGGACCGGTGGCAAGGCGTCGGCGTCGCGGTCCGCCGCAAGCCGATCGGAATCGGCGAAGAAGGCTGCGGCGACCCGCAAGCGGAACGCCGAACACCACGCTCATTGAAGGGGGGAGCAGACTGATGTCCGGAGAACAACCATGAAATCACGGCTCGTCAACGAAATCAGTGGCCAACGGACATTTGTCATCGTGCTCGACCCCGGCGAGGAAGCATTCGCGGCGCTTACGGATTTCGCGGCTGACCGGAAGGTCGACGGCGCTTCCCTGACCGCGATCGGCGCTTTCGAAAGAGCCACGGTGGGCTGGTTTGATCCGGATACAAAAACCTACCGCAGAATCCCGATCGACGAACAATGCGAAGTGTTGAGCGCGATCGGCGATGTTGCGCTTGGCGACGATGGCAAGCCCAGCCTACACGTTCATGCGGTGCTCGGATTGAGCGACGGCACCACCCGTGGTGGACATTTGCTTGACGCCATCGTTCGGCCAACGCTTGAAGTCACGTTGGTGGAGGCACCCGGCCATCTGCGCCGCAGCAAGCGCCCCGGACTGGGCGTTGCCTTGATCGATCTGGATGCTTGAGCCTCAAACCCGATTTCAAATCCAGCTGGAGAGAAGCGTCTCCATCTCGATCGTCTCGACCTGCTGCGCGAAGCGTTGGTGATAGACGGTCAGCAACGCGTCATGGGTTGCGTCGGAAGAACTGCATAGCGCGTCCGTGACGAGAACGACGCGATAGCCGAAATCGATGGCCCCCAATACCGTGGCCAGAACGCATACATCTGTTTCGCCACCCGTGATAACCAGCGTGTCGATGTCGCGCTCCACCAGAAGGGCCCTGAGGCGCCCTTCGAACCAGGGCGAGTAGATGTGCTTGTCGATGATTGCCGCCGGCGGGCAATAAACCGCCAGTGTCGGCAACAACTCAGTCATTTCGGGCCCGATAGACTCGATCGTCATCGAAGCCCAGCGCTCGTAATAGCGCCTCCAGGTACCGACGCCCTGCCCCGGCTTCCGGGCTGGCAGGAACCGCGTAAAGACCGTCTGTGGCGCGCGTCTTTCGACCAGCCTCTCGATCTGCGGGAGAACCCGCGTGATCCAGGGTGTTGCCCATTGAGACGGCTCCGCAAACAGCCGCTGCATATCCACGCAGATATGCATGCATCTATCGCCAAGGGGACCGTATGCCAGGCCCGGCATCGACATCAGCGCGCCTCCGACAGGCGGTATGTTTCCACGACACCTCCCATTGCCAGCAAAGACACGCAACGCCACGTGCCGCGACTGGTTCCTGAGACGGCACAGGAATCGGCGCCGGCGGCCGGCGTTTTCGCAGAGAGCGGCTCGGCTGGGTTTGTTGCGGGATAGATTTTGCCGCACGCAGAAGAACGATGTAGCCCCGCGTAGGGACGACGCTCCGAAGAAAATCCTGGCGGCAAGGAACAATCCCCTCAGCAACGACTTGCAGATGGAACCACACAACCGCGAACATTTCGCCAAGCGGGAACAAGCGCGATGAGCATCTTCTACCGTGCGGCCAAGATTGCGGAGGAGGTTCACGCATCGCAGCGCGACAAGACGGGGCAGCCCTATATCGAACACTGCCGTCGTGTCGTCGATGCTGTCGAAACGATGGATCAGAAGGTCGTCGCCTATCTCCATGACGTGTTGGAAAAGGGCGAGGGCTGGAACCGGACCAGGCTGGAAGAGGCTGGCTTTGGCCCGACCATTGCTTCTGCTGTCGATGCCATGTCGCGCAGGGACGACGAGGATTATTTCGCCTTCGTGCGGAGAGCTGCTTCGAACCCGTTGGCGCTGCCGGTCAAGCGCGCGGATCTGGAGGACAATATCTGGCAGTCGCGGCAGGTTGGGGCATCGGCTGCCAAATATGAAGAGGCCCTGCGCATCCTCGATGAGGAGTTTTCGAGGCGTTAGCAGTGCTCCGGTGTCCACCTCGCCAAATTTCAAGTATCCGCGGACATCTATTCCGTGACATGGGGCGTGTGCCGTTTGTCCTCCGCGGGTTCGACATCGATCCGCGCCTTTTGCGGGTCGAACGCGCCATGACGCGCAATGGCGCGCGCGGCGGTATCCGGCGTTTCGTATGCCCACATGAAATCGTCGGCCGAGCTGCCCACGGCATGGACGCGCCAATAACTCGCAGTGCCCTTCGGCGGGCTCTCGCTTGTCGTATTCGTCTTTTCGAACAGGTCGAAATAGATGTCCTCGAAAGGGATATAGAACACGGGCTCGTGTCCTTCTTCCCGCAGCACTTTCGCCCGTTCCGTCGCCGCGACTATGGCGTCGGAAAATCGCACCGTCACCGTGCCGGCAAACGGCTCTATGGCCAATTGGCCAGCATGGTGCCTTGAACCGGCATGGTGTCTTGAAATTGCGCCTGAAGCTTGCATCTGAATTCTCCTGACTACCGGTTGATGACGGGCGGATTGATGGCGGGATGGCGTCCCGGTTTCGCGATCCCGTGAAAACGAAATGCACGCCGGTGGAGTGAGGTTCCGCTCCGCCAAGAAAGGCTGAGCGGCGGCGGCGCGTTATCACTTGCCGTGGCTGTCGAGGAAATTGACCAACAGCCGCGAAACCTCTTGCGGAGCTTCACGCGTCGGGAAATGCCCGACCGCATCCAGCACCAACCGCTTGTAGGACGCGGTGAAATGCCCCTCCAACCCCTCGGAAGATCGAGGCAACACCACACGGTCATCGCCGCCGTGAAGCGTCAGGGTTGGCACGGTGATGATCTTGACCGATGTCGCCTGGCGGGCAAGTTCGGCATAGCGAGGATCGGGCTCGGCTTCTTCCCACCGGACCCGATAGGAATGCAGAGTGACTTCAGCCCAATCCGGGTTTTCGAAGGATTTAGCCACTTCATCGAAGATGGCATCGTCGAACCAGCCCAATGGGCTCCAGCTATCCCACTGGAATCTGGCGAATTCCTTGCGGTTCTTTCGCACGAACTCGGCGCCGCGCTCCGTCGCCATGAACCATTGATACCAGAATGCTTTCGCTTGTTCAGGCGATGGTGTCACCAGCCTGCCCGGTTGCCAGCCAAGCGACAACGCGGCGCAGCATTTGATGCGGTCCGGGAAAACCGACGCCAGCAGGTAGGCGATACGGGCGCCCCAATCGTGGCCGACAATTGCAAAACGGCTGAGGCCGAGCGCATCGGCGAAGTCCAGCACATCCTGCGCCATCGCCGTGATCTCGCCCGAGCGCATGGTCTCCTTCGACAGAAACGATGTCGGTCCACAGCCTCGCAGCCAGGGCGAAAATGTCCGAAAGCCAGCGTCATGAAGGGCCGGCGAAATGCGCGCATAAGTGGTCGCGTCGTCGGGCCAGCCATGCAGCAGAACGACCGGGACGCCATCCTGCGGTCCACCGCTGAAATGGGCGATGCGCAGCAGAGGCGTATCGCAATACGAGATGGAGTTCATTTGTTCTGCGGCACGGTCGCTGGCTGGTCGCCGCCAGTCGTGGACTTGGGTCTGGCATCCTGGTCGACCTGCGGGTTCTTGTTGACGGTGTCGGTGTTGGCTTTCGTCGGTTCGCTGTTGTTGTCACATGCGCCCAGCGCAAGGGTGGCGGCCAACACTAGAAATGACAGGGGACTCCTCATGGCAACCTCCTCGGTTGATACTGGACAAAACAAAGCTGCCCGACTTTGGTTGCCAGGCTGAGCACGGGATGGCGCGATTTCACGCCTTCGAGCTTTTTGAACCGCCGACTGTCGGATCGGACACGACCGGACCGCGTTCGGTCTCCGGGCCTTCTGCTTCTATCTCCTGCACGGCCTGGTCCCAGTGTTCCTGCTCACGTCCGGCTGGCCGGCCTTCTCGTTCCCAGATTTCGTAGGCCCGCCGTTTGATACGCTCTTCCCTGCTGTCCATGGTCCGATCCTCCGATTCACAAGTTCCAATCCCGCAGGGTATTTTTTGTTCCTCTGTCGTCGTCAGGAGGCTTGCTGTCGGTTGCTGTGATCTCGGGCAATGTGCATATGGATTATGGTGATGACCCGGTGGGTTATTTTCGTACCAACTTTTCGGCAACACCCCGCCAAGGATTCGATGCTGCCCGCGAACCCATGCATTGATGACACTGTCAGGCGGTCCAGGCGGCGTTGAGGGTAAGAGACGCCTCGAGCACCTGCGTCCCACCCGTGTCGCGCATTTTAAGGGTTATCTTGACGAGATCGCGATCCGGCATTTCATCGCGAGCAATGTCATGCAAGATGCGAATTGCTTCCGCTCTTGCCTGCTCTGGGGATTCAAACAGCTGCCCGTTCTCGTCCGAGACCAGGCCATCGCCATTATAGAGATCGAAATAGTAGCGTTTCATTCATGTCACGCTGAAAGCCTCAGCGTTCTAAATACGTCGACACGCGAATGGTTCCCCGTGTGCACTGGCGTTTGCGCGAAAACTGGCGCAGCCTGTCAAATGATAGCATCCGTCATCTTCCGAAGGCCTAGGGTTCGGCTTCCCGACACACAGGCGATCGGCTTCCCACTTCGATCGCCCCGAGGCCGCCATGCTGGAACCCCTTTATCTGCAACTTAGTCAGCATGACGATCTATCGAACGAAGAGAAGGCTCTGCTCGCCGAGACGGTCGCTTTTGGAAGAGATTTTGAAAAGGGCCAGGATCTCGTCTCGACAGGATCGCGGCCAGCCTACAGCACCATGCTGCTCGACGGCCTGGCGGCACGCTACAAAGTGCTCGAGGATGGTGGCCGGCAGTTCACTTCCTTGCAAGTGCCTGGCGACTTCGTCGACCTCCATGCCTTCCTGCTCCGGAAGATGGACCACGGCATCATCGCACTTTCGCCTTGCCGTGTCATGTTCGCGGACCACAGCAAATTGAAGGCAATCACCGAGCAGGCTCCGCACCTGGCTCGGTTGCTATGGCTCGACACACTGGTCGATGGCGCTATTCACCGCGAATGGATCGTGGCAATGGGCAGGCGCTCAAAGACTTCGCATCTCGCCCATCTCATATGCGAACTCTTCGTTCGCCTGCAGGTGGTCAAGCGTACCAGCGGCATGAGCTTCAACCTGCCCCTTTCGCAAGCGGAGATGGCCGATGTGCTGGGACTTTCGGTTGTGCATATGAACCGGGTGATCGGATCCCTGAAAAAGACCAAGGTCATCAGCTGGGTGAACCACACAGTCACCATTCTGGATTGGAATCAGCTTGCAGAGCTTGCCGAGTTCGATCCTACGTATCTGAGCATGAACAACGAACCCAGGTGAGCGCCTTGCTCAACTCGCGGCGCTTCGAGCTCACCCATAGGTGAAGCCAGCCTGCTAAAGGCGCACGATAGCCGCAAGTTTCAAACGCCTGCGCTGGCCCTCTGCATAGGCAAGGGCCAGGGATTCGAGTTCGAACTGACGGCTGTCCTGTTGGTCGTCTCCGACCACACGGACGAACCATTCGCCGCACGCTTCGACCACCTCAATTCGCGGCTCGACGTCGGCGCCGCTGCGTTCGAACTCTTCGTCGTTTTCGTGTTGGAGATGAGCCACTCCTTCCTCCTGATCTGGCGAAAACGTCAGCGTCCCATCGCACCAAGGTCCGGTCATTTAAATTTGATGGTGCCGATGACTTTTGGCAGTCCCTCGGCTTTATCCCGGAACCAACCCTTTTTTGTGAAGTTTTATCCGGTGAAGGGACGATTTTCTCAGGGAGATTTTCCTATGAAACATGTTCTCATCACCAGCATGCTGGCGATCGGGCTTGGCTGTGGAACGGCGATGGCTCAACAACAGTCGGAAAGCCAGCAGGGAGCAGATACAAACTGCGCCGCCGGGGCGGCTAACTGCAAGACCGGGGCGAAGACCGATGAGCAGGTCCAGGGCAAGGCCAAGATGAAGACCGATGAGCAAGCCCAGGGCAAGGCCGGCGCCACCACGGACCAGCAGGCCCAGGGCAAGCCCAAGATGAAGACCGATGAGCAGGCCCAGGGCAAGGCCGGCGCCACCACGGACCAGCAGGCCCAGGGCAAGACCAAGATGAAGACCGATGAGCAGGCTCAGGGCAAGGCCGGCGCCACCACGGACCAGCAGGCCCAGGGCAAGGCCAAGGTCCAGACCAATGAGCAGGCCCAGGGCAACGCCGGCACTACCACGGACCAGCAGGCCCAGGGCAAGACCTCTACGCAGGATAAGACTTCAACCGCTTCGATCAACAATGTGACGGTCGAACAGAAAACCCAGATCACCCAGGTGATCAAGGAAACGAAGGTCGAGCCCGTAGCCAATGTCGACTTCGACGTTTCGGTGGGCATCGAGGTGCCGCGTCACAAGGTCAGGCTGCATCGCTTGCCGGCTCGCATCGTCAAGATTGTCCCGGCTTATGAGTCATATGAGTATTTCGTACTCGCCGACGGCCGGATCGTCATCGTCGACCCGGATACGTACAAGATCGTGCTCATTCTGACCTAACAGGATACCCCGCAGCCCGTCTTGCCCGCGGCACGACGGGCTGCGTTATTGCCATCCGGCGATCACGGGCAATTACCGATGAAAGGCGAACCGGCGTGGTGTTCGGTTGGAGCATTCAGGCGCTTGGGACACCAAGTGCCGACACCCCACCGCAAAACGACCTTCACCGTAAGACGCCAGGGTAGGCTTCGCCTTTCAACAAGCTAGCGAGATGGGCAGCGTTGGAGGCAGCCATTTCGATCGCGGCGGCAACCTTTTCCGGCGTTTCGGGCAGGTCGACATAGTTGACATCGCCCATGGCCTCGCCGACCCAGTAGATTCCGCTATTGGCGGGAATGGTGAAGCCGACATCGTTCAAGGCTTGAAAGCAAGCGGCATGGCAGTGATGCGCCCCATCCTCATTGCCGACAATGGCCACCAGAGCTACCTTTCCGGCAGCCGGCATGCGCCCTTGGCCATCGGTTTCGTCCAAGAACGCGTCCATGCGCTCCAGCACGCGCTTGGCAACGCTTGAGGGCTGACCGAGCCAGATCGGCAACCCAAGCACGAAAATGTCGGCTGCCAGAATCTTCTGTCTGAGTTTTGGCCAGTCGTCACCCTTGCCCATGTCTGAAAGCACACCCGGCTTGATGTCGTGATCGAGCGATCGCACGATCTCGCCCTTGACCCCATGCGGCACCAGCGCCGCCAGAAGGTCGGCGAGCAGGCGGTCGGTGGAGGATTTCTCCTTGTCGTCGGAGGCCTTGAGGGAGCAATTGAGGGCGAAGGCTGTCAGTTGCATTTGAACGTCCTTGACTGCTGCGAGAGCTACCCAATCACTCGGCATTGTTGCGGAAATATCTATGGGGATGCGGACGTCACGCGCCAGACCGTGTTTCCGACATCGTCCGCTATCAACAACGCACCCGCCTTGTCGACGGCAACTCCGACCGGCCGCCCATGCGCCTTGTTGTCGTTCTCGAGAAAACCGGTGACGACGTCTTGCGGCTTGCCTTCCGGATGACCGTCCTTGAACGCTACGAAGACGACTTTGTAGCCATTGAAGTGCTTGCGGTTCCAGCTGCCATGCTCGCCGACAAAGGCGCCGTTGCGATAGGAGTCCGGCAGGTTGGTTCCGGTGTAGAACACCAGACCCAAAGGTGCGACGTGGGAACTCAGGGCATAGTCCGGAGGGATGGCTTTCGCCACCAGGTCCGGCCGCCGCGGCATCACGCGCGGATCGACATGCTGGCCATAATAGCTGTACGGCCAGCCATAGAAGGCACCATCCTTGACCGATGTCATGTAATCGGGAACCAGATTGGGGCCGAGCTCGTCGCGTTCGTTGATGACTGCCCACAGCGCCCCGCTCCGCGGCTCCCAGCTCAGCCCGTTGGGATTGCGCAGCCCGCTCGCGAAAATGCGATAGCGCCCGGTGGCCCGGTCGACCTCCCAGATCGCGGCCCGGTCCTTCTCGGCCTGGATGCCGTTCTCGGTGATGTTGCTGTTGGAGCCGATGCCGACATAAAGCAGCGACCCGTCAGGACTGGCGACGAGCGACTTGGTCCAGTGGTGATCGATCGGCCCCCCGGGCAACGGTGTTAGTATGGTGCCGGGCGCGGTGATCTTGGTATCGCCGGTGGTGTAGGGGTAGCGCACGATGGCATCGGTGTTGGCGACGTAGAGATCGTTGCCGACCAGGGCCACGCCGAAGGGCGAATTGAGATGATCGAGGAATATGTCCTGAACGTCGGGCATGCCATCGCCGTTCGTGTCGCGCAGCAGGGTGATCCGGTTGCTTCCCTCAGTTCCTCCGCCCGAGGTCGCCATGGACTCGATCCAGCCCATGACCAGGTCTTTCGGACGCTTGATTGCAGCACCGGGCGGCGCCACGGACTCGACCACGAGAATGTCGCCGTTCGGCAAAGTGTAGAGCGAGCGCGGGTGCTTCAGTCCTTTCGCGAAGGCCTTGATTTGCAGGCCCTTGGCGACTGTCGGCGTCTCATCCTGTTTCCATCCGACGACCGAAGCGACGTGCATCGGCGGAACAAGATACTGAGTCAGTTCTGGCAGTGTCGGGTTCGCTCCGACCTGATCGCCTGGGTCCGGCTCATCATTGCTGCACGCCGGCAGTATTAGGAGCGAACCGCACAGCAGACCGAGACCTGCCGCGCGCTGGATATATCGGCTGGAAAACAACAGGGCGCTCATTCGACCACCTCCACTCGATTGCGGCCGAAACTCCATTCCAGCAGACAGAGGAGGAGCAGGACGATCACCGCAGCGACTGACAGGGTGAGCCCTGTCGGCACAACCGAGGTCCAGGCATCGCGGCTATGCACCAGCGCGTTGAAGAACGATATGACGAGCACGACGAGATTACCGAGAAGCGAGGGCCACGCAGACCTTGCCGCACCGGAAAGCCGACCGGTGAACAAATCGACAAGCGCCAGCAGAACCGCGAGCACGCCCACGACCAGGCCGGCGAAGAGTAGCCAGGCGGAAAAATCGGCCCACATCATTTCCGCGCTTTGCCAATAGGTTACGTCGGTCAGCAACGTGCCTATGAAACACGCATTGGCCACGGCCATCGGTGTTTTGTGAAGCGGACGCCGGGAGACCACCAACTTGGATTGGGCACGGGCCACGGACATTCTCCACCTTTGAAAGTTGGACCTGTCTTCCAAACCAACTTGTGGTTGGGATGTTCCCGGAACAGTTTGCGCTCAACAACTCGTGATGGCATCGCAAGGCTATCTCAAAGCTCAGCAAGAGCGCATGCGATTCAAGAATTTTGAGACCGCAAAGTCCGCAAGGTGATCGAGTATCGATGCAGGTCAACCGGCGGAATGCTGTGCTCCCATTCCGTGCGTGATGGCCCGGTCATCAGATAGGCCGACCTTGGCTCGACGACGATGGTCCGGCGATCCCATTTGGTGCCGTTCTTTCGCCGGAGCCGGAAGCTGCAGGGCGCCAGCAGCGAGACACCCGCCACGTCTTCGAAATGAGGCTTGTCACGGTGCCAGCCGATGCCGGCGCCTGGCCGATATTCATTGATCAACACCTGTGCGAAGGCTTCGGCCGGCCGTCGCGCAAGGGCTGCAACCTTTTCGCGCAGAGGCAACAGAAAGTCAGGTATTGCTGGCGCCTGCACGACTTCGCGCCGATCATAGTCGTAACGCAAGCCAAAACCGACGACCCGCCGGTTGGCCAAATGGCCATGGAAATCGAACGCCTGGAAAGGCAAAGCGCCCAGTTGCCTGGCGAGTTCGGTTTCTTCCCGAGGGGTGATCAATCCGGGCTGGTAGCGAAAACCTTCCGGCAGTTCGTCGACAGCACCAAAGAGATCATGCTGAAGCGAGGATGAGCCGGGTGTTTTCGATTTGAACATCGACATCATGGCTAGATGGTGAGGGCCAGCCCGCCTGGCAATATCGGAACGAAACGACCAATCCCACGGATCGCCCCCGCGGAGGACGGTGGGACTCTCGTTTCAGTGCCAGGAGGCGATCGCTGATCGTGATCTCTTCGCGACGAGTCCGGAACCTGCACGGCACCGCATCGTTGAAGTCTCGTCGAAGCGGGCAAAACACCGTCGTTTTTTACCGTTTGGCATGATCGGGGTTTCCCCTGATCTAACCAATTGAACAGTGGCGCGAGCGCTCCGCCCAGCCACCGGGGACTGAAATGCTGTCCGATCCGACTGTCGTTATTTTGATGTACTTCATCCTGCCGCTCTGGCTCCTGGCCGGGTTCGCTGATTGGCTATGTCATCGCGCCTCGCATATCGAGACGACGACTGGCGCCAAGGAATCCCTTATTCATCTCCTGATGTTCGTTGAGGTCGGCATTCCGCTACTGGCAGCCATGTTCCTCGATATCAACGCCTCGATCATCGCCGGCATGCTTGTGGCGTTCCTCGTCCACGAAGCCACCGCCATGTGGGATGTGCGCTACGCCACGACAGCACGAACCGTGACGCCGGTCGAGCAGCACGTTCACAGCTTTCTGGAGATGATCCCGCTGATGGGCATCATCATCGTGATCTCCCTGCACTGGGGCCAATTCCTCGCACTCTTCGGTTTGGGATCAGAGCCGGCACGATTCAATCTTGTCTGGAAATCGCAACCTCTGCCCGTCACCTACATCGTGGCGATGCTTGTCGTCATTCTGCTGTTCGAATTCCTGCCTTACATCGAGGAATTTGTCCGGGGACTTCGCGCCAATGCCGGAAAACTCGTCCCTGAGAAGGCGCGGAAGGGAGAACCGGGACAGACCGCTCGTCGCTGACGGGCCGACGCCATTCCCGGCGAGCGGGATTCCTCATCCGCCTGTCAGCTTCTGTTTGATCGTTCCAATGACTCCAGCTTCGTCATGCGGAGACCTCATAAAGCGGTTCTCTATCCCGGCCCACTCAGACATGCGCACGATGTCCTCAAAGCCCTTGAGGTCGACGCTTGTTTCAGGGTCCAGCGGCTTGCCCTCGCGCAGATCGCCCAACGCCTGCTGCATGGACTTGATCGCCCGGAACAGCACCGTTGTGGGATAAAGGATCATGTCATACCCCATCTCATGCATCTCCGAAGGCGAGACCCACGGCGTCTTGCCGCCTCGCTCAAGGATGCTCGTGGCCAATGGCACATCTCGGAAGGCGGCACCCACGGTCTTCAGTTCCTTCAGGCTGGTCGGCCCCTCGACATAAACTCCGTCCGCACCCGCCTCCAGATAGCGGTTGCCGCGTTCGATCGCATCATCGATGCCGTTCGGCTCGCGCGCGTCGGTCCGGGCGAGCAGGAAGAAATCGGGATTGCTGCGTGCGGCGACCGCCGCCCGGACCTTTTCCTCCATGAATTCAGGTGGAACCACTTTCTTGCCGGCCATGTGCCCGCAGCGTTTGGGCGGCTTCTGGTCCTCGATGAACAGAGCCGAGGCGCCGACCGCCTCATAACTTCTCACTGTACGCGTCACGTTCTTGACGTCGCCATAACCATCGTCGCCATCGACCAGCACCGGCAGGTCCGAAGCCTCGATGATCTCGCGCGCCTTGGCACACTTTTCGCCGAACTGCTCAAGGTCTATGTCGGGCACCGCATGCATGCCGGCAACCATAGCGAAGCCGCCGATCTGATAGGCCGAGAACCCGGCGCGCTCGATCAGCCGAGCCGTCAGTGCATCGCCCGCCGATGGCAGCACCAGCGGCGCATTGTGGTCGATAGTCGATTTCCAGGACAGGCGTCGGACCATCTTCGAACCTCCGATCGAAAACGCGATCGACCAATCGAGGTTCCAGAGCACTTCCCGGGAAAGGCATTCGGCCCGTGTCGCGACAGCCTTGAGGCTGACGCTGCCGGATCCGACAATTGACGGGAACGGAGCGCTATGGCGCCGGTCATGCAAGACCGGGAACCGGCCTCGTCTTGCCGCTCATATGCGCGCCAAGTGTCAATGTTTGCGGGAAATTCCGGACAGCCGCAGCCATCAATACGGGACCGCCGGGGCCGAGCGCTATTCGGGCGATAGCCGCGGCAGCGTGGACGCGCGTCGAAAACAATCCTCGCCAGGCCGCTTGATAGCGCCTACCGGCAGCTTCGCGCCCTGCCCGGCCGCTTGGCGCGCCAGAAAGTTCCCTGGCTAGCAGCCAACCGGACTGAAGCGCCATCGAGATGCCTTCGGCGATGATCGGATGAGACTCCCCGGCAGCATTGCCGACACGGAAGATGTCCCTTTCATAGCAGGCCCGGATACCGGGACGGATCGGGCCGGCTGCGAGCCACCGCCCATCGAGACAGGCTCCATCCAGAGCATCGCTGACGCCCCGGCAAGAAGCCATGAGATGATGGAAGACCACGTCAGCGGCCGACACAGGGCTTGCGACGCCATCATGTCCGGAGCCATGTTTCCCGCGCAGTCGCGCGAGCATCTCGCGCCTTATGCAGCACGAGATCGACAACCGGCCATGATCGGCCAAGACCATGCCGCCATAGCCGCCGGGAAACGCCAGCAGAGGCATCAGATCGGGCGCGAGCGTCGAGCCGGTGAAGTGCGCCTTGAAGCCGAGCAGGTCCGATGGATGGTTGATCTTTTCGAGCTGGCTTGGCAGCGATCCCGGTTCCCAGGAACCATGCGCCGCGATAATCACCGGCGCCCGCAAGGTCGTCGTCTCGTCGCCGGAATTCTCGCCCCTCGCCTGAATGCGCACCCTTTGCATGTCCCCATCCCGATCGATGGCGACGGCCCGGCAAGGCTGGAATATTTGGGCGCCCGCCGATCGCGCCGCCTGCAAGAGCAGCGCGTCGAGAACGTCACGGCCCAGCGCGCGGCCGAAGCGGTCTTTTGCAGGACCATTTTTTGCGTCCGGCATCGGCGCCTCGACGCAGGTCTCGCCGGAAAAGAAGCCTACGCGGCGGATTTCGGGGCCAGCATCAGCGCGCCAGGCATCGCCGATCTCCAGTCGATCGAGAAGCACGAGATTGCTCGCCGAAATGTATTCGCCACAGACCTTGCGGCGCGGGAACGCGCTCTTTTCCACGATCGCCACGGACCACCCATGTCGGGCCAGCGTGAGTGCGGCGGAAGTGCCCGCCGGGCCGGCGCCGATGACGATCGCATCATGGGTCGATAGGTTGCTCACGGGTTCAACTCAAAACCGGCATTGTCGCTGACACCGACGAAGACATGGGAAAAAAGACCGCCGCGCCGTTCCTCGAGCGGCTTGAGACCGGCCGCGAGCCAGAGACCGGACAGTTCGCTGCCGCGAAAGCCGGCACGCACGCTCTGGGCCGCATCATGTCGTGTCACGTCATTGACGCCGATCGCCGGCAGAAGGCGAGCCGCTGCCAGCGACGGCATCGATCTCAGCGGTTCCGTCGCAAGCAGCAGCGGAGCCTTCGGCGCCAGCAGAGAAAACAGTCGCACCAGACTGGCGTCGTCGAAATGATGCAGGAACAGATTGACGGTGATCGCGTCGAACCGCTTGCCCCCAGCGCCTCCCGCCCAGTCGAACACGTCGGCGGTGATGCCTTCGAGGGTCCAACCCAGCCTGCCCAAATCGGCGGAGAGCTCAGCGGTGAGGAGACCGGCGCGATCGAGCATTACTAGTTCCACCTCGGGCCAATGCCTGGCCATGCGCCGCGCCACCGCCAGCATGAAGGTACCGTCGCCCGCTCCTATCTCCAGAATGCGCCGTGGCGGCTTCGGCACGAATTTCCGCAGCAATGACGCCATGATCCGCGCCTGGAACATCAGCGCGTTGATGCGTCGGAGATCGCGGCGCGAGGCTAGCGCCCGCGGATCGTCGGCCGCCAATCCGTCTAGGATTTCCGGGACAAGGCGACGTTGGTGCAGTTCGCTCATGATACTGTTCTAAAGAGCATGGTTTCAGCCGTCAGGCCGGGTCCAAACGACATGCCGCAGCCGAGCAGGCCCGGCGGCGCCTTCAGCATCTCTCGCAGCGTGAACATTACGGTGGCCGACGACATGTTTCCGTATCGGCGCAACACCTCGCGCGACGGCTCGAGCGCGGCCGGCGTGAGGTTCAGCGCCCTTTCAACAGCGTCGAGGATAGAGCGGCCGCCGGGGTGAACGGCCCACAGATCGATCGCTTCGGTCGGCCGACCGCCGAGGAAGGCATCCTGGTTGCTCAACAGCGCGTCGTGGATCGCCGCAGGAACCTGGCCAGAAAGAACCATGTCGAAGCCATGATCGCGAATGTCCCATCTCATCAGGTCCCGTCGCTCGTCGGCGACAACGCAGTGGAAACTGTCGAGCTTGATGCCGAGCGGTTCGGCTGTGACGAGCGCGGCCGCGCAGCCGTCGCCCCAAAGACAGAAGGACAGCAGCTTTTCCAGTTCGGTGGTTTCATTGAGATGCAAGGTGCAGAGCTCGATATTGACCAGCAAGACTTTCGATTGCGGGTCGGAGCGAACGATGTGGCGGGCCAGCTTGAGGCCATTGATCGCGGCGTAGCAGCCCATGAAGCCGATCATCGTGCGCTCGATCCTGTCCGACAGGCCGCAGCTCTGAACCAGGTCCAGGTCGATACCTGGCGCGGAAAACCCGGTGCAGGTGGTGACGATCAGATGGGTGATGCGCGACGCTTCGTCGCCAAGCTGCAATCCGTCGACGCCTTTTTTTGCCAGGACAGGAGCGGCTTCACAAAACATCGCCATTCTCGCGGCCGTTACGGGGAATGCGCCGCGGACAAAGGTTCCGGCACGGTCGACATACGCTCCTTCGGGGTCGATGGCGGGCGCAAAGCAGGAATAGCGGCTTTCGATGCCGGCAAGGCCGGCCATGCGTTCAAAGATCCTCCTGCGATTGGCAGCAAGCATGGAAGCCGCGAACCGCAGATAGAATTGATGAACTTCATGCTCCGGGACCGCTGTCGCGATCCGGTTGATATAGGCGTTGGCAGACATTTCCGGTCTCCTTGGGCGTCGTGCGCGGTATCGCCGCTGCCGAAGGGTCTTTGCTCTACGGCACCAATATCGGGGCGCCGGCTTTGAGCGTTGCCTGTCCCACAAACGCTTCCCACAACGAGTTTCGTCCCGCCGTACCAGATTCAAGGGGCAGCATCCAACGACAGGAAGTTTTGGCGGCCGCCGTCGCGGATACCACTTTCGGCCTAATGTGCTACTGCGGCGGCTCGTTGCCGACGTCCGCCATCTCGTCCTTGAAGTTGACCGTGGTGCCTTCTTGCACCATGGAGGCGAGGTCTTCGGCATCCCAGTTGGTCAGCCTGATACAGCCGTGCGAGAACGTCGTGCCGATCTTGCCGGGTTCGGGCGTGCCATGAATGCCGTAGCTTTCGATGGAAAGGTCGATCCAGACCGATCCCACCGGATTGTTCGGACCGGCTGCGATAGTGAAGGGCCGCTTGGTCCTGATGCCCTTGAAAGCGAACTTCGGATCGTAGTGATAAGTGGGGTTGTGCACCACGCGCTTGACCTCTGCCATGCCGCTCGGCGCCGGCTTCTCGTCGCTTCCGATCGAGGCGGGGTAGACTGCGAGCCATTTGCCGGATGCATCGAGCACGCGCACCACGCGAGCGCCCTTGTCGACCTCGACGCCGGCAATGGCCGCTGGAGGATCGCCTCGGCCAACGTCAGGCACCATCAACATCGTGCCTGCCTTCCGGAAGGTGGCGCCTGGATTGAGCATTTTCAGCAATTTTTCGCTGACATGGAAGCGCTCCGCCAGCCTCTCCATCGCGTTGCGATAGCCGAGCCGCCGCAGACTGGCCATCTTCTCCATGCGAGCCGGAATACGCTTGGTGAAAGGTCCACGCACATCCTTGGGCGCCAGTTCGTAGGCAATCAGGGCCGGACGGGCGGAGGCTGCTATCAGCTTGTCCCAGGTCTCGCGTGTGAGCTTGCCGTCGGCCTGGAGACCGTTCGCTGTCTGATAGGCACCGACCGCCTTGGCGAAGTTCTCCGACAGGCGGCCATCGATCAGGCCCGGCGAGAAGCGGGCACGATCCAAAAGGATCTGCGCCCTCAGAACGGTCGGATCGACGCCTCTCGGCTCGCCGGTAGCGAATTGGGCCTGGTTGACGGCGTTCGGGTCCAGCTTGGCTGCATCCGTCGCACCGCATGCAAGGGCGAGCGCCGCGGCGACGACAAGAAGGAGCCTGATCATCGATGTCGCTTTCCTTGGTTGCAACCAACCTGCTTCTATGACGCGGTACGGCCCAACTGGTTCCCCTGGCTATCAGATGCACCGTCGGCGTTAGGCGCAGTATTGGCGTCGACAGGAGTTGGCGGCCTTCTCCTGTTCAGGCCGGAACTGGATCGCGTTTCCTTCAGGCTTGCATCGCCACGCGGCTATGACGCGCAACAATTTTTTCCTCGTCAGTCGCAATCACACGGATTTCCACCTTGCTGTCTGGACGACTGATGATCTCGGCGTGAGCGTCATTGGCATGCTGATCAAGCGCCACGCCAAGCCAGGTCAATTTCCCGCATATCGCCTTGCGGATGGAGGACGACCGTTCACCGATGCCGGCTGTGAACACCAGGCATTCGAGCCCACCCATCGTGTTTGCGAGCGCTGCGGCCTCCCTCGCCGCGCGGAAGGCGAAAAGCTCCATCGCCTCATGGGCGCGAGGGTCATCGCTCGCTTCCAGCGTCCGCATGTCGCCCGAAATACCGGATATACCGAGCAGTCCGGATCGCTCGTAGAGCATCGTCTGCAATTCGTCCGCCGCGACGCCTCTTCCCAACAGGAGATACAGCAGCACGCCGGGGTCGATGGCGCCGCAGCGCGTACCCATGACAAGGCCGTCGAGGGCGGAAAACCCCATCGTCGTATCGACGCTTTTGCCCTCGCGCAGGGCACAAAGACTTGCCCCGTTGCCGAGATGGGCAACGATGGTGCGTTTCGCCACGAGAGATGGCGATATCTCGCCGAGCCGCCCGGCGATATATTCGTAGGAAAGGCCGTGGAAACCGTAGCGGCGCAGGCCCTCCCCTTCATATTCGCGCGGAAGCGCAAAGCGCCGCACGAGCGGTTCAATCGTCCGATGGAAGGCAGTGTCGAAACACCCGACCTGTGGCAGGTCCGGTTGCAGGGCGGCTATGGCGCGGACCGGCGCGAGGCTGCGGGGCTGGTGCAGCGGAGCGAGCGGCGTCAGCCTGTCGATGGCCTCGATGATGTCTGGGGTCAACCGGACCGGTTCGATGAACGCGCTCCCGCCATGCACGATGCGATGGCCGGCGCAGATAAGTTTTCTTCCACCAAGTTCGCCCTGCACCCAATTCAGCATCTCGCCGATGGCTGTGTCACGCGGCTTGTCGGCGGCGAGTTGCCGGTTGCACAGCGCCGTTCCGTCGGCCGCTGTCGCGCGCAGTGTAGGTACGTCGCCCAGATCCAGCGTGCCGCGCGAAACGAGTTGTAGATCTTGCGGCGAAGCAAGATCGTAAAGCGCGAACTTGATACTGGACGAGCCGGCATTCAATGCCAGGATCGACTGGCGCATCATTGGCGGACCTTTGCCGCGTTCGCGGGCCAGCTCCATTTCTGGATTTCGGGCATATCTTCGCCATGCTCGCGGACATAGGCCTTGTGCTTCACCAGCCGGTCGTGGAGCTCGCCGGCAAGGCCTTCGTTCCTTTCGGCCAGTCCCGGCACGCGCTCGATGGCGGCAAGCGCGAGGTGGTAGCGATCGAGTTCGTTGAGCACCACCATGTCGAACGGCGTTGTCGTGGTGCCCTCCTCGCGGAAGCCGTGCACATGCATGTTGTCATGGTTGGCGCGGCGATAGGTCAGGCGATGGATGATGTAGGGATAGCCGTGATAGGCGAAAATGACCGGCTGTGTTTTCGTGAACAACGCGTCGAAGGCCTGGTCGGCGAGACCGTGCGGATGCTCGGTGTTCGACTGCAACGTCATCAGGTCGACGACGTTGACGACGCGGATTTTCAGGTCGGGGATCGCGGAGCGCAGAATGTCCGTCGCGGCCAACGTTTCCAGCGTCGGCACGTCTCCGGCGCAGGCCATGACCACATCCGGCTCCTCGCCCTTGGCCAGGGTACCGGCCCATTCCCAGATGCCCGCGCCCGCTTTGCAATGGGCTTCGGCTTCCTCGACGGACAGCCACTGCGGCGTCGGCTGCTTGCCGGCTGTGATGACGTTGATGCGGTTGTAGGTCCTCAGGCAATGGTCGGTAATCCACAGCAGGGTGTTGGCATCCGGCGGGAAGTAGAGCCTGACCGTGTCTGCCTTCTTGTTGGCGACCAGGTCGGCAAAACCCGGATCCTGATGACTGAAGCCATTGTGGTCCTGGCGCCAGACATGAGAGGTCAAGAGATAGTTGAGCGAGGCGATCGGCTTGCGCCAGGCGAGTTCGCCGGAGGTCTTCAGCCATTTGGCATGCTGGTTGACCATGGAATCGACGATATGGATGAAGGCCTCGTAGCATGAGAACAGTCCGTGACGGCCGGTGAGCAGATAACCTTCGAGCCAACCCTGGCAGAGATGCTCGCTCAGCACTTCCATGACGCGGCCGTCCCGGGAAAGATGGACGTCGTAGGGCTCGATGCCCTCCATCCAGACCCGATCGGTGGCCTCGAACACATCGTCGAGGCGATTGGACGATGTCTCATCCGGTCCCATGAGCCGGAAGTTTTGCGCTTTGGCGTTGAGGCGGAACACGTCGCGAAGGTAGCTTCCACAAATCCGCGTCGCCTCGGCAACGACCCCTCCCGGCCGGGGCACTTCCAGCGCCAGGCTTTTCCAGTCCGGAAGCACAAGGTCGCGCTTCAACAGCCCGCCATTCGCATATGGGCTCGCGCCCATGCGCTTTGATCCAGTCGGAGCCAGCGCAGCGAGTTCCGGCAGAAGGTGTCCGTTTTTGTCGAACAGTTTCTCCGGCTCATAGCTTCGCATCCAGGTTTCGAGGATCTTGCGGTGTTCCTCATTTCCCCGCGCGTTCGACACCGGCACTTGATGCGCACGCCAGAAGCCTTCGACCTTCTCGCCATCGACTTCCTTTGGTCCGGTCCAGCCCTTGGGGCTGCGCAGCACGATCATCGGCCACAGCGGACGCCCGCCACGCCATCCCGGCGACCGGGCCTGTTCCTGAACGGACCGGATGTGATCGAGCACCGTGTCGAGCGTCCCGGCCATGGATTGGTGCATGGCAAGCGGCTCGTGGCCTTCGACGAAGAACGGTTCGTAGCCATAGCCGGCGAAAAGGTTTCGCAACTCCTGGTCGTCCATGCGGCCAAGGATTGTTGGATTGGCGATCTTGTAGCCGTTAAGATGCAGGATCGGCAGGACGGCGCCATCCGACGCCGGGTTCAGGAACTTGTTGGAATGCCATGACGCCGCGAGCGGACCGGTCTCGGCTTCGCCATCGCCAACGACGCAGGCAACCACCAGATCCGGGTTGTCGAAAGCCGCACCAAAGGCATGGACCAACGCATAACCGAGTTCGCCGCCCTCATGGATGGAGCCGGGCGTTTCGGGCGCGGCGTGGCTTGGCACGCCGCCGGGGAAGGAAAACTGCCGGAACAGTTTCCTCAGGCCGTCTTCGCCCTGCCCGATATCAGGATAGATTTCGCTGTAGGTGCCCTCGAGCCAGGTGTTGGCGACCATCGCGGGACCGCCATGGCCCGGACCGCAGATGAACAGGACATCGAGTTCGCGTTCGCGGATAACGCGGTTCAGATGCAGGTAGAGAAAATTCAGGCCCGGCGTCGTGCCCCAATGGCCAAGCAGCCGCGGCTTGACGTGCTCGGCCTTCAAGGGTTCGCGCAACAGCGGATTGTCGAGCAGGTAGATCTGGCCGACCGAGATGTAGTTCGCGGCACGCCAGTAGCGGTCCATGAGATCGATCCGTTCGAGGCCGATCGCCCGCGGCGTTGCACCAGCCTTGTCATTCATTGCCCAACCTCCAGTACCGGTTCTCCAGCAGCGCTTCGCTGCAGGTAACTGGAGCGGCTGCGCGCCCGAGCAAGCCCTGACGGCCGCCATCAGGACCGGCATTGAACCGCGCATTGCCAAGCAGGCAGGAGCCCGCTCGCGATTCAGGATGGGCTGGCGGCCTGTACGGTGAATGTGGGAACCTTGAAGTCCTCCAGCGGTTAGAGACTGGAGCGCGACAGCCGAGCTCAAGGCAATGGCTGACCAAGGTGCCGCGAAGCATGTCCCCGAGGCGTCACGGACAAGCGATCACCAAAGGGCGGCCACCAAAGGGAGCTGGAAATGCTCGATCTCTCCCGTGCCCGCGATCGAATGGTCAAAGTACATGTCGGCCGGCGTGGCATCCGCAATCGCGAGATTCTGCAAGCCATGCGCGAAGTTCCGCGCGAGGCTTTCGTCGATCCTGGCTTCGAAGAGTTCGCTTATGAAGACGGACCGCTGCCGATCGCGGACGGACAGACGATATCCCAACCTTATATCGTTGCACTCATGATCGAGATGGCGGATGTCAAAGCCGGTGATCACGTGCTCGAAGTTGGTACCGGTTCGGGCTACGCAGCCGCCGTGATGAGCCGGATCGTCGAACATGTCTACACGATCGAGCGTCATCCCGGTTTGGCCAAGTCGGCAAAACAACGTTTTGAAAAGCTGGGCTATCGCAACATCGAGGTCCGCACAGGCGACGGCACCAAGGGCTGGCCGGAGGCGGCACCATTCGATGCCATCGTGGTGGCGGCCAGCGGACCGGGTGCGCCGCTGGCTCTTCAGGAACAACTCGACGTCGGAGGCGTCCTTGTCGTTCCAGTCGGCGACGATCCGGATTTGCAGCGTCTGCTAAAGGTCACACGCACAGGCGCTTCGACCTACAGCGAAGAGGATTACGGCGGTGTGCGGTTCGTCCCGCTCATCGGCGAACAAGGTTGGCCGGAGGGCGACAAGCTGGCCGAGGTCGATCGGCCGCTCCGGCATCCGCCTCCCGTCAGCCTGCCCGATATGATCGCGAGGGCGGCTGAACCGCTTCCGGATTTCGACGACCCCACGTTTGGCGAATTGTTCGATCGGTTTGCCGACCGGCGCGTCGTCCTGCTTGGCGAGGCAAGCCATGGCACGTCCGAATTCTACAAGGCGCGCGCGGCGATCACCCGCAGGCTCGTCGAACGGCACGGTTTCACCATTGTCGCGGTCGAGGCGGATTGGCCCGATGCCGCCGCGATCGACCGCTACGTTCGCCGTCGTCAGCCGCGAGCCGGCGCCATTGCGCCATTTCGCCGGTTTCCGACATGGATGTGGCGCAACACCGATTTTGCGGCTTTCGTCGAGTGGATGCGACACCACAACGAGAAGCTTGAGCCATCCGGGCAAGCGGGGTTCTACGGCCTCGACATCTACAATATGAGCGGGTCGATCGCCGCGGTTCTCGACTATCTCGACCGGGTCGACCCACAGGCGGCGAAGATCGCGCGCGAGCGCTATGGCTGCCTGACACCTTGGCAAAACGAGCCATCCACCTACGGCCGCGCTGTGCTCACCGCCGGCTATCAAAAATGCGAGAAAGCGGTGCTTGAGCAATGCCGGGACCTGCTCGCCAGACAACTCGAATATGCAAGGCAGGACGGTGTGGATTTCCTCGATGCCAGCCAGAATGCCCGGCTGATTGCCGCCGCCGAGCGGTATTACCGGATCATGTACTATGGCGGCGCTGAATCCTGGAACCTGCGTGACACCCATATGTTCGACACGCTGGAACATCTGCTGGAGGCTGGTGGCCCGAGCTCCAAGGCCATCGTGTGGGCGCACAATTCGCACATCGGCGATGCCCGCTACACCGAGATGGGTATTGTCAGGGACGAACTGAATATCGGCCAGCTTTGCCGGCAGCGTTTCGGCGAAGAGGCCGCGCTGATCGGTCTTGGCACCCATTCCGGCACCGTGGCTGCCGCCAGCGACTGGGACGGGGAAATGGAGGTGAAGCAGGTTCGCGCCTCGCAGCCCGACAGCTACGAGCGGCTTTGCCACGATAGCCGCGTGCAGCGTTTCCTGCTCGACTTGAGGCGCGACGAGGTGCTGCGCGAGCGCCTGCTGGAACGCAGGCTGGAGCGCTTCATTGGTGTGATCTACCGGCCGGAAACCGAGTTGCGCAGCCACTATGCCGACGTCTCCTTGCCCCGGCAATTCGACGCGTTCGTATGGTTCGACAAAACCGCGGCGGTGACGCCGCTTGGCCTGGAACACGCAGGAGCCGGTGTTCCCGACACCTATCCGTTCGGGCTTTAGCCGAGGCGGACAGCGAACCCATGAAAGAGGCCGGAACAATTCATCCGGCTTGCGGTTTTGAAACCGAAAGCCTCTTCGAAGGAGTTTTCTGATGACCGGAACCAAGCATCCAAAGTGGAAGAAACCGAGCGATGCCGACCTGGCGAACAACCCTGGTATCGGCACCTCGAAGGGAACGATCAAGGAAGGCGAAGAGTTCGAGCTTGAAGGCGAGAACACGGTTGAAGGCGACGTCGAAAACGACACCAGTGCCGCCGGCGGGATCAACCCGAGACAGAAGATGCGGACCAACAAATAGCGTGCCGATGCACGCGATCAACTGTCGCCGTAGGAGTGAACCATGCCCCTCACACTCAGCAGTACCGCCTTTGCGGAAGGCCGACAGATTCCCGAAAAATACACCCGGGACGGCAAGAACCTGTCTCCGCCGCTGAAGTGGGGTGGTGTGCCGGCCAAGACGAAGAGCCTCGTTCTCGTCGTCCAGGATCCTGATGCCCCAAGCGGCATGTTCGGCCATTGGGCAGTGTTCAATATCTCCCCGGACACCCGCGAACTTCCCGAGGCGGAAAGCGGCAAGCCGGGCCCGCAGGCCCTCAGGCAAGCCACGAACGATTTCGGCAACGCCTATTATGATGGCCCTCAACCACCCGTCGGGCATGGCGTCCATCACTA
This sequence comes from Mesorhizobium sp. B263B2A, assembly GCF_020165775.1. Lineage (NCBI taxonomy): Bacteria > Pseudomonadati > Pseudomonadota > Alphaproteobacteria > Hyphomicrobiales > Phyllobacteriaceae > Mesorhizobium > Mesorhizobium sp. B263B2A. Next base: position 51,806 of record NZ_JAIUIU010000002.1, read on the forward strand.
CCATTTCCGGCTGGCTGCGCTCGACACGCCGAGCCTTGCCATCCCGGCGAGCGCGGGCGTCGAACGGATCTGGCACGAGGCGCAAAAACACGCGCTTGAGCAAGCCGAACTTGTCGGAACATACGAACGCAGCCGGTAGTTCGAGCGCATGTCAAACGAATCCCATCGCGTCACCCATGTCGTCATGAGCGGAACGGTTCTTCTCCTTGCCGATTGTCTGGGAAAGGAGATGTGCCATGTTTGAAAGCGTCATGTGGTTGCTTGTCGTCGCCGGTGGGCCATTGTTGCTGCTCATATTGATGGCCTATGTTATTGCGACGCGTCGCCGTCCTGGCCCCGCCGAACGCAGGGAAAGCGACCGGGCGACCGACCGGCTGTATCATGAGGACAAGGGTTGATCCGCGTCGGGTGACGAAGACCTTATATCGTCTCAACCAGGCGACGATCCTCGCCTCCGGTCAGCGCATTATCCTCTGCCTCAACCAAGTAAAGAACCTGCCGCTAATCGCTGAGCGGACCCTGCTGGCGGCCCAACGCGCTTTCATGGTTGAGCCGACGTGGCAATCGCAGACGATGTCGTGCAGCTGCCAGTCGTTCAGCTCGAAAAAGCGCTTTGCCTCACCATACGTATCGTCTTTCAAACCCGACGCGCGCAGCACCGGATCTTCGAAGGCAACCGAAATTGCCGATCCCTCGCCCCGCATCGCTGCACGTGCTCCAGGGTGAAGATGTTCGGTGCCTGCAAACGCGCCAAGGCATCGCTCGGGATTACGCTCCAGCAGTTCAGCCCAGCGCTCTATGCGCTGATTTCGTGTCATTGCGGAATATGCAGCCGAGGATTCAATCTTGGCGACGGCATGCAGTTGGTCGAGTGTCTGATGTTTCATGGCCGACTCCTATAGAGAGTGAACAGCCCACGCCTTCAGGAGAATTATCGCGCTGTGATGCCTCGACAAGAGCGGAAGATCGAAGCGGTCGGGATCGTCAATGGCCAGAAAGCGTTCAATGGCGCGGGTCGATAGCATCGCCCAGGGGGTCCAGGGCTGTTCGATCCGGGCCATTGTGCGACGAGCGGGCATTCAATAGTCTTTCCGTTGGGGCAAGGAACACATGCATGACGCCGAAACTGAACCGTTGGAAGCGCTTCGCCGACTGGGACGAGCGGCCGTTGCGGCTGGACAAGTTCGCGGCGGAAGACCCTGCCAATGGCTTCTCCGCCTTCTTCAGCCCGGCCGATCCCAAACCCGGCATCGGCATCCAGGGCGGGCGCGTCGTGTCCCTCGATGGCGTGCTCGAGCACGACTACGACATGATCGACCGCTTCATAGCCCGCCATCACATCGACCCGGAGGTGGCGTCTGAAGCGATGGCGCTGGACTCGGCGACCGTCGCACGCTGGCTGGTCGACATGAACGTGCCGCGCGAAACGCTGGTGCGGCTCGCGCATGGCATGACACCCGCCAAACTCGCCGAGGTCGTGTCGCAGCTCAACGCGTTGGAGATCGCCTTCGCCTATTCGAAGATGCGGGCACGCAAGACGCCGGGTAACCAGGCGCATGTGACCAACGCCAAGGACGACCCGCTGCAGCTCGCCGCCGATGCCGCAACCGCCGTCGCATTCGGTTTCGACGAGATCGAGACTACGATGCGCGTGTCGCGCAACGCCTGGTCCAACGCGGTGGCGTGTGCGGTGGGCGGCGCCGTCGGCCGCTGGGGAACGCTGTTCCAATGCTCCAGCGAGGAGGCGGAGGAGTTGCGCATCGCCATGGCCGGCTTCACGTCCTATGCCGAAACCGTTTCCGTCTACGGCACCGAAAAATCGTTCACCGATGGCGACGACACGCCGTGGTCCAAGGCATTTCTCGCCGCCGCCTATGCATCGCGCGGCGTGAAGATGCGCTGCACGTCGGGTGCCGGCTCGGAATTGCTGATGGGCTTCCACGAGGCAAAATCACTGCTTTACCTGGAGGCGCGCTGTCTCTGCCTGCAGCGCGGCATGGGAGTGCAGGGTACGCAAAATGGCGGCATCGACGGGGCGCCTTTGACCGCCACCATACCTGGTGGCGTCCGCGAGCTGATGGCTGAGAACCTCATCGCCGTCTGGCTCGATCTCGAATGCGCATCCGGCAATGACGCGCGCTCCACCGAATCGGAAATTCGCGTCGGCGCCAAGATCCTTCCCTACCTGATTGCCGGCTCGGACCTGATCTGCTCGGGGATGGGATCGATCCTGAAATACGACAATTCATTCAACCCGTCGTTGATCAACGGCGAGGAGTTGGAAGACTATCTGGTGCTGCAGCGCGATTTCGAGGCCGATGGCGGATTGACGCCACTGCCCGAGTCACGCGCGATCGAGCTGCGCGAACGGGCGGTGGAGGCGATCGCCGCCGTGTTCGAGGAACTCGGCCTGTCGGCGCCGACCGAGGATATGAAGACCAGTGTGGTCTACGCCTCCGGCTCCGACGATACGCGCAGCCTGATGCCGCGCGACGTGAGCTTCATCAGCGAGGCCATCAAGGAGCGCGGCGTCACCGTGATCGATGTGGTCAAGGTGCTGGCCAACCGGGGTTTCCGCGAAGAGGCCGAGAACCTGCTGAACGTGGTGAAGCTGCGCCTTTCCGGCGACTATCTCCAGACCTCGGCCATGATCCGCAATGGGCGCATCGTCAGCGCGGTCAACGACCCGAACGACTATCTCGGTCCAGGCTCCGGCTATCGCGTGTCTGAAGAACGGCGGCTGCAGCTCAACGACATTCGCGATGTGCTGGACCAGAAGGAAGTGTTGCGCTCGGAAGCGCTGCACGAGAAAGACGAGGCGAGACATATCCGCTATCGCAACGTTGGGCCGGCGGCCAACGGATCGGCGAAGGACGACGTGGTCATCGGCATCAGCCCGGCCTTCGGACTGAAGCTCTACCGGACGACGGCCGGGCATCGGCTTTCCGAGGTCCTTGGCGCCATGCTGGATGCAATTCGCGGGCGCGGGCTCAAGGCGCGCGTCGTTCGCTTCCGCCACACTGCCGATACCTCCTTCCTCGGCCTGTCCGCCGCTCGGCTTGCCGGCAGCGGCATCGGCATCGGCATCCAGGCCAAGGGCACGGCGGTCATCCATCAGCGCGACCGCCAGCCGCACAACAACCTCGAACTGTTTTCCAATGCGCCGATCACCAGGCTCGAACATTATCGCGCGTTGGGTGCCAACGCGGCGGCCTATGCACTGGGCGAAATGCCGGAGCCCATCGTCGTGCCGCAGCGGGGCGAGGCCATGGGTTCGCGCTACCACGCCCGTGTCGCCCTCATCTATGCCATCGAAACCGGGCTGACCGAGGCTGGTGCGGCTCCCGAAGAGGTCGATGTCACGCTGATGGGAGCGAAATCATGACCCATACCCGCGCCGACTATCCACTTGCCGAAACACAGCCCGGAGAGGTGACCGGCAAACACGGCAAGGCGCTTTCACAGATAACGCTGGATGCGGTGCTTGCCGGCGAGGTGACGATGGAAGACCTTCGCATCACGCCGCAAGCGCTGCAGGCCCAAGCCGATGTGGCGCGCGATGTCGGACGGCCGACACTGGCCCTCAACTTCGAGCGCGGGGCGGAGCTCGTCGAGGTGCCGCAGGATTTTATCATGCAGGTATACGAACTGCTGCGCCCCGGCCGTGCCAGGTCCAAGGAAGAATTGCTCGAGGCCGCCGCGACGATGCGCGATACCTACCATGCCGAACGCATCGCCCGTTTCATCGAAGAAGCCGCCGAGACCTATGCGGCGCGCGGCCTTTTCACGTTCCGCTTCTGAAAGGACCGCATGAGCTGGAAAACCGGATTCCGTTCGCTCTACTACCTCGGTGCACCTGAGCCGGATGATCCGGTGCTGGTGCCGGCGCAAACCGCCATCCTGGTCATCGACGTTCAGAACACATACCTGGAACGGCCGGATCGCGCGTCGCTCACGCCAGAAGAACAGCATCGCTACGATCTGTGGACGCCGTTCCACGAGCGCATGCACGGCACGGTCATACCGAACACGGCAAGACTGCTCGATCTGGCACGGCAAAATGGCATTGAATGCCTTTTTGCCCGTATCGCCAGCCACACCAAGGACGGCCGCGACCGTTCGCTCTCCCAGAAAATGCCGGGCTGGAACAATTTGCTGCTGCCAAAGAACGACGCGCCGTCGCAGCTGGTTGCCGAGCTTCAGCCGGTCGGCGACGAAATCGTGGTCACCAAGACCACCGATTCCGCGCTGACAGGAACAAATCTGCGCCTGATCCTGCACAATCTCGGCATCAGGAATGTCATCTGCTGCGGCATCTTCACGGACCAGTGCGTGTCTTCGACGGTGCGCAGCCTGGCGGACGAAAGCTATGCCGTCATCGTGCTCGAAGATTGCTGCGCGGCGGCGACCGAGGAGCTCCATCGCAAGGAGCTCGAAATCATCAACATGATCTACTGCCACGTCATGTCGAGCGGCGAGCTATGCAAAATCATGGCCTTGGCAAAGTGACGCTGCGTCCGTAGTGTCACGCTGCACGCGCAGGCTGGGACACATCGGCCGCTCCGTGCGGGGACCAGACACAGCTGTCACGAATGGAGAGGGCTTCATGGCCATAGAAACTGCACGCGGGACGATCGACGTCTCGAAGAGTAACAGCATCAATCTTTTGCACTCCAAGGCCGTGGGGCTCGCGGGAGTGCTCTTTCTGGCCGTCACCGGCGCGGCGCCAATGTCGGCGATGCTGGGCAATGTGCCGTTCGCGGCAGGTTACGGCATCGGCAAATACACGCCGGCCGCCTTCCTGATGGCGACGATCGTGCTGACCATCTTCTCGGTCGGCTATGCCGCGATGGCATCGCGCGTCTCGTCCGTCGGCGGCTTCTATTCCTTCATCAGCCAGGGGCTCGGCCGCGAGGTCGGCATGTCGGCCGGCTTTGGCTCGCTCGCCTGCTACTCGCTGTTCGAAGCCTCTCTCACTGGTTTGTTTGCATTTTTCGGCAATCTTTGGCTTTCCCAGCACTTCGGCATCAACGTGCCGTGGATCGTGCTCGCGCTCGCCATGATCGTGGTCATCGCGGCGCTTGCCTATCGCGACGTGAAAGTGTCGGCAAGGCTGCTCGGGATCGCACTCATTCTTGAGGTGATTATGCTGGTGATCTTCTCGCTGGGCGTGCTTTTCGCTCATGGCCCGACGAATTTTTCCGGCGATTCACTAAATGTGTTCAAGGTGTTCACGCCTGTCGCCGAGCAGAAAGTCGGTGATGTGGCCATACCCGCTGGCGAGGCCGCCGTCGGTATCTTCATGGCGTTCTGGTCGTGGGTCGGCTTCGAGATGGCGCCGAACTATGCCGAGGAATCCCGTGATCCCAAGCGCATCATTCCACAGTCGCTGTTGATTTCGGTGATTGGCCTTGGCCTGTTCTACACCTTCGTCAGCTGGTGCGCGGTGGCGGCCTATCCCACCGAGGCCGACATGGTGGCCAAGGCCTTCTCCGATGGCGTGAACTTCTTCCTGACGCCGGTTCAGAATTATGTCGGCGGCTGGGGCTACCAGCTGATGTCGCTGCTCATCCTGACCAGTTCCTTCGCTTGCGGCATGGCCTTCCACAACACCGCTTCCCGCTATCTGTACTCGCTGGCGCGCGAAGGCGTCCTGCCGCAGGTGATCGCGGAGACGCATGACCACCACAAGAGCCCGCACAAGGCCTCGGCGCTGCAGTCGGTGCTGGCGGCGATATGGGTACTGCTCTACGGTCTGGCCTACGGCTTCGACGATCCGTCGGGACAGGCGTGGCTTGGCGTCTATACGCTGTTCGCGGTGCTGGGTACCGGACTGCTGCTGGTGCTGCAGGCCGTCGTCTCGCTGGCGATCTACATGTGGTTCAAGAAGAACGGCGGCGGCAGCCTGCTGACCACAGTCATCGCGCCGTTGATCTCGCTGGTTGTCCAGTTGCTCCTCGTCTACACGCTGGTGGCCAATCTCGCGACGCTCGGCGGCACCAATGGCTTCGCCAGGAGCATCCCCTATGTCGGGCTTGCGATCCTTATCGTCGGCCTGATCTGGGGCTTCGTGCTGAAATCCGCCAACCCCAAGGCGTACGGGAACATCGGTCACATGGTGAACGAAGGCTAGAGGCGGACGCCGCCCTGGCATCCTTTTCGGCAACGGGGACGGGCATCACCCTGTCCCCGTCTCATTTTGGAGCTTCAGATCATGACCCAATCTTTGAAGGGTCGGTCCGTCGTTGTCACCGGCGGATCGAAAGGCATCGGCAAGGGCATAGCGCGAGTGTTTGCGCTATCTGGCGCCAAGGTCGCCATCATCGCGCGCCATCTCGACCAGGCCGAAGCAGCTGCCGCCGAGATCGGCCACGGCGCCTTCGGCGTGGTTGGCGATGTCACCTCGCTCGCCAGCATCGAGAGGGCTTTTGCGACAGTGGCCGCGAGAAACGGGGGCATCGACGTGTTGTGCGCCAATGCCGGGATTTTCCCGCAGGCCCGGCTCGAGGAGATGACTTCGGAACAATGGGACGAGGTCGTCGACACCAACCTCAAAGGCACTTTCCACGCGGTCAAGGCGGCGATTGCCTATCTCAAGAAATCCGACCAGGGCCGGGTCGTGCTGACGTCATCGATCACCGGCCCGGTCACCGGTTTTCCCGGCTGGTCGCACTACGGCGCCACCAAGGCCGGACAACTCGGCTTCATGCGCACCGCCTGCATCGAGCTGGCGAAATACGGCATCACCGTCAACGCCGTCATGCCGGGCAACATCATCACCGAGGGCCTTGCCGGCCTGGGCGAGGACTACCAGAAGACCATGGCCGCCTCTGTCCCGCTCAAGCGGCTCGGAACCGTGGAGGACATCGGCTACGCCGCACTCTACTTTGCGTCGAAGGAAGCCGGATACGTGACGGGGCAGACGATCATCGTCGATGGCGGCCAGATCCTGCCGGAGAGCTTGGAGGCCCTGGCATAAAGCTGTTCATCGCGAAATTCCCAACGGAAAGCGCTACGCGCTTTTCCCGGGAGCACCGCTCACACTTTTCCTGGAATTGCTCTCAGGAAAACTTGCTCAGATAGGCCTCGCACAGCCCCTCCGTTCCCTCGGTGTATGGGAAACCCATCGACCTGGCGAGGTCCGTTTCAGCGTGCGAGCCGATCCAGGCAACCAGCAACAGGCGGCGCAGCATCACGAAGGTCGGGATCTCGTCCTCGTCCGCCTTGGGCAGGTCAAGCACGCGGCGATAGCCGGTCGTCCACGATTGGATCAGATCGGCTGCCTGCGGCTCGTGCTCGTAGAAAGAGATGGGCGTAGCGGCGTCGTACATAAACCAGCCGAAGCCGCAGTCGTCGAAGTCGATGACCTTGACCGTCTTGCCGTCGATCAAAAGGTTGGCGAGCCGCAGGTCGCAATGAATGAGGCCGAAGCGGTCTTGGCCCTTGCCGAAGGCATCGAGCCTGCGGCCGATCAGCTCCGCGGCACGGCCAAAGAGTTTGGCTTTCGCGGCGTCGACGCCCATGCCGTCGCGCCAGCGCCCCCAATGGGGTCTTTCCTCACCGAGGCTTGTCTCGAAATCCCACACGTGACGGCTGAACCAGGAAGGGCGCCGCCACTGCCGGGCATGGATGTGCATGCGGGCCGTCACCTCGCCCAGCACCTCGAAGGGCTCGCCAAGCGCCTCGCCTATGCCCGGCTCCGCACCGGTCTCCCATTGCGACAACACGACATTGCGCGGTCGCGCCAATCCGGCATGGCCGACAAGCTGGATTTGGTCGCCGTCCTTGCCCGCGACCGGAACGGGTGTGGGGACGATCCCGGTCTGGCGCAGATCCGTAAGCCAGGCCAGTTCGGATTGGATGGCCGTTCTTGAATGGTAGCCGTCGCGATGGATGCGAAGCGCCCAGCGCCGGCCGTCCCGAGCTGCAATCTTGTAAGTCGCGTTCTCCGACAGGTTGATCATCTCGACGGAGACATCCGCCGGCAAGTCGTAGTTGGCGGTGGCCGCCTCCGCCGTCTCCTGCAGGATGCCGAGTTGCTGGTCGTGAGTGAGCGCATCGAAATCCGTCATTGTCCGTCCTGCCCGATCATTACACCATCGTCCCCTGCCCGACCCTGGGCTATCCCGGCAAGTCCAGTGGCCAGCCCGCACTCGATGCCTGGCAGTTTCAACCAGGTCCGGGGCATGTCAACTCGCCTTGCCTGCCTGATGCAGCAGCTCGCGGGCGCGTGGCATCGCGGCATCGAAACGATCCATGATGTCCCGGCAGGTTTCGGAATCCAGAAGAACGCCGGGCTTCCATTGCAGCACCCGCTTGTCGAGCGACGAGAAAATCGCCCAGACGCCCTGCTCATAGAGTGCACGCGAGACGAACACGGCGCCTTCCGGATGATTGCTGAACTCCAGGCCGAGGATCACGCCTTTCTGGCGCACCCCGGTGAAGATATCGCCGTGACGAGCCTGCATCTCACGCATGGCCTGCGCCATGAACTCGGTCACGGTGCCGACATTGGCCACCAGTTCAGGCCGCTGCAGCATCTCGATGACCTTGTGAGCAACGACACAGCCGAGTTCCGCCCCGCCGGTGGTCGAGATGTGGGCCGCCCCGTCCTCGTTGAGCCAGCCACCGGCCCTGTCGTTCACCAGCGTCGCGCTGATCGGATAGAGGCCGCCGGACAGGCCCTTTGCCGTCACCATGATATCCGGCTGGACGCCATAGGCCTGCCAGCCCCACATGCTGCCGGTCCGCATCAGGCCGGTCTGGACCTCGTCGGCGATGTACATCACGCCATGCTTTTCGCACAGCGCCTTGCAGGCGCCGAGATAGCCGTCCTTCGGCATCGGGAAGCCATAAGTAGCGGGGATCGTCTCCATGATCAGCGCCGCGACGTCTTCGCCCTTCAGCGCCTGCTCCATGGCGTCGATATCGTTGAAGGGAACCTGGATGAACGTCTCCGGCTGGTCGGAAAGAAAGATCTTGGTGAAGCGATCGTCGCCGGTCGCCACCGCGAGTCCCGAATGCCCGTGATAACCCTTGATGATCGACACGATCTTGCGCCGCTTCGTGGCATAGCGAGCGCTCTTGATGGCGATGTCCACCGCCTCCGCGCCGCCTGGCGCGAAGATCGCATATTTCATTCCCGGTGAGACATTGACCAGGGATTCGGCCAGCGCCGTCCGCGCCACGGAGGGGAACCAGTGGTTGCCGATATCGAAATAATCGAGCGCGCTCTTCAACGTCTCGACCAGTTCCGGATTGCGGTGACCGAGATTGTAGGTGCCGCCATTGAGGTGCAGGTCGATCAGGCGGCGGCCCGACATGTCGTAGAGGAAATAGCCTTCCCGCCTGCCGATCACCAGATCGATCCCGGCTTTCTGCCAGAACCTGGTCTTGTCGGGATTCCAGAAACGGATTGCCTTGTCGAAAAAATCCTGCTTCGACTCGAACTTGAAGGGGCCGAAGTCGTACATGCCTGTTTTTCCCCGGAGGTTGGTCGGCGCGCACCCAAGCTTGGGGGCTCGTCCGCCGGATGATGCAGGATTACGGGCCGGGGAGAAAGGGGACCGAAAGATGATCCTGAAGGACAGGACCGCGATCGTCACCGGTGCGGGATCGGGCATCGGCAGGGCGGCAGCGCTGATCATCGCGCGCGAGGGTGCGGTGGTCGGCGTGACGGACCGCAGCGCAGACGGCGCGAACGCGACCGTCGACCAGATTGTTGCTGCTGGTGGCCGGGCGAAAGCGCTTGTGTTCGACCTGACCGACGATCAGGCGCTTGAAGCCGGTTTCCGCGATTTCATCGACACACAAGGCGGGATCGACATCCTGCACAATCACGCCGGCGTACAGGTAGAGGGTGACGTGCTCGGTGTGAGCGTCAAAGGCTTCGACACGTCCTGGACGCTCAACGTGCGGGCTCACTTCCTCGGTGCCCGCATCGTCATGCCCTTCATGAAAAAGGCGGGTCGCGGGGTCATCCTCAACACGTCGTCGAGCTCCGGCGTGCTCTACGACCGCGAGATGATCGCCTATACGACGACCAAGCACGCGGTGATCGCGATGACGAAGCAGATGGCGGGCGACTATGGCCGGTTCGGCATTCGCGTCAACGCGCTTTGCCCCGGTTGGGTCGACACGCCCTTCAATGGCCCCTTCATCGCCCAGATGGGAGGCCGGGAAGCCATCGAAGCCTACATCCGCGAAAAAGTGCCGCTTGGTCGTTGGGCAAGCGTCGAGGAAATCGCGGAGGCAGTGCTGTTTCTTGTATCCGACCGGTCCTCGTACATGACGGGCCAGATTCTGGTTATCGATGGCGGAGAGACGGTGGTCTAGGCGTGGGCTTCAGGAGGTTGTCCAGGCAGCGCTTTCCACACAAAATCAACACGTTAGCAGCTGATTCGCCAGCCCATATCTCTTGCATGATCTCACCTGGGACGGTGGGCCAGCAACCTTCGCGCCAAACCGCCCGATTCCGTCCCAAAAAAGTGGCGACAGGCCAACAAGATGTGGCGATGGGGAGAATGATAATGGTGGTGCTGTCAGTCGGTCGCGAACCAGTCTCTGCCTGAATTTCCCTGTTAGGCGTCGAAAAACAGCGAATTTTCGGCGGTTTTCGGTTTTGGAGCCAATTCCGGCCTGAAATCACAGCGCACTTTCAACGTCTTCGCAGAGAATTCCCTATTCGACCTAACAGGGAAATGGAAATGCCCTAACAGGGATCGACGTGCGCGCCCGAGCCCAGAAATGCACACTACGTGCTTGACTTTGAGAGGCGCAGCGACTGGGTTGTCTCCCTCCGCCAAATCCGCATACAACTAGAATGCAGCACACCTTCACCCGCCAAGAATTGTATGACCTAGTTTGGTCGACCCCCATCCTCACGCTCGCTAAGCGGTTCGACATTTCGGACCGTGGACTGGCGAAGATTTGTGCTCGGTATCAGATCCCCGTCCCAGGCCCGGGCTATTGGGCAAAAATCGAAGCCGGCCAATCTGCGTCAAAAACGCCGCTTTGGAAAATCGATAACCCGACTTTGGAAACCGTCCGCATCGGCGGCTACAAACCGCCAGTGAACCCCTACGTCGCGTTTGCGATCGAGGCCGCGGCCGGCACAGTCGTCGCCATTTCACACAGGAAACCCAAGTTGGGAGGGCAATCGGATTTGACACCGGGGCATGGCCTCACGGCCGAACGCGGATGATCGTCTTCCCCGAATGTCGCTCTTTCGAATTGAAGGTTGCAACGGCATCGTCCAGGGTCGCGACTATGCCAATATTCGTCCGCAATCTTCCGTCCCGCACCCGGTGAACTATCTCGCTTAGCTGGGCGCGATCGGTATCTACGACGAAGTCAATCGCCATACCATTGACGGGCGTTGCACCGGCCGGCCCTATGACGGTCACCAGCGTGCCTCCGGCCCGGATCAGGGCTGCAGACCGTTCTGAATGTCGCCGCCAATGACATCGAACACCAGATCGACGCCGCCGACGTCTTCCAGAGCGTCGTTCTCAAGATCGACGAATTCATTTGCGCCGAAGTCGAGCGCCTTCTGGCGATCTGCCGTGCGTCCGGTGCCGATGACGTAAGCCCCGGCCTCCCTTGCAAGCTGCGTCACCATCGAACCGACGGCACCGGCCGCACCATGCGCAAGCACACTTTGACCCGCCTGAAGGCGACCGTGCTGGAACAGGCCCTGCCACGCGGTCAGGCCGGAGATCGGCAGGCTCGCACCGACGGTGAAGTCGACGTCGCCGGGTAGTGGGGCGAGATTGCGTGCTTCCATGGCGACATGCTCGGCTAGCGTGCCATCGCGATGCCAGTCGGCGAGGCCGAACACGCGCTGGCCGATTGAAAGCCCCGTCGTGCCGTAGCCGAGCGCAGTGACCACGCCGGCCAACTCATGGCCGAGGATCGATGGCGTCCGGTCACGGAAGGCTCGATCGGCCCAGGTCGAAGGCCACTCCAGTTCGGTGTTGACGAATCCCGCTGCATGAACCTGCACGAGGACATCGTTTATTGCCGCCCGCGGCTCGGGCCGCTGCACCAGCTTCATCCCGGCCTCTCCAGCAGCCTGGTCCGTCACTACGATCGCTTTCATGGGAATTGTCTCCTCAGACATTTGTGAGTGGGGGTAATTAGCGGGCGTGGCAGGTCTTTCGAGCTTCACGCTGCGACCGCGCCCTGGAGTGAGCCAGTCGAGCGCCCACCGATCCAGGCCTTTGTCACACTCCGCCCAGCATTCGGATATCGACGTCCTTTCGTTTCGTCTCGTATCGGAACGACCGGGAGTCGGCAGGGCGCCGCTCAACGGATCGACCGCTTTCAGGAAATCGCTGAGGTGACTCGACCGACATCAGGCGCATTGCTGCCATTCGGTTGTAGATAATGCGGTTGGATCAGCTTCTTGAATCAACTTCGGCGAGCCGCCTTATAACCGATTGAGAAACAACGATTATATCAGTCTGTCAGGGTCACCGTTTCTACAGGAAATCAACGCGACCTGCACATTGCGTCATATCGTCGGTCTCGCGTCAGATCGCAGGCATTTTTGTCGGCATACTCGGCCGAATCGCAAACTGCCAACACAGCTTGCAATTTGCGCTTGCTCAAAAAACGTGCATCTGTTTGTCTAGCGTGAAAACTTCGTCCTGAAGGCACATACATTTTGTGCTGCCCATCAAATGCCTGGCATCGTCAGCATTACGGTAATGGATTTCCCCCACGGTCAAGGCGATTGGCGTCGATCATAAGATTGTTGGGGAGAAGCCTCGTCCCACGACTTTGGGGGCAGCTCGTCGTCAGCAAGCGAACCATACTCTGCGCCACTAGGACCGGTTGATGCAAGCGCACCTGACACACAGCTTGCCTGGTTCAGTGGCTCTTATGACCGAGCACTTCGGCTGAGCGTTAGTTCCCGCCGCGATTTGGCAATTTCAGGAAACCGATGACCGGTTTCCGGGCGTTGCGCTACCCAGCATTAGCGCGCATCTGACGTCGAGATGTGCGCCTCGCGCGCGGCGCAGCTTCGACGATATGTCCATTTGTGGGCAACACAGCGTCTTTGCGCGATCTCGCGTCGGTCACTCGGTGCAACCGCTCGTAGGGCAGCAATTCCTTAATGCGCGCGTCAAGAGTCACGATTTCGGCGCGCAGATCTTCGCATTCCTGCCTCTGGATATCGAGCTGTATCTGGTCTGAAGCCAGTTGCAATGAGAGCTCCGATAGGTTGGTGCTGACCGCCGACAGGTTTTTCTTGTCGCCTTCGCTCTCAATTTTGAGAGCGACAAGCCTTTCCTCCGCGATCCGGCGCTCGGTCGCGAAATCGTTAGCCTGGGTTCTGAGCAGAGTGATCTCGGCGGAGGTTTCGCTGCTGTCGCTGGATGCCTTCTCCAGCCTCGATCGCAACTCCTCTATCTCGGAACGCAGCCCGCGCATCTCCGCGTGGGCGCGCGCCCGTTCGGCAGCGCTGTCGCTTTCCACGATGCGGGCCGCCTCGGTTGCCTCGGCAAGCTGGGCATGCGTGGTCTCCAGTGACTTCTGCAGCCGGGCTCCTTCCTTCTCGTGCCTGCCGAGTTGGCCCAACAGCTCGGCTATGTGCGCGGTTTCGTTGGCGTGAGTTGCCGCGAACTCGTCCAGTTTATGCCGAGCCTCGGTCTCCCGCTTTTGCGCCTGCTCGAGCTCGATCGAAAGGCCGACCTGCTTTTCGCGCAGCAGCTTGTTCTCGCTTGCGCGTCTGTCGACCTCGACGGTTTTGACGGTCAGAGCCTTGACGATCTCGCCGAACTGCGTTTCGCGCCTTGCACTCTCATTGCCCATTTCCACGAGCTCGAGCCGTGCCTTCGCAAGCGCTGTACGCAGCGACTCGCGGTCCTGGACTATGCCGGCCTCGCGCTGTTGCCAGACCTCGGCTGCACGGTCGAGTTCGCGCAGCTTGCGGGCGGTGTCGAGCAATTGTTCCGACAAGGTCTTGTGTTCCGTCGTCAAAGCGACATTGGCCAGTTCCAACTCATTGGCCCTTAGGGTGTCGCGATACAGGACGTTCAGAACCTCGCGCGTCATGCGATGCGCGGTGGCTATCTCGGCCAATCTGGTTTCGATCTCTTCCAAGTGGCCTTGCCCGTCCCGGAAAAGGCCGGCGACGGCCTCCAGGGCAGCAAGCCGGGTCTGTGTGTGCGGCGTCAACCTCACGGACGGCGCGTCGCTTTCGCCTTCAGCAGGGCCAGTGTCCTCGTTTGCCGGCACTTCCGCATCTTCGGAACCCTGCCCATTGGTCGAAAGGCAGTCCTCGATTGCTTCCGCCAGATCCGATTGGAATTCCTGAAATTCCTTGTCTACGTTCTCGGCCCGCTTGATTAGAGATTTGAAACTCACCACGACACACCCCTTATGCTCACCTTAGGCTGGCCTCCGGGCACACTTAACGAATTGCTAATGTATCGCATCACCTTCCATTCCGAAAGAGGTGGCTGCCATGGCCGATCCCGCCGACCGGATGGACGAGATCAGCGAGAAGTATGGCGAGGCGCAGCACCGGTTCGAGGAGCTCGACGGCAATGGGTTGGATGGCAGGGGGCGCGAGGTGCTCGGCGGGCTCGGCTTTTCAACGTCGGCAAACTGCCCTGGGGCTAGCAGATGCGCGTAGCGCTGGCGCGTTTTCTTCTCGTCCGGCCCGACGTCATGCTGCACGACGACCCGTCCAGCCGTCTCCACCTCGAAAGCCTCCTGCAGCGGTGGTGTTCCTGAGAGCGGAAGACGCCGGGTACGTCAACGCCGGCACCCTGCTGGCGGTTGACAGCGGCAACAGGCTTCAGGAGCGCAAGGGCCGAATCTGAAATGAGCGGTCGTTCCAAGAGCAGCCGTTTGGATTGCTGGCGCCGGCAATGTAGCCGATCGCATCGCCAGGGCCGTGGCCTTGGTCGTCAGAACGGTCCGCCAGTGCGGCGCGCCCGGATACGCGTGTTCGTTCAAAATGGGATGTGTTTCATTTGTATTAGAACAGGAGCATAAATGACTTGTTGCGGCATCTACGCGCAATTTTCAAGGGGAAACAAACATGCAGAATCAAACATCATTTCAACTCGCATTTTTCGCTTCTATATCGTTCTTTGTCACCGACGTCGCATTGGCGAAAGATGCTACCAAGACACCCTGTAGGGCCGATGCGCTGAGAGTATGCCACATGGCCAATGAGATTAAGGCGCAAGGCTGCCTTAAACAGCACCTCAGCGAAATCACTCCGGCTTGTAAGGCCTTTCTCACCAAGAAATGAAACCGCACAGTCAGTTGCCGGCTGTGCTCCGGCAACTGGCGCCACTGCCGCTGGGAAATGGCTCGCTCGCCATTTCCCAGCGGCCAAGGTCCGTATCGGAAATGCGACGCCCTCCCTGCCAGGGCTGGGCGTCCGAAGACGTCCAAATTAGCGCCGGCGCGCTCCATGCTTCTGGGGCCTGACGATACTTCCAGGCGTATGGCAGGCCACTTCGTAGCGCAGTTTCGCGACGGCGACTCCCCATTCCGGTCGCTCGGCCAAACCGCCCTGGGGCGCGAGCAGAGGCTGCAAAAGCTTGGTCAGCGTGCTCTTTCCTTTGGTCCGAACAGCGCGAACGTGAACTCGTGCTCGGCGCTGCGCAATATTAAGCCGCGGACCAATGCAACGCGGCAGATAAGCGTGTGCATACGTAGGGGAATGGCCGGTGCGGTTGGGCGCTTGGGAGCGAGCCACACCGGCCACTGCGGGAATGGTTGGGATGCTCCCCGCGCTGTTTAAATTAAAAGCATATTAGCGATCCCGCAATTATCCTTATGGCTGTCCGAGCCGTGGGAGCATGGATGACCAGCTCGACCCTAATCCGACATAAACGGCCTCCAGCCCGTTTGTCCCAAAGCGATCGCTTGCTATCGCCATCAGAATATCCTTGCATGTCGCAAATATTGTCGCGCCAGTAGCGGATGCCGGATTGGTGAATGCCCGAGGTCGCCGCGCATGCCGATGACCCACACCAGTAAAGACGAAAGCGGCCCGACGCTCCTCGGCAAACCAGCGATCCTCCAATAACCTGGCGTCCTGATCGATGTTGCAAAAGAAAACCCGCGACAGTGAAGCCGACGGGTTGTCTTCCCTCGAATGTGCGCCCCTTTCCCGGATGGTCCGCCTGACCCAGGAACCCTGCACCCGACCAACTTAGTCAACGCACGCCGTCAGCGCTGTAGTATTGCGGCAACAGAACGGAGGATCACAGCGTGGAACGTTTCCCAACCGGATAGATCGAAGCGCTGCCCACCACCAGCGCTTCTCGAGTGCGCGATCTGCGTCAGAGCGGAGCCTGATCATCACATCAACTCATGTTCGCCCACCCGTCGCGCGGTGTCGGTTGGCATGTCCAAGCGGTCCATATGCGCCTTAGGGAGGAAGCCCAGCACGACTCGCCCACCTGGCTTGAGAACGCGTGCTAGCTCCGCTGATCCAGATCCAAGGGTTTGCCAGAAGTACACTGTGTGGTCGCTGTGCAGAGTCCTGTTCATGCAGTTGTTAGGGCAATCCTAAAGTCCGGCAAAGCGCCGGATAAGCGATGGATCCAGGTTAGAGACTCCACCGGCGGAAAGGCCAGTGCATTTTGTCGGTGCCGCTGCAGGTCGGTTTCGAGCTTTTGTTCGGGCCGGTGAACCGGCAGTGGCAGACTCACCGGGTGTCGGTCAATCTTACGTCGGGCGGGGCCGCAAGCGCCGGAAATCCGAACCGGCGAGCAGCCGAAGCCAGCCGACACCGCACCCTCGATAGCCGTCAAGCCGAACATGAAAACCAAACCGATCAAGCCGCAGGTGCAATCGTGCCGCTCAACAAAGGACACTTCAGAGGTACGTTTGCATCCTCGACTCAACAGGCGCGCGGACGGTCTGGGATGGCGAGACGGAGATGCCTGCCTCGCTAGAGGCAGCTTGCCTGCCGAAATTCCGTCTTGCTGCTCGATGGGAAGCCGTCCCATGATTCAGAACGCTACATCGCGCTTCTCATACATTCCGACGCGCTGTTGCGTCATCTCGCAGGTTATGCATTGCAGCGCGAAATTCTGCCATCGCATCTGTCTGGCGTGACAGCATCGCGATCCGCCGTTCGTAGCTCAAGATCAGATTTGTCAGCCTGCTAAGTTGCAACGAACGATCTGGCGACACAGAACGGTTTTCAATCGCCTCGTCAAGGAAGGCGGCGTTGGTGACACTGCTTCTATAGCGATTTACGAGATTTTCTTTCTCGGCATCCAACTCGGCAGCAAACTTGTCGAAGATCATTGCCAGAAAATCGAACCGCGCGATCCCCGCAGGTCGACTACGCGATGGATGTCTGGATATGAAGCTGAGTATCGACATCCCACCAATCTCGCTATGGCCTGGATCCTCACTGGCGGCAGCGCGGGTTTTTTGTGAGCGCCCCATCGCGGACTGCTTCCCTACGCCGAACATGGCTGCGTTGGTCTTGTCGCGAATGCCTGCGTGCCACACAACGCAAATCTGGTTGCCGAAAATCGCATCGGCCATGATGCCCTCGCCCCGCCCGGTAGGCAATTAGTCCTTCCGAATAGCAACCACGATCACAAATAGGTAGGTTGGTTGTCCCCTCAGCCGCTCAGGCCCGGCTGCTGGCGGGGGGTCCTTGGCGACAGGATAGGCAGCCGGGCCGAGCCGGGCGCTAGGGCTCCGGCGTGCCAATCTGTCCCGTGGAGCAATCATGTGCAAGGCGTCTCTCAGGAGAGAAAACTATCCCTTGAGATGGCTTCTGGAGGTGTACTACAGCATATGGAGTACTGGAGGTTTGCTGACTGGGCTCAATGGTGGCGTTGCTGATCCTTGCATGCCATCCCAAGGGAGATGTTGAGCGAAAGGTGGCCGGGCAAGTCAAGTAGACAGACCGACTGACTTCGCCGCAACGTGACGCCAGCGCAGGCATCGCCGTCGATAGGTCCCATCTCTGTCGTCTCGCGGGGGTGGCAAGCCCGAACCGCCGGCCGGCCAATTGGATGCTTCGTCGCGACGGACGCCACAGAAAATCCCTGCGAATTATCGGCTGCCGGCCGACTAGCCGGGCTACATCTCGTCGTGTCGTACCAGGCAGGTGGGCGCCAGTTGGTTTGAACCATCAGCCTCGCACAGGCTTCACGTCTTTGACCCAATCCATGTCTGCCTCAGACCAAATGGCAAAACCCGCCTCTCAAAAGGTCTGGTTGTAGGCGCCGACTTCGGGGCTGCGGCGCAGCACGGCGTCGACGGCCTCGAACATCTGCCGGCGACGCTGCGACGACACCGGGCTTTCGACGACCACGACGAGCTCAGGCTTGTTCGAAGACGCCCGCACCAGTCCCCAGGTGCCGTCCTCGGCGACGACACGCACGCCGTTGACGGTGATCAGGTCCGATATCTTCTGGCCGGCGAAAGTAGCGCCGTCGCGCATCATCGCCTGAAAGTCGGAGACCACCCGCTCGACCACGCCATACTTCACGTCGTCCGCGCAGTGCGGCGACATGGTCGGCGTACCGAAGGTCAGTGGCAGCGCACGGTAGAGGTCGGCCATCGAGCTGTCCGGGTTGCGATCGAGCATCTGGCAGATGGCGATGGCCGTGACCAGCCCATCGTCATAGCCGCGCCCGATCGGCGGGTTGAAGAAGAAATGCCCCGATTTCTCGAACCCGGCGACGGCGCCGAGTTCGGCGACACGCCGCTTGATGTAGGAGTGGCCGGTCTTCCAGTAGTCGGTGACGGCGCCATTGGCCTTAAGCACGCTGTCGGTGTTGAACAGCCCGGTCGACTTGACGTCGACCACGAAGGTCGAACCCGGGTGCTGGCCGGAGATGTCGCGCGCGAGCATCACGCCGACCTTGTCGGCAAAAATCTCGTTGCCTTCATTGTCGACGACGCCGCAGCGGTCGCCGTCGCCGTCAAAACCCAGCCCGACATCGGCGCCGGTCTCCAAAACCTTGTCCCTTATGGCATGCAGCATCTGCATGTCTTCGGGATTGGGGTTGTAGCGCGGGAAGGTGTGGTCGAGTTCGGTATCGAGCGGGATCACCTCGCAGCCGATGCGCTGCAACGCTTCCGGGGCAAAGGCGCCGGCGGTGCCGCTGCCGCAGGCGGCGACCACTTTCAGCTTTCGCGCGATACGCTTGTCCCTGGTCAGGTCGTCGAGATAGGTGGCGCGAAAATCGCGGATGAAATCATAGGAACCACCGCCGACAAGGTCGAAATCTCCGGCCTGCACGATCGCCTTCAGCGCGCTCATCTCCTCGGGTCCGAAGGTCAGTGGCCGCGCCGCTCCCATCTTGACGCCGGTCCAGCCATTTTCGTTGTGCGAGGCGGTGACCATGGCCACCGATTGGGTTTCCAGCGCGAACTGGGCGAAATAGGCCATCGGCGACAGCGCCAGGCCGATATCCCTCACCCGTGCGCCAGCGGCCATCAATCCGGACACCAGCGCCAGCTTGATCGACAGCGAATAGGAACGGAAATCATGCCCGGTGACGATGTCGGGGCCGGCGCCGAGACGGCGGATCAGCGTGCCAAGCCCCATGCCGAGCGCCTGGACACCGATCAGGTTGAGTTCCGGCGGCACAGCCGAACCGGGGTGGCCAAACCACCAGCGCGCGTCATATTCGCGGAAACCGGACGGCTTTATCAGCGCCTCGGTTTCGAATTCGAAGCTGTTGGGCAAGGCCTCGCCGACGATCCTGGGGGTCAAGACTGAAAAACTCCAAATGGCTGGAACAGATATCGGTCAAGCAGCGACAATATCACACAAGCCCCAGCTCTTGCTCATTCGTCTGACAAACAGGCTCTCCTAACGGTGGGTCGATCGCCGCATCGTTGTCGGTAGAGTTCCACATTGGCTCACGTGTTCTGAAACGATAGGTAACGAATTATATCGCTACCTTATATCTTGTGATCAAGCTTCTGCCAGGTTGTGCACAGCTCCGTTTTGGTTCCCACCTGCGGTTGCTGTCCTGTGTCAGGAAATTGACTTATGAACTGGCGCCAGCACAGCCCAAGCGCCTCGGCGAGCGGTATTTTTGACGTCGCAGTTTAATAAGGTTGAGATAATTAATGCCCGTGTTTTTTTTCGACATCCAGGACGGCAAAACACGCTCGCCCGACACAGAAGGTACCGAATACCTGGGCATTGCCGAGGCGCAGGCCGACGCCATCAGGATGCTCGTGGCCATAGCGCAAGACGAATGGCATGATGGTGTGAAGAGCGCGCTGGCTGTCCAGGTATATGACGACAAACACAGACCTGTGGTCGCAGCCAAGATCGATTGCGCCGTAACCGTCTATGACGGTCCGTTGCGAGCCAATTAATTAGATCCGCGGTCCGAACTGTCAGGTTGCAAGGCGTTCAATGTCTTCAAGACGGCACGGCGCCACTTCCGGAACCCCATCTGCACGAGCCATCAGTTCGAGATATCGTTGAGCCGATGCGGTCCAGCTGTATCGAGCCGCTCTCGCCCGGCCACGCAAAGATAAATCGCGTCTGAGACCCTCGTTCTGTTGCAGCCGCATGAAACAGTCGAACCAGGCATTGGCATTATCGGGGGAAGCGTAAAGAACGGCATCTCCGCCGATTTCTGGGAGGCTTGCACGGTCCGACATGACAACCGGACATCCAAGAGACATAGCTTCGAGCGGCGGCAATCCAAAGCCCTCAACAAGTGACGGGAACGCCAGGCACAAAGAGTCCTGCAAAAGTGCAGCCAGTTCCGCGTCCGACGTTCTTCCCAGCCAGACGACGTTTGGCGCGTTCTTGTAGTCGATCCTGCTGAAGACACGGGAGGCAGAGGCGCCGACGACCGCCACCTGCAGGCCCGCCGAACCAAGCCTATCCTGCAGGCCAAGGATCAGACCTATGTTCTTGTGCGGAATTGAACTGCCGAGCACAACAATCGTCCTTGGTCCGGCGACAGCCCGGGTGCGATCGGAATGACGAGGCACCCAGCGAAGCGAATGTTCGTGCCCGTTGCCGATGACCTCGATCTTGGACGCTGAAGACACGCCGTGCCTCATCAACTCTCCGGCAGAGTATTGCGAGACCGTTGTTATCTTCAGTGCAGTCTTGCCCAAGGCAGGTACCAGTGTACGGTAAAGCAGTCGAAACGGCAGCGAATAGCTCTGCGGGCATATTCGCGTATTGACGTCGTGAATGCACAGTATGTGTCTGCGCACGCTCAAAGGGCCTGTGTTGCATAGGCTAAGCAGACCGCCACGAAGACGAGCCGGAAGGACGGCTTGTTCCCAGGCATGCCCCCCAAAACTGCCGACTGTCCGGACGTCGATCGCGGAAAGGCCCGCCAGGTCATATGGGCCGGGGGGAGCCAACAACTCAACCGTTAGGTCTCTTGCCAATGGACCTCGATCGGCGAGCAAGCCGTCCAGCGCCGAAATGATCTCGCGTGCATACCTTTGAACTCCTGTCGTCGGTTGCGCCAGGAAACGGCCGTTTATCGTCCAATGTCGCGTCATCAACAATCACAATTGGGCGCAAGGATAGCGGCGCGGGGATAAGCTCTCGGTCTGTCAGACTTTGCATGATGGGAAGGCCAAGGTCATCCTGGCCTTGCGACTTAGCTGGCGCAAAGTACGGTTTCCGGCCGTTCTCATCCGAAGGGCGTGTCCAGGGGCTGACAGCTACGCCCAATGTCTGGGGTTCGCGCCGGCTCGCCAATGGTAAGATGCCGCCCGACATCGCCGGCCTCAAATGATCTCTTCAATGGATCAGTGACAGATCTGGCAATGGAGTGAAGGCACATGACATCTGGCGACGTCCAGGCAAGTTTGAGCTGATGCGGGCCGCGACCAAGTCATCGGGATTCGGAGTCGTTGGCCACCTTGCCGCGGCGACCATATGTCTTTGGCTATGCCTATGGTGCCTGATCACCACCGGTGCGTCCGCTGCGGACTTGCTTTGGGGCGTGAATGGCCATCCGTTCAATGCTTATCCCGGTATATCCATCGAAAAGCAGCTCGACTACGTCCGTGACCTCGGGATGAGGTCCTACCGTGTCAACATTTCCAACGTGGATAGCGCAGCCAGACTTGCCGAACTGATCAAGGCTGGGAGGGCACGCGGGGTAGAGATCCTGCCGGTGATCACACCCGAGCTCGATCTCGACCACAGCACTGTCGATGAACTTTACGCACAAGCCTATCGTCTTGCATCGACACTTGTATCTCGCTTCAAGGACGACATTCGCGTCTGGGAGCTCGGCAACGAGATGGAGAACTATGCCATCCTGTTGCCCTGCGAGATAAAGGATGACGGAGTGCAGTACAGCTGTGCCTGGGGACCGGCCAGCGGCATGGAAAAATCAGACTATTTCAGCCCACGCTGGGTGAAGGTGAGCGCGGTGCTGCGCGGTCTTTCAGACGCCACCATCGCGATCGACCCGACCATAAGGAAAGCGATGGGAACCGCAGGCTGGGGCCATCGCGCGGCATTCACGCGCATGCGGCAAGACGGCATAAGATGGGATATTTCGGTCTGGCACCTCTATGAGGGTGATCCCGAGGAGGCATTCAAGTTCCTGGCGACGTTCGGCAAACCGATTTGGTTGACTGAGTTCAATTACAGCGAAGGCAGCCAACGAGGAGAAAGCCAGCAGGCCGAAGGTCTGCTCGAAACCATGAACCTCCTGCGCAAATATCACTCTTCCTATGACGTCCAGGCTGCCCACATTTACGAGCTCCTCGATGAGACCTACTGGGCGCCAAGCTATGAGGCTTTTATGGGCCTCGTCCGGCTGGAAAAACGTGGCGGCGGGTTATGGACTCCCGGTGGAGAAAAACCAGCATACGAGGCGGTAAAGAAGTTCATAGCGGGCGGTAAGTCGGGTTTGGTTTCGCCAACAGTGACAACGACGAGCCCAATGCTTAGCGAGCAGGCATCGGATCCTTCACCGGGACCTGTGCGTGCAATTCACCCCTGTTCTATCGATACTATTGATAAGTCCTCCTTGAACCCGGCAAACCGGGTTGCTTATGCATACTGCTTGCTCCTGCATCGCATGCCCTCGCCGATCGAGCAGTGGAGCCAGGTTGTCGCCTTGAAAACCGACCTGTCGATCTCGTCAACACTCCTGCTGATATTGAATTCGGCCGAATTCAGAACAGGAAAGCTGCCGGCTGGCCTCGGAAACGCGAAATATGTAACGTTCCTATACCGGGTGCTTCTTGGTCGTGAGCCAGACAACAACGGCCTAGATTCCTATCTCGGTAAACTCAGTATCAACAAATTAACGCGCCAAGACGTTATGGCTGAATTGATAAATTCCTACGAATTTCACTCCAAGCATCCATGTTTGTTCTCCAATCAGCAGGCGGTTCAGTGAGTGTATTTGGTAAGCAGATCGCCAACGGGGCTTTCTGGGCGGCTGCGGAAACCTGGGGTCGGCAGGCCGCTATGTTTGCCGTGTTCGTGGTGCTGGCGCGCCATCTTAGCCCCGAGGCATTCGGGCTTGCCGCGCTCTCGATGGTGGTGCCGAATATTTTCGCCGCTCCGGTAACGCGGGGATTGCCCGACGCCATTATTCAGCGGGCCGAAATCGAACCCATTCATCTGGACTCAGCGTTCTGGCTGCTTATCTCGACAGGAGCGGTAATCAGTACCTTCATCTGGATGTCCGCCGGGATGATTGCAGCTGCGTTCGAGCAGCCGCAGCTATACGCGCTCGTCAAGTGGACCAGCGCGGTTGTTGTGATTCAGGCCTTTAATGTCGTCCCTGCGGCTATCTTGAAACGGGAGTTGAGCTTTCGCCTTTTTGCAGTGCGAACGCTGACAGGCTCCGTGGTAGGCGGCACGCTTGGAGTGGCAATGGCGCTTGCCGGATTTGGCGTGTGGAGCCTCGTGTGGATGCAGCTCACAAAAGCCATTGTCGAGACAAGCGTCATTCTCATTGGCAGCACATGGAAGCCGCGCTTCCGATTTTCCTTTGCCCGTATCCGGGAGCTTTTTGGATTTGCCGGCCCACTGATTGTGCAAACTCTCTGGAACCTGGGTAACGATGAACTCCCCAAGATCGTGCTTGGTGCGTTCCTCGGTCCGAGCGCCGTTGGCATATATGCCCTTGCGCGTCGACCTCTCGATCTTCTGGTCGAATTCCTGCTCTGGCCGATTATGGCCATCACGATGCCAACCATTTCCCGCATCCAGGCTCAACCAGAAAAGATAGACAGCTTTTTCAACACGACGATCCGCGTCGCCGGGATCATTGGTTTTCCAGCGTTTTTCGGTTTCGCAGCGGTGGCGCCCGTCGCCGTTCCATTCATCTTCGGCCAACATTGGTCGGTCGGCGTCGTGGCCGTCCAGATATTGATGATATTGGGAGTACAAAGAACGGTTGACGGCATCTGCGCGTATACGATCCTCGCACTAGGCCGCTCCGGGCTGCTGCTCAAGCTGAACATGATCTATACGGCTCTGGCCCTGGTCTTCATAACCGGTGGCGTGCAAGTCAGCTTCGCCTGGGCCATCGCTGGCCTGGTGGCCAGCAACGTACTGCTTCTGCCGGTCTTCCTTGTCCAGATCCGCCGAATTGCCCACATTGATGTCCTCCGGCCGCTGGTGATTTTCCCTCGGCTTGCTCTGGCATCGATCGCAATGTTTGCGCTGGTCAGTATGTGGGTAAGGGGCGCCCCCGCCAACGCCGCGCCAGGCTTCGTCCTGATCGGCGGCATCTTTGTTGGCGCGATCGTCTATGCCGCGGCCTCCTTCATGCTGGTGCGGCCCGACCTGCTCAATGCACGTAATTTTGTGCTTGGACTGAGGGCCCGATGAAAGTTGTCATACTGAGCCAGCCCTTTGACACAGTGACACCGCCGGCCCAGAATTCGATTGGCATATGGACATATGAGGTTGCCAGGCGGCTGGGTGGCGATTGCGAAACGACGGTTTTGGCGCGACGTTTGCGGGGCATGCCGGCGCAACTGGAGATCGACCGCGTACGTTTTGAACTGCTGAGATGCGCGCCGGCACGTATTTGGGGCCTCGCCTCGCGTGTCTGGAGGCATGTCAGGCCGCGATCGCCGTTGGTCGCGCAAAGTATCTATGCGGTAGACTATCTAGCCCAGGCCCTGCGGGCGATACGTCGGGTCTCGCCTGATGTAATCCACGTGCAGAACTTCCCTCAGTACGTGCCGGCGATCCGGCGAGCGGCGCCGAAAGCGGCAATCATGCTGCACATGCATTGCGACTGGCTTGCCGAACTTGACCGCGAAGCGATGAGGCGCGCACTGGCGGCCACCGATCTTGTCGTCGGGTGCTCTGGACATGTCCTCGCCGGCGCGCGCAAGCGCTTTGCCGAATTGGATAAAGCCTTCGCGGTTCTGCCGAATGGAGCCCCCGTTAGCCATACCGTCTCGGCCACAGCGCGAATTCCTGGCCGGGTATTGTTTGTCGGCCGCGTGTCTCCCGAAAAGGGCCTCCACACATTGATGGAAGCCTGGCAGATTGTGAGTGCTGAACTTCCCATGGCTCGCCTCGAGGTCGTTGGTCCATCGGCCACTCTTCCTCGCGAATTCTTGATTGACTTGAGCTCGGATTATGACGTTCGCGACCTCGCTCGCTTTTATAAGGGCGGTCGCGAATATCTCGGTTCTTACGAAGCGGCATTGCGCGCCATGCTACCCGCATCAATCGCTTCCACCGTCAGCTTTCTTGGTACCCTGCCCTACGGGTTGTTGACCCAGCGATATGTCGAGGCATCGCTCCTCGTAAATCCTTCCTTGAGTGAATCCTTCGGAATGAGCCTGATCGAGGCCCTGTCGGCGGGCACTCCCGTTCTGGCAACGCGCGTCGGCGGCATGACGGAAATTGTGGAAGGGATCGGGGGTGGTGTTCTTGTGGAAAAAAATGACCCGCAGGCGCTGGCAACTCAAATGATCGATCTTCTGGCCAACCCGGCGCGAGCGGCAATGATGGGATCTCAAGCAGCTGCGGGCGTCGCCGATCTTTATGGATGGGAAAAAATTGCTGAATCAACCCTTGCCCAGTATGCGACGGCCATCTCTGCGCGCCGTGCGCGTCTTTGAGGCAAACCGCTCTCGGATCAGCGCCGGGCCTTGAACGAGGTGAAGACCGAACCGGTGTCGTCGCCCCACTCCCAGTTCACGGCAAGTCCGACCCGCATGATGCGCAGTGCCGGATCATTCGGATAGATGTCGGTCAGGCTGCGTTGCATCACAGCTTCGTCATCGATGAAGATTTCAAACCGATTGCCGTCGAATGCGACGCGCATGCGAAACAGCTTCCCCCAGACGACCTTGTCCGCCACGTTGGTCCATATCGCATCGTAAAGTTCTTCAAAGCCGAAGCGTTTGATAAACACTGAAATCGAGGCCCCCGGGTAAACGTCGTCGAGCCAGGTCGTGACGCAGATGTAGTTGTCGCAATCTTGCCAGAAGACCAATCCGGCCCGGCTGCGTTGATCTTGTCCTCGACGCTCTCCGGGGGGCAGTACCGAAACCTCCAGATCGGTGAAACCCTGCAGATCCCACGGCAGTGAATAGAACGTGCGACCAGGGTTCGGCCGTTCCACGCTTGCCCGCACACGGGCGCCGCCGCGCCCGTCGAGGTCGATGATCCCGCCTCCGAGCGTCCGGCTCCATTGTCCGTTGCCGAACTCCGTCGTGCGTTGTTCCAGCTCTCCGGCAGGGCCGACAAAACTGTCGGCGTAAGACAGGCATGTACCGAGCAGCCGCCTATGCTCGCGCAAAGGCGCCATTAATGGCACAGGGACCTCGCTCGGATGCGCCTCGAAGCTGTGCCATCGGATTTCGCTGTCGGCACATTTCCATATACCTGCTCCGGTCGCGGTCTGCATGTCGACAGCACCCGCATGTGCCTCGAAAAGGCGAACCCCGTCCAGAAAACAGCTCACCTGGCCGCCCCAGTCGAGAATCTGGACCGAGTGCGTAGTGCCGGCTCGCAGCCCGTGTTCTGCATGTGAGGCGATGGCTGTCTCCTTGCCAGAGCGCTTGGAGACCAAACTGCATCCGAGCGCCGAGAGTTTCAGCAGCCAGTAGTTATCGATATCGCCGAACCGCCAGACGAGCCCCCCGGCGCCAGAGGCCTTGTCGGTCTGCAGCAGTGCGTGGATCAGTCCGGACGAGCGGCCGGGATCGACGAGGCAGAAAGTGCCGGATCCATCCGCCCAGCTACGCCAAGATCCGCCGATATTGGCAGGCCGCGTTGGCAAGCCTTCGTCAAATGCGTCGGCAGCGTGAGCGGATCCAAACGTTTTAGCGAGCTGCGGTACCGTTCCGACGTGGATCGCCTCGACGCGCGTGTCGACCCTAAACCCGATCTGACCCAGCGCGGCTTGATGGACGCCGGCGAAAAGCTTCTCGTCCTTGTTGAACGGGTCGATCGCGATCGGCCGCATCATCGGGAACGCCGGAACGCCGAACGCGGTTTGGTCGGCTGCCGCGTAGTAGACAGCGCCCTGTTCGCGCAATGCCACGACGTAATACATATGAATGTTCTTCAAGCGCCGAAACGCACTAAGACAACGCTCGCCGACACGAGCCCATAGCTCTCCGTTCTCACCTTCCGCCGCGTGAACGACAAAGCAGCAGCCGTCTGCAGGCGGATCCATGGGGGCCTCTTTGGAGAACCAACCAACAGCCAGATTCTCGTTGATGTTCGGTCCCCGGTAGGTCTTTGACGTGCTGAGGGCCCACCACAAAAACCGGCGGACTGTGAGGCTCTTTCGCGGCGAGCGCACCAAGGCAAGCAATCGGCGGGGCCAAGGGTCGATGCCTGGTCCCCGCAGCCAACGGTAGAAGCGCCTGGCGATGTCGTCGGGTAGTGGTGAACCCTGCGAAGTGTTGTGTCCGTTGCTCAAGGAGACCATGAGCACGAGGCCGGGCTCGCGCTGAAAGGGGCCATAGGCGATACCTTGCCGACCCCAGCCCGGTCGCACAAGCGGCTGAAAGCGCAGGGCACCGTGATCAATCGCGATCTGTCGCTCGACATCGCGGCCGTGCCTGATGCCTCCTGTCGTCGCAGGCGTTCCTATCACCGTGCCGCGCGCGCGATTGTCGACAAAGTCATCGACCAGTATCGCGCTGGGGGAAGCGCCGTTGGCTTCTACCCCTTCAGCCGGCTCCGACCGGTCGTGCCAATCCAAGAAGATATCCTCACATCGTCATGGGCTGGGCAAGCAAATGCGACACCTGCCAGCCATCGTTGGCATAAGCTAGCGGCAGGGGCGAAACGGTGTATCGGATTGAAGCCAGGAACTGGGCGATCTCACCCATCTTGCGATCTGCACCCTCCTTTGTGGCATCATCAATCTCGCAAATCAGCTTTGGGCGATGCGTGTCCAAGGTCGCCACCATTCCACGAAAGACGTCCATTTCCGCGCCTTCGACATCGATCTTGATCAGGTTCGGCGGCCTCAATCCGTGTTCGGCTATGGAGGTGTCAAGGGTCGTCATCTTGACCTCGAGACGCCCATTCATATCCGGAGGCATGGAAACCGTGGCCAGGGTGGCGCCTCCGAGATGGCGAGCCAGCAACAACTCGACGTGCCCGCTGAGGGCACCAACGGCTTCGGCAAAAACACGAAGCCCGGTCAGTCCGTTGGCGTCACGGCTTCGCTCGATAGCGGCAGCATTTCGGGGGACAGGCTCATAGGCATAGACTTGGCCGGTGGCGCCGACCTGGCGCGCTGCAATCAGTGAAAAGAAACCTATGTTGGCGCCGATGTCATAAAAAACATCACCAGCTCTCAGGCGCGATGCAATCGCCTTCTGCACCGGAAGCTCATAGATTCCCTCGGCAAAATCGGGATCGGCACCGCGCGAAAATATCTTCAGGCCGGCGGCTTCTCCCTTGGCAATTGTCGGCATGCCGGACAAGACTTCATGCAGCTTCGTCGCTAGTCGCATCGATCTTCCTCACGAGCTGGCTCAAAGCGAGCACACCTCGAATATCGCAGAACCAGGCGCGGCTTTCGAGTTATACATCAGTTGCTGCGCTCACATCCTTCTGGCGGTACCCCAGCTAATCACCTATCGCATCAGACATGCCGACCTCACGCGTTAAGCTCATAGCGCGTGAACATCTCGTGGTTGCCCAGCAACCGACCGAGGAAGTCGCCGCCACCGATATCCCCCAGCACGGGCCAGCTATCGAGCCCCGCCGGCCGCTCGACCTGAGATCGGTGTGACATCAAGGCGTGGCGTTTTACATCGATCATGTCGCCGACATCGACAACGCAGTTGAACAATCCGATGCCACGCAGGCCGGCAAGGGTCCGCAGCGTTTGACGCAGCGCGGCGCGATGGAGCCCAGGCACTTGGCTGTGCAGGCTAACCCAGGGCCACTGATGCCAATACCAGACGGGATACTCGAAAAGGCTGACATGGCGGCCGTAAATTCGCAGCGCCTGCCTGGTGCCAAGATTGACGGCAACGTGATCGGAAGGCGGCTCCTTCGCGTGCGTGACGAAAACGCTTTGCGGCTGCCAGGCGACAAACAGCGGCGCGAGCGCATTCGCGATCGCTCCCACATGGGTCCTCGCCGCACCGTCCGGAACACGCAGGAATGTCACACGGTCGGGCGATCCGCCCAGCCGGCGAACGGCCTCGATCGCTTCGCGTTCCCGGACAGTCCTTAGTGCCTGCGGCTCAACATGATCTGAATGGGAGGCCGCACCATCTGTAACGAACACAAATCTCACGTCGACCCCGCGGTGGAGCTTCTTGCTCGCGACACCTCCGCATCCCAAGGTCTCATCATCTGGGTGCGGTGCAACAATGACCGCCGATAACCCCCAGTCCGCTACCTCGAATGGATGAGCCCCCCTTATTATCGCTCTGTCGAGCATAGCGCCAAACGTATGCCTGAAGTTACGCATTCATGTCTTCCCATCATCCCTTCTTCGGTCTGGTTCAACCTGACAAACGCATGCTAGCAAAACCACAGTAGGGGGTGTGAAAATAATGAAGGTGGGAATTCTAGCTGGCGGACTAGGTACGCGCTTGGCGGAAGAGACCGAAATCAAGCCAAAGCCAATGGTCGAGATCGGAGCCAAGCCGATTCTATGGCATATAATGATGCACTATTACGCCTACGGCCACCGCGAATTTGCGATCGCCTTGGGATACAAGGGCGAATACATCAAGCGCTGGTTCAGTGACTATGTCGCATTCGATGGTAGTTTAACGGTCAATGCCGGATTGGGCAGTGTCAAGCGTCACTCCAATTCGCTGCCGGACTGGTCCGTCGATCTGGTGGAAACCGGACTGAACACGCTCACCGGGGGCCGCATAAAGCGGCTTATCGAATGGATGGGCGGCGAGACCGTGATGCTCACATGGGGTGACGGCGTTTCGGATGTAAATCTCGACGAACTGATCGCCTTCCACAAATCGCATGGCAAGCTGGCCACCATGACGGCGGTGCGACCGCCGGCCCGCTATGGGCACATTGAATTCGATGGCAATCGCGTCGTCGACTTCACGGAAAAGCCGCAGGCCTCCGAGGGCTGGATCAATGGCGCCTTCTTCGTGCTCGAACCGGGGATCGCGGACTACATCGACGGCGACGACGTCATGTTCGAGCATGCGCCCATGCAGAGGCTCGCCAACGACGGGCAGTTGATGGCCTATCGCCACGAATCCTTTTGGCAATGCATGGACACGGTGCGCGAAAAGCATCTGCTTCAGAAGCTGTGGGACGGCGGCAACGCCCCCTGGAAGACATGGGATTGATCGATGAAAGTTCTGGTTACGGGTCATCTTGGCTATATTGGCTCTGTCTTGGCGCCGATGCTGCTGCAACGCGGTCACGAGGTTACAGGCCTTGACAGTGATATCTTCCGGGCGTGCACTTTTGTCGGCGCGCTGGCCAACACGCTGACGATCGAGAAAGACATTCGCGACATCGAATCCGATGATGTCGCTGGCTTCGATGCCATCATCCATCTCGCCGGCCTTTCAAACGATCCGTTAGGGGACTACCGGCCGCATCTCACAGAGGACATCAACTGCAACGCCTCGGTAAGGCTCGCCAGGATCGCCAAGGCGGCCGGCGTCCAGCGCTTCCTCTACGCGTCATCGTGCAGCAACTATGGAGCGGCCGGGGACAGCTTCCTGGCCGAAGACGCCTCGTTCAATCCCGTTACGCCCTATGGCGTATCGAAGGCGAATGTGGAGCGCGCCGTCTCACCTATGGCCGACGAAACGTTCAGCCCGACATTCCTGCGCGCGTCCACCGCCTATGGCCTGTCGCCGCGCATCCGCTTCGACCTGGTGGTCAACAACCTGACAGCATGGGCCTATACGACCGGCCTCGTCTACCTCAAAAGCGATGGATCGCCATGGCGCCCAATCGTCCATGTCGAGGACATTGCACTCGCCTACATCGCTGTGCTCGAAGCCGACCGGGACCTTGTCCACAACGAGGCATTCAATGTCGGCTTGACGACGGAAAATTACCAAATCCGTGAGATCGCCGCCCTGGTGCAGGCGATCGTTCCCGGCAGCCGTGTGGAGTTCGCGCCAGACGCCGGGCCGGACAAGCGATGTTATCGCGTCGACTGTTCCTATATCGGACGGCGGCTGCACGGGTTCAAACCGCAATGGACTGCACGGCGCGGTATCGAGCAACTCTACGACACCTTCAAGGCCGCAAGTCTGACGCTGGAAGACTTTGAGGGCGAGCGCTTCAAACGCATCGCCCATGTACAGAAATTGATCCGAGACGGCGAGTTGGATGGCGACCTGCGTCGCAGGCCAATGCTGGCGATGGCAGTTTGACAAAAATGTAGTTGAGGACGATGACCATGATGATCGCTGGTACGGCATCTGTGACCGAACAGACCTGCAGGTCTTGTGGTGGGCCTCACATGGATACGTTCTTGAAGCTCGGCAGGACACCTCTTGCCGACCGGCTTACAACTGATGCCAACCGTGGCGAGGCAGAGCCCGTTTTTCCGCTCAATGTCGCCTTCTGCCAAGACTGCAGTCTGGTGCAAATTACCGAAACGGTGAACCCCAGGATCCTGTTTGCCGATGCCTATCCCTACTACTCGTCATTCTCGCAAGCGTTGTTGGAGCACTCGCGGGAGAACGTTCTGGATCTGATCGAGCGGCGCGGGCTGACCGGCGACAGTTTCGTGATCGAACTGGCGAGCAACGATGGCTATCTTCTGAAGAACTATGTCGAAGCGGATATTCCGGTATTGGGCATCGACCCGGCCGATGGACCTGTCGCTGCGGCAAACAAGATCGGTGTTCCGACAGATCTTGCCTTTTTCACGCTTGAGCTAGCCGAAAAACTTCGTGAGCAAGGCAGACAGGCCGATGTCATTCACGCAAACAATGTCCTTGCCCATGTCGCCGACACCAATGGTTTCGTCGCCGGCGTCGCCAGGCTCCTCAAGGATGACGGCGTCGCGGTCATAGAGGCGCCGTATGTCGAGCCAATGATCGATCATTGTGAATTCGATACGATCTACCACGAACATCTGTGCTATTTCTCAGTGACGGCTTTGGACAATCTGTTTCGCAGGCATGGGCTCTATCTCAACGAGATAAAGCACCTATCGATCCATGGGGGCTCGCTTCGCCTTTATGTCGAGAAGCTGGAGCGTGTCGGAGCGAGCGTAAGCAATCAGCTGGCACACGAGAAATCACGCGGACTGGATGCTGTTGAATATTACCGCGATTTTTCCGCGAAAGTCGACCAGCTGAAGGTGGACCTTCGCAGTCTGCTGCATCGTTTGAAGGCCGATGGCGCCACTATCGCGGCCTATGGGGCCGCGGCCAAGGGGGCCACCTTGATCAACACCGCCGGGATCGGAGGTGATGTCCTCGATTTCGTGGTTGACCGCAACACACACAAGCAGGGCAAATACATGCCAGGCCAGAGAATCCCCATTCGCCCGCCCGAAGCCTTGCTGGATGCCCAGCCAGACTATGTGCTCGTCCTGGCTTGGAACTTTATCGACGAGATCGTGGCGCAGCAGTCGCAATATCGCGCTCGAGGTGGCAAGTTCATCGTGCCGGTGCCGACCCCACGGATCGTATGATCATGGGAATCCAAACCGCGCTCGGTGGCGAACTGCGCAGCGCCGTCCCAAGTCCCGCGCGCCTTCGTGGGGATTGTCCCGTGTGCGCAGGACAGCATTTGCTGCATTCAGTCTCCTTTAAAGCATTGCCGGTTTCGTGCAACTCACTGCACTCGGACGCGAAGTCGGCCGTCGCTGCAGCGACCGGCCACTTCGCCCTCGCCTTCTGCCGTGGCTGCGAACATTTCTTTAACGCGGCATTTGAAGACGATCGCGTCGGATACACCCCAGATTATGAGAATTCGCTGCACTTCTCGCCGCGTTTCGTAAAGTTCGTCGAGGATCTCGCGCACCGCCTATCCAGCACTTACGCGCTCGAGGGAAAACTGGTCGTCGACATTGGTTGCGGCAAGGGGGATTTCCTCAAACGCATTTGTTCGATCAGCGGCGCCAGGGGCATTGGCTTTGACAGGAGTTACGAAGACAATCGGGGCGAAAAAGTCGCCGGCGTAGAGTTCATCAACGACTGGTTCGGCGATGCCTATCCGAACGTCGACCCCGACTTCGTCTCCTGCCGTCACGTTCTGGAACACATGGCCAATCCAATAGCCTTCCTGCAGGGACTTCGCTCTCATCCTGGAGTTGGATCCAAGTCGGTGTTCTACATCGAAGTGCCCAATGCTCTTTATACATTGCGCGACATGGGCATCTGGGATCTGATCTATGAGCACGTATCCTATTTCACGCCGCAATCCTTGCGGGCAGCGATGCAGACGGCCGGTTTCGAGGTGCTGGACGAGGGTTCATCATACGGCGATCAGTACCTCTTTATAGAAGCAAAACCTCTGGCATCTCCGACGGTTATCAGTCTCTCGACGTCCGGGACGATCGACGCGCTGGTCCGCAAGTTCGATCGCACCTACCGCGACAAAGTGGCGTGGTGGCATCAGTACCTTTCAAAACAGGACCCGGCGCAGACCGTTGTGTGGGGTGCGGGATCGAAAGGCATCACTTTCGTCAACGTCGTTCCCGAGGGCGCGCGCATAAGCGCGCTCGTCGACGTCAACCCGCACAAGCAAGGCCGCTTTGCCCCGGGGTCCGGAACCCCGGTGATCGGGCCCGATCACCTGCGTGGCAGGCCTTTGCATTCGATCATCGTGATGAACCCTCTCTATCGCGACGAAGTAGCCCAGGCCGCCCGCCAGCTCGGCCTTGCGTCGGAGATCATCGTGGCATGATCGAACGAGGCGTCCTCTCGCAGTGAAGGCCTGGCTTCTTGATACCGGCGATGTCGATCCGCTGCAGGTTGATCGGCCTTAACCAGCAATGTCGCGTGTAGTCGGTGGCCAGACGCAGGAACTGGGTCCACTTGAGTGGCGTTTTGAACAGCGATCGCAAAAGTGTCAGGGAATTCAGGCCGATCAGAAAGCGGGAGCGAACAAGCTGCCCTCGCCGATTGACGGCCGCGTATGTTACGAACCCACGAAACTCAGCGCCAAATCGCTTCAACACGGCATCGATTTGAACATCATAACGTTCGTTCGCGCCAAAGCCCTGCATGGTTTTTGTCGTTCCCACGGGCCGCGTATGGCGCACGACGACATCGTCAATAATGGCGTACCGCAGCCAGGGTGTGTCAGTCAGGCGGGTCCAGAGCAAATCTATCCCTGTCTCGTAGCCCAGCCCGAACAATCCCAGCGCGGCCCGCAGGCAACGTGCGCTAAACACGGGGCACATCATTTCGACCGTGTTGGTGTATCGCAAGACGTATTGCCTTCCGCTGGTGAGGGTCGACGCATATGAAAAATAACTGTCTGATGACAAAGCCGGTTGAAACAAATCGAGATTGTACGTCTTGCCGATTTCGAAAAGGCGATTGATATCGTCCATGGTGGTGTCGATGTCATCGTCGATCAGCGCGATAAGATCGTAGTTGTCCAAGATCTCTGGGTAGCATTGGAACAGGGCATGATATCCGGCAATCTTGCGGCCGGGGAGGAAGACATTGAGATCGGTCGGTCGATGAGGAACACCAGCCTCATAGGCGGCGACCAGAAGGTCAAAACCGGCCTTGCCCACCCCATTCACCCAGCCGGGATGCAAAGATCTGCGTCCCGCGCGTACGATCACCAGATTCCTCATGCCCGACCCCTTGGGCAATTGTCGCGGGATTGGGAAGGCCGATGCACCCGGTGCCAGCTTGCGGCGATTCATTCAACCTCCGAGCGGATGGTCACCAAAATTGCTCATTTAGCCAGGAGATCGATTGGAAATTGTTTGGATGCGTTTTAGCGCCTCAAGGCCGGCACCGCGCAGTTTCGTGCGCAAGGTGGGAGAAACAACCCCCACGGCTTCAAGGCACAGTCGCGCGACAAGCAGTGGATTAAGGGCCCAGGCAAACAGATGAAAAAGTGTCCGCCCAAACGGTACGATCCCGCGGTGCCGATAGACGATCGCCACCAGATGCCTTAGCCGTGTCGACAGCTCAAAGGCGTTTGCCCTGGAGCCATCCGGATTTTGCCAGGCCAGTCGATCGGAACTCGGCAGTCGAACCGAGCGCATAGGATGGTCACGGCTAAACAGAACGGCCTCAGGAGCGCCCACAAACGTCCCCAGCAGAGCGATCTCGGCCAGAAGGGCACAGTCAGACCCATAGTACGGCTCGTGCAATGTTGTTTTGACCAGGGCGTCTCGCCGCCAAAGGCCAAACATGGCCGCGTCCCATCCGTGCGCCGCAACCATCAGCCGGAAGCGGGACGCCGGCGGCGCTCTTTCCATGCCGGACGGCACACGTTCGACATACCCCGTCAACTGTCCGGCCTCGTCGATGCCCAGCAGGCGGGGGTAGGCAATCACATGCGTGGCGTTCTCGTCGAGTGCACGAACGCACGCCGTGAGAAAACCTCCGTTTACCGTATCGTCGTGCGCGCACCATTTGAAATATTTGCCGGTGCTCAGTTTGAAAGCCTGGTTGAAGTTGCCGGCGGCGCCTAGATTGCGTTCGTTGCGAAAATAGCGGATGCGTCCATCCCGTCGTGCGAATTCCTGACAGATATCCGCGGTCCTGTCGGTGGAGGCGTTGTCGGTTATGACCAGCTCGAAATCGTTGAAGTCCTGATCGAGGATCGAACGGATCGCCTCGGCGAGGAAATTCTGGCCGTTATAGACGGGCAGACCTAGGGACACCTGTGGAGGCATGGGTACTTCCATTTTCAGCTCGCTCCGCGCGAGGTCGCGATCACACCGAGACGACTTCCGGCCGCAAGCCCAAGGCGTCCAGGGACTGGACCACTTCGTTGCGATAAATTGGGTTCATGACGATGACGAGGTCGGGTGGATGATCAACAAGCTCTGTCGGAGCGATCACAGGATGGCCGCTCCCTGGCGTAAATTTGCCTTGCTTGTAGGGATTGATGTCGACAGCAGCAGACACCTCCTCCCCTATCTTCAGTGTCGTCAGGAATGACACCGCCTTGGAGCCGCCGCCCCACAGCACCACGCGCCGGCCAGCGGCATGGGCAGAACGGATACGCTCCAGCCATCGATGTTGCGAAGCCCTTACGCGGATGGGAAACGTTTCGGCCAAGTGGTGCATTTCCTCCAGGTCGCGTTCCAGCGGCAGCCTTGGCATTGATCGGTCTTTTGACGGCCTGGCGTACTGGACGATGTACTGCTTGTCGTAGACGAGTTCCAGATCGATGACGTCGAAGCCTTCCTGCCGAAATAGGCGCGCATGCGCGCCGGCACTGAAATAGGAACAATGCTCGTAATAGATATCCCAAAAGGCACTTTCGGCGAGCACGCGTTTTGCGTCGGGGGTTTCGAAGAAGATCCAATCTTCGGTCCGTTCGCCAACCATCTCGCGGATCAGCCGCACGAATGCGGCAACCGACTTTATGTGCTCGAGCGTGTGTCGGCAAAGGACCGTGTCGGATTGAAGATGCCGATACCGCGTTCCGAAGAAGTCGACGATAAACTCGATGTCGTGGAAGTCTTCGTTGCGTCCCTTGTCGGCGCGATACCCTGGATCGATGCCGACCCCCGTGGCCTTGCCCGACTGGCAGAGTTCTCGCAAGAATTCTCCCTTGCCGCAGCCTATCTCCAGCACCCTCTTGCCCGCTATCTCGCATTTGCGAGCGATCTCATGCGCGAGCTCCTTCGCGAAGTTGTTGAAGGTGCTCGAAAAATGCTGCGATTCCTCGAAATTGGTCGAGTAGACCATAACGCCTTCGTCAAAGGCCTTGTTGAATATGAAGCCACACGCTTCGCAGAATGCCAGATCAATCTGGCGACGGGGAAAGGCTTGAGCTTCCTCAGCCGTGTTCAAGAGGACGCAACTGTGAACCGGGACCGATTCGACGCAATAAATTGATCGACCAACCGCCGCTGAGCAGCACGGACACGCCGTCGTTCGAAGTGCCTGGCCGTTCCTGGCAGCATGCGGGTCAAATGAATTCATGGCAGGGTTGCCTCGGCAAGACTATCGGAAATGTCGCGGGCCGTACTCTCGGCTCCGAGATATGCGTTGTGTCCCATTTCGCGGGCAGACTGAACTGATTGAGCAAGGCCAAGGGCGTCACATATGGCCAAATCAAACCGTTCCTCGGAGAACCGGGCTGCATTCAGGCGGCATGCGTTCGGCGCAATAGAAGTTGTGTTCGCCTCGAACCGCTCAATAGCGGTCGAAAGGGAGCCAAGTGTCTGCTTGTCGAAGAGCACGCCGGTGGGGTGATTGCTGTCGCCAAGCGGCCGAACAATGTCGCGAGCCCCGCCACGGCCGAAAGCGATCAACGGAGTACCGCACGCTTGCGCCTCGGCAAGGACAATCCCGAAGTCTTCGCATCCGGCGAAAACCATGGCGCGAGCGCGCGCGATCTTGTCGATATAGTCGTGCCGGGGCAGGTACCCGGTAAAGACAATGTTAGGACCGGCGATCGATCTCAGGTGCTTTGATTGCACGTCGTCGCCTACAACGACCAGCCGGCGCGATGGCATTTTGCTGAATGCCTCAATGATGAGGTCCGTGCGCTTGTAAGGAGCGTGAAACGCAGCCGTGACATAGTAGTCGTCCTTGTCAGCGACGAATTCGAGCTCCTGGATGGCCACAGGTGGATGGACCACCCTTGCGTCGCGACCGTAGATCCGCTGGATTCGCGAACGGACGTAGGTCGAGTTCGCCAGCATCAGATCAGGACCATGCGCGGTGCGAACATCCCACATCCTCAGATTGTGAAGCAGATACCGAAACGCCAGGCCCTTCGGCCCGAATCCTAGCCCACCCTGCTGCAGGTAGGAGAATTGCTCGTCCCAGGCATATCGCACCGGACTATGGACATAGCAAAGATGGGGCTGGTCCGGCCTGGTCAGAACGCCTCTGGAAAAGGCTGCAGACGAGGAAATGACGGCATCGTACCCAGTTACATCAAATTGCTCGACCATGAATGGGCAGAGAAAGAAAAGTGACCGGTAATACTTTTTTACAAACGGAAGACGATTCATAGGGGATACGTGGAACATGACACCCCTGAAATAATCTTCTTTTACGTCCTTCGGCAGAAAATCAAACAGCGTAAAGACCTCGGCTCGCGGGAATATCTTGCAAAGACGAGCGAGAACGCGTTCCCCGCCTCGAAAATTCGGGCACCAGTCGTGCACGAGAGCGATGCGGGCGTTACGGTCGATAGCGGCCAATGGCGTCGTGGCAGCGGAACGGGTGCTACTGCCACCAAGACGTTGTGAGTCAGAAGATTTTGCCCGCCGCTCATGACGCATGTGCTTTCCCCCGACCCCTTTGCCATCATGCGACAGTGTGTTGTGCGTCCGATCTGCACAAGCTCCCTTTCAGGCTGAGCTGCGTCCCTGACAGAGCATGCATGCATGCATTCCAACGGAGTAAGCCTGCTACTTCGATGTGCCTAAGAGCGGGCATCAGCGCCAACCTATGCACAGGCTGCATCGCTGCGTTTGGCGCGTTAGGATGCATCATGGGGCCTGGCGCGCCTGCATCTGGTTTTGTTTGCCAAAGGAAGAGCTGATCGTCGATGAAAGTGGTCGTGGCCATTGCAACGTTCGGACGTCCTGAACACGTGACCCGACTTCTTGCACAGCTTGAGAAGCAGTCCAGATTACCGGACGCCGTCATCATCTCCGCCCCGGATGCCGGACACATCCCCACCAATATGGCCTCAACGTTCCCCGTCTCGATACTGCTCGGCAAGACCGGCTTGCCCGCTCAGCGAAACGTCGCTCTCGACGCGGTCGTTGACCGGTTCGACATTGTCACCTTTTTCGATGACGACTTCATTCCTGAAGACACCTATCTCGCCGGCGTGTCGAGGGCCTTCGAGCAGCAACCTGACTGGGCGGTCATAACAGGCAACGTGCTTAGGGATGGAGCAAGCTCGGCAGGCCTGACCTGGGATGAGGGTATGCAAGCGCTCGCAGATGCCGGCCCCACCGCGCAAGCGCGCGGCGTGGACAAGCTGTGTGGCTATGGCTGCAACATGTCCATCAGGACGGCATTCATAGGCAA
The DNA here is from genome assembly GCF_020165775.1 of Mesorhizobium sp. B263B2A. Lineage (NCBI taxonomy): Bacteria > Pseudomonadati > Pseudomonadota > Alphaproteobacteria > Hyphomicrobiales > Phyllobacteriaceae > Mesorhizobium > Mesorhizobium sp. B263B2A. The sequence continues at coordinate 91,391 of NZ_JAIUIU010000002.1, forward strand.
TCTGCGCTTTGATGAGCGCCTAGTCCTCTATGGGTGGCAGGAAGACGTCGATTTCACCAGCCAACTGAGAGTCAAAGGGCGGGTTGTTGGCTTGAACTCGGTCCGGGGTGTCCACCTCGGCGTGAAGACCGGCCGCGTTAGTGGTGTTCGCTTCGGTTATTCTCAGGTAGCCAACCCAATATATCTTATCCGCAAAGGCACCGTTCCGTTCATCTTCGCATTGCGGCTGGTGGGCAAGAATCTTCTCGCTAATCTCGCACGCAGCCTCTGGCCGGAGTCCTATGTCGATCGGCGAGGACGCCTCCGTGGCAATCTTCTTGCCATATCACATGTGGCGAGAGGTCGGGTAGAGCCGGAATATATTTTGGAAATCTAGCGCAGAGGTCGTGATGCTGGAAGAGCCAACTCGTTCGATTGACATTGGGTTGACCAATCGCGTGGCGTGCTCACGCAAGCTGTTCAATCGATGGAGGACCGCGCATTTTCTTCGTGTGGCTGTGCTGGCGGGACTTTCAGCCAGCGCAGTTGTTGGCGCTTCATCTGCCAACCCCACAGGGTATGTTCTGGGGGCTCAAGACAAGATTCGCGTGAAGGTCTACGAATGGCGGGCGTCTCGGGACTCGATATTTGCTTGGGATGCGCTCAATGACGTTTATACGGTCGGCCCAGATGGCTCCGTTTCCCTGCCATTGGTCGGAGAAATCAAGGCTGCCGGCTTCACGACCCAAGAGGTCGCGGGCTTCGTCGGCGAAAGCCTGATGCGAAGCATTGGTCTGGCAAGACCACCGGCCGCAGCGGTGGAAATCGTCCAGTTCCGACCGATTTACGTGGTGGGCAAGGTCTCGCAGTCGGGAGAGTTCGCGTATCGGCCGGGGCTGACGGTCTTGAAGGCATTAGGTCTTGCAGGCGGACTGCGAACCCGGGAAGACAAGGACGCAAGGTTCGAACGCGAGGCGATCCAGGCCCGCGGGGATCTTGGTCTAATCAGGTTGAACGAGGTCAATCTGCTCGTGCGGAAAGCACGGCTGGAGGCGGAACTGTCTCATGCCGACGAGATAGCCCTCCCGCCGGAAGTGACGGCCCACATTCAAGACAGTGCGATCGCCATGATCGTCAAGCAGGAGCGCCTGGTGTTTCAGGCGCGGAGCGAAGGGCTGGATACCCAGATCAAGGCACTTCAAAACCTGCGAGAGTTCCTTGAAAAAGAACTCACGTCGCTTGAGGAGCAACTGGTTTTCCTGGATACGCAGATCAAGTCCATTCAAAAGGAGCTGAAAAGCGTCTCAGCGCTGGTGGACAAAGGTCTCGCGGTTGCGCCTCGCGAATTCTCCTTGGAACGGACGCTCGCGCAGGCCCAAAGTGAAAGGCTTGCGGCTGAGACCAGCCTGCTGCGGGGCCGCCAGGAAATCAGCAAGACGGACATTTCGATTCTTGAACTCCAGGATGGGAGGAGAAACGAGGTGACGGTCGACTTGCGCCAAACGCAGGCCGAGCTCGATGCCCTCGCGAGCAAGACAGAGACAACACAGCAGCTGTTGTACGATTCCGAAGTCTCCGCCCCAAGCCTGGAAGCCCGCCGGGCCGATACGGAAGCGGCGGCGCCGATCTACACGATTTTCAGGCCATCCGCGGACGGCACGACAGAGAAGTTGGAAGCGAGCGAGACGAGCGCTGTCGAGCCCGGGGATACCATAAAAGTCGACATACCGATGATCTCGGATGACCTGGGTGCGTTCGGCGCAACATCGAAGGGACGCAAGCAGGCGCCCGGTATAGCGCTTCGGGAAGACCCCACCAATACCATCGCTATTCCATAGGCCGCGACCCCGGGCATTCGCAACTTGTCACGCGTGCCCAGGGATCGAAGCCGTTCGACGCTTGCCGGAACGGACTGGATGATCGAACCGCGGCATGGCGGCAACCACGGCGCGATTGTCTTTGACGGGCAAGCGTCGACACACGAGAACGACAGCAAGTGGAATATAGAACACGATGCCTGGGTCGGGGCTGCCACTTGCCAGCGATCCAGCCACCAGTGAGGACAATGCGCAGGCGCGGGCGCTCGAGGCGATGGCGTCCACCTGCGGATCGACATGGCTGCTGCCTCGTAGGCCTCGCATCAGCATCGCCAGTAGAACCATCATGATGACCGTACCGAACAATCCCAATTGAGATAGAAGCGCTATCGGCCAACTTGACGCTCGAGAGCTGCCGAGGCCGACTCCCAACCCCGCCGTATCGAAGAAGGACTGCAGGCTCTTGTAGTTCCAGTAGCTGCGCTCCTGGCCGGAGGTCGACGTGACCTTGTTGATGATGGTGGTGTCGACAAGCTGCACCACCGGATCGAGGAAGTGAGGGTAAAACAAGATGACGCCCATACCCAGGAGCAGCAGGGGCATGAGAAGCGTCAAAAGCAAGGCTTCCCCAGATCTTAGCCGACCTGAAGCCAGGGACGTTGCGATGGATATGACGACCGGCAAGCTGACGATGGTGAGGCCGACATAGGCGGTCGACGATGTCGATAGCAACAGGAGGCCGAACAATACGGATCCCAGGCCGAGCGCAAACTTGGATCCGGTCTTGGTCCAGTAGGTGTAACTGAACGCAAGGCCTGACAGGGATACGCCGCCGAAGGCCGAAGCTTCTGAAAACGCCCCCGCGATGCGAAAGAATCCAGCCTCTGTAACGTCCGTCAACATAGAGTAGTTGGCGGTCCGGATGGGGGCGAGGATGTCGCCGGCACCTGCGACTTTCCCCAACAGATCCAGCATGCCCATCGACACGTGCAAGATGAACCACAAGAAGTAACCGCGTTTGATATCCGTTAACGTGCCTTCGCGCTGAACCAGCACGCAGACCGCCAGAAACGTAAGCCCAGCAAGCACGAAGTATCCGGTCTGAGAAATGTTGGCCGACACCGGCGCCAACGCCGCTTCGTAGACGCCCCTGCCGGTTCGCGACGCAACAAAGGCACTGGTCTGTCCCTCAAACAGCCGTGGGAACAGCAGCGCGCCCAAAGTCACATAGATCATCAGCGCGCACACGATCCATGTTGCACCAATATGTCCGAAGGCTATTCCAATTTCGCGCCATATTCCACGCCGCGCCAACGCTGTCGCGATGAGCAGTATGTTGAAAATCGTGAAGATCAGCGGAGATGATCCTCCTAGGGAGCCTATTGTGCCGATTGCGGTCGCGCCGAAAGCCAGCGAGGCAATAAGGGCGGTGATCATCGACCAGCGCATGTAGGTCACAACTGCAAGAATTCCACAGCATACCAACAGGCCAACGACGGAGATTTGCACTCAAATCCTCCAATAACCGGCGTATGATGCGCAAGCGCATGGACAAATCATCTGCTTCACACGAAGGGCCGACTCTGATCTCCTGCACACGCTGATCAGATCGACCGTGCCAAGCCGACCTGGGGAGATCGTCGTGTTATTTGCCGTCGTCGGCGTTGCAAGCCTGTCCCTGCTGATCGGGCTGAAGTTCCGCGCGCCAGCGATCATTGTGGCTACGCTTGTGGTGATCCTCATGGGCCTCATCACCGGCAGTGTTCTCCAGCTTTCGGTTCGAACCACGATCGGCTCTACACTATGCCTGGTTCTCGTTGCGCAGACTTTCTATCTGATCGGCCTTGCGATCGGACTGCTGCGCCACCGTACTCGGTAGCGTTGCAAGCGCGTTGGCCGTGGTTCCAGCGGGTGCCACCTAGGAAGTCTGATCAAATCGCAAGATCGCCGGTATTGTCCTTGCAAGGATTTTGAGGTCGCTTGCGAATGACCATGTCTGGATATACTGAGTGTCGATCGATACACGGGAAGAATATTCGGCCAGGTTTCTGCCGCTCACCTGCCAAAGGCCCGTCAGCCCTGGGCGCGCTTTCAGATATTCCAGCGATGCGGCTCCATAGCGTTCCAGTTCGTCGGCCACGACAGGTCGCGGACCAACGCAGCTCATGTCGCCACGCATGATATTGAACAACTGCGGCAGCTCATCCAAGCTCGATCTCCGCAGCATATGGCCAAAAAACACAACACGTGGATCGCACTTCAGCTTCTGGTTGGCCTCCCACTCTTGAGCGGCGTCAGGATTGGAACTCAAATGTCGTTCCAGCACCTCCTCGGCATTTCGAACCATGGTGCGGAACTTGTAGCAATCGAAGGCCGCTCCGTTGAACCCGATGCGGCGGTGAACGAATAGTACCGGCCCGCCCGTCGTTATTTTTATGACGAGAGGGATGAATATCATAACGGGGCTGACCAGAACGAGCGCGATTGAGGCAACCAGGAGGTCTAGCAGCCGTTTTGCACGACCCCCGATTGGCTGCAGGCGTCGGCTTGGTGCGTTGTCGTTGGCGATTGCCGAAGATTTGTCGGTCCCAGGAGTGATGGCGTTGGGGGCTTGGCTGGCGCTGACTTCTGCTGAACAGACAGAATGTACATGCGGCCTGATGCTTGCGCTGGGCTCCGGCAGGGCAAACAGTGCCACCGGCGCGGCTCGCTTCCCCACCGAAGGGTTCATTCCAAGCTGCTGCAGACTGTTTTCAAACGTGTCGGACATTTGTAGCGACAACTTTCTGTTTCCTTGACATATTCGCAATCGAGCATGCCGGTCAGCAAGCAACGAAAAGGTAGTAGGTCTGCGATTACGCACTTCACCCAACTTACGCCGAAGTTGCTAGAGAACGACCCCTGGTGCCCACCCACATATGCGCACCCGCCAGCGTTTATAGTGAGTGCACCGGCGAGACCTGCGCGTACGACGCAAGCCTTGCCGCAGGCCGCACGGCTATGCCGGCGGGTGTGAGGCGGGCCGATTGGACGGAGCGGCGGCCAGATTGTCTACGAAAGCGAACGAAGCGGGGCGATGGCGTGCAACCTGGCGCCGGCGACGCCCGTCATCAGCATTGCAAGACGCCTATGCATCCAAGCGTCAGGATGCCTGACTGTCATGTCAGCCGAACCAAATCGACGGGGTCAATTCCAAGACGGCAACGCGCCAGGGGGTCATCGTTAGCGTGGAGCTTGAGCTGCGAGCTTACGGTGATCACGCGTCGAAGCTGAATGGACTTTGGTCAGTATTACGCCCAGGACGGTTGAATTGTTGTTCCTGAGGGTCGCCACTAACTCTGCAAGTTGGTCCATGGAGGTTACGCCCCACTGCGCTACAACAATCACGCCAGCAAGCATCGGGCAGATTGAAAGTGTATCGGATCCCGATGTAAATGGCGGAAGATCTACAAGGGTCATCTTGTAGTATAGGCCGACTTCCTTCAGAACATTCTCCAAATTCTTGGCGATAATCAAATTGCCCGCTCCACTCTCAGAGCTCTTCAAGCAGTAATATCCAGTTTCCTCAATTAACTGGATTTTTCTTACATGCCCTTTTGCATCAACGGATTCCTGGTCGAACACATCGAAATTCGGCGTCTTCAGCAAATCATTGGCCACGGCGGAATTATTGTCGGCATTAACGACCAGAGTTTGAATGCCCGATACTGCATAGAGCGCCGCCAGATTGCTAACGACGGTGGCTTTTCCGTCTCCGGGGGACACTGAAGTGATCCCGATCCGCGCTTGGCTGGGTCCTCTCGCGACGTTGATCGATAATTTGGCACTTTTCAAGCTGGCCGCGAAGACGGATTGAGGCTCCCTGAGCACCTCGTCGAGACGACCGAAACCACCTCGTTTGAAACGAACGTGCGGCAACTCTCCAATACACGCCAGACCCAGTTCCCGGCCGATTTGCTGCGCCGAGCGTACATTGCGATCAAGACTTCGTCGAGCAACGGCAAAGCCGATGCCGGCGACCAGTCCGGCGAGTCCCCCGAAGGCAAGGATCAGTTTCTTGCGTGGCCAGCTTTCCACCTTCGGGCTGGTCGCGGAGGTGATGACCCTGGCATTTGCGATTAGATATGGCTGTTGATCAACCGAATTTGTGTATGCCGCAAGCAGGCTCTCGTACATCTTGCGGTAGGTATCCGCGGTAACTTCCAGCTGCTCCAGGGTGGTCTGGCGGTCGCCGCCAGCCACGCCATCCTGGCCGCCGACAGGCGTTTGGTTTTGATCGATACTATAGTCATGCTTTGCCCGAAACTCCTGGGCGATGCGGGTGGCTTCGTTCATCTGGTTGCCGACCTCCTGCATCCTCTTCTCCAACCAAACGATCCCTTCTCCAGCTGCCTGCGTTGTCGTTTGAACCTGCTCGCGCACGAAGGCATCGGCCGTCGCATTTGCAATACGTGCCGACAAAGCCGGCTCCAAGGACTGGAAGGTGATATCGATCGCGTAGGAGACGCCGACACGCTGCACCTCCAGACCCTCATCGAACACCTCAACCGCGACGCGCTCGCGCTCCGATTCCGGTTGCCGAACTTCCGTTTGTTTGTCGTCTGACCACGGGAAATTCTCCAACGCGGCATAGCCGCCATGGTCGTGCAGCGACGCGGCGTCAACGATGCTGGCCCAGGCCCTTCGAATCCGGGCCCCGATGCCAGGCCCATGAATGTCCCTGAAGCTTGGATCGTTCATAAGCCCAAGGTCATCGATTACCATCATCGCGATCTTCTGGGAGCGCAGAACCGCGAGCTGGCTCTCGACCTGGGCGGTGTCGAGAGACAGGTTCACTTCGGCGGGCTGCTGTTGCTGAAGGCCGCGGGGAATCTTCGGCTCGATCAGGATTTGCGTTCGCGCCGAATAGATCGGGTCAGAGGTGATGACATAGAACGTCGATAGCAAGAGACCTGCAACACAAAACGCAGATATGAAGACAATATACTGCCTCACAAAGTAGAATACATCGTGAAGACTGATGAATTCGTGCGACATGCCAACTTCTCGCCATGACCTGTCGTTTGTCGCCAGCGACCGTTGTAGCATGCTTGAAATCCATATTTACGACTGGACCAATTCCAGCAGTTGAGAGATAGGCTGTCGCTCCCGCTGCGAAAACCCGTTCAAATGGTGTACAGTGCCGAGCGGTGTTGCTCCAATGGTGGTCGGTATCAGCTCATTTTGATGAGGCGCGGCCGGTATGACAGAGGCATTCTAAGCCGAATCCCGAAGCGCCTGATCGAACATATCTCGATCCAAGCCGGGCCTTGATGCATCAGGCGATGCCGATATCGGCCGAACTATCGCACTCTCCGTCTTGTCAAGATACTGCATCAGGGCCGTCACCAGGTGATAGAATATGCTGGCGGGCGTTTCCGTGGCTAAGGCCCTGCCCTTTTCATCGATCCTGTCGATCCACAGTCCTACGGGGGCTGGGTCGATATGCCAGCGAAACAAGCGCCCGACACGGGTTTCGATCTCCGGCTTCAGGTCTGGCCCGCCGGTTCCATCCAGTGCGATCGCGGCCTTGATCGCCTCCGCCTGGGGCCAGCTCCTCGAGATCATGTCGAGCGGCAAAGCTGAACGCGACACGGCACCATAGGCCAGGCCGGTCGATCGATTGAGCCCATTGGCTATAGCGGAGGCATAGAGCTTTCTTGCATAGGGCATGAGATCAGTCTGTCCGCTCTTGTCGGCAAACTCGACGAGGAGCGAGGCCCATTCGAAATGGTGGCCGGGCTCAGTCCATTGCCCCTGCTCACCGGCAGCCGGCTTCCATTTGTCGTCGAAATACTCCCCGAGCGTCCAGCTGTCGGCATCGAAAAAATGCGTGCGGAAGAGATCGACGATGCGCGCTGCATGGCGAAGATAGCTCCGCTGGCCGGTAGCCGTATGCCACGCCAAGAAGGCTTCCAGCAAATGCATGTGGGGGTTGCTGCGGCGTAGCCCCGTCCCGCTCGACGTTTCGAGAAACCCGTTCAAACGGCCATCTTCAAGATGCGCGGCGACGAAAGCCATGGTTTCTTCGCCGAGCCTGAGCGCATCCGGGTTTTGTGCCTGATGGGCGTATGCCAGGGCCAGAAGAACACAGGCATGATCGTAGGCATCCTCGCACGGATCCGCGACGGCTCCGTCGACATTGAGTGTACGTGCCCAGCCACCTCGACTGGTTCGTCCACGCTTCATGAACTCGATTCCATGCGCGATGATATTGTCGGCGGGTCCGTCCCACCCGCGCAGCTTGGCGACCGAAAACGCATAGACCTGCCGCGCCATTGTTCGCATGCGCTTTTGCTTGGAAAGCGGCTTGCCGTCTAGCGATAATGCCTCGTGGAAGCCTCCGTAGCGTTCGTCCACCCCCACCGTCGACCAGTGCGGCAATGTCTCATTGAAAAGCCAGTGTGCAACACGCTCGCGCCAGGCGCCCGGCAGCAGAACATGATTGTGGGAAGGCGTGAACTTGGTTTCGAGACGGCCCCATTTCTCAAGCCGCTCGACAACCCGCCTAACATGCTGGCTTTCGGCTACAGGGGCCACGAAGGTCGCATCGGCGGTCGAGACAACGGCAACGTTCTTCAGCCCGATTGCCGACAGCAACCTGCCGCGGCTGCGCAGATAGGAATTTTCGCAGTCTATGGCAACGACATCGCCGATCACCACATTTCCGCTCTCATCGGTCACGCTTGAATCCAGCAATGATTGCCAAGAGCCAAGATCGCTCCAAGTGAAGCTTGCAGGTACCAGAGCGATATTGCTGACTTTCTCCATGATGGCGTAGTCAATGGATATCGCCGGGATTGACGCATAGAGATCGAGCGGGAGATAGGTACCAGAGACGTTTGTCGTCGCCGCATCCAGGGCTTTTTCAGCGCGACGCCAAATCTCGGGACGGTGGCGAAGAAAGGCTTCGCGCATGGTGCTCGCGCGGTACAGAAAGATGCCTGTGTTCCAGAAAAATGAATCGGTGCCGATGTACGTCTTTGCCACCTCGAGCTCGGGTTTCTCGATGAACCGAAGCACGTTGCGAATGTCGGCTCCATCCGTGGGCGCCCCGGCCTCAATGTAGCCATATCCAGCTTCAGGGCGACTTGGACGTAGGCCAAACACAACAAGGCTGCCTTCGTCCGCAGCTGGCATGCCTTTCTCGATTGTCTCCCAGAATTCCAGGTTGGTGGAGATCGCATGATCAGAGGGCACGATGAGAACGATCCCATCCCCGTAGCGAGCCATCGTGTGCAGCGTCGCAGTGGCGACGGCAGCAGCAGTGTTGCGTCCGACCGGTTCGAAGACGGCACATCCACCAGAAAGGTCAATTCCGACAAGGTCGGACCGGACCCTATCTGCGTTGCGTTCCGACGCTATCAGATGGATCGGCGTCTCGGCGTTGCAGCGGCTCTTCAGTCGCCTGACGGTTTGGGTCAGCATTGACCCTTCACCAGCGAGATCATGGAACTGCTTCGGGTTGTCCTCCCGAGACAGCGGCCATAGCCGGGCGCCAACTCCGCCACTCAACACAAAACAGGAAATTCGACCAGTCATGATGCTTTCAACCCGCTCAGGCGCGACACAGATCGCCAGTAAGCTTTCCCTTGAGAGCCCGGCAGCCGTAGCCGACGCAAATCTCGAAGCGCCTGTGAACTGGAGTTACAATCTACGCCTGCGTAGCTCGTGAGAGTCGCCGCTGAGAAATCTCTCCAACACAAGGCATGCTAGATCAACACGCAAGAGCGCTTCAACTCGCTCGTACCGACTGATTTGCACCGGGAAACATCTCGTTCAGCATATAGACAGCCTCTGTCCTGTTCGTTGCTTTCAACTTTTTCATGATATTGCGGATATGAACTTTGACCGTACTTTCTCGAAGATTGAGCTCGTGGGCGATTATCTTGTTCGCCTTCCCGCGTCTGAGAGCTTGGACAACGTCCTCTTGCCGCTCGGTAAACACGCTCGCCATAGGTCTTGGCATTTCGACATCAGCCTCAATGGTCTTGTGCAACCCTGCAAGGCTACTTGCCGGAACAAATGTGCCGCCAGCGATGACGAAGTTTATGGCTTCGACACAAATTTCGAAGCGGAGGGATGAGGGGATATACGCCTTGGCGCCGTAGCCCAGAGCCCTGAGAATCTGCTCCAACTCGTCAGTGTCAGCCAAGATCGCAACTGGAGCGGGATGAGCCTTCCTGACGAGGTCGGCTATAGCGTCTCCTGTCTTTGCATCACTGACCTTCCGGCTTCCCAGGTTTAGCAGAACTGCCGAAGCCGGCGGCATATTCTCGCACAGCTGCCATTCGTCGATCGAGCCGAATGACACGATATCTTTCCCGACACGGTAAGTGGTCAAGCATTGTGCCAAGCATTGCCGATCAAGCACACGTTCATCGAGCAGAACCAGGCAGGTTTCAGCAGTTGCCTTTCCGTGAAGACGTATTGCCCCTGCCCCGCCTTTTTGACCGACGAGTTCCAGCCCAAGGATGGGTTTGGTATCTGTTTGAATTGCCGTAATCATGCCACTCACCCCTAAACAACACCCACGTTCGAGACCGGCACGAGACGGGGATTTCGGGACAAGCGAAATAGTGCGAACGATTTTCTGTTCGCGTCAAAGATAACAGACTGTGCGTTCCCAGGCCCCCGCCATCGTCACACGTCTAATTTAGTCAGGCTATCAGCGAAACTGCACGCTTTCACTAATATAAGTTAAAGAAGCGTAAAAAAATTGAGTTCATTTGGCGGGAGGAAGATCGCCCGGCATCCGTGCACAACCCTCGGCAAAGGCTCGTGCTGTTGGGGGGCGAAACGCACCCGCACCGGGCCATATAGAGGCGCCCGCCCGTGTAGTTGAAATGGACCGTCTCGGGCATGCAGACCGGGGACATGCGTCAGCTGTCGACATACCTGTCGTCGAACCCTGCAAACTTTGCGATGCCCTCTCGATCCAGGATCCGGACATGGCCCTGACGAAACTCCAGAAGCTTGCGTTCACGCAGTTCTCGCAGCATGCGATTGACGTGAATAGGCGTCAGCCCTAGCGCGTCGGCGAGGTCGTACTGGGTAAGCGGGCAAGAATAACCATTGCGGGCAACACCACCCACGCGCTCCAAGCGCGTCCTAAGCTCGAGGAGCAGGTGTGCGGTGCGCGTCAAGGCACTGCGCCGACCAACATTGGTCAGATGTTGAGCGACAAGCGCCCGCTGATGGACCAAAGTTTCAAGAAATAGGGAAGCTATGCGAGGCGACTTGGCGACTGCAAGCGCGAACGCCTTGGTTGATGTCTCGAATACCGCAAGATCGGTCTGTGCGACAAACGTCTCCGGAGCAGTTCCTGGGAAAGAGTGTGGCAGGACGACGTCGCCTTTCAACGCAAAATCCAGGATCTGACGCTGACCGCCGGCCAGATTGTGTGATATGCATCCCCAGCCAGACTCGATTATGAAGACACGAGCAGCGTGCTGGCCTTGATCGACGATTGCCGTTTCGGCCGGATACCGCCTCAGCGCGAAGCCGAGTGCTTTGATGTAATCCTTGTCATCATCATCAAGTCGGGTCGATGAGGGACGGTTTTCGTTCCCAGTCACAAATGGATGCGATGCAGATACCATTGAACCCCACCAGCCCCTCCTTTTGACATCCCGGGGTTAGTGTATATCAGGCTCGAGTAGATGAGTAGCCTATATTAGCTACACCTATTGGATGAAGAAGCGACGTCGGGGTTACGTTGGCCGCAGCCAATCTGGCGAACAGCGCCCGCCGGGCGCGGATCAGGCTTTGCTTTTCTTGAAACTTTCTCGGATGGCCTCGACCATCTCACTCGCCACCATACAACTTCGGTTGTCCACCTGCGTTGCAGCATTCCGCAGCGTCGTCGCGGCGTCTTTCAGCACCCCCCTGATTTCTCTGGCCGTGAGTATCTCGGATGCTTCCAATTCAAGCAACAGCGCTTCGCTCACATGCAAGGCGGCAAGTGCTATTGCCTTGGGTCTGTTGCCCTGCACAACGGGCAAGTCGCCGCTCGGTCTGCTGCGTGACTTCCTTTTTCCCATCTTTAATCTCTCGATCTCTCCGAACCGGACCAACTTACAACGCACGCCGCTGCAGAATTTGAACCATACTAGTCCTATTCAACAGCCCACCACAGCATATCGTGCCTACCAAGTTAGCTGTAGCTCATTGACAGGCCGAGACCCCAACGGACCTATCGACACCAGGCAGACGTCGCGAGGTTGGCCTTTGGGGAACTGACCCTGCGAAGGAGCCCGCAGCACCATCTCATGGTTGCCAACAAAGACCTGCCGCGGATTTGCCCGTCCCGCATTGCGACCCTTCACATGGCCGCCAGTTTGGCCGCGCCTGAAATGGGACGTGCGAACCTTCCGGTGATGGCGTTCTGGATTTTTTTCTCCAACCAGCTCACGCCAGCACTGACAATCAAGACCGAGGCTACAGACACGACAAACACGGCATTGGCTGAGAGTCCCGTGCGAAACAGAAACCACACAATAACCATTCCAAGCGCATAATGATTTAAGTATACGGTGTAGCTTATCCTCCCAATATACTTTACAGCACCACGGTACATTCCGGATGTTTTACTAATTTTCAGGTCAAAAAAATTTCCAAGCGCCATTGCCGATAACAGAAAAGCGTAAATTGAAACCGCTATGTATCTATATTCTCCAGAGTTGTCCAAATTGAGCAATATCTCAATTATTCCCATTATCGAGAACGCAACAAACAGAATGGTCATTGGCATATAGCTGGGGCGCGGTCCACGATCTTGGTTGCTGGCAACGAAAAACAACATTCCAGCCGCGAAGAAGACGCCGTGCTGCAACAAGAGTAATTTGAAAGGAAAGCGGGAGAGCACAGCTATTGCACCCTCCGCCCCAACGGAGGACGGCGCCAAATGAAGGCCGCTCATAACTAGAAGATATGCCGAACTCGACAGACCTATCAATTTTGCCAAGTCATAGAGCGACAGGCGGAATTTGGATATGACGCAAACGGCGACCAGTAAATAGAAAGTCACCTGCACAACGAGCGACCAGACCACACCGTCAATGTATGGTCCCTTGGGAGATAAAACAGCGGATCTGATAGCATCCAATACCAGAACTCGGAAGTCTTCGCCGTAAAAGGCGCGCGCACCCAAACTGACGATTGCCGACAGCCACAAGGCAGGCAGGATGCGCGTAGCCCGGATACGCGCGAACCTCAGAGCCGCGGACACCCCGCCATCGCGAGAGGCGCTCATTGCAATCGCAAAACCCGAAATCACAAACAAGGTGGCGACACCTGCCGCTCCCAAGCCTGCAAAGACAGACAGGAACCCGAAGGCCGCATCCTCTCCGCTGGTGACCGATGCCGACGTCGCGGCATATGTAGCGAAATGGCTTAGGAGCACCAATATGGCGGACACAATCCGCAGGAAGTCCAAGGTGAAGTAGTGCGGCTTGCGGTCCATGGGATGTTATGGGCCTTTGCTCCGGGCGCCACGAAGGCATCGCTTTTTGCTACATCGAAAGGCCTGCCGCGACCACTGCACAGTTTGAAGAGGGCGTCATCCCTTCGGATAATCGGTCGACTGAACATGGCTGCTCAAGGCCCATGCTTTGCGACTCCTGACGAGCTTCCAGGCGCCGCACGGCCACTGCCCCCATCAAGAAATGCGCTAGGCGCCCGCGGCGACCACTCGGACGCGAGTGTCGTCGTCGGCAGGCTTGACCTGCGAAGCCGACGCGGGGGTGTGAAACCAGCTTTTGGCCACACCTTGGATCTTGCCCTCCAGCCACAGGACAGCCAAACTTAAAATCAATACGGTCAGCAAGGAAACTCCAAAGGAAACGGGTGCCGGAAGCCTAAAAGAGTTTACAAACCAAACAATAATCATCCCAGAAGCGTAATGATTGAGATACAGCGGATAGCTCAATCTGCCGCAGAACTTGATCGCCCTGCTATATCCCAGAAGGCGTGAATTCACCGCGTCTTGTGAAACGACGTTTAGAATTATTGCTGCCACGCATGAGGCCCAGATTCCAGCTGCTGCGATTCTGTAGGAATAAGCCCTGTCCACCGAAAACAATACCTCCAGCACACCCATTGCGAGGAAAACATACATCAACGAAGCCATCTGTGTACGACGGAGTCTCTGCAGGCTATCGTTCAAGCCAAACAGCATCATCCCAGCGGCAAAAAAAATGCCGTGCTGAAGAAGCAACACCTTGAAGTGGAAGCCGGACAGGGGCGCAATTACATCAGATGAGAAGCTATTGGCTGGCATGCTATTGAGAACAAACAGGGCCAGTACATAGACAGAACTGCAGGCGCCTATAACGATTGCCAGTCCATAAAGAGATAGGCGAAATCGAGAGATTATACAGATGAAGATCATCGCGTAGAATACCGCTTCGACTACTAAAGACCATACGACACCGTCAATGTATGGCCCCTTCGGTGATAGGATAATTGATCTTATAAACGCCATCGGCAGCAATGATACATTCTCTCCGTAGGCAGCTCTAGCTGCAAGACAGATCAGCGCAGATATCCATAAAGCCGGTAATATACGAACGGCGCGGAGTCGCGCGAACCGGAATGCGTGCGACAATCCTCCCTTGCCGGAAGCACTCATGGCGATCACAAAGCCGGAAATTACAAAGAATATTTCGACCCCCACCGCGCCCACGCCGGCGAAAGCCGAAAGGAAGCCGAACGCGGCTTGGTCGAGGTCGACAACCGACGCCGACGCCCCTCCGAAAGTCGCAAAGTGATTCAACAGCACCAGGGTCGCCGCCAAAATGCGCAGCAGGTCTATCGCCAGATAGTGATGGGTAGATTTCATTGCATTCCCGCACTCTGCCTGGCGCTAAAGGCAGGATGATAGACCGAAATGGTCGGTGCGGCTGCTAGTACGTTTGGATGTGGGCAGAAGGCTAGCCGCTGACATTAAACTGAGGATAGATGCGTGCCTGATTGCTTGCTAGTGGTGAAGAATGTTTGTGACCGTCTGCCGGACTGCCGCGTGGCTAACCCTTGTTGCTATCGTCGTCGTGACGATTGTTCCGATCGGGATGCGGCCTATGTCGGGGTTTGGACCGGAACCCGAGCGAATAGCCGCTTTTCTAGCCTTTGGCTTGCTGCTCGGGCTCGCGTACCATCGAAATTGGCTTCTGACGCTCTGCCTTGTCGTTGCTGTAGCGTTCGGCATAGAGGCCTTGCAACTGTTAAGCCCAACACGACACCCGGCCGTCGATGACGCTGTCGTTAAGGCTGCTGCGGGTGTTGCCGGGGTCTTGGCGGGTTGTCTAATTGCGAGGAACGGTCAGTCTCGACAGCGCCCATAACCTCTCTTCCTCACGTATTCGCTACGGAGGTTTGGCGATACGGGAAGGACGCACAATCCGTGGACCTGGGGCAAAACCGTTCGGTGCTGAACCGCTTGCCAATTTGAATAGCGCGAACCTTGGGACGACGGGGCTAGTCCCTTTGCATGCCTGCATCATCCAAGTTGTGGAATGGACTGACCGTTCTGCCGGGCTGTAGGCTCAGCAGGGGCAGTGCGCCTTGGGGGGCGATGGTGATACCGTTATCAATCAGAGAGTTGTTGGAACTTGACGCCTACCGGCGAACGATCAAGGCAATTGACCACGCGTATGAACTCACCCTGGGAGAGGCTGGTTCGGACGCAGAGCGCGAGCGGGCACGGTACAAACGTCATTGGGAGACATTGTTGTACTCCGAGCAGATCGAAGCGATTAGGACGCGACGACTGTTGCGGAAAGCAGACAAGTTGGCGATTGACTACGCGGTTGAGGATGGAGCGCTTTGGAAGCGGTCAATCCAGCTTGACTGCTGGATCCTGACGGCAAGCGGATATTCGGAAATCCGGAACGCGGTCCGGGAAGAACGCAAGGAACAATGGCGAGCGGCCATGGCGCGGATGGGCTGGCTCATCGGCATTTTCGGCTCGTTCACAGGTCTGTTGTCCGTGTGGCGCCTTGCGCGGGGACTCTAGCAAATCGGGCTAGGGCCGCCGCCCCCTTCTCACTTCGCGTGACAAGACTATGCCTCACTGCGTACTGTATTCGCACTTTTATCGGCGCCAGCAGCATGGCTTCAGTTGCAGATTGCTCCCGCGCCAACTGCGGTTGAGCAACCGGAGGCGCAGGGCCTTCGATCATCGCAGTGCCGGAGCCGTTGCGGTGATGTCCTCGGCAAAGGCTGCAGGGTATTGCCGAGTGAGGAACGAGGCCCCGCCGTGTTGAAGTCGGCCGCCATTCGATAGTGGCGTTGCGGACGTGGTCGCGGCCGAAGAGCAGGCTCTCCTGCAAGAGTTTTATCACGCCTGCGGCCGGAAGGCAGTAAGCCTGCGCCACTGAAGAAGGCGCCGATCAAGCGGATGCCAGATGATATCAAGCGCATACCCGGGCCGGGATTCTCCCACTTGCCACCCGGTCAGGTTGCATGCCGGGTTATCATTTGTTGGAGAATTCAGGCGCATCGTAATTGCGGACATGCCATGTGATTCGTTCATGTCCATAGGCCTCGGCGTCTCACCCATCGCCGAGGCCTATTCGTGCCTAAACTGTTGGCTCGACAAGCCTCGGTCCATTTTGTGTAACCACGAATTTATGGCGTTCGTTCGTCCTCAGCCGGCCGTGTCGGCCCCCAATCGTCAGTTGTCACCGCGCAATTCCGATGTTGATATTTGCGTTGAGCCTATCGCGTCCCTGCCCGAAATATCAGTGCGAAACGATACGCCTTTGGCGAGACGGGTTGGCAGAGCGCACGAGAAAGTGCTTCCGCAGTGCGCTGATCAAGTTCAAGCATGACATTGTCGTAAGTGTCCGTGAGGCCGCAACTGGGGCAAGTCAACCGGTCGGACCCTGGAGACCGAGTGACACCGGTAAGGGGCACTTTGCATCGATTGCAGCCAACCTTAGGATCACTTTCGATCATGTAGGGCGTATCCCGCTTGTCTTTCTGAACAAGCAATTGCGGTGCCAAACGCGGTTGATCCGTTTCGGGACATCCTTACAGCGGCCTCGCCGTGTCCTACACGATCATTGAGACCACGCCTTCGATATGGCTACATGGTCGATCAGCTGGAAGATGGCAGCCTCGACGGCATGATCTGGCTGAACTGGAAACGGCTATCCGGCGCGATGACACCCTAGCTCGCGGCGCTCACCTGGCATTGATATGCAGACGGCTTAGCCCTCATATTGCGGGTGTGCCTCGAGGAGCGTTGCGGGCAGAGATCGGTAACCGGCTGGTCTTTCCGATCATCCTCAATGAGCCTGGATAGCTGCCATTCAGCGCGTCAGGTGGCGCATTGCCCTTCCATCTGCTGAGCAAGCTTACGAGCGCACCAGGGTCATCATCGCCAGTCTCAGCCAATGTCTCCGGAGACGTCAAGCTGGCCACGTCACTGCTCGGCCGTGCGACCCATTGCGTTGGTGACGCCGAGCTACAGGCCCTAAGCGCAAGCCAGTTGCAGCCTCTCGTGGTTGATATCGTCCGGGCGGAGGGTTGCGACCGGCGGGAACGAGGACGATGGCCACCCTACCATTGTGGAACTCGCGTGGGATCTTTACGAGAAACGTCGCGAGGATCTGTAGCAGCCCACAATCAGCGGCGGTCGCGTTTTCCTACGGGTAGGTCGTGACTTTGCCCCGGCCGGGCTGGGATCTGACGCCAGAACTTCGGTTGCTCGTTTGGGCTCGACTGGGACCAGCGCGGCTTGCCGGGGCCATCCGACCACCAGTCGATGTGAATTTCCGGAAAGATGCGCGCACGGGGGCAAAGCACGAGAATCCTGGTTCCGTCCTTGGGAGCAGATGAAATGTCATCCCATCTTTCATCCCGCGCCCGTGCAGCCGCGATGACCTTCTTCGCGAAGAGCTCGTAGGAGTCGATCGAAGACGGCAATTCACATGCAACCAGGAACTCTTGCGTAAGCGCCTGTGCTAATGTTGCATCGGTCTTATCTGTCATCTGTACCTCCTGAGGTGTAAAAGCGGTCATGCGCGATGGCCAAGGTCGTTGACTAACTCAGTTCGCATAGTGCGAAAGTCTGTACGAAGTGGGAGCGATTACTCACCACAGATATCCAAACGGTTCCAGCCCCACAATTATTGTTGTTCCCATTCGAAAAAGTGAAACACACCTTTAGGTAAAGACAGCTAGATCGCCCGCCGTTTCATTAACATCGGCACTATCGTGAATCTTATTCCCCTTGAATGCTCTGCGTCTGAAGCATTTTAGCAACGGCTCATATATATCATATGAGCCGCTTGGGTGTCCATCTCGCCATTCTGCAACAAGCTCGCGCGTAAGTCCTAAATTTCGGGTCAGAATGAACAAGATCGGCGGATATCATCCAGCCTTTCCTGGGTCCAGCAAGGCTCTCTCTCGAAATCCCAGAAGGAAGCGGGTTGAACGAACGCTATATACACTGCCTGTGCTCACTAATTCCGGCTAGGAGATGACATCTCGCGGCATTGATTGCCATGGCCCTGCCCCGAGCGAGCATCCTTGCCGAATTCCACCGCGCACCCGACGCGTCGAGGCGCTGGGCGCACTCAACCGTTAGCCCGGCCGCACCGGTATTGCCATCGCAGAATATCTCCGGCAATGGGAACAGAGCTGCACGGAATTGCATGCCTCGCCGCAACTGCCACTCCGCTTGCAGGAGTTATTGCGTACTCCGTAACGGTTGCTGCTCGACGCAGCGGCCGAAGGCTGTGGGTCAGACCCTGCTGATTGTGGGTCGTTGCCGCACGCATCGCTGAGAGGTCTGCTAGCGCGCTCGCCTCCAGCGCCTTAGCGGCCTACCTGCCTGGCTGCTTTCATTCCGGGAATGGAGGTTCTGAGCTACCCGAGCTTTGGCTGGCGGGGCGCGGACGCGACTGTTTCCCTGTCAATCTCGCCAAACCATCAGAGCTGTAGGGCAAAAGACCCCTCCCCTGCCGTCCGGATGAGCGAGAGTGTGTTACCGCCAGGATAGCTGGTCCTTGGGCAACCGACCGCTCGGGTCGAATACAGCTACTTTGTGCGGCAGATCCGGACCCCAGTCCCAAAGTACCAGGTTGCGATCCTCCATCTCGGCGCTCGGCGCGAAACTTGGGACAACGATGCCGGCAATATTTCGAGGCCGCAGCCGGTCGTAGACGGACCAGGACGCCGGGCGCTCCCCATCGCTAAGCGCCGTCGCCCAGGCGCAGCCCATGTCTTCGAGCGCGACAGAAAATTCTCCCCCCGTCCCTTTCGTTGTCAGATCCGCGATGTCGTCGCAGTCAACCTCATACGAACACAGCACGCAGGGGTCGATCCGCTGCGCGAAGCCCTGGTTGGCTTCCTTGATGGCTGTCATTAGGCTCAACGCCAGATAGAGCGCCGGCACACCTTTGGGATTGAATCGGGCCCCTCGGATCGCTGCTCCTTCACCGGAAGTCGGTTTGAATGCCCAACGTGGATCGTGCGCGCGATAGCAGGTTCCGACGAACTTCACGCAAAGCCACCAACGGCCATGTGATCGAGATAATCACGGACCGCGACGGCCTTGCCGTCCTTCACCAGCGCCTCAGCCGTGCGTCCGCCGAATGCTGGAAGCGGCTGAGCCCGATACCAGGCCATCGCCTGCTCCTTGCCGCCCGCCCAATCCGTCACGCGACTAATAATCTCGAGCATCTCCCGCAGACGCCCCTGTGTCTTTACCGCAGCGCTGCGCTCTGAGCGATACAGGGTCTCGCGAGCAAGACCAGCGGTTTGGGCCAACTGGCTCTTGGACATGCCAAAACCATCCGCGACCTGTCCGATCGCAATCTTCCCGTTCCGGTCCATATAGGACAGGATGAGAGGTCCGTTCTGTTCGGGGATCTTAAGTGCCTGGGCCATAGAATTCATCCTACCCATAGTGAGAGTCAGATTTCTTGTGCAAAAGATATGGCAGCCCTCGACGACTTTCAAGTCCAGGTCTGAACCATTCAAGCTCGATAGCCTCGGCCTTCAGCGTGCAGTTCAGCGGGAAGCTCGCCAACGCATCGCATCCCGCCTCATTTTCCAAAACATACATCAACCAAAACGCGCTGCTCGTGCGGCGGCACGACGACGACCGCGGCAGCCATCAAGCCGCCGCTGAAGAAGATGCTCAAGGCGCCGGCCAAAGCGTAGCCTGCCGCGTCTGACAGAGACCTAGGCTGCGCCTGAACCAACACGGCGAAGCCCCGCTTCTCGGGAGGCTTCGTGTTAAATCGGATCACACCGCGGTGCGGCGGGACCAGATGAGCTGGAAATTGGCCTCGGTGTCGGTCTCGATCAGGCTCGCATAGAGCAGCGAAAGCCAATGGTGGGCCCGGAGGGTCAGTTTTTTCTACACATAATCAATACGTTAGCGGATGGTTCGCCAAGCCGTTTCCTTCGTATTCTCTCGTATGGTCTGGCGAACCTAAGGACGATGAGCGCGACTAATTAGAGGCTTTGAGATATCGCCGATGTAGCCGCAGGTCGTCAGGAACTCCCTGGTCGTGAATGACCGAAATGGGGCCGGAAGCAGGCGGTCGGGTTCTGGAACGAACTAGTCGGAAAGCTGCCATCCAGCTGACGATCTCTTTGCGGGACCTCCGTAGCTAATGCAGCCTGGCTCCACTTGTGCTGCCGTTCGCGCTGCAGCCGTATAGGTTCTGATTCCGAGCAGATCGTTTCCGCTCACGACCGAGCCGTTGACTGCACTTAATCTCGACAAACGGAGTCCGACGCGTCGAATTCAATCGCAAATTCCCCGTCGATCGCACTTCGCGCGATGAGATCGCCAAGTTCCCAATCCGTGAGTTCGCAAAGCGGAAACATCTTCCTGAGCGCGTGACCGGCTTCGGATATCGAATGCACGGCCTGCCGACGTTGTCGATCAGGTATCGGACAATCGCTTGGCGAACGTCCGACGAGGTGGGCGTCTGCGCGAGCGCCGGCATTTGCGGCCTGTCAATGCAGCCTGGGTTCTGTGCTATCGGCTGTTTTTGCGTCGAAGGCGACCGGCACACCGTGAACGATGGATGCCGCCGCCAGCAACGCCTCCAACTCGGCGTCAGTAGCCTTGCATGCCGGCATCAGTGTTCGAATGGCGCGGATCGCCTGTGCGATGGACAGAAAGCGTGCCTTGCCTCTGGAGAGAACATAGGCTTCGGCGGCTCTTTCAACCGTGACTGTGTGAAAAGTGTGGGTCACCGAGAATTCCTCCCTGAAACCTCGACCAGCACGATTTACGGCAGAAGTTCCGGAGTCTTCAAGGCTTTGTCCGATCCGTACAGTTGATGTACGTCGCCGCGCATTGGTCGGGGAAAGCGATATGCATGATACAAGACCTGAAGGACGTCGATTGGATCCGGTTCAAAGCGACGTGCTTTAGGCAGAGACGAGGTCGAAATGACGTTGTTCCTCCTTGCCGTAGGCACCATGTGTCAGGCTCGAGCAGATTGCTGCGCGTCCGCCGATGCCCCGAGGCTAGGCGGTGGTGTCCTCCGCGATCCGGCTCAGCAACTCGGCGAGATCGTCTGGTGCGGTCACCATGGCGTCGTGTCCCGTCCGTAACTCGTGGTAGTCCTCGATATCAGCGGCTTGCGCGCTCTTTGGCTGGCCGAGTGCTTTGTCGCCGATGCAATTGACGTAGGTCCGTGGCACCCGTGGGAAACCCGCGCTCAGCTTGACCGGCTCCCTGAAGGTGCGGATCGGGTGCGCGGTAAGCCTCGGCATTACCCAGCTTACGTCCTTCTCCTCCTTCAGCCCGAGGAATTGCACGGTCGCCGCGCTGGCGGGGATGCGCCAGCTCTCACCCCCGACGCGCGCCTGCTCCTCGAAATAGTTCTTGGCCTGCGCCGATGCGCAGTCGTACAGGCACTGGCCGTCGCGGGGAACGATCGCGTCGAGATAGACAACTCGCGCTACCCGGCCGGCCGCCCTGTCTGCGGCTGCCGAGACCACGATTCCAGCGTAACTGTGTCCAACCAGAACAACGTCCCGCAAGTCCTCGGTCTCCAACACACCGAGCACATCGCGAATGTGCGTTTCCAGGTCGATGTCAGGAGAGGCGAGATGCGCTCGCTCACCGAGGCCGGTAAGCGTGGGGGTATACAGATCGCTGCCGGGCACCTTCAGTGACTGAGCGAGCTTGCGCCAACACCACCCCCCATGCCATGCGCCATGCACCATAACATAGGTTGTCATCGGTCGCCCCGCTTCCCCTCGATACACGGAACGCACCGAAATCTCGCGCAAGTGCAGAGTTTCCGGCGCGCGATAGCTGCGGAGATGTCCCGCTCACACGCATTCTACCTCCAAAGCTCCGGACTAGAAAGCTCCGCGCTTTCGGCACGCGTCCGTGCGTTCATGGTTTTTGGGGCGATGGGCGGTACGCCTGACAACGTCTCGTCGAGGGCATCTTCTACGTCGACGCCAAGATATCGGACTGTGTTCTTTGGTGCGGGCCAGCAGCACCAACGGTGCGACTGTATATCCGGTGCCGCCTCTTTCCCCAACGCTGATGGGCGGCAGGACAGGTTCTTGTTCAGAGTGCAGGAACGAAAACTTTGGCAGGAAAAGTCCTCTCCATCACATCCAAGAAAGCGCGAACCTTGGCGCCGACAAGACGTCGCGAGCTTTGCAGCGCCCAGATTTCGACAGACGGACCGGCGTGAGTTCCCCAGCAAACGAGCCGGCCCGACTCGATGTCGCCCGCGACAAGAAGCTTCGGAAGCAACGCCGCACCTGCACCTTCCAGAACGGCCTCTCGCACCATCAGCAGGGAAGAGAAGCGCAGGATGGGTTCGGGTTTGAAAAGGACTTCGTCCTCAATATCCGATTTCATGCGCCAGACAACGTTCAGCGAAGTTGCGCTCAGCAAGACCGCCTTTACGGGACACGGTGTACCGCCCGGCGCCGGCTGAGGGCGCGGCATGTCCGGTGAGGCGACAATCAGGCGCTCGTCATTGAGAAAACGGCGGCCGATGAGCCGTTCATCCGGCGAAGGATCTATCCGGATGACAAGGTCGTAGCCATCCTCAACCGGATCGACCTTGCGATCCTCGGCAACAATCTCAAGCTTGACCTCGGGATAGGCGAGAGCAAAACGGGTGCCGATCCTGGGAAGCGCCACATGCGCGAAAACCACGGGAGCGCTCACCCGCAGCCTGCCTCTCGGGGTGGGCGCACCCAAGACGATCGCCTCCCCGGCTTCGGCGATCTCAGAAAGCAACCCGTCGGTGCGCTCGTGAAGCGCTCGCCCTTCGTCCGTCAGTCGCAGGCTCTGGGATCCACGCTCGATCAGCCTCACGCCAAGGCTGTGTTCGAGTTCGCTCACATGGCGCGACAATGTCGCCTTGGATCGGCCGAAGAGGCGGCCAGCTCGGCCGAAACCGCCATGGGTGGCAACGAGGTTGAAGTCCGAGAGAGCTTCGAGATCCATAGGATTGGTGTTCCAATACCGAGACAGGTTGTTTCGAACATGGCATCTCCCGCTCATGATTGGAACGCGTATCTTTCTCCCGGCACGCACAAACATCATAAGGAGTTTTCACAATGGCTATTTTGGTAACTGGCAGCACCGGGACCATCGGGTCCCAAGTCCTGGCCCACCTGCAGGGACGCAACGTCGAGGTCCGCGCACTGACGCGCTCCCCTGAGACGGCGCAACTGCCATCAGGTGTAAAGGCGGTCCGCGGTGATCTCGCCGACCCGGATTCGCTGCGATCCGCGCTGGAAGGCGTCAGCACACTGTTCCTGCTCGCCCCGAATGTCGCGGACGAATTGACCCAGGCCATGCTTGCGCTGACCGTGGCTCGCGAGGCCGGCGTCAAGGGCATCGTCTATCTCTCGGTATTCGGCGGCGAACCCTATGCCGACGTCCCGCATTTCGCGGGCAAGTACACGGTCGAGCGGATGATCGAGGCGCTTGATCTGCCCGCGACGATCCTGCGGCCCGCCTACTTCATCCAGAACGATCTTCGTCAAAAGGACGTGCTTCTGAAGGCCGGCGTCTATGGCTCGCCGATCGGCGCGAAGGGCATCTCGATGGTCGATATCAGAGACATCGGCGAGGCCGCCGCGATCGAACTGGTTCGCCGCGAGCAGGCAGCGACGCCGCTCGGCCGCGAGACCTACGCTTTGGTTGGTCCGGACAGCCTGACCGGCGAAGGTATCGCCGCCATCTGGAGCGAGGCTCTCGGCCGCGCGGTCCGCCATGGCGGCGACGATCTCGTCGTCATGGAGCAGCGCACGAAGACCATGCTGCCCGCCTGGCACGCGCTCGATCTACGCCTGATGTTCAGCCGGTATCAGAGCGATGGCGCGGTGGCGACCGCGAACGACATTTCCCGCCTGACCAAGCTGCTCGGTCATGCCCCGCGCACCTATGCCGCTTTTGCCAAGGATGCCGCAACGCAGTGGGCGAAGGGCTGAACCTGCATCCCTCTCCCCAACCAAGGAGTCCAAACGATGACGACGCGCCATTTTCTTCGCCGGCGTCTCATAGATTTTTCCCCGTCCATCAACACGCCTTAGGAGTTTGACATGAAAATTTTGGTATTGGGCGCAACGGGCGCAACGGGCCGGCTGATTGTCAGCAAGGCTCTCGCAGAGGGGCACGACGTCGTTGTCCTCGTCCGCTCCAAGGCAAAGGCCGAGGACCTCACCGGCGCCGAGCTCGTCGAAGGCGACGCCCGCGATCCCGCCGCGCTGACCCGCGCCATCGCAGGCTGTGATGCCGTCGTCAGCTCATTGGGCACCGCCATGAGCCCATTCCGTGAGGTGACGATGCTTTCGACCGCGACACGCGCGCTGGTCGGCGTCATGGCGGAGCAGAACATCCGCAGGTTGGTGTGCATCACTGGCCTGGGCGCCGGTGACAGCCGCGGCCATGGCGGCTTCTTCTTCGACAGGCTGCTCCTGCCCCTGATGCTGCGGAAAGTCTATGAAGACAAGGATCGGCAGGAAGATGCCATTCGCGGCAGCGCGCTCGACTGGACCATCGTTCGACCGATGGTCCTCAACGACAAGCCGGCGCGCGGCCGCATCAAGGCGTTGACCGACCTTTCAGGTGTACATGGCGGGACGATCGCGCGAGCCGATGTCGCGGATTTCGTCGTTCAGCAACTCACTGTGGATACGTGGCGGCGCAAATCGCCGCTGATCAGTTGGTGATGCCGGGATCTTCGTCACCGCAGTAGAAGCATCGAGCGACGGCACCTTCCATCTCGATCTGCCGGCTCAGGAAGGCTTCGCCTACGCACTTGAAGCAAATCCTCCGTTCCGTGAGCTCTTCAACGTCATCGCTGTGTGCCATCGAAAAGGTCTTCCTAAGCATGGACGATGGGAGGGGGACCAGACACCCATCCTCGGTTGTTCATTCATGGTCGGAGAAGAACTATCGCCCGCGGGGACGCAGCCTCGTTGTCGTACGAACATCCTGTGCGACCGCGGTGCTTGTCTGAAGCCACTGCCGCATTTCTTGGAAGACGGGCTTGCTGCCGTCGGGGTCTTCAAGGGTCAAGACGACGGCAAAGGGTACGCCCTCCACCGGAAACTGCGCCTCGGCGCGGATGAGGCTCGTGACCTCAAGGCGACATTGGGAAGAACCGCCATTTTCAACGAATAAACTTTCATATTGCTTGGCCGGCCACCATTTCAGGCCGTGATCGATTAGCGCCTTTTCGGGTATGGCGAGATTCGTCGACTTTGGCAGATAGCGCGCCGTAATCTGATTGATGAAGCGGATGCTTCCATCCGAAGCCGTTTGTCAGCCATGGTGGGTGAAGCAGCGGCCTCACATACCCGATTCGCTTCCCCTGGGATGGCTAAAGCCCAGGGTTCGACGCGAAGTTAAACGAGCTGGCCCCAACACGCCATGCTGGACCTCCTCCAACCTAAGCAACGGTCGAAGTCGCGCTAAACTCGCTCTAGCCCAGCCGGAATGGTGCCGGAATCGGTTCGGTTCCGAAGAGCAAGGTCGATAACGCAGACATCCACAGTGCGTTCGAAACATGAAGTACCGGTTCGAATCTCCTCCGGCGGACCGCGAGAGATTCGAACAAATACGCCGAAGAGATCTTCGGGGCGCTCGGCTGCTCCATAAGCAATGTCGGCTTTCAGGAAGACTCAAGTCTCAGTCGAACGGCCGGCATGAGGGCGCAAAGCCGCCGTTCAACTCCTCGCGGATGCGTCACCTTTGTGCATGTCAACGCTACCGGCGAGAGCCGTGCTCGGTGAGCAGGCTGTAACGGCGTAGCCAGCAGCAGACCAACTGTGGCTTCTTTGCGCTCGTAGCTCAGCAATTCCCCGATGACGACAAGATGTTAACTCTCGTGCGCAACCGTGGCCTTTCCCGGATACGCCTGTTTTTGCCCCAGCGCTGCGGTGGAACCTGCCTGGCCTATTCCGATGGTGGTGCCGAACTATGCGGCACCCGCCTCGCCCCGGCGAAATCAATTGGACTCAGGCGCAAAGCGGCGCCCCTGACAGCTTCGATGGCGGAAAAACGCAACCCGGCCGTGCGTACGACGAAGCCGAGAACAACTGCGGCTACAGTTAAGGCGCCGATGCAGAAGACGCGCGGGCGCCTCCCGACGCTTGGCCTGCTGCGTCTGACAGCATCGTCGGATCTGAACATGCCGGCGCCCCGCCTTGCGGCGGGCTTCGTGCTATGTCGGATCATTTGCGGCGCGTGATAGATAAGCTAGACTAGAAGTCCCGCTCGATGTCGGTCTCGACCACGCTCGCAGGATTAGAGCGGGGAAGCTGGGTGATGGAATGCAGTCGCGGTTCACCGAAGACCACGATCAGCGCTTGAGTGAGCGCCCGAACCGGTCCTCGATCCGCGACTGCACGAACTCAAGTCCCATCGAGAGCAGCCAATAGATCATCGAGGCGGTGATGAGCATCTCGATGTGCCGAAACTCGGTCTGGCCCTGTGTGCGTGCGAGATACATGATCTCCCAGACCCCGACCACCGAAACCAGCGAAGAATCCTTCAACATCGCAATGAACTGGTTGCCGGTCGGCGGCACGATGACGCGCATCGCCTGCGGCAGGATGACTAGGAACATCGTCTGGTTAGCGCTAAGGCCGAGTGCCGTAGCACCCTCGGTCTGGCCGCGTGAGATGCTTTCGATGCCGGCACGGAAGATTTCGGTCATGTACGCGCCGTAGCAGAGCGACAGCGCCATGATGCCGGCCGGCACGGCGCCGATGACGTAGCCAATCTGCGGCAGGCCGAGATAGATGATGTAGATTTGCATCAGCAGCGGCAAGCCACGAAATAGAGAGGTATAGAAGGTCGCCAAGCCATAGACCACGCCGTTGCGGGACAGTTTGGCGATCGCGCCGACGAAGGCGATGAGGGTGGCGATGGCGATCGAAATGGCCGAAATGTAGAGCGTCGTCACTACGCCCTTCGAGACGAGGAAGCCGATCTTTTTGGCGATGAACGCGAACGACAGGTCGAAGGAATAGAAAAACAGCATTAACAGCACGAACAGTTCTATCCACACAGCCACGATCTGCTGTTTGCGGCTGAGATACCGCAGCGCGTTCCAGTTCGCCGCCAGGATCGATGCGATCAGCACTGCCGAGACCCCCCGCCCGATCTCAGGGTTGGCGGCCAGCCATGCGACTGACCCCGGAACAAGCTTGCCGAGCCAACTGGCTTTGATGCCGAGTCCGTACAGGCCGGCGGCGATGGCGGCGAGCACGGAGAACACGCCAACGCGGCGTGCCGCGTCCGGGTGGTTGAGCAACAGTCGGCCGATCACGTCATCGATCTCCCTGTGGTCAGTGGGCGCGCTCGCGCCACCAATCCTGCGCCTGCAGCTTCCAGTAGGTAAGTTGCGCGACCGCAAGTCCGGCCGGGCCGCCCGCCCAGGCAAGCCCAAATGGTGCGAAGAGCCGGTAGCGGGGCGATTCTCCCAGTATGGCTTCGGCGATCAGCTTGCCGGCAATCGCCGTGGTATTGATGCCATGGCCACCAAAAGCCGTGAGGTACCAGACGCCCGGCTGCAACGCGCCGATTTGGGGCATCAGGTGACGGGCATAAGACATGAGCCCGGACCAGGCGAGTTCGGTCTTGAGCTTTTCGAGCTGCGGATAGGTGGTCACCATCTCGCGGCGCAATTGCCTCGCCAACACGCCCGGTGAGGCTGCCCGCGTGGTGATGCGCCCGCCCCAGAGCAGGCGTCTGCCGTCTTCGACAATGCGGTAATAATCGCCAGCGCGACGGTTGTCGCCAACGGCGTCGGTTGTCGTAATCGCCTCGGCGATCATGTCAGGCGCTTCCTCGCTCACCATGACGTAAGTGGCGATCGGCAGGAATGCCCGTTTCAGGCGGCCGACCAGTGGCCCCGTATAGCCGCCGGTGGCAAATACAGCCTGGCGCGCGCGCACGTTGCCACTGCTGGTGCGCACGATCTTTTCCGCGCCGCCAAGATTGGCTTCAATAGCCCCCGATCTTTCGTGAATCCTGCCACCCAGCCGTTCGATCTCGACCGCGACAGCGCGCAGATAGTTGAGCGGATGCATGTGGAAGGCGCTGGGGTCGCGCAAGCCTTGATGGTAGCGCTCGGAATGCAGCACCGCTCGCACCTGTTCGCGCTCGAGATAGTCGAGCCGATAGTTGAAATCCCGCGCCATTTGATCGGCATATCCCTTGAGCGCGGCGCCACCATCGTGGCGAAGCACGCTCAATATACCGGAGCGCGGCTCTGCCGCCTTGATGTCGAGATCAAGGATCGTCTGCCGCACGAAATCGACACCTTCGATGGACAGGCGGTGCAGTTTTTGTGCCGCGTCCACGCCAGCCATCGCGGCGATGCTGTCGAGGCCGGTGGCGAAGCCGGGATTGACGAAGCCGCCATTGCGACCGGAAGCGCCGAAGCCGATGCCCTCCGCCTCAAGCACGACAACCTGCTGGCCGGCGCGAGCCAGTTGCAACGCCGTCGTCAGGCCCGCCAGTCCGCCGCCGACAACGACTGTTTCGCACTCGGAAACGCCGCTCAGCGGCGGTCTGATGATGTTGTCGGCAAGCGTGCGTCGGTAATAAGTGTCAGGATATGTCATGATCGGATGATACGGTGGCGGCGCCAGAGCATTTTGCAGCCAGGCAGAGCCGCCCGGTGTCGTTCAAAATGCGGCTAAAAACAAACGGATGGAGCGGGATGTTCAATTTAGATGCATCCCGCTCACGCTTCGTCCAACCCTACTCAGTCGGCGCTGTAATCCTTGCCGTACCACTTGGTGGTCAGCTTCGTGAGGGTGCCGTCCGTCTTCATCTCGTTGAGAATGCCGCCGATCTTGGTATTCCACTCGGCATCACCTTTTTCCGCGATCACCACCAGTGGCTCACGGAAGGCATAGCCGCCCTCCAGGATACGCAACGGGTAGCCGTTCTTTATCGCGTTCTGCGCTGTCTGTTCTGGTGCGATGACGGCGTTGAGGCGAACGCCGTCGCCGAGCCTCAAATCATCGAACGGCAGCATTGAATCGGCGAAAGTCCTGATCTCACCGGGCTCCAGTTTGTATTCGATGGGCGGCAGGCCGGGAGCATCGATCTCGAGCTGTCTGCGGATGAAATCCTCCGACGTGGTGGCGGTCTCGACGCCGATGATCTTGCCGTTCAGGTCGGCGACCGATTTGGCCGGGCTGTCCTTGTGAACGACATACACGTAAGGGCTGTAATAATACACGCCTTCGAAATCGATCACCTTGGCCCGCGCTTTGGTCGGCGTCACTGAGCCGACACCCAGATCGTAGCGCCCTTGCCAATGGCCGCCTGTCATCGTCGCCCAGTCCGGCGTGTCGAAACTGACCTCGACACCGAGGCGTCTTGCGATCTCCTTTGAGACATCAATGTCGAAGCCGACCATCTGATTGCTGTCGTCGAGGAAACTCTGCGGCGGCCAGCCGCTGTTTGTGGCGACCACCATCGCCTTTTTCGAGGTAACCCGGTCCATGGTTTCACCCGCCGACGCCGCAGACGCGAACGCAAGCGTGGTGGTGGCCAACGCCAGCCACGCGATCAATTTCCTCACTTAAACCTCCCTGTTCATCCTCATTCACACAATGCTCGCCAAAGCGCCCTCCCCGTGGAGAAAGAGCTAACTTGAGAGCGCCACATGAGATCGATCTCATATCAAATTAGGCACACATATCGGCGGGGGGATCAAGCCCTTTTTTTGCGATTGGAAAGAAACCCAGGCCAGCTTCTTTTTTGCCGGCGCGCCGAGCTAACGATCGGAGCTACAGCGACGCATCGGCGGCATTGTCGTGAAGTTTTCGCGACTTGCATCAAGCGCAGGTCGGCCATCGTGTCCCCATCGGCAGCGTCATGGACAAGACGCTTTGGCCGCCGCCTATTTCTTCCGGCGGCCCGGCTTCAGCCCAGCCAGCAGATTGGTGATCCGGTCCGCCTTGCGGTTGTCGATCTCGGCTTCGTTCTTGCGGCGCACCGCGCCGCGGACGAGCTTGGCGCCGAGGTAGCGGAATGGCTCGGGCGGCAGCGACATGCGTCGCTCGATGCCAACCAGTCCACTGGCGCTCCACCGATCCCTTCGCTCCAGAACCAGACTGGCCAGGATTCGCCCGCCAATCGGCGTCTGCGCGATGCCGGTTCCGTTGAAGCCCATACCGTAGAAGATGTTGGGATATCCGCGCAGATGATCGAACACCGGAACGTGTTCGGGCACACAGTCGATTGGACCTGACCAGTCATACTCGACCGCCACGCCACGCAGCGACGGATAGACCCGGTGCAGCTCTTGCACATTATCGCGGCCGTGCTGCGGGCTGCGATTGAAGCTGGCGCCGAAATTCCCCCTGAAGGCAACGGTACCGCTGCCGCGACCGAAGACCACCCTGCCCGGGCTGGTGCGTTGATAATACAGTACCTGCGCCTGCGCATCGCAGATCGATGCGCCGTCGCGCCAGCCAATGCTGTCGAGCAGTTCGGGCACGGCCGCGGTGGCGATGACCTCGCTGCCGACGACGTAGAGATGACGTCGCAGTTCCGGCAAAGCGGAGAGCCATGCATTGGCGGCAAGCACGACCTTCTCCGCCTGCACCGTGCCCTGCGCCGTACGCGCCCTGCATATCCTGGCGGGTTCAATGTCGAGGACGGGGCTGCGCTCGTGAATGATCACGCCGCGTGCCAACGCCAGGTCTCGCAATCCGATTGCCAGCTTTGCCGGATGCACCGTGCCGGCATTGGTCTCCACGACGCCGACATAGGAGGCACACGAACCGGTCCTGCGTTCGATCTCCTCGGCCATCATCGGCTTGAAACGGTTTTCTCCGACCGCCGCCGTCATGGCGACGGCCTTGTCCCAGGCGCCTTCCTGGGCAATTGAGCTCGCCGTCCACAACCATCCATCCAGCCGCAGATCCATGTCGATCGTACCGTCTCGTTGCAGAGTTTTCAGTTCCGCGATCGATGCCACCGTGGCAGCGCAGAGCTGCCGCGCCTCTTCCAGGCCGACGACGGCGCTGATCTGATCGAGTTCAGCGAACCATGAGTGGACCTGGCCACCATTGCGCCCCGAAGCCCCAGATCCGCAAAGGTCGGCTTCAAGCACGACGACCCGCGTTTCCGGCGCAAGCTCACGGATACGCAGCGCCGTCCACAAACCGGTATAACCGCCGCCGACGATCAGCACATCGGCGCGCTCATTGCCCTGTAACGGCTCGGTGACCGCGTCGGCGCCGATGTCCTGCAGCCAGAACGAGCGGTCGGAAGGGAGCGCTACCGCCGGCTGGCGCAAACGAAGTGTCGTCACGGTCAGGCTCCGAAGGCGTTGGTGATGAATCCGGCGTATTTGGCTGGCAGCCAGTCCGGTATGGGACGCGGCTTCTGCGGAAACCCGCCGAGATGCGTGCAGGTCCGCGCCGCCGCCAGCGCAGCGGTGTGCAGCGCTTCGGCTGGCCGCATACCTTCGAACCGGAACGAGGTCAGGAATGTCGCGATGAAACTGTCGCCGGCGCCGCATGTGTCAACCACGTCGACGAGCGTGGCCGGCGCATGCACGACACCCTGGCCGTCGTCGAAATAGGAGCCGCGCCGCCCGCAGGTCACGACAACCTGCCTTGCACCAGCGGCCCTGAGCGCGGTGAGCAACGGCTCGACCGGTCGATCGACCTCATCTGGACCGGAGGCGAAGAGCAGCGGCACTCCCTCGAGCGGCAGCGCCAGGTGCGCCGTCGAGACGTCGATGCTGAACGGGACATCATCCGCGACCAATCGGCGAAGGAGGTCCTTGTTGGCGTTGGTGCCGAGATGCACCCAATCAGCGGCGGCGACAACCGCGTAGCGCTCCGGCGTCGGCATGTAGTTTTCACCAACTCCGAAGGATTCGTGGAGAAACTTCCGGTCGCCGGATTCGTCGCGAAGCAAGGTGACGGCCGTGTCGCCGGGTCGCCGTTCGACATCGTCCGGCGACAGGCCAACGCCGGCAAGCCCGGAAAGCACCGCCTCGCCTTCTGGATCCTCGCCGACGGCGCCGAAATACCGTGCCGCCCAGCCATTGTGCCGCCATTGCACCGCCACGTTGAGCGCGTTGCCGCCGACCGTGAGCAGGCCGTTGGTGAGGTAGGCGTCCAGACAATTGTCGCCGACAGCGACCAGCTTCGGCGCAGTCATGCCGGCACCGTTGCGCGATTGAGATAAGGCTCGATAGCGCTGAGGCAGCGGGTCCAGGCACTTATTGGATCCAGTGAGTAGGCGCCGTTGCCAAAGGGCTCGAAGGTGAGCTTTCCCGCATAGCCGAGGCGCGCCAGTTCGCTGACATAGTCGCCGAGCGGCAACGTGCCGTCGCCCCACACCAGATGCCCGCCCGGTGTGCCGTCTACAAGATGGACGTGCGCCAGCCGTGGGCCGAACAGGTCGACATACCCGGCCACGGTGTCCCCGGCGGTGGCCATTGCCACGCAATCCAGCACGATGTCGATGTTGTCCGCGCCCAACGCGTCCAGCATTCGGCGCAGACTTGCCGCATCGTTGACGAGGTTGCTCTCGAAGCGCTGCAAGGGCTCGAGCAGGCAGCGCACACCGACGTGGTCGGCATATCCAGCGATCTCGCCAAGCGCCTCCGCCGAGCGGTCCCAAGCCGGTTTCGCGGCTTCGTCCTCATAGCCTCGGCCGGGCGTCAGGAACAGATAGCGCGCGCCCAGCGCCGCGCAGATGTCGGCGGCGTGGCAGAACCGCTTGATGCTGTCACGGCGCAGATCCGGGTCGCCTGAGGCGATGTTGATCGGATACAGCACCTGCTCAGGAGTGAAGCACCAGGCAGACAGGCCGTTATCGGCTAGCATCCGGCGGACAGAATCGATGCGCGCGTCGGTGGCGTGGAAGAGGTCGAGGTGCTGGGCAATGCCCCATAATTCGATCTCTTTCATGCCGAAGTCGCGGATCAGCTTGATGACCCGATCGAACGGAAAGTGCTGGAAGCTGAAATTGGCTCCGATCAGCTGATGGAATGCAAGCTGCGGCATGAAGGGTCCTTTCGGGAATGGCTACTTGCCGATGCCTTCGGACAGCCCACGAATGAAGTAGCGCTGCGCGGCAAAGAACACGATTACGATGGGCAGGGCCGAGATCGTCATGGCGGCGAACACCACGGCATAGTTAGTCCCGTGCGTTGCCATGATCGACGTGAGGCCGACGGGCAGCGTCTGCACGTCGCTGCCGCTCGTGAAGATCATGGCGAACAGATATTCGTTCCAGGCGAACAGGACATGCAGGATGACGCACGAGATGATGATCGGGCGGCACAATGGCAGGGTGATGCGCCAGAAGATCTGGCCCTCGCTGGCGCCGTCCATCGTCGCCGCCTCGTCGAGATCGCTGGGTAGATCCAGCATGTAGGCGCGGATGAGGAAGGTTGTGAACGGCACCCGGAACGCGGTGTATAGAATGATCAGCGCCCAGTAGGTGTTGTAGAGCCCGAGCGCCTGCAGCATCTTCACCAAGGGAATGATTGCCACGGTGGGACTGAGCATCAACCCGCCTAGCACAATGGCGACGACCAACGGTTTTGCAGGCATCCTGGTCCGGGTCAGTCCGAAAGCGGTCCAGGCGCTGATGAGAACGGTGCATATGGCGGAGGCGACAGTCACCAGGACGGAGACGGTTACATAGCCACGAACGCCCTGGTTCCAGGCCTGCACATAATTGTTCCACGACC
The DNA here is from genome assembly GCF_020165775.1 of Mesorhizobium sp. B263B2A. Lineage (NCBI taxonomy): Bacteria > Pseudomonadati > Pseudomonadota > Alphaproteobacteria > Hyphomicrobiales > Phyllobacteriaceae > Mesorhizobium > Mesorhizobium sp. B263B2A. The sequence continues at coordinate 125,436 of NZ_JAIUIU010000002.1, forward strand.
AATGGGCAGGCAGGGCGAAGGGATCGCCGAAGATCTGCGCATTGTCCTTGAAGCCGCTAAGCGCCATCCAGATCAGCGGATAGATGACGACGACGCCGAGACAGACGAGGAATGAATAGAGCGATGTCCTGGCAATGACCGACCATAGATTGACATCCCGGGCCCGCCCGACTGCGACCGTCGCACTCATAGCTGCACCCTGCGACGCTTCGTGTACCAGAGCTGTGCCGCGCCGGTGAGCATGGTCAGAACGAAAATGACGGCCGCAATCGCCGCGCCGTAGCCGAAATTGTCCTCGATGAACGCCTTCTGGTAGAGCCATGTGCCCAGCACCTGGCTGCTGTTGCTGGGCCCGCCGGCGGTCATCACCATGACCTCGTTGAAGACCTGGAAAGCGCCGGTGATGGTGACGATGATCATCAGCCCGGTCATTTCCCGGGTCAGTGGAAAGGTGATGCTCCACAAGCGGCGAAGCGGGCCGGCGCCATCAATTGTGGCTGCGTCGTAGAGGTCGCGCGGGATTTTTTGAATGGCGATGGCAAACAGCAGCGTCGAGTAGCCGAAGCCCTGCCATTGACTCATGGCAATGATGGCGTAGATGGCGGTGTGCTCGTTGCCGAGCCAGGGCATAACGAACTGGCTGAGACCGGCGCGGCTCAGAACCGCATCCAGCAGACCGATCTGCGGCTGGTAGATGAAATAGAACAGCAGGCCGGTCACGGTGATCGATATGGCCGAAGGCACGAAGTACACGGCGCGCCACAGACGGCGCCAGCGTTCGCTCCTCAGATCCTCGATGATCGCCGCCAGCAGGAACGCGCCGAAGACCTGGAACACCACGGAGATGATGGCGTAGAGGCAGTTGTTCCAGAGCGCGAGCAGAACGACCGGGTCGTGCAGAAGCCGGTCGTAATTGGCGAGGCCGACATTGGTCACTTCACCGGTATAGATATCCTGATCAGTGGTGCTGACGATAAAGTTGTCAACGATCGGATAATAGACGAACCAGCCGATGAGGATCAGTGCCGCTGCCGCCCATCGAAACGACAACAGGTTGCCGAAGCGCACCCGCAGGCTTCTTGGCCTCTGCGCTCTGGCAGCGCCGTGAACCACGGCGCCGCTCTCTATTGTGTCCGATGTCCTGGCCATGGTCCGCTTATCTGGCTGCGGATGCGGCCTTGCGCACCTCGCCCATCACTTGCTCGGGCGTCATCGAACCGCCCGCCAGTGCCTGCAGGCTGGACAGCCAGACGGCGGCGACGCGCGGCGGATTGGCCGTGTCCAGCCAGGGCATGAGGTACGAGGCCGCGTTGATGTCCTTGAGACCGTCGACCACAGCCGCGCTCATATTCTTTTCCGAGGCGCCGCCGATGGTCGCGCTCGGCTGGCCATAAGGCGGCGCCGACAGGACCTGCGCGTTTTCCTTCGAGGTAACGAACTTCATGAAATCGATCGCCAGCGGGATGTTTTTCGACGCCGCATTGATCATGTAGCCCTCGGGCGCGCCCTCGATCGACTTGAGGTCACCCTTGGCGCGAGCCGGTACGGGCAGTCTGAAAAAGCCGAAATCCGCAGGCTTGAGCGCCGAATCCGACGTGGCGGCCTGATCGAACTCGATGATCTCTTGATAGTACATGGCCGACTGCGCGTTGGTGAACGCCTGGAGAGCCGAGGCATAGGATGTGCCGTTGACGCCAGCGCCGTCAGTGCAACGCTCGACAAGCTGACTGAACTGCTTGAGCGCCGCGACATAGCCCGGATCGGTGTATTCAGCGGTGGTCGGATCGAAGTCGCGTTCCAGCGTTGCCTGCGGCACATTGTAGGCGAGCAGCTGGCCCGCAAAGTGGATCGCTGGCCAAGCCTCCTTGTTACCGAACGAAATCGGTGTCGCGCCGGACTTGCGGATGGCGTCGCAACTGGTCAGCAATTCCTCGAAACTGGCCGGCGCCTTGAGGCCGAGCTTGCCGAATAGCTGCTTGTTGTAACCCATGAACTTGGCGTCCTGATAAAGCGGGATGCCATAGAACTTGCCATTGTATTGGAACGCTTTGACGGCCGCGGGAGAAAGCGTCTTGCCCCACTCGGTATCGGGACCGATGACGGCGCTCAGGTCGACGGCGCGATTGCCCCGCACGAAATTGCCGCCCCAACTGCCAGTCCAGGAGAAATAGACATCTGGTAGCGAGTTCGAAGCGACCAGGGTCTTGGTCTTGCCCTTCACGCTGTCGTCGCTCTCCTGGATGAGTTCGACCTTCACGCCCGGATGGAGCTTTTCGTATTGCTGCGCCAGGTTGACGAAGTAAGGCGACAGTTGCTGCAGCCCGAACTTGGTCAGCACCGAGAGTGTGCCGGTGTACTCCACCTTGGCGCTGGGATCGGCCGCGACCGCAGCCGAAGCGGCGGAACTGCCGCTGATCGAAAAACCGAATGATGATACCGCGGCCACTGTAACCGTCACGACTTGCAGCGAACGTTTCATAAGCAGCTCCTTCAAAGGTGAGAGGGGATCAGTATTCAACGCGTTTGTAGTAGCGACGGGTGGTCAGCGGGTGATTGCGCAGCACTTCGAGATGCGCGCTCAGTCGCTCGAGCAGGGTGGCGAGCAGTACCGGCGAGATCATGCCGCGCACCTCTTGGGAGATGCCCGGCAGCTGGACCGAGGCAGCATCCAGCGTACGGACGCGGTCCGTGTAGCGCCTGGCGAAATTCTCGACCCGGTCGGCTAGTGGGCGAAGGCGATCCTCGCCCTTGAACACGAAGACGCTGACGCCCGGCTCGACCAGTTCGAGCGTGCCGTGGAAAAAGTCGGCGGCATGCACTGGGCGGGTCCGGATCCACTGCATCTCTTCAAGGATGCACATGCCGTAATAGTTGGCTTCCGGCCACACCGAGCCGGCGCCGGTAAAGATGTGGTAGGTCTCGTCCTTGATTGTCGCGGCCAGTTCGGCGGCTTTGTCCTCGAAGGCGGCCTTCGCATTGGCAAGAAGGCCGGGAAGAAGCTGAAGTTCCGCGACAGCAGCGTCGAAACTGTCATATTCGTCGCGCTCGGCCAGCAGTGCCAGGACGATCAGCAGCGTCTGCAGGTAGAATGATTCCGATGAGGTGTCGTCTTCGGCGAAGTTCGTGAAATTGTGGTCTGCTTCCTGTGCGATCGGGGTGTCCGAATGGCCGGTGAGCGAGATCGTGCGCACGCCGCGCTTTTTCAGGAAAGCCATGAGTTCGACGCCCTCCTTGGTCGTGCCTGACAGCGAGGGAATGACAACCGCGGCCTTTTTATCGAGGCCGGCCGGCGGATCGAGCACGACCTGTGCCGGATATTCGGCGCTCACCGGGAACGTGGAGTAGCGTTTCGCCAGTTCGATCGCAGGCAGAGTGAGAAGCTGCACACCGCCGGTGCCCATGAAAAACAGCCTCTCGACGCCGTCCGCAAGCAGCGCGCGCATGAGCGTGCGCGCCTCGCCAGCTATGGAAACGGCCCCGCTCTGTATCCTTACGAAGCGTTCCCTATCGAAATTCAACATGTCGTTCTTCCTTGTACTCGCATTCGGCGGAATCCTACCGGGCCGCCAAAATCGAGGCGCCGTCCAGCCAGCCTTTGATTAACCGTTAGGTTGTGAGATCGATCTCACATCCAGATAATGGCCATGCTTTTTTGGGGTTGGCAAGCCCCCCGCGAGCAAATGTCTGAAACGGAAGTTCTGTGCCGGTCAGCGCTGGTGTGCGACCGAGCCACGAATGACGAGGCGCGTCGGGAACCGGGTGTGACGCGGCGCAACTTTCTTTCCGGCGAGCCGTTCCAGCAGCAGCTTGGCCGCGAGCGGTCCGATCTCGGAGATGGGCTGGGCTACGACGGTGATCTGCGGATCGGTGAAAGTCGCGAGATTGAAGTCGTCGAAGCCGACCAGTGACACGTCGTTGGGGATTGCGAGCCCCAGTGAGCGCAGGCCGAGAAGGGCGCCTTGGGTCATCATGCTGTCCACCGTGAAAAGCGCTGTAGGACGGTTGCGTCGGCTGAACAGGCGGATGGTGGCTTCGACGGCATGTTCGACCGTGGAGCGCGACACGCTGATCAGCGATTCATCCAGCGCGATGCCATGCGACTGCAGTGAGTTCCGGTATCCGGCAAGACGCTCCTGCGCGGTGAAGATACGGGATTCGTCGCGCAACAGCCCGATCCGTTTGTGACCGTTGGCGACTAGGTAATCCACGGCCTCGCCCGCGCCGCCCTCGTTGTCGACGCCGACGCTGTCGCAGTGCACCTCTTTGACGACGCGGTCGATCAGCACGACCGGTGCGCCGTCACGCACCAGGCGCACGATGTGCTCGCTGTCGGTCGCTGAGGTTGGCGCCAGGATGAAGCCGCGAATGCTCAGTGAGCGCAGACTCTCCAGCAACTCCTTTTCCTGTTCGATATTCTCTTCGCTGCTTGCGATCAGCAGGTTGTGGCGGTGCTTGCGCAATTCTACCTCGATGTCGTGAGCGATGCGCGCGAAGAACGGATTCTGGATGTCGCCGGGCACGAAGCCGACGATCGGCAACTGACCGCTGCGGAGGGCCTGCGCTACGAGATTGGCCCGATAACCCAGTCTTTCAGCCGCCTCCAGCACCCGAAGTGCGGTCTCGTCGCCGACATAACCGTAGCTGTTGAGCGCCCGCGCGGCCGTAGCGCGCGATACATTGGCCGCGGCAGCAACGTCCCTCAAGGTGATCCCCTTCTGCGTCACGGCTACTTGTCCTCCTCCGAACCTGACATTGCTCGGGCGTGTTCCGGCTCGGCGTTGCATTTGCCGTTGTGCGGCATATCGGCGAATTCTCAAACTGCCAACACAGCTTGTGCACCCTCTTTCCCCAAAGCGCCTGTGTCATCGATTTTGGAAGACCGGATTTTCGAACTCTGGCCGATCGGCAAATGCCAGGACATCAGCCACAGGCACATGGGGCTTCTGCGGCCCGTTGCCAGTTCGCTGCAGTCCGACGGTCAACAATCCTTCGGCCAGGCCGAAATTCCGGTGCACGGCTTCGGCGTCGAAACCCGATGATCGGCATCGAACCCAGGGCAGCGAGCGAGCCGCATAGATGATCGCCGCGGAGCCTTGCGTCTCCAGTGTCATAAACAACTCCGGTTACAGGAAGCGCGACAATTTGTTGCCCGCCGGCGACCATCCTGAACGGACCGGCAGTTTTCAGGAAAGATGGCAGCCCGCCTGAACGAGAGTGATGAGGCGCATTGCTGCTATTCGGGAGAAGATAAATGCGGTCAGCGAATGGCTGGATCAGCTTCTTGAATCAATTCGGGCGACCCGCTTCGTAACCCTTTGACCAATAACGATTATCTTATTCTCTGAGGGTCGTCGTTCTCTACGAATAATCAATACCTTGGCGGATGGTTCGCCAATCCGTTTCCCTCGTATTCTCTCGTATGGTCTGGCGAACCAAAGGACCAAGAAGCCGACTAGTTTTTATCGGAGAGGTGCCCTATCCACAAGGAAGATCAATCAATGCTTTTTACCAGTAGGCAGGACGGCGAGCGCATTGCTACGCACGTCCTCCGGCTTTTATGAGCGGCCTGACTGGTGAGGATGAACTGCTCGACGCTCAGACGAACTGGGCTCGGTCGGAAGGACGATCCAAGGGAATCACTAAAGACCCGAATGCCAGCCTTCCTGACTTGGTTCTGACGAAAAATTAGATGTTTGATCTTGGCGAAGGCCTGCTCGATCGGATGAAGGGCGGTCATCGTTGCGCTCCCGCAGCCACCGCAGGGCGACAACGCCCCGCCGAATTGGACTCTGCCTCTGCGCGAAATGCGACAGAGGACTGTCAGCCGATGCGTTCTGGTCGGACCTGCTGCCGTGTCGAATAGGCGCGCGTGAATTCGGCCCCGAGCAGGAAAATTTCCGACGAGTAGTAAACCCAAAGGAGGATCACGAGCAGGCCACCGGCGGCACCATATGAGGATGCCACTGCGCTGGTACCGATATACCAGCCGATAAGGGATTTTCCGAGCGTGAACAGAGCCGCGGTTACAACGGCCCCAACCCGGACATTGCGCCATTCGAGGGTTCGGTCGGGCAGAACCTTGTAGATGGCGGCGAACATCACCGAGATCAGGACGAAGGAGACGACCGCGTTGATCACACCAAGGACGATTTTGCCGAATGGCAGATGCGCGTTGATGATGTTTCCCACGGCCGATATCGCTGCGCTCGCAACCAGAGAGACGAGCAACATGAAGCCGAGCGCGGCCACCAAGCCGAGGCTTGCGGCACGGGCGCGGACCAGGCGTGATAACGAACTTCCCTGAGGTTTAATCTTCCATAACGTATTCAGCGATTGCTGCATTTCGCCAAAGACTCCCGACGCAGCCACCAACAAGGTGACTATTCCGATCACCGCAGCCCAGCTTCCGGAGAACCGGCTTGACGCGCTCTGCAGCGCGGCTTGGAGGATATTTGCGCTCTGAGGGCCCATCAGGCCCGAAATCTGAGCGGATAAAGCTAATTGTGCAGCGTCGTGACCGAAAACAAAGCCTGCGATTGCGACGACGATCAGCAAAATTGGCGCCAGAGAAGTGGTGGCATAGAAAGCCATTGCCGCGCCATGACTGAGAGCATTGTCGTTGATGAACCCGACCACGCTTTCTTTCACCAAACACCAGACAGTCATGAGCAAGCTGCCCATTTTTGGCATCCCTTGCATTTGCAACGGCATCCGTCACCAATGTCCCAGCATCCGCGATGTTCCAACATCGGGCGCGCGATTGGCTTTGGAATGCTTGCTGTGCAGTTGGTTGGACACTGGTGAGACATTGCGGATGCCGAGGCGCCGTTCCCTAAAGACCGCACGTCGTTGCGCCGCTCTTGGAGTTTGGCGCGAAAGAGTGGCAGAGCAGTTCCGCTTGGGCTAAAGGCGCCAAAAGCCCTCTAGATCGGCCCGGACGAGCGCGAGTCAAGCGAACCATGCCCGAAACATCCGACGCTCGGTGCCTCCATGTCTCATTTGGCGCAAACGAGTTCTCCTGCCTTATGGCAACTCGCGAGGTCGATTTCGATGTGCCGGACTTCAGGCTATCAGAAGATGGCTTCGCGATGGGTCGAGAGGCTCGACTGACTTTTTAACTATGCTGATTTGCGGCTCTTAGCCTTTGGCCGGTCTTGGTTGACGCCTTCCTTGGCAAGGCTCTTTCGAAGCACCGAGGCCAAGTCGACCACGTTCTCCTTGGGCTGCGGGACCGGTTTCGGGGGCTTTTTGCCCTTGCGCTTGGCGTCGATCATCGCAATCAGCGCGTCCTCGTACGTGTCCTCGAATTTCGAGGGATCGAACTTTGTCGCCTTCTTGTCGATGAGCAGCCCCGCGATTTCGAGCAAATCCGCATCGTACTTTGGACTTTTCACGTCATCGAAGACGGTGTCTTCCGACGTCATCTCATTGTGGGTGCGCAGCTCGGTCAGCAGCATTCCCTTTCCAAGGGGCTGTATCAGCACTTCGCGCCCGCGCTGATAGAGCACGACGCAGGAGCGGGCCGCGACGCGCTTCTTGGCCATCGCATCGCGCAGGACGGCGAACGCCTCCAGGGAGGGTCCGTCTGCGGGGATCAAGTAGTATGGTTTCTCCAGATAACGTGTGTCGATCTCGGTAACCGGGACAAAGGAATCGACATCGAGTGTATGCTGCGATGTCAGTTTCAGTTTTTTGATCTCGTCCGGTTCAACCTGTATGAAATCGCCCTTATCGGCCTCGTAGCCTTTGATCTGATCCGCGGCTTCGACGATGTCGCCTGTCTCTTCATCGACATAGGCGCTCTTGACCGGTAAGCCGTCCTTGCGGTTCAAAATTTTGAAGTGGATCTTGGATGCTTCGCTTGTGGCGCCAACGATCTTCACCCCGCATGCCACCGAGCCGACCCTCAGAAACCCCTTCCAGACCGCGCGTGGCGCCACCATGCCGTTTCTCCTAGACTTGCCGATGTCGCACAACGTCAGGCACACGGTTCTGTTCCGCAACGTGGGCAGTACTCCATCACGCCTTCTTGGCAAACGCCCAGACCATCAGCGGGTATTCCTCGTCATTGCTCAGATCCCGCCACAGGCCGTAGGCGCGGACGGGGCCGCCGATATGGGCCCTGGCGCAGGCTTTGTTGCCCCAGCCGTGGACCTTGACGTTGGCCTCCGCGAAGCCGCCCTCGACCATCAGCTGTTTCAGGCCGGCAGGCGTCCATCGGTTGTAGTCGTGTGGCCTGGCGTGGACCCTGAACAGGAAGGGCGTCGCCACCATCGCCCAGCCGCCGGGCCGGGTCATGGCATGGATATTGGCCACTGCCGCCAGCGGCCGCTGGACATGTTCCAGCACCTGGTCGGCGATGACGATGGAATATTGCTCGTCTGTGCGGTCGCTGCAGATGTCGAAGTCGGGAAAGTCGACCGATCTGTAGTTGGGGCAAATCGCCCGCCAGTAGCGGTTCCAGCCGGGTGAGATCTCGATCACGTCGGATGCTTTGCGGTTGCCGGCTTCAAGGAAGAGGGTGAACGCCTCGATCTGGCGGATGCGCAGCCAGTTTCGGGAATCGTAGCCGATGAGTCGTTTGACGGCGCGTTTGCTTTGGTTTTTCAGGGCGGCAAGGCTTGTCGTCGTCACATCGACCTCCTCCAAAGCGCCCGCCTCAAAGACAAGGTACTCCAGGCAAGTGGGCAAAAAATGACAGTGAGCCCACTTTCGTCACCGCTTAGGGGCGCCGATAGCGCGGACATGAAAAAGGCGGATCCGGGGACGGGATCCGCCTTGCCTGTCGACGGGGCTTCGGGGGGAGACAGGTGTCGGCAAGCGTCCGATAGCAATGTCAGCAGGCGTCTACTGGGCTTCGGATAACTAGAGTGTCGGCGCGTTTAGCGGCTGACACAATTAGTCCGATGGACGTAGCCTGCTACGCCCATATCGCGGACGAGCGTCGGCCAAGGTCTATTGGGGCGTCAGTAGCCGGCGAACGCCCTTCAATAGTTGCCGTTGTAGTAACGGTCATCGCATGGTGCTGTGTAGATACGGCCGTAACGGTCCTGGTAGCGGCACATCTCGTCGCCGCGACGCTGCGGGGTGGTCGCGCTACCCACCACCGCACCCAGCAATGCGCCGCTGGCCGCGCCGATGACCGTGCTTTTGGTGTTGCCGCCGATGGCCTGGCCGACGAGGGCGCCGCCGGCGCCGCCGATCAGGGCTCCGGTTCCAGCCCTCTGCTGGCCTTCGGTCTGCGCGCAGCCTGCGAGTGCAGCGGTCATAAGCACCGCCAGAATGGCCTTCTTCATCATCATATCCAGAGCTCCTTTGTAGCCCCGGGACTGCACATGGGGCGATGTCGCTCAAGTGCGGTCGGATTGCGGCCGAACAGCGGCGCGCCGGCTCACGAAGTGAGTCAGGGTTTCCCGGCAGTTGAACGCCATGGTTTCCAAACAGAAAAGCCCGGCATTCGACGCAAACTGGACAGGAATTTTCAACCAAACCATAGCGCTGTGGTCGCTAACATGACCGATCGGCAGGACGCGCGAACGATGGACGAGGTTGCCAGAACCCCAAGAGTTCCTTCAGGCAAACGCATCGTTCGCGCCGCTCAGTACCTGCGCATGTCGAAAGAGCACCAGACCTACTCGATCGACAATCAGAAAGATGCCATCCGCAACTATGCCGAAATCATGGGCTACGACATCGTCGCCACTTACGAGGATGCCGGTCGCAGCGGTCTCAACTTAGCCGGTCGTCCCGGCCTCCAGCGGATGCTGGCCGATGTAGAAAGTGGGCGCGCCGAGTTCGAAACGGTCGTGATTTATGATGTCAGCCGCTGGGGACGTTTCCAGAACATCAATGAAAGCGCCGCCTACGAATTCCGTTGCCAGATGGCCGGCGTGCGGATCGAATTTTGCGCCGAGCAATTCGCAAATGACGGCAGCGTCGGCTCCGATGTGCTTATGGCTATCAAACGCAGCATGGCCGCCGAGCACAGCCGCATGCTCTCTCAAAAGACGTTCATAGGCCAGGCGAGGCTGATCCGGCTCGGATTCCGTCAAGGTGGCAAGCCGGGGCTCGGCCTAAGACGCCAGTTGGTGGACCAGTCAGGACGTCCCAAATTTATCCTCTGCCCGCACGAACAAAAGAGCCTGCACACCGACAGAATGATCTTGGTGCCCGGGCCGCCAGAAGAAATCGCGACGGTGCGCTGGATCTTCGGTCAGTTCGTCAAAACGCATAAGACAGAGCTTGAGATTGCAAGGCTGTTGAACAAGCGCGGCGTGGTCACGGACCTTGGGCGGCCATGGAAGCGGGAAACGGTGCGCGGAGTTCTGACCAATGAGAAATACATCGGCAACAATGTCTGGAACAGGCGCTCGCGCAAGCTTAAAGCAAAGGCAACGAACAATCCTCCTGAACACTGGGCTCGAGCGGACGGCGCATTCGAGCCCATCATTGACCGCAGGCTGTTCGAACGGGCGCAACTCATCCACCAAACGCTCTATTCGCGCATCAGGGTGAGCAACGAAGAGATACTGCTTGCGTTGAAGAAAGTTCTGGCGCGCCGAGGCTACTTGTCTGCCTCGATCATTGACGATGCGCCTGATTGCCCCGCGGCTAGCCTGTATTTCCATCGCTTCGGAAGTCTTCTGAAGTCCTACGAATTGATCGGATATCGGTCGCCCAGGCAGTTCATCGCCTCGAAAAGGCGATTGGCGACAGTGCGTATACAGGCGATAGAAGGCTTACTGGGCGCGATCGGAAGCGCTGGCGGACAGGCGACATATGACAAAGAGGACGAGATCCTCCGGATCAACGACGAGTTCACGGTTGCAATCGAAGTCCTACATTGCACCGCTTCCGACTACGGATATCCCTTCTGGTCCCTGAAAACCCGACGCCAGTCGGTGGCTGACATTTTCATCTTGATCCGGATGCGCCCAGGTGACCTTGTCATTCGAGACTATCTGATTGCACCTATGTCCAAAATCGTCGGCAAATCGGAATTGCGCGCTTACAATGGGGCTCGACTGGACACCTACCTTTTCCCCACGCTCGCCCCAATTACCAGACTGGCAGCGCGAGCAAATGTGGAGACGATATTGTGAGTTCGAAATATCGTATGACCCGCGTTGCCGCCTACATAGCTTTCCAGGGTAACGGCCAGAGACACGCCCGGAATATTGCCGCTGATCAACCGGGGTCAAAGGTAAAGCTCTTCGTGCCAGAGCTTTTGGCAACCTATGAAGCAGAGTGCAGACGCAAGCGCCATTTCATCAAAGAAACAGTGGAAGCAGAACAGCGCTTGGGCTGTATGGTCAAAGCGCTTCGCCTGATCATGAGCGACACGAAATTTCGCTCATTGCTGGTGTCCGAAAGCCTTGCCACCATGCCAAAACCCCTGGCCCAGCGGTTGCAAGGCCTGACGGTCGAATCTCAGATAGCCGCGCATGCCTGGGAGTCCCCTTCTGACAGCAGTGCCCAATTTGTCGGCGGGATTTGCCCCGACGTGCTCAATTTTCTTCAGGACTACCCTGTGAAGGTGAAAATCTTCGGCTTACTGCGGCATGTGCTCCCGGCCAGGCAATTGGAAATTGCCAAGTTGATGGTTGCCATGGAGCGGGTCACGTTCACGTATGAAAAGTTGCTTGTCGCCTTTACGCCTCGTGCGCTGCTGGCCGAGGGTTTCGATCCGACGACGGTTGCCAACGCGTCTAAAGATCAACTGAACGCGATGACGCCAGAACTTGACCGGCTAAGCCGTGAGTTTCTGAGCGCTGTGGAGCGACGTGGTTCGGTGAGCCTGGAACTGTTGGCTGCCGGCCGCTATCTCGATCGGCTGATGAATAACCCCAGGGCCGTGCGGTATCTGGCGCGCAATTTTTCCGGCCATTTTGAAGAGTTCCACAATTTGTCGGTGCCCTACAAATAGGTGGATCGAATGACATACCGGGCCGGCTTGGATAGCCCACGTCCGCGGCCATGCTACTTGTGCCACTACCGGATTTTTGGCGCGACAGCACCACATGGCTCACTCTATTTTCTGATCAACCGCTTTCTCATCCAAAAGATGCCTGCCACCACCAGCCGTAGCTTAGCCACGACGTTGACGCGGTGGCGCTGACAGTGGACCTAGCCAAGGCCGGTCCGGCCATGTTCCCATCAGTGGTGTGGTTTCGTTCTCGCCGATTGCCGATGTGCCGATGACAGGGATTAAGGACGGCCCTCCCGTCTTATCCCGGCGCTTTTTCAGCGCATCGATTTCGTCGTCACGCCGGGCGATGCGGCTTTCCAGATTGGCGATGCGCTCGGTTAGAAAATAGCGACCCACAACGAACCCTCCACTCCCGAAAAGAATCGCGAACGTCGCGAAGGCAATAGGATTGGCAATGATCAACGCCGCATTGGCCTGGAGGAACCTGATCAAATCATGCATTCTCAAACCCGCTCAATCCCTTGGCATCCTCTGGATTTCCAACCGGACCGACGGTCCCTTCTGTGCTCCTCGGCGGTTGCCGACACCAGAGGTGCTGCTCGTGTCAGACTCGCGAAAAACGTTCGAAATCGCACCACACGACAAGCCAGGCTCGCGTTCCAGTTCTGTCTTCCTCGCCACCCGGGTGCAGCGTCTAGTGCGCTGCCGGGCTGCGGATGCCAATTCCGACAGAGCTCAGCCCGCCGCCCCGTTTTGGGGCTTTGCCATGGACGCTCTCTGGCTTCATGCTGTCACAAATAAGGAATATATTCCTGCCTCGTCAAGACCGCAGCGGCCTATCGTTCTTTTTTTGCTCCGAATGGGAGCGGTACAGACTGCGGGGTTTGGGCAGCCCCGGGGAGCCGCTTCGAATTGAGACCGTGAACGCGCATGCCGCCGTCTATCTTCCGATCCCTCTACACGCCCGCTTCGGCCTGAGTTTTTGCCTGCACCGTTGCTTCATCGTGATCCTGGAGATCGTCTACGAACCACTCGTCAGGCCATCGCGGTGATTGGCGGCGTGCGCAGTGCGTCCTGTGAACAACGGCAGATATCCACGAAATGTTGGCTAGGCCAATCGCACAGAACAGCGCACTGTCGCTAACATGGTGGCTGGACATGTTGAAATGGTTCTGTTCGAGCAATCGATGGCCAATGCGGATGGCATTCAGCAGCCGTTTTCCGACAGGGTGATCGACGCTGCGGAGAAAACTGCTGGCAAGGTGCTGTTCGATGTGCGTGTCGACGGTGACGCCAACATTTATAGAATGGCCGCCATTGGATACGGTGACGCAGATACGGCGATAGTCGTGCTCGAGAAGAGTGGCCAATTAAGGTGCGCCTCAGTGAATGGTGCCGCGTCGCCTTTCGTCGCGGCGCTCGCTGCTTGGGAGGCTTCCCCATTGAGCGAACACGTGCGAGCTGACTACCATGGCACAGCGCTGATCTTGCTGGCTAAGCTTCGCGCGGCTGGTCACCTCAAATGATCAGAACTACGCCATCACTCTGGTAGCATTCTGTCGGCACCATCCGAACCCAATCTTGCAAGTTCGCGGGTCAAACAGGTCAACCGCTTGTATTTGTCCAAGCCTTACACGACCGACGAATTGGCGGAGAAGATCCGGAAGGTGCTGGATCGAAAGTGAAAGGGCAACGGCCGCCGGTGCTCGCTCACCAAACCCTCTCCGCTTCAGCCGCGTCACCGGAGCGCGCGCCTGCCGCGCAATGTGTGCACCGAAACGGGCCGGAAATCCCAGCAGTCGACACCAACATCATACTGGCGTGTCAGCGGCTTCAATTTGCCGTGCGAATGTCCGTGCAGATTTATCGACTTCTTGCCCATCCGGTTCCATGTCCGGAACGGATAGTGGCACAACACGATGAGCTGGTGCTCCTGAATAGCTCCCTATGTGTTGGAACTGTTCCACCGGTGTGCGGCCGTTGTTTCGGAAGCATCATTGTTGCCGACGACGATGAGGTTCTTGCGGCCGTTTAGGTGTGTCAGCGGGGCTTCGACGTTCCTAGGCGCGCGAAGTCGCCCAGCTGCCAGATTTCATCCTCAGGGCCGACGGTTTCGTTCCAGCCGGCAACCAGCGCTTCATCATGCTCGGCCAGCGATCCGATCCTGAGATGCGGGGATCGTTGACATGCGTGTCGGTTTGGGGGCGACATGCATTCGCGGGGAGATCCCGACGGTCGCGCTCTTTTTGTGGCTACTCGCAGGTGCCAACAGTCCTAAATCGTTCCTCTGTACTGGGTTGCCTCAATCCATAGTAAGAGTGCAACAGCTGGCGACCGCCCCTTAACTTCCAAATCCCGACCTCGATAGCCCCCAGCCACGATCCATACCGTCTTTGAACGCCGATATATTTTAATGCCCCGTGCACTCGCCCAATCGCACAGGTATGCAAAGTCTCGCTTCATGATCTTCCCACACTTCGCAAAATCGGAACGCTAGTAACCGCGAAGGTAGAGGTATGTTCCAAGAGGGCGATCACACTTTAGCATCTCCTTACGAAACAAACTCGCCTGCTCCGAGTTTGAATCGGCATGGCTAAGGGCAGCATCAACATAGGCGATGAGGTGGCAATCATGGCGACAGTCCGGCGGCGCGTCACCGCAGACCGCGTAAGCGTCTCGATCCCCTCTTACGGCTTCCCGCATTCGATCATCGACCGGACGTCCAAAGTGCAGAAGGGCCAGCCGATCGAGCTTATCGGCAGCGTCACTCACGTCGATGGTGATCTGGCGACGGTGAACTTTGGCGTGCCTATCACCGTCAACCTGGACACGCTGCGCTTGGTGAATGCCTACAAGCCGCCGACGAGGAAGACGCCGCTGGTAGACAAACCGACATGACGAAGCTTTCAAAGCTTGGCCCGCCTAGCCCGGCACGTTGCACGGCGGCGAAGACATCCCGGAAGAGCGGCATTTCTATCCGTGCCCCCATTGTGGGCAAGAGGTGGACCAGCGGGATTTGCGCCAATGCCGCCTGTACCAGGTCCTCGTATGAGCAGCCAGGCTACAGGCCGTTTCGGATTGGCAGCGGCAGACGACAACTAGGCGGCGATGCATTTCCGGGGATTTCCGACGGCGGGACGAGCATCCCCGGCCCCCGACTTCGCCGCGTCGCAAAGCGTAGGACAGCAAAGAACCCGCACGCCGGAGCCAGCGGGTGTACGTTCAGGTGATAGGACGCTCCCAGCCGGGCATGTGTTTGCGGCCCTTTTTGAGGCCGGGAGCGGAACGAAAGGGCCAAGTGACGATTTTCTAATGGAAGGGAGATGATCGAGGACGCCGAGGAATGGTTGAACTTTTGAACCTGGAAATGGCGGTGGCCAGACAACACGCTCAGGCGCTGCGAACTCTCCCTCGATCCGCCACAGACAATGAACAACGACAACCACGGGCTTGCGATCAGTCTTGCGCTGTGCAGCCGCATGCGAGCCGGGCAGGCGCGGGCAAAAGCAGCCCGTCGGCGGCTACTCAACATAGCGCACCCGACAAGCATGCCTTGAGGAGCCAAAACCATGATGTTGTTCGAACCATTCAATTGGGATGGTCACAAGCGAAGCGAGGTCTACCATGCCGCGCGGTTATCGATGCTCCATGATCGCGTCCTGAAACGCATGGATCGACTCGACCACTTGGCTGATGAAGTTGAGCGAGCGGCAGCCATTCTGGTCGACCTCACCCACGCCTCTGCTGCCGAGGCTTTTCAGGACGCGGTTTTCAGGAATCCGTCGGCAGCCTTCCTTCAGCTTGAAGCAGGTCAAACACTAGGGCTCTGATCGGTGAGGCAGGGCGCCACCGCCGCCTCACGCTTTTGCCATTGGGAAGATTGCGCCTGTGGCCAAAGTTTGGGTTATGCCGCCCTTCGGCTATCGGGCCTGAAGGGGTTGGCGAGTGTGAAGGCGTCTGGCCTGATACCTCGTTCAACCTGTCCCCATGTGACAGGATGGGAAATGGGGAAGCCCGGCCGCGCTCGCGGAGAAAAAGCCCCGACGGCGGTGTTGCCCCGGCCGTTGCGCAGATAGTCAAGGAAGATGCGGCTCTTTCGGGCCGCCGGGTCGGCTGACAGCAGGTATCGGTCGGGTTCGGCATCGATGAGGCATTGAGCCAGCGATCTGGCCAGTTGCCGGACCTCGTCGTGGGTCATCCTGGAGCCGAGCGGCGTCATCAGGTGGATGCCTTTGCCGCCGGTCACCTTCGGCCAACTCTCCAAGCCAGCCGCTTCCAAGATACGGCGCAGCGACAGCGCGGCCTCAACCAGCGCTTGCCACGGAACGCCTTCACCGGGATCGAGGTCGAGGACGAGCCGGTCAGCATGTTCGATATCGTCAATGGTGGCGTTCCAAGGATGCAGCTCGACGGCGTCCATTTCGACTAAGCCAAGCAGACCGTCCAGATCGTCAATCCACACTCGGACACCTTCGCCACCTTCGCGCTTTTGGACCCGAAGCTGGTGCACCGAAGCCGGTATCGGAGGCAATTGCCCCTTGTGATAGAAGGTGGCGCCGAAGGCGTGGCGGACCAGCTTCAGCGGCCGGCGGCTCAGATGAACCAAAGCCTGATCGGCCACCCGCTCCCAATAGCGCGCGAGCTCTTCCTTGGACGGCGCGATAGCATCGGGCAGAAGCTGCAGAATGTTTTCGCGAGGGACGCCATGCCGGGGTTCCGAGCGCTTGGAGGGAGACGGCGGCTTGGCCGGGATCGCCTGAAGATCTTCCCGCAGCCCCTTGAACACGGCCTCCCGCAAGATGCCGCGATCCGTGACACCGCTGAATTGCACCTCCGCCAGCACGTCGGGCCTGACCCAGGTCGCCTTCGGCTTCTCAACCGGTTCGGACAAGGGGGATTTGCCGACGACCAGCGGATCTAGCCGTTCCCTGACCCGCCGTGCTGCGTCCAGCGTATAGCCGCTCTGAGCTTTCCCGGCATAAAGCAGCCGGTCGCCTTTCCACCTGCCGATATACAGCGAGGCGATACGGCGGGGGTGAGCACCAAGCTTCTCGACAAAGGCGACAATCGGGAACGTGTCGCTCTTGATGCATTTCACCTTGAGCCAGCTCGTTTGGATGCCGGGGCGGTACGGCGAATCGGCTCGCTTGGATACGATGCCTTCCAGGCCCATCCGGCACGCGTGGTCGAACACGTCGCGACCGCATGCCTCTAGGTGCTCGGCATAGGTCAGCGTCGGCGCCGTGTCCCTCAGCACCTTCTGGAGAGCGGCCTTGCGTGCAATCAGCGGTTCTCGCCGAAGATCGCGGCCGTTGAGGTGCAGAAGGTCGAATGCAAAGAATATAAGCTTATGCGAGTTCGCATTCCCCAGTTCCCGCTCAAGAGCTTGAAAATCCGGCAGGCCGGTGCTGCCCAGAACAACGGCTTCGCCATCGAGGATCGCGGATTCGACGGGCAGCTGCGCCGCCGCCTGAACAATCCGCTTGTAGCGGTGCGACCAGTCGTAGCCCCGGCGGGTAAATGCGCGCGCCTGCTTCCCCTCGACGACAAGCTCCGTCCGGTAGCCGTCATATTTGATCTCATGCAGCCAGTCGGCCTCCTCGGGCGTGTTTAGAACCAGCGTTGGCGATTGGAACGCGATGAAAGCGAGTTGGCCTTCCGGTTTACGCATGCACTTGCGACTCCCTGAGCGGAGTCAAATCGGACAGCAGCAATCGGTTCCTGGAGTTTTAGTAAAAATGAATATGACCTGCTCGGGCGACGACCAGCATGCCCACCCAAGCCGGCCAGTGCTCGTATGCATTCCAGTGAACTATTCACCCTGCCGATCCCCGCCCGGGCAAGTTCGTCTCCTCCTTCACCTGTCGTCCCAAATCTCTACGGAGGCATTCGGTTTCGTCGGAGCCGTCCTTGGCGTCTGTCCGTTCGAGTTCGCGGTCGATTGTTTCGCGCGACCCCTCCACGGGATCCTGTTTTGGAGATCCGTCAGGGGCGTTGTCGACCTTGCCTTTGTTGCCCGGCCCGCTTGGGTAGGAAGATCTCGACATGTTCAGTTCCTTTCCGTCTGTCCGCAAAGCCCGAGTTCCAGCTCTCAGTGCTTGCCTATCAAACCAGACCGCCAGTGCATTGTTCCATGTCCGGCACCGCCCTGGTCACTGTCGCGTCTGCGAAGAATGCGACGAACCGGGAGACTCATCACGCCGCTAGGCCGAGGCTAAAGTGAGCTCCAATACAAGACGGCTGTTGCCGCCCCGGGCCGTGCTTAGACCGCTTTGCTTCGGGCCGCCCGTCGCCGGCCATCGTCGGGGCTGACGGCGCAAGTCTCATCTGACGTGAGGCGCAAACTTTGGCGATAGCCATCTCGTTAACCATGTCCATCGACAGGCCAGGCGGCCTCGGGCCGACTTGGCAAGAATGCCGACTGGTCGGCGTGCACGATGTTCGCGGCCCGGCAAAGGCCAGATGCCAGGCAAATTCCGCCGCCACACGCGGCCAGGGAACATTTCCTCTTGCTTGACGTTTTGCGCCACCCTCGTACAGCAAGTATGGCCATGCATAGTCGCAAACCGGTGATGGCCGCGCTCGTCAAAGAGATCGACGCGGTCCGCCTCAGCATTTCGCTGCTTCAAATCGATCAATGCAGAGACACACGACCCGGGAGAAGCGCATGGCGTTCCGGCTATGAGCTGAACGCCCAAAAGGCCCGCCTGGCTCGCCTGGAGACGGTGCTCGCGAGCTATCCGTCGGCACCGGCAGCCCGGAGATTGGAACATCAACAGAGTGAGTGACAAGCAACGCGGCAAAGTCTTTATGGAAAACGGCATGGCAGGCAGGCGCAACCACAAAGTGGAGGTTCTGGGCGACGGGTGCTCAGCTCCTCTCGGCCAGGAAATGTGCTGGCCGATTTTGACCGAGTGCCAGAACCGCATCGCCTGCCACAAGCCCGTTAAGGGTCACCCGAACCCGCATTCGGCGGCCTCAGGCGGAAGCGCGCCTTGTTGCGCCCGTTATGAGATTCTCGATCTCTTGCTTGGGCACGGGCCTGGACAGCAAGAATCCCTGTAGCTGGTCACAGCCGAGTTTGCGCAGAAAATCGCATTGGCTGTCCGTCTCCACACCTTCCGCCGTGGTGCTGAGGCCAGTGGCGCGGGCCAGGTCAATTATCGCCTGAACAATAGCCTCGTCTCCATTTGAGTGACCAAAGCCCTGCACAAAGCTTCGGTCGATCTTGATCCGGTCGACTTCCAGGGTCTGCAGGCGTCCAAGTGAGGAGAACCCCGTCCCAAAATCATCAAGAGCAAAGCGTACGCCGATGCTGCGCAACGCTTCGACGTTCTGCTGGCATTCAGTCCGGTGCTGAGACAGCGTGCTTTCGGTGACCTCGAGTTCAAGCCGTCGAGGGTCCATCTGGGTCTCCAGCAGGATGCTCGTGACCTTCATGGCAAAGCTCGGATTGTTCAATTGCAAAGCCGAGACGTTCACCGCCAATGTCTCGATTGGCCAGTGTACCGCATCCAGACACGCCTGGCGGAGAACCAGTTCGCCCAATTGTTCAACCAGTCCCATTTCTTCGGCCAACGGTACGAACAAGTCGGGCGCAACCCAACCACGCTCCACATGCGACCAGCGGGCAAGCGCTTCAACACCTGCCATCCGGTTTGTGTCTGCGGTGTATAGCGGCTGGTAGTAGACCTGAATCTGGCCGGGCGCTTGCAAAGCACTGCGCAGGTCCTGTTCGAGACCCTTGCGCATTGCCAAGGTTTGGTCCATCTCGGTTGCGAAGAATGCATAGCTGCTGCGGCCCCGAGCCTTGGCGTGATACAGTGCGACGTCGGCTTTACGCACCAACTCTACCCACTCCAATCCGTCCCTTGGAGCAAACGCTGCGCCAACACTCACCCCCACAAAGACCTGAGCTCCGGCGACCTGGAATGGCCGGCGCGCGGACTCGAGCAAATGTTCGCATAGCGTCCTGACCTCATCTTCGCCTGCGACCGAACGCTTGATGATGATGAATTCGTCGCCACCCAGGCGCGCGACCGTGTCTGCCTCGGTGGTTAGCCGCCTCAACCGGTCTGCAAACTCCCTAAGCAGCTCATCGCCGGCGGGGTGACCGAAGGTATCATTTACCTGCTTGAACCTGTCCAGGTCGAGGTAAAGAACCGCCAGTTGCTCGCCCGTCGAGGGCAGCCGCGACAGCGCGTCGGCCAAACGGTCGTTGAATTGCCCGCGATTGGGCAGCGCGGTAAGCAGATCGTTGTGGGCGAGTTGAAAGATTCGATCTTCCGATTCAATTAGCTTCAAAGTTCGCCTGCGCAACGCTCTGAGAGCCACAATGACGCCGCCCAGAACCAGCCCGCACAAGGCGACCAAAATTGGAACCAGTTGAAAGAGAACGAAGGTCCCGGGCCGGTATGGCTGCCAGACGAAGAAGCCGATGGTCGAGCCGGATCGGTCGACGAGGGGATAAGATGCCTCTGCCGAGGCGAGCTTATTGACCCAGGAGAAACGCGCGCCCTCGAGCAGATAATCCTGGCGCAGCAAGGTAAGCAGACTGCCATCGAGATATCGAATCGCGACGTGCAGGAACTCCTCCCCTGGTATTTGCGCGATGTGGCCACTGTCGGAAACGACCGGCTTTACACTCACAATGGCGGGGTGGCCCGAGATGACGGCCATGTCGGAGGCACCTATCGTGAGCACCTGCTCCGTCACTCCATCGGTGTCCTCACGTTTCAATCTTGCCCTAAGATTGAGGACAAGAGGCGCTGTCATCGGGCTTGCGGAACGGTAGCTGGAGGAAGCGACAATAGAGCCGTCGACGAATGCGTAGACTGGCGCGTCATTGGCGTCGAGAATGTAGACCTGGTCGTGGCCAAAGTAAGTGTGCATCCAGCTGCCGAGATTGGTGTCGATCCATTTTGCGTCGCGGCTCCGCAGCGCGTTGACCGCATCGTCCCAAACCGTGACGCTCTCCTGGTCATGCGCTACTCCGCTCTCCAGGTTGGATACGATCAGCGCAACCAGGCTTTTTTGCCGCGACACGGCAACACGGTCAGTCTGGATAGCCGACCACAGCAAAAGTCCCGCGGTGACGATCGCAACTATCAGCGTCACCACGGTGATGGGCAAAGCCGTTCTCAAGAGGAAGAGACGGCGGGTTGGTTCGCCAAAATGCCGTAGCGGTTTCATGAACCTGCTGTACGCCAGGAAAACTTCTGGACCGTTAAAGGCGCCCGCTGCCAAGGACGGCGGGCAATGAGCAACTGTGCCGATAAACTCGATGATAGGTGACCTGCCCAGGTGATGGCACCGCGCGAAGAGATCGAGCCAGGAAGGGCACTAAACGTGCCCAGCAAGCCAAGCGGTATTGCCCTCCAATACTCCGACCTCTGCTGCTGCCCCGAGCGTTTCAGGAAATTGGCAACCTACATCCTACACGCGAATATGACGGGCGGGCGCCACTGTCACTTCGATCAGCGATGGGTTGATTAAGCGCGGGAACATTGGTGGGCCAGCGAGGTTCTTGGCGTCAAAGGAGCACCAGCCGGCCGGGACCCGTGACAGGACACGGTGGAATATCCGGGCTCGCAACAAGGGTTTCCGATAGGGCAGCTTATGAAATCAGTACCGCGCCAAGCAGCACTCCTCTTCGACACGATCGCGACCTGATCGAGGAGACCAGCAGTGATGAAGACGCTGCAGCGGAACGCAAGAAAGCTGGAGGGGTGATTGCAAACCACCATCGAGCCCCACCGCTTTCGGGGCTCTCACTGCACAAGCACCGCTCGACGCAGCGGTCGAAGGCTGTGGCAGAACCCGCCTGGTTGTGGGTCGTTGCCGCCGTTGCAGCGCGCATCGCTGAGAGTCTGCTACCGCGCTCGCCCGCAGCGCCTTAGCTCCCTACCTGTCCTGGCTGCTTTCATCCCGGG
This sequence comes from Mesorhizobium sp. B263B2A, assembly GCF_020165775.1. Classification (NCBI taxonomy): domain Bacteria; kingdom Pseudomonadati; phylum Pseudomonadota; class Alphaproteobacteria; order Hyphomicrobiales; family Phyllobacteriaceae; genus Mesorhizobium; species Mesorhizobium sp. B263B2A. The sequence continues at coordinate 147,297 of NZ_JAIUIU010000002.1, forward strand.
AGTGGAAGATCTGAGGTACCCGAGATTTGACTTGGCGAGGCACAGACGCGATTGCTTTTGTGTCAATCTCACCAAACTATCAGGCCTGTAGGGCGAAAGCCCCCCTGCCGTCCGGATGAGCGAGAGTGCGTTACCGCCAGGATAGTTCGTCCTTGGGCAACCGACCGCTCGGGTCGAATGCAGCTACCTTGTGCGGCAGATCCGGGCCCCAGTCCCAAAGGACCAGGTTGCGATCCTCCATCTCGGCGCTCGGCGCGAAACTTGGGACAACGATGCCGGCAACGTTTCGAGGCCGCAGCCGGTCGTAGACGGACCAGGACGCCGGGCGCTCCCCATCGCTAAGCGCCGTCGCCCAGGCCAGCCCATGTCTTCGAGCGCGACAGAAAATTCTCCCCTCGTCTCTTTCGTTGTCAGATCCGCGATGTCGTCGCAGTCAACGTCGTACGAACACAGCACGCAGGGGTCGATCCGCTGCGCGAAGCCCTGGTTGGCTTCCTTGATGGCTGTCATTAGGCTCAACGCCAGATAGAGCGCCGGCACACCTTTGGGATTGAATCGGGCCCCCCTGATCGCTGCTCCTGCACCGGAAGTGGGCTTAAATGCCCAACGTGGATCGTGCGCCCGATAGCAGGTTCCGACGAACTTCACGCAAAGCCACCAAGGGCCATGTGATCGAGATAATCACGGACCGCAACGGCCTTGCCGTCCTTCACCAGCGCCTCAGCCGTGCGTCCGCCGAATGCTGGAAGCGGCTGAGCGCGATACCAGGCCATCGCCTGCTCCTTGCCGCCCGCCCAATCCGTCACGCGACTGATAATCTCGAGCATCTCCCGCAGACGCCCCTGTGTTTTTACCGCAGCGCTGCGCTCCGGCCGATAAAGGTCTCGCGAGCAAGACCAGCGGTTTGGGCCAACTGGCTCTTGGACATGCCAAACCCATCCGCGACCTGTCCGATCGCAATTTTCCCGTCCCGGTCCATATAGGACAAGATGAGAGGTCCGTTCCGTTGGGGGATCTTGAGTGCCTTGGCCACAGAATTCATCCTACCCATAGTGAGAGTCAGATTTCTTGTGCAAAGGACATGGCAGTCCTCCACGGCTTTCAAGCCCAGGTCTGAGCCAATTCAAGCCCACAGTCTCGCCCTTCAGCAGAGTGCGGGCAGCAGAAAGCTTGCCAGTGCATCGCATCCCGCCTCATTAAAACGCGCTGCTCGTGCGACGCAATTTACGCCAACGGTTTGGTTAGCGCCGAATTGATTTGCAGCCCCCCACCAAAGACAAAGCGGTGGCGGTCGCGCTGTCGAGAAGATGCAGCACCATGAAGAGCCGACGCCGAACCAGCCAGCGGCGGCAGGTCGCGGCCGCTGGGACGCCGTGGCGTCTGTGAACAGTAGCTGTATTACCTCCGTGACTGAAATTCATGTCATGGCCGATGATTCGGGCCAGACCGTCGCTTTGCCACGCGACCATAAGCTTGCGTTTGGGTCAGGTTCCGATGCTGGATGAGGCACGCCGCCGCCACCATGAAAACCCGTAAGCGAATATCCAGTTGAAATAAATGAGAGCGATAATCGACCCGGTCAGGGGACCTTGCAGGCGCCAATAACCAAGGAAGTAGCCCGTGCCTTCCGACAGCGTGCCGTATGCCGTGCCCGCCAGCACGACGCATGCGGTAACAAGCAGTCCGTTAGCGACATTGAGCGAAGGCACGGTGCGCAGTGCGTTGAGCCAAGCGGCAAATGAGACCGCAGCTAATGGCAGACAACTGAACGCGCCCGCGATCCAGCCGTGGCCGGCGCCGCCCAAGGCGATGAACCCGAACAATAATAGGGCGCCGAACAGCGAGGCGACTACGTATCTCATGGGTCCGAGTTTCCAGCACTCCTGGTCTTAACGACTGCCAATCTGTTCCTCCAGCTAGCGGCCCAGCGGTTGCTTTGAAAGCGGCACAAGTTCAGCCTCGTCTTTGACGCCGGCTACGTGTTGGCAATGATCCGGGAGGCAACGGCGTCACGCGCCTACCGTCGGGCCTCAAATGTTGAAAGACCCTGGGCCGAGCAGTCAGGCGGGATGACCCGCATCGCGACCGCCGCCACTCACTCCTGCATGGGTCGCCATCACGTGAGGGCTGAAGCCTTTTTCGGTCGACGTCGGCGATCAACGCAATCTGAGCTATCTGCTGCGGCTCTCCAGCAACCTTTCGATCTCTCGGGAGCATACCGGTTTGCTGAAGTGATAACCCTGCATCTCATCGCAATTGTTTTTGCGTAGAAACGCCACCTGCTCGTCAGTCTCGACTCCTTCCGCAATGACTCTCATTTTCAGTTTTTGACCGAGCGATATGACGGCACTCGCGACCGCCTGATCGTCTTCGTTCGTGGCGACGTCGTCGATAAACGACTTGTCGATTTTTAGCCGTGCGATTGGAAATGTCTTGAGAGCACTCAGGCTTGAATACCCTGTGCCGAAATCGTCGATCGAAATCTGAACCCCTAAGCTTTGGAGTTTGTTCATCGTTGTGACTGCCAGACCGACGTCCTGCATGATCAGGCTTTCTGTGAGTTCAAGTTCGAGATAGCAGCCCTCCAGGTCACTCTCACTGAGCGCGTGAACGACACGTTCAACCAGGTTTTTTTCGCTGAATTGGCGAGCCGAGACATTCACGGAAACGGTGATCGGCTCCAATCCGAGATCTTGCCAAGCCTTGTTCTGCCGACAAGCCTCATGCAGGACCCAATCGCCTATGGGCACGATCAGGCCTGTCTCCTCGGCCGTGGGGATGAAGCCAACTGGGGCCATCGCCCCGTGTGCTGGATGGTTCCAGCGTATCAACGCTTCTACGGCCACGATCTGCACGGATCGGAGATCTATCTGCGGCTGATAGAAGAGCTCGAACTCTGATCGAGCCAGCGCAGTTCGAAGCTCTTCCTGCAATAAGAAGCGTTCATGAGCCCTGGTGTTGAACTCCGGAGCATAGAACTGGAAGTTGTCGCGCCCGACCGCTTTCGCCCGATACATTGCAGCATCGGCATTGGCCACGAGGCTTTCCGGGGCCTTTCCATCTTTTGGGTAAGTTGCGATACCGATGCTTGCTGTCGCCCTTACGCAATGGTCGCCCAATTGAAGTGGCTCCGCTATTGCCGTACGGAGTTTCTGCAGCGTTTCTGCGATGAGGTCGACGTTCTTCGGTTGATCCGAAAGCACAAGGACGAACTCGTCACCACCAAGTCGAACGATAGTATCGGTCGAACTGATGCACCCCACCATCCGTTCGGCGACTGTTTTGAGCAGCCTGTCGCCTGCGTTGTGGCCGAGCGTGTCATTGATAAGCTTGAAATTGTCCAGATCGATGAAGACGACCGAAACCCAGCGATCATATCTTTGGGCGTGTAAAATCGCCTGCGAAAGTCGGTCCTGAAGCAAGGCTCGATTGGGCAGTCCGGTAAGCACATCATGGTTGGCCATGAAGTGGATCTGGTCTTCCGCCTTCTTGCGCTCGATGGCGATGCCGGCGATGCGAGTGGTAAAGTTGATCAGACGGGTCTCGGCCTCCGCGGGCTCACGAACCGTCATGGAGTACATTGCAAAGACACCCAGAACAGCGCCTTGGTGGGAAACTATCGGGGTGGACCAGCAAGAGCGGTAACCGTACCTCTCCGCCAGGTCGCGATAATCCTCCCAGAGAGGATCTCCCATGATGTCGGCAACTACAACCGGTTCGCGTCGAAACACAGCGGTCCCGCAAGATCCGACCTTGGGTCCGATGGCGACTCCATCGATGGCATTTATGTACCCTTCCGCCAAGCTCGGCGCCGCGCCGTGCCGCAGATGCCGGCCCTCCTTGTCGAGGAGCAGCACCGAACCCAGAATCCCCGTGAGTTGTGATTCCATGAGACGCATCAGCCGGTCCAGCACGTCGTCCAGCGGCGCGCCGGTCGCAATCATCTCAAGGATTTCTGCCTGCCCGGTGCGGAGCATATCTTCCCGCTTGCGGCCTGTTATGTCGTGAGCAATGCCGACCAGGCCAAAGACGTCATTTCGGTCGTTACGCAACGGTACCTTGGTTGAGGAAAGCCATTTGCCCGCCCCTGAACGATCGACAACGAATTCTTCCTCATCGATCATCGGCTGCCCCGTCCGCAGAACACTCAATTCGTCGGCTCGAAATTTGCTCGCAAGCTCGGGGGCGTGGAGATCGAAGTCTGTCAATCCAATCATGTCGCGGGTCGTTTCGCGCCCGCTGTCGGCTGCGAGCGCCCTATTGGCCACAATGAAGCGGCTTTCCGAATCTTTGACCCAAAGGTAATCGGGTACCCAGTCGATCAAGGTCTGCAGCGATATCCGCTCGTCGACTATCTGGCGTATAGCGATTAGCTCGGTGACATCCTCGTGGGTCGAAACCCAACCGCCGTCCGGCATAGGGTGATGATAGACTTGCACCGTTCGTCCGTCGGCAAGATCGGCAGCCCACGTTCGCGATATCGCACCTGAATTAACTGATCTGGCCAAAGCAAGATATTCGTCGACCGACATTGCGGATGTCCCTGCGGCGACGCGGTGCACCACGATCTCCCGCAGTGTGATGCCCGGGACAAGACGCTCGGGCGGCACCCGGTAAATTTCAGAATACCGAGGGTTCGATAATATCAACCGCTCCTCGGGATCGAATAAACAGATACCTTGGGAGATATTATCAATGACAGTCGCAAACCGTAGGGCCTGGGCTTCGAGACTTTGAAGTTTAGCGTCCAGATCGCACTGGCGGCCCTCGTAGGAAGTCCTTGCCAATTTGGCCAATGCGGCAAGCCCTACCGACTCCGAATCTTCTCCCGCCTTCTTCGCTGGTTTTGATGCCAAGCTGGGCTCCTCCGGTTAGTTGCTCCTCCGAAAGCAACAAAACCAGACTGAGCCTAGCCCGTAAACGTTATTGAAAACTGACTGACCGCAGGTGAATTGGACAGGATTTTGCCGCCGCGTTGCGATCGGTCTCACGGCGCATCAGGCACGCAGACCTGCGCCCTGCGGGGGCAACATGCTTACATCCCGCATCAGCGTCCGCCCGCCGCGGTCGAGGACGAACGTGATCGAGGTCGGTGCGAGAAGCCGTGATCGCCTTCTGCCGGAGGCTCGAGTCGACTTGTGGCGACACCACAATCTCGAAGCGGTCGCCTGCGACGTCAGCTGTCGGGCAACGGTGAAGCTGATTTATATGGCCGGCATCGTGACGCCGTTTCCCAACATCGTCTACGCGCTCGATCTCTCCTTGCCTGTCGCGCCGGTGAGGTGAAAACACGAGCCCACTCCCGAGCCGGCGGCACAAGGGGTGGCCTTGCTGCGACGCGGTCAACCGAGCGGCGATCTTCGCCGACCGGCGCAATGCATCCTCCTAGGTGTCCTCGATTCCGAGGGATCGAACCAAGCCATGGCGGACTCGACAGTCTCGCTGCCCAGCCCGCCATCGTTCCCGTGGCGCTGGGCATGCCGCCAGGAGTGCTCCACGCGCCTGCTTGGGACCGCATCTCGCAAGCCGCGGCCGACAGTCACCAACCCCAAGCACCTTATGTAGGGTATCTCGTCATGCGACTTGCAAGCGAGCAACCGTGACTGTCTATCCGACCGGCGGAGATGAACTCGTGCTGTTTAGACCTGACAGCGCCGCAATCACTGCAGCGGTGACCTCGGCGGTGCGGGCCATCCCCCCAAGATCCGGACTGAGATGCTCCCCCCGGCCGGTGACGATTTCAATCGCTACCATTAGGCGCCGCGCCGCGGCGTGCTCGCCGAGATGGTCGAGCATCAGGCTTGCCGTCCAGAACGATCCAAGCGGATTGGCGATGCCTTTGCCGGTGATGTCGAATGCGGAGCCATGGATCGGCTCAAACATCGATGGGCGGGTGCGCGACGGTTCAATGTTCGCGGTTGGGCCGATTCCCAGCGAACCCCCAAGCGCCGACGCCAGATCAGACAGGATGTCGGCGTGCAGGTTGGTCGCCAGCACAGTGTCCACGCTGCCGGGCCTGTTGACCATTCTTTGCGTCATGGCGTCGACCAGCATCCAGTCAACGGTCAGCCCTGGGTAGCCGCGGACCACTTCGCGCACGACTTCGTCCCAGAGCACCATGCCATGGCGCTGTGCGTTCGATTTGGTTACGACGGTCAGCAGCTTGCGAGGGCGCGACAAGGCAAGATCGCAGGCAAAACGTGCGATACGCTCAATACCGGCGCGGGTGAAGACAGCAACGTCCATGCCGACTTCGATGGGCAATCCACGATGGGCGCGACCGCCAACCCCCGCATATTCGCCTTCGCTGTTCTCGCGTACGATCACCCAGTCGATCTGCTGGCCGAGGTCGGGCCGCAGCGGGCCTGTCAACCCGGGCAGAAGGCGCGTTGGCCGCACATTTGCATACTGGTCAAACCCTTGGCAGATCGCCAGGCGCAAGCCCCACAGCGTGACGTCGTCGGGGAGCTCCGGGTCGCCAACCGCGCCGAAATAGATCGCGTCGAAATTTTCAAGCCGAGCAAGCCCATCCTGCGGCATCATGCGGCCATTGCGGCGATAATAGTCCGAGCCCCAATCGAAGCGCTTGAACTCGAAGGCAAGACCGAATTCCGCGGCAGCCAAGGTCTCCAGCACCTCGACGCCGGCCTCAACCACCTCGGGGCCGATTCCGTCGCCACCGATCACCGCGATTCTATGCAAGGACATTTTCAGTTTCCTTCTCAGCGGCAGCGACCTTGGCGCTGGTCATTGGTTCGGAGTAGTGGGCACGTATATCGTCAGTCCGCGTCTCTTGCCACGCGACAGCGGCAACAGTGGTCTTGCCCTGATCAGCGAGGCGGATGGGCGATGCCGCGGTAATGGCCGCTCCATCCGTCATCAGCTGCTTCAGTTGCCGCGCAAGGATTTGACGATACTCCAGCGGGCCGGTCACCTTCCACCAACTTGGCCGCGGCCGAGTTCCAAGATGGCGCCCTTCGGATTTGGACTATAGACCCGCTGTTCTGCGGTTCCTGCATGCCCGCTTTACAGGCTGATTTGGTAGCGCTACCGTTTCAGAGTCGCGTGACCCGGGGATCTGGAGGCAGACGTCGCCGACGCAAGTGGTGGATCGCCGCACTGCCGGCATCCGTTTCAAGCCACGCCTGATACAACGGCTCCTCGCGACGTTTTCGCAGGGACCATCGGGAGGAGTTCGATGGCGGCTGTCGCGATTGGCGATGTCTACAAATCCTTCGGGGCCACTGAGGTCCTGCATGGCGTTAGCGTCGATATCGAAGACGGCGAGTTCGTCACGCTCGTCGGGCCCTCCGGCTGCGGGAAATCGACGCTCCTGCGGATGATTGCCGGTCTGGAAAAGATTTCGCGGGGCCATATCTCGATTGGCAGCCGGATCGTCAATGACGTTGCTCCTAAGGAACGCGACGTGGCCATGGTCTTTCAGAATTACGCGCTCTACCCCCACATGACGGTTGCGGAGAACATGGCGTTCTCGCTCATGCTCAAGGGTGTACCGAAGGCGGAGAGCGATGCAGGCGTCGGTCGGGCAGCCGAAATCCTTGGGCTTGTTCCGCTTCTGTCGCGGTATCCGCGGCAGCTTTCAGGCGGCCAACGTCAACGCGTCGCCATGGGCCGCGCGATCGTGCGTAATCCGCAGGTGTTCCTGTTTGATGAGCCGCTCAGCAATCTCGATGCCAAGCTCAGGGTGCAAATGCGCGCCGAGATCAAGGAGTTGCACCAGCGGCTGAAGACCACGACGGTGTATGTCACGCACGACCAGATCGAGGCCATGACCATGGCCGACAAGATTGTGGTCATGCACGACGGTATGGTCGAGCAAATCGGGTCGCCGCTGGAGCTCTACGACCGCCCGAACAACCTGTTCGTGGCAAGCTTCATCGGCTCTCCCGCCATGAATATGCTCAAGGGAACAATCCTGACCGAAGGCACGCCGCGTTTTCAGGGCGCGGGAGGGATTTCGGTGCCTTTGGCCGCGCCGTTCTCCATCGGCAATGGCGAGCCCGTCGTGCTGGGGATACGGCCAGAGCATCTGCGGCTCGGCGACAATGGCATTGCGGTCACCCTGGTGGTGATCGAGCCAACCGGCTCGGAAGTACAGATCATAGGCCGGACGGCGGGAGGCGAGGATGTCGTCGCCAATTTTCGGGAACGCCATTCCTTCGCGCCGGGAGAAACCATCCGGCTGTCGGTCGAGCCTGGTCTCGTTCATCTCTTTCACGGCGAAACCGGCAAGCGCATGAGCCTCCCGCAGCAGTAGGGCAACACGCAACGAGGAAAACACAGGAGGAAACGAGCATGAGATTCACCAGACGCGACGTGATCCGCACGACGGCCGGCGCCGCCGCCGGCGCGTTGGGGAGCCGGTTCGTCGGCTCTCCGGCCTTCGCCAAGGAGGCTTTGACGTACAAACCGGAGGATGGCGCGAAGCTCAGACTGCTGCGCTGGTCGCCTTTCGTGCAGGGCGACGAGGACCAGTGGCTGAAAAACACCAAACGGTTCACGGAAGCAACGGGGGTGGAGGTCCGCGTCGACAAGGAGAGTTGGGAAGACATTCGGCCCAAGGCTGCGGTCGCCGCCAATGTCGGCTCGGGTCCGGACCTGATGTTCGTCTGGTTCGATGATCCGCACCAGTACCCCGACAAGCTGCTCGATGTGACGGAACTGGGCGATTATCTCGGCAACAAATATGGCGGCTGGTATGACGGGCCGAAACAATATGCGACGCGCGAGGGTAAGTTCGTGGGCCTGCCTCTGGCCACCATCGGCAACGCCATCGTCTACCGCGAAAGCTGGGTGAAGGAGGCCGGTTTCTCGGAGTTTCCGAAGGACACGGCCGGCTTCCTCGAGCTCTGCAAGGCGCTCAAGGCCAAAGGTCATCCGGCCGGCTTTACCCATGGCCACGGCGTCGGCGACGGCAACAACTATGCGCATTGGCTGCTGTGGAGCCATGGCGGCCAGATGGTCGACGAGAAAGGCAAGGTCACGATCAACAGCCCCGAGACGCTCAAGGCGATCCAGTATGCGCAGGAGCTCTACAAGACCTTCATCCCCGGAACCGAAAGCTGGCTCGACGTCAACAACAACCGGGCCTTCCTCGCCGGCGAAGTGAGCGTCATCGCCAACGGGATTTCCGTCTACAACACCGCCAAGGTCAACAAGGACAATGATCCGAAGCTGACCGACATTGCCAAGGACATGCGCACGACCAACATGCCGATCGGTCCGGTCGGGAAATCCGTCGAGCTGTTCCAGGTGACCACGGCCGTCATTTTCAACTACACGCCCTACCCCAACGCGGCGAAAGCCTATCTGCAGTTCATGTTCGAGGATCCGCAAATGTCGGACTGGATCACCTCCTCGGCATGCTACTGTTGCCAGACGCTCAAAGCCTTCGCCAACAATCCGGTCTGGAAGGCTGATCCGAACAATGCGGCATACGCGAAAGCCTCCGAGACGCTGCGTCCCAACGGCTATGCCGGGCCGCTCGGCTACGCCTCGGCGGCCACCATGGCCGACTATGTTCTGGTCGACATGTTCGCCAAGGCCGTGACAGGCCAGGCCACGCCGCAGGAAGCGATGGAAGAGGCGGAAAAGCGGGCCAACCGCTACTATCGCGTTTGACCCTAGCCGAGCCGGGCCGCGGACCATGCTGCCCGGTCGGTTTCGGACGGCGGCTTGCGTCGCCATGCAACCAGACCTCGTAAGGAGCCGCCCATGGCCGTGACGTCCGCTGCGGTTCGGCCGCGCCCATCAATCCTGTCGCGTCTGGCCGAAAGCCGAAATGTCCTGGGCTTCGGCTTCATGCTGCCGGCGGCGGTGCTGCTGCTGGTCTTCCTGACATACCCGCTGGGGCTTGGTGTCTGGCTCGGTTTCACCGATGCGCGCATCGGCCGCCCTGGCGTCTTCGTAGGTATTGAGAACTATGAGTATCTGTGGAGCGACAGCGTCTTTTGGCTCTCGGTCTTCAACACGCTGCTCTACACTGTCAGCGCTTCGATCCTGAAATTTGCGCTCGGGCTCTGGCTGGCGCTCATCCTCAACGAGAACATTCGCTTCAAGTCCTTTTTTCGTGCAGTGGTGCTTTTGCCCTGGGTGGTGCCGACGGTGCTTTCGGCGATCGCCTTCTGGTGGATCTACGATTCGCAGTTCTCGATCCTGTCATGGGCGCTGCAGCAGATGGGACTGATCGATCATCGCATCAACTTCCTCGGCGACCCGACCAATGCGCGCGCGTCGGTGATTGCCGCCAACGTCTGGCGCGGCATTCCATTCGTCGCCATCACTCTGCTGGCGGGTCTGCAGACCATCCCGCAATCGCTATACGAGGCCGCCACGCTCGACGGCGCCAGTCGGTCGCAGTTGTTCCGTTACGTGACCCTGCCACTGCTGACGCCGATCATTGCCATCACTATGACCTTCTCAGTGCTGTTCACCTTCACCGATTTCCAACTGATTTATGTGCTCACTCGTGGCGGCCCGGTAAACGCCACTCATCTGATGGCGACATTATCGTTCCAGCGCGGCATTTCCGGAGGCCAACTCGGCGAAGGCGCGGCAATCGCCGTCGCCATGATCCCCTTCCTGCTGGCGGCGATCCTGTTCAGCTATTTCGGCTTGCAACGGCGCAAATGGCAGCAAGGCGGCGGAGACTGACATGGCCGCGATCAAGCAAGCGGAACGCATCAACAACGATGAAGGCGGCATGGGCTATCTGCAAAGCCTGCCCCGTCGGGTTGTGACGGTCTATCTGCCGCTTCTGGTGTTTATGATCGTGCTCCTGTTTCCCTTCTACTGGATGACGATCACGGCAATCAAGCCGAATGCCGAGATGACCGACTACGTGAACTACAACCCGTTCTGGGTTGTTCACCCGACATTGCAGCACATACGTTATCTGCTGTTCGAGACCTCCTATCCTGGTTGGCTGCTCAACACGATCATCATCTCGACCGCCGCCACTTTCCTGTCGCTGTTGGCAGCGGTGCTGGCGGCCTATGCGATCGAACGCCTGAGATTCTCGGGCGCGCGGCAGGTCGGCCTTGCAGTGTTCCTGGCCTATCTTGTGCCGCCTTCGATTCTATTCATCCCGCTATCGCTGATGGTGTTCAACCTCGGCCTCTATGACACCCCGTTCGCGCTGATCCTCACCTACCCCACCTTCCTCGTCCCCTTCTGCACCTGGCTGCTGATGGGTTATTTCCGCTCGATCCCGTTCGAACTTGAAGAATGTGCTCTCATCGACGGTGCGAGCCGTTGGCAGATCCTCACCAAGATCGTGCTGCCGCTGTCAGTCCCTGGCCTGATTTCCGCCGGCATCTTCGCTTTCACGCTATCCTGGAACGAGTTCATCTACGCGTTGACCTTCATTCAATCATCGGAAAAGAAGACGGTGCCAGTCGGCGTGCTCACCGAGCTGGTTCGCTCCGACGTTTATGAGTGGGGCGCGCTAATGGCCGGCGCGCTGATCGGGTCGTTGCCGGTGGTGGTGCTCTATTCTTTCTTTGTCGAACACTACGTTTCCTCAATGACCGGCGCGGTAAAGGAATAACGCCGTGCGACCGAACGCCGTTGGCAGATTAGCCACGGGAGGCGAGCAATGAAACTTCGCTTGGAGATCGAGAAGCTTCTATTTCGGCGAACCGCCCCGTAAATATTAGGATTACGTTCGTCGCTGAGGGCTGCCAATTTCTAACGAAAACGTTAGCGGATGGTTCGCCAAGTCGTTTCCTTCGTATTCTCTCGTATGGTCTGGCGAACCAAAGGACCAAGAAGACGACTGGCTAGGAGCTTCGAGATATCGCCAATGTAGCCCCAGGTCGCCAGGAACTCCTGGTAGTGAATGACCGAAATGGGCCGCGAGCGAACGGGCCGCTTTCTGTGGCCAAGGTGGGATAGAACACCATGCGGACCACCCTAGGCGAGCAATTGATAAAGCCAGGGTCGACCAAGCCGATACCGTTGCGCGACAGAAGGCAACTACCCGAGGGTTTGGCTTGCTAAGGCATAGGTCCTCAACGAGCTGCCGTAAGGAACAGCAGCAATGCGTTTGCCCAGCGACATGGTCACGACCGTGTCAAATACCGGCATTCCGCTGTGCGACAGAAAGGCGGCGAACTCGCCATTGTCCATATGGGTGTCGATGCGCAGGAAAGACCCCGAATGGTCGGCCACGTGTGGCCGGACGACCGCCAACGCGTCGGCGTCGCTAACCGCCACGACCGGTCCCACGACATGGCCCCGCCCGAACGGCCGGCAGAGCGCGAAAGCGCTCAGCGTATCGCCCTTGAAAAGACCATAGCCGGCCGAGTGTGCGAAAAGCCTTTCGATCAGCGCCGCCCGCCTCACGCCAAACCCGGCCGCGTCGAGCGCGATCACAGCGGCAATGTCATTTTCGCCCAAACTTCGGACATCGCCTCGAATATTTGCCGGCCTGCCCGTCATCTGCAAGCTGGCGATGCCCTGGCATTGATAGACGGTCTTCTCCGGCTGGAAGTCGAGCGAGAGATAGAGCCGCCTTGCCGCGCGCGTTGCATTCAGGCGCAGATCGCGCCCGGCGACCTTCTCGAAGACCCGCTTCATCAGCCATTGCCCCGCCCCCAGCGTCTGCAATCGCGGCGAGGTGATGACCATCCCCACTGTGGCGAAATCGGCACCATGCGCGAACCACATGGCCGAGCCGAGAACGCGGCCGATCTCGTCGAGCGCCACGAACCCGTGTCCCATTTCGCGAAGGAACTGCCAGTCCTCGGCGCGATGCGGCCATCCCACGGCGAGCGAGTGTGCGTGCAAGCGGTCCAGTTCGACGCCTTCGATGTCGCCGATCCGCATCGAGAAAGTGTCGATTTTCAAGCTTCCGGACGGCTTCAAGTCCATGCCCCTACAAGATTGTCCTACCGAGCGCGGCACAACGACGGCCACCCTCTGCCCGCCAACGCTAAACGAGCGGACCGGTACGATCAGCTCGAAAGCCGCGCGGCAACGCAAGATTCAACTGAAACATTTCAGCTTTCGGCACGCAATCGCGAAAGAATGCACACACTCTCTCTGGAAATCTAGCAGCATATGGTCGACGGCTCCGATCCCGGCGAACCCGAACGTTTTGAGGACTGGAATGGACGTCTTCGACATCCTCGATCGTCTCGTCGCTTTTCCAACGGTCGCCGGCAGGCCGAACGGCGATATCGCGGGCTGGATCAAGACCTATCTCGCCGAACACCGAGTTCAGGTCACCGTGCTTCCGGGGCCGGAAGGCGATCGTTCCAATCTTTTCGCGACGATCGGCCCCGCCGATGTCCCCGGCTATATCCTGTCCGGCCATATGGACGTCGTTCCCGCCAGCGAGCCGCAATGGAGTTCGAGCCCTTTCGCACTGCGCAAGGAGGGCGAACGGCTCTATGGACGCGGCACTACGGACATGAAGGGGTTTCTTGCCGCGGCACTCGCGGCCGTGCCCGCGCTGACGGGACTGCGCCTTGCCGGGCCTATCCACCTCGCCTTTTCCTACGACGAGGAGGTCGGATGCCGTGGCGTGCCGCATTTGATCGCCCGCCTTCCCGAATTGTGCGCGAAGCCGTTGGGCGTCATCGTCGGCGAGCCGAGCGGCATGCGCGCCGTGCGCGGCCATAAGGGTAAGGCGGCCGCCCGGGTGATCGTCAACGGGCGCTCGGGCCATTCCTCGAGGCCCGATCTCGGGCTCAACGCCGTCCATGCCATGGCCTATGCGCTGAGCGCCGCCGTGAGCGAAGCCGAGCGGCTGACACACGGTCCGTTCGATGCCGCCTTCGAGCCGCCCTACTCCTCGCTGCAGGCGGGCGTCGTGGCAGGCGGACATCAGGTCAACATCATCCCCGACACCTGCACTTTGGACCTGGAGGCACGCGCCATACCTGGTGTCGACCCGGCAAGCCTGCTCGCGCCGGTCAAGGCGCGGGCAGAGGCCCTCGTGGCCGACGGTTTTCGTATCGAGTGGAGGCCGATGAGCGCTTATCCGGCGCTGTCGCTGCCTCAGGATACGGCGCTTGCGGCACTGCTGGGCGAACTGACCGGCGAAGCGCCGCTCGCCGCCGTCAGCTACGGCACGGAGGCCGGACTTTACCAGGCCGCCGGGCTCGATGCGATCATTTGCGGACCCGGCGACATAGACCGCGCCCACAAGCCTAACGAATACATCCTTGCCAGCGAACTCACCGCCTGTCAGCGAGTGATCGAGGCTCTGGGCGTGCGCTGCGCGGCATGAGAGGAACGGAATGACATTCCTGTTCAATTCCGATGCACGCCGCGGCGCGATCTTCTGCGAGGTATTCGCGACAGAACTGCCGGATGTTCCCATCACGATGGATGCCGCGACGGTCGATCCCGACGCCGTGCGCTATCTGATCAGCTGGACCGTGCCGGACAATCTCGTTGTTTATACGAACTTGGAAATCCTGTTTTCCATCGGCGCCGGCGTCGACCAGTTTCGCCTCGATGCGGTACCTGCGAACGTGAAGGTCGTGCGCATGATCGAGGAAGGCATCGTGCGCATGATGCAGGAATATGTGACGCTGGCCGTACTCGCGCTCCACCGCAACCTGCCTGGATATCTCGCGCAGCAGCGCGCCGGCGAATGGGCTGACATCGCGCAGCTCCAGGCCGGGGCGCGCCGGATAGGCGTGCTCGGCCTCGGACAGCTTGGCCAAGCCGTCCTCGACCGCCTGAAGCCCTTCGGCTTTCCGCTCGCCGGATGGAGCCGCTCGCCCCGGCGGATCGAGGGCGTGACCTGCCACCATGGCGAGCCCGGGCTGAGCGAGATGCTCGCCGTCAGCGACATATTGATCTGCCTGCTGCCGCTGACCGAGGAGACGCGCGGTTTGCTCGATGCCGGCCTGTTTGCGCAACTGCCTGAGGGGGCGGCAATCGTCCACACCGGCCGGGGGCCGCAGCTCGACGACGAAGCCCTCGTCACCGCGCTCGACAGCGGCCACCTTTCGGCGGCGATGATCGACGTCACCGATCCCGAACCGCTGCCGGCAGGTCATCCGTTCTGGTTGCATCCGAAGGTCATCCTGACCCCGCATGTCGCCAGCGTCACCCAGCCCGCCAGCGCAGCAAAGGCGGTTGTCGAAAACATCAGGCGTTACCGCGCCGGTCTTGATCCCATCGGGCTCGTCGACCGGTCGCGCGGCTACTAAGTGCATCTCACCCGGAAGTGTGCAGCGGTTCTGGGACAAAGACACATCAAGCCAAGATCCTCCAACATGAAAGGCCATCCCTTGTCCCTGCTCAAGACCGTCGATACCAGACCTGTCTTCCAGCCGCGCGAATCCGCGGCGCTGCCCGAACGGCTGATTTCCGGCGACCCTGGCTTCAAAACCTGGGCGCAGGATGTCGCCAAGGGCGACCTCGTCCATACCGGCGTCTGGGAGGCGACGCCCGGCGAAACGCGCTCGATCAAAGGCGAGACTTTCGAGTTCTGCCACATCCTCTCCGGCTTGATCGAAATCACGCCCGACGGCGGCAAGCCGGTGACCTATCGCGCCGGCGACAGCTTCGTGATGAAACCTGGCTTCACCGGGGTTTGGAAGACCATTGAGACGGTACGCAAGATCTACGTGACCGTAGGGTAACGGGAGGGCGGAGGCGCCGGCCTCCGCAACAGATTTTGCCGTCTGTCATCGCCGGCACACAACAATCATCCGCGACCGATCGTCGAACGGCGCATGCTGCGCCAGAGCCCGCGCTAGGCTTCTGCAGAATATTCCAGAGTGGGTACCATGGGCTTGAGCTTCGATCCGGATACCGTCTCGCTTCCCGTCGGTCATTTCATTGGCGGGGAGATGATCGCGGCCGAGAGTGCCATCGAGATGCGCCGTCCGTCGGATGGCAAGGCATATGCCGGCTGCCCCGTGGCCGGCGTCGATATGGTCAATCGTGCGGTGGAAAGCGCCAAGGCGGCGCTGAAGGCCAGCAACTGGGGCGGCGTTCGGCCGCGCGAACGGACGAAGGCGCTCCAGGCCTGGGCCGACCTGATCGAGGCGGAGGCCGAAACGCTGGCCAGGATCGAGGCGCTGTGCTCCACCCGGCCCGTCGGCCAGCTCGTTGCCGGCGATATCGCCATCACCGCCGAGCAGATCCGCTTCTTTGCCGAGTTCGCCGACAAGGAAGGCAGCGAGCTCGTGCCGACCGACGACGCCACTCTCGGCATGATCATGAGCGAGCCCTATGGCGTGGTCGGTGCGATCACGCCCTGGAATTTCCCGATCTCGATGGCCGGATGGAAGCTTGGTCCAGCATTGGCCGCGGGCAATGCGGTCGTTCTGAAGCCATCGGAAATGACACCCTTCTCGGCAGTCTACATGGCGCAACTCGCCGTGAGGGCGGGCCTGCCGGCAGGGCTCATAAACGTTGTGCTGGGAGACGGCCCGACGACCGGCACGGCGCTGACCGGTCATCCCGAGATCGCCAAGGTCTCGTTCACCGGCTCGACCCGCGCCGGCTCAGCGATCATGGAGAACGTCGCCCGCGCCGGCGTCAAGCCGATGACGCTGGAACTCGGCGGCAAGAGCCCGCAGATCGTCTTTGCCGATGCCGATATGGAGAAGGCCGCGACGGCCATCGCCGGCAGCGTCACCTTCAATGCCGGTCAGGCCTGCGTCGCCGGCACGCGCCTGATCGTCGAGAGGAGCGTGGCCGACAGGTTGACGGCTGCCATCCTGGAGAGGATGAAGGCGGCCCGGCCCGGCCCGACCTGGAACGAGGCGACGCAGTATTCGCCTGTTATCTCGGAACGGCAGCGGGCCCGTGTCGACAGCATCGTGCGGGCCGCGATCGAGGCCGGCGGCGAATGCCTGACCGGTGGCGGCGTCATGGACAGCCCCGGCTATTTCTACCAGCCGACGCTGATCTCTGATATCGACCAGGCCAATCCGGCGATCGTCGAGGAAATCTTCGGCCCGGTCCTCACCATCCAGACCTTCGAGACCGAGGAAGAGGCGCTGGCGCTGTCTTCCCATCCAACCTACGGGCTGGCGTCCGGCCTGTTCACCGCCGACCTGTCCCGCACGATCCGTCTGGCACGCAAGCTCGAAGCGGGCACCGTCTGGATCAACCGCTACAGCCGCTCGCGCGACCATATCCTGCCGACCGGCGGCTACAAGCGCTCCGGCATCGGCAAGGATCTCGGCCGCGAGGCCTATCTCGCCAACCGCAGGACCAAGAGCGTCCTGATCAGCCTCTAGAGAGATGCCGATGAAGCCCTACTTGATCGCTTTGATCCCCGGTGACGGCATCGGCCGCGATGTGACCGCCGCCGCCTGGACGGTGCTGGAGACCGCAGCCAAACACGCGGGCTTTGCCTTGACGGGAACCGAGTTCCCTTGGTCCTGCAAATTCTACAAGGATACCGGCTGCATGATGCCTGAAGACGGCATCGAGAGCTTGCGCGGCTTCGACGCCATTCTTCTGGGCGCTGTCGGCTGGCCGGCGGAGGTCCCGGATTCCGTTTCGTTGCACGGCCTGCTGCTGCCGATCCGCAAGGCATTCGTGCAATACGCCAACATCAGGCCGCACCGCCTGCTGCCGGGCGTCAAGGGCCCACTGCGTGCCGAGAGCTTCGACATATTGTGCATCCGCGAGAACACCGAGGGCGAATATTCGGGCGCCGGCGGGCGCGTGCATCAAGGCACTCTGGACGAGGTCGCGGTGGAAACCTCGATCTTCACCCGCGCCGGCGTCGAGCGCATCCTGCGCTTCGGCTTCGAGCAGGCGCGGACACGGCGCGGCAAGCTGGCCTCCGTCACCAAGTCCAACGCGCAGACATATTCGATGGTGTTCTGGGACGAGATCGCGCGAAAGCTGGCTGCGGAGTATCCGGACGTTGAAGTGACCAGCTATCATGTCGATGCGCTGGCCGCGCACATGATCATGGCGCCGGAGAGCCTCGACGTGGTCGTCGCCTCCAACCTGTTCGGCGACATCCTCACCGATATCGGCGCGGCGATCCAGGGCGGGCTCGGCTACGCCGCCTCGGCCAACATCAATCCCGACCGCTCGGCGCCGTCCATGTTCGAGCCTGTGCACGGGTCGGCGCCCGACATCGCGCATCTGGGCATCGCCAATCCCATCGCCACTATATGGTCCGGCGCCATGATGCTCGACCATCTCGGCGAAGCGGCCGCAGCCGGGCGGGTCATGCAAGCGGTCGAGGCGACAACCGCGCGCGGCATTGGAACCATTCCGGGCAAAGACAGAACGCAGGCCATCACGGCCGCCGTCGTCGCAGCGCTCTCCTGATTGCAAGGTCGTTTTCGATGAAAAATCTCAAAGACAAAAGTCTCTTCCGCGAAGCCGGCCTGATCGACGGCAAATGGGTCGCTGCCGGCTCCGGCAAGACGGTCGATGTTGTCGATCCGGCTGCTCAATGCGCGATCGGCACGGTGCCCGACATGGCCGGTCATGAGACCCGGGCGGCCATCGAGGCCGCGGCGTCCGCTTATGCTGGCTGGAAGAAGAAGACCAACGCCGAGCGCGCTGGCCTCCTGGAGGCCTGGCATGGCCTGATGCTGGCGCATCTGGACGATCTCGCGCTGATCCTGACGACGGAACAGGGCAAGCCGCTGGACGAGGCCAAAGGCGAGATCCGCTACGGGGCGTCCTTCGTCAAATGGTTTGCCGAGGAGGCACGCCGCATCAACGGCCACACCATCCCCTCGCCGACGCCGGACCGGCGTATCATCGTGCTCAAGGAGCCGGTCGGTGTGTGCGGCATCATCACGCCGTGGAACTTCCCCAACGCGATGATCACCCGCAAGGTCGCGCCGGCGCTGGCCGCCGGCTGCACGGTTGTGATCAAGCCATCCGAGTTCACGCCCTATTCGGCGCTGGCGCTCGGCGTGCTTGCCGAACGCGCGGGCATCCCTGCCGGCGTCATCAACATCGTCACCGGCATGCCGGCCGAGATCGGCAACGAGATCATGGCCAACGAGACCGTTCGCAAGATCTCCTTCACCGGCTCGACGCGGGTCGGTTCGCTGCTGATGCGCGGCGCGGCCGATACTGTCAAACGGCTCAGCCTCGAACTCGGCGGCAACGCGCCCCTCATCGTCTTCGACGACGCCGATCTCGATCTCGCCGTCGAGGGCGCGCTTGTCTCGAAATTCCGCAATGGCGGACAGACCTGCGTCTGCGCCAACCGCATCCTCGTCCAGGCCGGTGTCTACGAAGCCTTCGCCGCCAAGCTTTCCGCTCGCGTCAACGCCATGACGGTCGGACCGGGCACTCAAGCCGGTGTCGCCATCGGGCCGATGATCAACATGGCGGCGGTCGAGAAGATCAACCGCCATGTCCAGGACGCGCTCGCCAAGGGTGCTTCGATCATCACAACGAGGCCGGCATTGCCGGACGGTCCTCAATATGTCGCGCCGCTGGTGCTGACCGGCGCCACGAAGGACATGCAGCTTGCCGGTGAGGAAACGTTCGGCCCGGTCGCACCGCTTTTCCGGTTCGAGACGGAAGAGGAGGCGATCACGCTCGCCAACGGCACGCCCTACGGGCTTGCTTCCTACTTCTACACCGAGAACCTGAAACGCGCCTGGCGCGTCGGCGAGGCGCTGGAGTTCGGCATGGTGGGGCTCAACACCGGCTCGGTCTCGATGGAAGTCGCCCCCTTCGGCGGCGTCAAGCAGTCCGGCCTCGGCCGTGAGGGGGCGCAGGTCGGCATCGAGGAATATCTCGAGATGAAGAGCTTCCACATGGGCGGGCTCAGCTGAGGCCATTTGGCTGAGAGCCCAAAGCGGACCGAATCGAAGCTCACTGGATCCGGTCGAGCGCCTTGTAATAGAGGCCGACCATCGGCAGGAACCAGGGCTTGCCGGAATAACCGGGAATGGCAGGCCACTTGAGCCCCTTCATCGGATTGCGGTCTTCGCGGCCGAGCATGGCATCGGCCAGGACCATGCCGAGATGGGTGGAAAGCTGCGCGCCGTGGCCGGAATAGCCCATCGCGTACCAGACCCCGTCATGATAGCCGGCCCGCGGAAAACGGTCCTTGGTCATGTCGACCAGCCCACCCCAGCAATAGTCGATCTCGACCTTGGCGAGCTGCGGGAAGATCGCCGCGAGGCCCCCCTGCAATATCTGTCCGCTCTTCGAATCCGAGCGCTGGTCCGAAGTCGCCGAGAAGCGCGCGCGACCGCCGAAGATCAGGCGCCTGTCCGGTGAAAGCCGGAAGTAGTTGCCGATATTCATCGAGGTGACGCATGTCCGGTTGCCGGGCATGGTGGCAGTGATCTCGGCGTCGCTCAACGGCCGCGTGGCGATGATGAAGCTGCCGACGGAGATGATCCTGCGGCGAAAATAGCTGAAATTCGGCGTGGTATAGGCGCCGGTCGCTACCAGCACATTGTCGGCGCTGATGCGGCCGCGGGAGGTCGTCAGCTCATGGATGCCACCGACCTGCTTGCGGTCGGTCACCGCCGCATTCTCGTGGATGATGGCGCCGTGGCGGGCGGCGGCTGTCGCAAGGCCTGCCACATAGCGGCCCATATGCATCATGGCGCTCTTCTTCGACAGCATCGCGCCGTGGAAGGGCGAGCCGATCTCGGATTTGAGGTCGACCGCCGACAGCAGCGCCGTATCCGGATCCACTTCCGCATGGAGGGCTTCGAAATTGCGGGCGATCGCTTCGAAATGCTGCGGCTTGGAGGCGAGCTTCAGCTTGCCGGCGCGGCGGAAATTGCAGTCGATGCCCTCTTCGGCAACCAGCGCCTCAATGGTGTCGACGGAGTCGTCGAGCGTGCGGTAGAGCGCGATCGCGCGTTCCTTGCCGAGTTCCGCCTTGGCAGAGAGGTAGCTGTGAGCGAGGCCGTTGTTCAGGTGCCCGCCATTGCGGCCGGATGCGCCCCAGCCCACGCGCTGCGCCTCCAGCACCGCCACCTTCGCGCCGGCCTTCGCCAGTTGGCGCGCCGCAGCGAGACCGGTGAAGCCGCCACCGACGATGACGGCATCATAGTGCCCCTCGACCGGGCCTTGCGCTCCGCCGGAAAAGACAGGGGCGGTATCGTGCCAGTAGGAGATCAATTTCATCGACGATCCGCCTGTTTCAAAGCCCGACCACTCCCGGGAGACCCGAAATGTCTGATATCTCGACATAGCCATAGTAAGGGTTTGCCGGTTCGTGGCCGCGATTGACCCAGACCTTGTTCGTGATGCCGAGATCATGTGCCGACATCAGGTCGTAGCGGAACGAGGACGAGCAGTGAAGAATATCTTCCGGGCCGCAGCCCAACCTGTCGAACATATATTCGAAGGCCTTGAACCGTGGCTTGTAAGCCTGCGCCTGCTCGGCCGTGTAGACGGCATGGAACGGCGCGCCGAGCTTCTCGACATTGGACATGATCTGCGCGTTCATGGCGTTGGACAGGATGACCAGCGGAATTTCCTTGGCGACCTTAGCCAGGCCGGCTGGGACATCTGCATGGGGCCCCCAGGTCGGGACACGTTCATAGACCATCCTGGCGTCGTCAGGGCTGAAGGCAACACCATTGCGCTTGCAGGCCCGCTCGAGCGCGTTGTGGACAACGTCGGCGTAAGGCTTCCAGTCACCCATGATCTCGTCGAGCCGATAGGCGGCGAAGTTCTTGATGAACTCCTGCATACGCGGTTCGTCGAGCCGGCTGCCGTAAAGGTCTCGCGCCGCTTCCGCCATCTGGAAATTGGTCAACGTACCGTAGCAGTCGAAGGTGATATATTTGGGCCTGAAAGAAGCCATGTCCGTCGATCTCCAGTGGAAGCACATTCGCGTTGGGAAGCATTTCATCATAGGACAGGTGGTGGCGACCCACCTGACCGAAATCGCCCTCCCGAAAGCAGAAAGTTCCGTATCCACCATCCGGTTTGGCACGCTGTGGCATCTGGTGTGTCGAACGCGGCGCCGCGCGTGACGTGAAGCGCCTCCGCCGTGGCGGGCGCCAGCACAAGATGCGGCGCACCGCTTGCGCTACGGCGAAAGATACCGCCGAGGCCGAAGCCTTCAGACGATTTGCGACGCGACAATGGTCGAGACTTGAGGGCAGACGGGAGGATGCCTCATGCAGCAGGGCGAGATCGAGATTCAGGACTTCGGGCCGGACCATATCGAGGGAGCCGTGGCGCTTTCTCGCCAGGAGAATTGGCCGCATCGCCCGCAGGACTGGCAGATGGCGCTGCAGCTCTCGAGCGGCGCGGTCGCGCTCGACGACCAGGGCCGTGTCACCGGAACCATCCTGGTGACACCCTATGGCGCGGACTGCGCCATGATCAACATGGTGATCGTCGACAGGAACGTGCGTGGCAAGGGGCTCGGGCGCCGGCTCATGGATCAGGCCATCGCCCTTGCCGGCGACCGTCCGCTGCGGCTCGTCGCGACGAATGACGGCATGCCTCTCTACCAGAAACTGGGCTTTGTGCCCTCCGGCACGATCCGGCAGCATCAAGGTACGGTTGCAGCGCTCGGCGTGCCGGATGGAGTGGAAGCCGCAAGCATGGACGAGCTGCCGGACATCAAGGCGCTGGACCGCAACGCCTATGGCGCCGACCGGCAAGCCCTGATCGATGCGCTGGCCGAGCGCGGCCAATTCGCAATCATCGGCCGCCACGGCGTGATTGAAGCCTATGCCGCAATCCGCCCGTTCGGACGCGGTGAGGTGATCGGACCGGTCATCGCGGAAAGCGCTGACACCGCGAAGGCCCTGATTAGCTTCTTCGCCGCGAACCGCCCCGGCGCCTTTCTGCGCGTGGATACCGACAGCAGGACCGGCATTGCCGGTTGGCTCGAGGAAATCGGCCTCACCCATGTCGGCGGAGGCGTGGCCATGGACCGTCCGCCCAAGAGCGTCGCGGAACAGACCAAGCCAAAAGTTTACGCCCTCGCCAACCAGGCGCTCGGCTAGGAGGACAACAATGCTCGCGAATTCCCTGATCGAACTCGATCGCGCCCACCTCATCCATCCGGTCTCATCATACCGCGGCCATGAGGCGCTCGGCGTGCGCGTCTTGAAATCGGCGAAGGGGGCGACCGTGACCGATGCGTCAGGCCGGCAACTCGTTGACGGTTTCGCGGGGCTGTGGTGCGTCAATGCCGGCTATGGCCATGACAGCATCGTCGAGGCTGCGGCCCGGCAGATGCGCGAACTCCCCTACGCCACCGCCTATTTCGACCTCGGCTCGGAGTCGGCCATCCGCCTCGCCTCGGAACTGGCCGAGCGCGCGCCAGGCGACCTCAATCACGTCTATTTCACGCTCGGCGGGTCGGACGCGGTCGACAGCACGATCCGCTTCGTCCGCTACTACTGGAATGCCAAAGGCGAGCCGCAACGCGACCAGTTCATTTCCATCGAGCAGGGCTATCACGGGTCATCGGTGGTCGGCGCGGGCCTGACCGCGCTGCCCGCCTTTCACGCCGGTTTTGGCGTTCCCTTTGCATGGCAGCACAAGATCCCCTCCCCCTATCCCTACCGCAACCCGGTGGGCGAGGACGGCAATGCGATCATCGCCGCATCACGCGCCGCGCTGAAGGCCAAGATCGAGGCAATCGGACCGGAGCGGGTCGCTGCCTTTTATGCCGAGCCGATCCAAGGTTCGGGCGGCGTCATCGTCCCGCCGAAAGGCTGGATAAAGGCGATGCGCGAGCTCTGCCGGGAGTACGGCATCCTGTTCATCGCCGACGAGGTGATCACCGGCTTCGGCCGAACCGGACCCTTGTTCGCCTGCACCGATGAGGACATCGTTCCCGATTTCATGACGACCGCGAAGGGGCTGACTTCGGGCTATGTTCCCATGGGCGCCGTGTTCATGGCCGATCATGTCTACGACGTCATCGCCGACGGCGCGGGCAGTTCGGCCGTTGGTCACGGCTACACCTATTCCGCCCACCCCGTCAGCGCCGCCGTCGCGCTCGAAGTGTTGAAGCTCTACGAAGACGGCCTGCTGGAGAACGGCATCAAGGCCGGCGCTCGCCTGATGGCGGGCTTGGAGGGCCTGAGGGACCACCCGCTCGTTGGCGACGTGCGCGGCCGCGGCATGCTTGCCGCGATCGAACTGGTGGTCGACAAACAGAAGAAGACCCCGTTTCCGGCGTCGGCCATGCCGGCGCGGCGCGTCTTCGACAGGGCGTGGGACAACGGCCTGATCATCCGTGCCTTTGCGCATGGGGTTATCGGCTATGCACCACCGCTCTGCTGCACCGACGCCGACATCGACGCGATCATCGAGCGCACGCGCCGGACGCTCGACCAGACACTGGACGATCCCGATGTCCGTCAGGCAATGGCATGACCGCGGACGAATACCCTGCGTTTCGAAATAGCGCCGGAGCAGACGATTTCGCAATTTTGTGCCGCCCCCTCACGCCTTTTCGGCGAATCCAGCGCGGGGGAAGTGCCAGACTGTTGATAAGACAAGGCCAGAAAGCCCGGATTTCCGGGCCTTCGAAAAAGGCCTACGCCCCGGACAGCACGGAATTTTGTTCTGTTCAACACATGCAATTCGGCCGCGTGCAGAGGAGACCCAGTCTTGGCCAGGGGCTTTAGCGAATTCAAATACATGACCTTCGATGTGGTCGGCACGCTGATCGACTTCGAAGGCGGCATCACGACCTGCCTGGCCGGGATTGCCGCCGAGGCCGGCGTTCCGCTCGACGGCGAGGAAGCGCTGAGCCTTTACCGGCAAGCCCGCTACATGCCCGATGCAGGCCTGTTCCCGGACGATCTCGTGCGTGTCTACAGGGTCATCGCACCACGGCTCGGCCTGCCGGCCGAGGAAAGATACGGCATGCGCCTGCGGGACTCCGCCAGCGTCTGGCAAGGCTTCCCCGACAGCGCGGCTGCATTGGCGAAGCTTGCAAAATCGCACAGGCTGATTGCCATGACCAATGCCCGGCGCTGGGCGCTCGATCATTTCGAGAAGCAACTCGGATCGCCCTTTTTCGCCACCTTCACTGCCGACGATACAGGCACGGAAAAACCAGACCCGGCCTTTTTCCAGAAGGTCTTCGATTTCGTCGCCTCAAGGGGCGACAGCAAGGAGGACATCCTGCACGTCGCGCAAAGCCAGTATCACGATATCGGCATATCCCGGGCGCTTGGCATGACCAATTGCTGGATCGAGCGCCGGCACGCCCAGAAGGGCTATGGCGGCACGATCGAGCCCGAGCGCTTCACCACGCCGGACTACCACTTCACGTCAATGGCGGCCCTTGCCGCCGCCGTGCGGGAAAGCCTGAAGCAACGAACCTGAGCCCAACCCGGAAAGCCGCGTCAAGACGAGCAAGCCGGAAAACAAACGAAAAGGGGAATGATATGACCGACAACATCACGAACTGGACCAGCGCAGACGATGCCATGGTCGAAAATGCCATTCGGCGGGGCGCGAGCCGCCGCGAACTCCTCAAGATGCTGTTGGCCGGCGGCGCTGCGGTTGCCGCGGGCAGCGTGGTGCTTGGCCGCGCCACCAATGCCGTCGCCGCCACGCCGGTTTCCGGCGGCAGTTTCAAGGCGGCTGGCTGGTCGTCCTCGACCGCCGACACGCTCGATCCGGCAAAGGCGTCGCTGTCGACCGACTATGTCCGCTGCTGTTCGCTCTACAATCGCCTGACTTTCCTCGACAAGGATGGCGTCACGCAGATGGAGCTGGCCGAAAGCTTCGACAGCAAGGACGCCAAGACCTGGACCGTGAAGCTGCGTAAGGGCGTCACCTTCCACGACGGCAAGGCCCTCACCGCCGACGACGTCGTCTTCTCGATGAAGCGTCATCTCGATCCGGCGGTCGGTTCCAAAGTCGCCAAGATCGCCGCGCAGATGACCGGCTTCAAGGCGGTCGACAAGTCGACCGTGGAAATCACGCTGGCCGATCCGAATGCCGACCTCCCGACCATCCTGGCGCTGCATCACTTCATGATCGTCGCCGATGGCACCACCGACTTCTCCAAGGGCAACGGCACCGGCGCCTTCGTGCTGCAAACGTTCGAACCGGGCGTGCGGTCGGTCGTCACCAAGAACAAGAACTACTGGAAGTCGGGCCAGCCCTATCTCGACTCTTTCGAATTCATCGCCATCAGCGATGACAGCGCCCGCGTGAACGCCCTGCTGTCCGGTGACATCAATTTCGCCGCCTCCATCAATCCGCGCGCGATGAAGCTCATCGGCGGGCAGCAAGGCTTCGAACTGTCGAAAACCACCTCGGGCAACTACACCGACCTCAACATCCGGCTCGACATGGATCCGGGCAACAAGGCCGACTTCGTGGCCGGCATGAAATACCTCGTCAACCGCGAGCAGATCGTCAAATCGGCATTGCGCGGCCTCGGCGAAGTCGGCAACGACCAGCCCGTCTCGCCGGCGAACATCTTCCACAATGCCGACCTCAAGCCGAAGGCCTTCGACCCCGACAAGGCCAAGTTCCACTTCCAGAAGTCGGGCTTGCTTGGCCAGTCCATTCCCGTGATCGCCTCCGACGCCGCGACCTCGTCGATCGACATGGCGGTGATCATCCAGGCCGCCGGCGCCGACATCGGCATGAAGCTCGACGTCCAGCGCGTCCCGTCCGACGGCTATTGGGACAATTACTGGCTCAAGGCGCCGGTCCATTTCGGCAACATCAACCCACGCCCGACGCCGGACATCCTGTTCTCGCTGCTCTACGCCTCCAACGCGCCGTGGAACGAAAGTCAGTATAAGTCGGAGAAGTTCGACAAGCTGATGATCGAGGCGCGCGGCTCGCTCGACCAGGCCAAGCGCAAGGAAATCTACGGCCACAT
Organism: Mesorhizobium sp. B263B2A; assembly: GCF_020165775.1. Lineage (NCBI taxonomy): Bacteria > Pseudomonadati > Pseudomonadota > Alphaproteobacteria > Hyphomicrobiales > Phyllobacteriaceae > Mesorhizobium > Mesorhizobium sp. B263B2A. The sequence goes on from NZ_JAIUIU010000002.1 coordinate 174,085, forward strand.
GCAGACCATGGTCTCCGAGGAGGCCGGCACCATCATCCCGGCCTACATTTCCAACGTCGATGCCCTCTCCAGCAAGGTGAAGGGTTTGGAGGCGAACCCGCTCGGTGGCATGATGGGCTACGCAATGGCGGAATATCTCTGGCTCGAAGCCTGAGAGGCGCCTGCCAGGGATCGGACAGCCGGTCCCTGGCACCTTATTGCGCAACATCGCTTGGCCGAACGCAACCGCAGGAGCGCTTTCATGACGTCTGGGGTTCTAAACCTCGTGTTAAAGCGGCTGGCAATCGCGGTGATCACACTTCTGATCGTCCTGTTCGCCGTTTTTTTCGCCACCAGCATGCTGCCCGGCGACACCGCGTCGATCCTGCTCGGCCAGGCGGCGACACCCGAAGCGGTCGCCGGCCTGCGCGAGGCCATGCATCTCAACGATCCGGCAATCCTTCGCTTCCTGCGCTGGCTTCTCGGCCTGCTCCACGGCGATCTCGGCACTTCCTATGCCAACGAGATGCCGGTCGCGGCGCTGATCGGCGGGCGCTTCGTCAACACCATGGAACTCGCCGGCATCACCACGCTGCTCTCGGTCCCCCTGGCCCTGACGCTGGGCATCACCGCCGCCATGCTGCGCGGCTCCCTCTACGATCGCACCATCACCATTCTTGCGATCGGCGTCATCTCGGTGCCGGAGTTCATGGTGGCGACTCTGGCGGTCCTGCTTTTCGCCGTCTATCTCAAATGGCTGCCGGCGCTGTCCTCGGTCAATGAGGCGCATACGCTGACCGACCTCGTACGCATTTATGCAATGCCGGTGATCACGCTGACCTTCGTCATCTCCGCCCAGATGATCCGCATGACCCGCGCCGCGGTGATCGAGACACTGTCCACGCCTTATGTCGAGATGGCGCTTCTCAAAGGCGCCTCACGCGGCCGCATGGTGCTCAAGCACGCGCTTCCCAATGCGCTCGGGCCGATCGTCAACGCGGTTGCGCTGTCGCTGTCCTATCTTGTCGGCGGCGTCATCATCGTGGAGACGATCTTCAACTATCCCGGCATCGCCAAGCTGATGGTCGATGCGGTCGCGACCCGCGACCTGCCGCTGATCCAGAGCTGCGCGATGATCTTCTGCCTCGGCTACCTCTTGCTCATCACCGTCGCCGACATCATCGCCATCATGTCCAACCCGAGGCTCAGGTGACGATGGCGCGCGTGGCAGCTTCCCGACGGTCCTTCCTGGGCCGCAGCTACAATCTCGTGGGCGTGGTGGCCGCGCTGGTCATCCTGGCGTGGACGCTGATCGCCATCTTCGCGCCCTATATCATTCCCCATTCGATCGGCGACATCGTCGACGATGATTATTTCGGCCCGATGCGACAGGGCCTATGGCTCGGCTCGGATTATCTGGGCCGCGACATGCTCTCGCGGGTGCTGATGGGGGCGCGCTACACCGTCGGCATATCGCTCGCCGCCGTGGCCATCGCCTGCTTCTGTGGCGTGGTGCTGGGGATGATCGCGGCCGTCACCGGCGGCTGGCTCGACACCTGCCTTAGCCGTTTTCTCGATGCGATGAACTCCATCCCCAGCAAGCTGTTCGGCCTTGTCGTCGTCGCCGCGGTCGGCTCGTCGATCCCGGCGCTGATCATGACGCTCGCCGTCATCTATATCCCCGGCGCCTACCGTTTCGCGCGGGCGCTCGCCGTCAACATCAACAGCATGGACTTCATGACCGTCGCTCGCGTCCGTGGCGAAAGCACCGCCTATCTCATCGGATCCGAGATCCTGCCCAACATCATCCGCCCGGTGCTGGCCGATTTCGGCCTGCGCTTCGTCTTCATCGTGCTCTTGCTCTCCGGCCTGTCCTTCCTCGGACTCGGTCTGCAACCGCCGCTCGCCGACTGGGGCGCGCTGGTGCGCGAGAACATAGGCGGCCTGCCCTTCGCCGCGCCCGCCGTCATCGTTCCCTCGCTGGCGATCGCCAGCCTCACCATCAGCGTCAACCTGCTGATCGACAACCTGCCGCAGAAGATCAGGGACAGGGACGCATGAGCAATCTCGTCGAAGTCAGGAACCTGAGGATCGAGGCGACGACGGACTCGGGTCGTGTCGTCGAAATCATCAAGGGCGTCAGCCTCGACATCGCCGATGGCGAGATCGTCGCTCTGATCGGCGAGAGCGGTTCCGGCAAGACGACGATCGCACTCTCGCTGATGGGCCATGCGCGGCCTGGCTGCCGGATCGCCGGCGGCCAGATCAATGTCAACGGCAAGAACATGGCGGCACTTTCCGAAAAGCAGCGCGCAAGGATGCGCGGCACCGACATTGCCTATGTACCGCAAAGTGCTGCCGCCTCCTTCAACCCCTCGTCCACCATCATCGAGCAGGTGATCGAGGTTACGCGCATCCACGCGCTGATGTCCCCCGAGCAGGCGCGAAAGCGCGCGGTCGAGCTGTTCCGGGCCTTGTCGCTGCCGGATCCGGAAGGGATCGGCGCGCGCTACCCGCACCAGGTTTCGGGTGGGCAATTGCAGCGGCTCTCGGCGGCCATGGCGCTCATCGGCGATCCCAAGCTGATGATCTTCGACGAGCCGACGACGGCACTCGACGTGACGACGCAGATCGACGTGCTGAAGGCATTCAAGTCGGTCATGCGGGCGGGCGGAATAGCGGGGGTCTACGTTTCCCACGACCTCGCGGTCGTCGCCCAGATCGCCGACCGCATTGTGGTGCTGAAGGGCGGCGAAGTGCAGGAGGCCGGCACCACGGCTCAGATACTTTCGGCTGCCCAGCATCCCTATACACGCGAACTGCTGGCTGCCTTCGAGCCGAAACCGCGGCAAGCGCATGCGGACGCCGATGCCGGCGCGAAGCCGTTGCTGCGCATCGACAATGTGACAGCCGGCTATGGCGCGGTACGGGCTGACGGACTGCCGCTTATCCGCGCCGTCAATACCGTCAGCCTGATCGTCGAGAAGGGGCGCAATCTCGGTGTCATCGGCGAATCCGGTTGCGGAAAATCGACGCTGGCGCGCGTCATCGCCGGCATCCATCCGGCAGCGGCCGGCGACATCGTCTTCGACGGCAGGGAGCTGGAGCGCACCGCCAGGAAACGCAGCCAGGACCAGCTGCGCGAGATGCAGATCGTGTTCCAGTATGCCGACACCGCGCTCAATCCGGCGAAGGCCGTGGAGGACATCATTGCCCGGCCGCTGGCCTTCTATCACGGGCTCGACAGGCAGGCGCGCTCGAAGCGCGTCGACGAACTGCTCGACATGGTTCGCCTGCCGAGAACGCTGCGCTACCGCCGCCCGTCGGAACTCTCGGGCGGCCAGAAGCAGCGCGTGAACTTCGCACGCGCCCTGGCGGCCGGCCCCAAGCTCATCATCTGCGACGAAATCACTTCGGCGCTCGACACGGTGGTGGCGGCCGCGGTGATCGAACTGCTCAAGGAGTTGCAGCGCGAGTTGGGCCTTTCCTACATTTTCATCAGCCACGACCTCTCCGTCGTCGAAGCGATCTGCGACGAGATCATGGTCATGTACAATGGCGAGCGGGTGGAGCAGATCACGCCCGACAGGCTGCAGGCGCCCACCCACCCCTATTCCAAGCTTCTGTTCTCCTCGGTGCCGAAGCTCGATCCGACCTGGCTCGATGGCCTCGTCCGCGACCCCGAGCTGGTCAGCCAATACGGCCATCGCTAGAGCGGCTCAGCATTTTACGGGAACGGTGAGCCGCTTCGACTACATCGGAAACAGGCTGGGCAGCGGCATGTGGGCCTTGACGATAGGTGACTTCAGCACCACGAAGCTGAAATACTTGTCGATGCCGATATCCATGTCGCTCAGCCGCTCCATGATCTCCTGGTACTCGCCGATGCCGGCGGCGACAAATTTCGTCAAATAGTCGTAGCGGGCGGAAACGCGGTGGCATTCGACGGCCGCATCGACCTTGTCAATGGCGGCAAGGAGACGCGAGAAGTCGATCTGGCGATGGTTCTTGAGCGTAATTTCCGTGAAGACGGTGAGCGTCCGCCCCAGCTTTGCGATGTCGATCTGCGCCGAATAGCGTACGATATAGCCTTCAGCATGCAGCTTCTTCACCCGCATCAGGCATGGGCTGGGGGAGAGATTGACCCGTTCCGCCAGCTCCACATTTGTGATGCGGCCGTTCTTCTGCAGCTCGTAGAGAATCTTGATGTCGATTCGATCGAGTTTCATGGCCCATCTACAATTGCGAGCAGAGCCGGTAGGCCTCATAGATCGACGAGTAGATGTCCCGGCTGGCAACCGCGTCTCCAATGCGGTGCAAGACGAATGATCCGGCAGCTTGCGGACCATTGTCCCGCCTGGTTTCCGTGCCCGTCATCAGGGCTATGTCGGTGACGCCGTTGTTGGCTGAGCGCGCCCGCAAGTCCTGATAGGTATCCTCCATGGGCACCGTACCGCGCTCGACAATGAGTTGGGCTGCGGTCATTTCCGTTTCCGCACCGGTGAGCTCGTGCCGGAACGTGGCGGCGATGCCGTTGCCTTGGCGCGCTGCCTTGACCAGGCGCACATCGCTGACGACGCGGATGCCGCTTTCCGCGGCGCGTTTGCGAAAACTCACCCTGTCCGGATAGGGCGTCTCGATCGCCAACGTGTCGTCCGCTATGGCCAGGCTGATCACGCGCCCCGGACGGGCAAGATGCAGGCCGCAGGAAACTGCGGCCTGGCGTCCGGTCTCGTCGTAGATGAGCACATCGTCTTTCGCCGGCACGACCCCGGTCAGGACGTCCCAGACGCTGTCACAATGTTCGGCGCCCTCCAGCCTTTCCATATCGGGAACGCCGCCGGTGGCGACGATGACCGCATCCGGTTGGTCGGCAAGGACGATTTCTGCGTCCGCATAGGTGTTGAGACGGACTTCCACGCCAAGGCGCGCGAGTTCGTCGACGCGCCAGTCGACTATGCCGATGAGATCCTTGCGATCGGATGCCGAGGCCGCGACGAGCACCTGCCCGCCAAGGCGCGCTCCGGCTTCGAGCAGGCTCACTCGGTGGCCGCGCTCGGCAGCAACCCTTGCCGCTTCCATCCCACCCGGACCACCGCCGACCACGACCACCCGTTTCGGCGTTTCAGCCCGCACGATGGTATGGCTGATGATCGTTTCATGGCCGCTGGCCGGGTTGTGAATGCACTGCACCTTCTTGTACAGGCAGTAGGACGCCCCGACACACGGGCGAATGCGTTCTTCTTCGCCGCGCATCATCTTGTTGACGATATCGGGGTCGGCAATATGCGCCCGGGTCATGCCGACCAGGTCGACAAGGTTTTCGCGGATGGCATGCCGCGCTGTCGCTATATCCCGGATCGCTGCGGCATGGATCACGGGCAGTCTGGTTTCCCGTTTGAACTGCCCGACCAGCGGCAAAAACGGAGCGCTCGGGCTAAACATGCCGGGCATGTTCTGCTCAGCCAGCGACAGGTCGGTGTCCATGCGGCCAAAAATGCAATTGAAGAAGTCGAGATGACCTTCCCGTTCGAAGAGCCTGGCAAAGGCAAGGCATTCGTCGAAATCGGATCCGTCCTTGGCCGCCTCGTCGATCACGAACCGGATGCCGACGGCGAAATCGTCGCCCACCGCGCGGCGGATCGCCTCGTGAACCATCAGGCCGAAGCGCGCGCGGTTTTCCAGCGAACCGCCGAATCCATCCGTGCGCCTGTTGGTTCTGAGCGAGAGGAATTGACCGATCAGATGGCCGCCGGTGACGGTTTCGACGCCATCCAGACCGCCGTCCAGGCAGCGCCTTGCGGCACTGGCGTAATCCTTGATGATCCTGTCGACGTCCGCGGCGTCCATCTCCTTCGGAAAATTCCGGTTTCTCGTCTCGCGAACGCGTGACGGCGCCACCGGCGGCAACCAGTTTCCTGCATAGGCGGTGGCACGCCGGCCAAGGTGTGAGACCTGGCACATGACGGCGGCGCCGTGGCGATGCACCCGCTGCGATAGCGATTGGAGATGAGGCACGATGCGGTCGGTGGAAAGGTCCAACTGACCGCCGCCCCAGCTCGAATCGGGCGACGTCATGGCCGAGCCGCCCACCATGGTCATCGCAAGGCCGCCGCGCGCTTTCTCCTCATGGTAGCGCTGATAGCGCTCGAGCGGCAGGCCGCCATCGTCCAGCATCGAGGCATGGCTGGTGCTGACGACACGGTTGCGCAGCGTCAGACCCTTGAGCCGAAACGGCTGAAGCAGAGGATCGCTGGATGTGCTGCCCGCTTGCGATGCCGCTGTCTTCATGTTCTGCTCCGGCCATTCATCAGGGTTATAGTCCGCCATTTCCGAGCTCATAGAAAGCTTGAAAATTGTTGGGGTGCCTATACGCTGGACGCATGGCTGGTTTTGCAAAACTCGTTCCCTCCGCGCGCGGACTGCTTGTCTTCGAAGCTGCCGTCCGGTCGGGTAGCTTCACGGCCGCGGCGCGCGAGTTCAACGTCACGCAACCATCGATCAGCCGCAGCATTGCCCAACTCGAGGCCGATTTTGGTGTGCCTCTTTTCACACGAGGCCCAACGGGATTGACCCCGACCCCGGACGGACGTGTGCTCTATTCGGCCGTGCGGGAGGGATTTGACGGCATCGCGGAAGTGATCCGCAGGATCAAGCAGAACAGCGCTGCAAAGCCGGTGGTCACCCTTTCCCTTTCGAGTTCTCTGGCAACCTATTGGTTCGTTCCCAGGTTAGGGGCTTTCAACACGAGGTTTCCCGACGTCGATCTGAGGTTCGAACTGACCGCGGGCGTTCTGCGAGGACCCGCCGAGAATGTCGACCTGGCCACGAGAATCCTGACCGATGACGACCCCCACTATCACCACTGGGCATTCTCGCCTGAGATCATCGTTCCGGTGTGCAGCCCATCCTATTTGTCGGCCCACGGTCGGCTGATCCATGCCGGAACCGGGGAAGGTCATGCCCTGCTTCACCTGACCGACGCCAAGGAGCAATGGCTGGACGCCTGGGGCAGTGTGGCGGACCGCAAGACCAGCAGGGCAAAGTGGCTCGAATTCTCGGACTACGCGGTCGTGCTTCAAGCCGCGATGAACGGGGAAGGCGTGGCGCTCGGCTGGCTCAGCAACGTTTCAAGGGCATTGCTTCAGGGAACCCTTGTCCCGGCCTCGGACAGGCAGATCAAGACGGGCCGGATCCATCGGCTGATTGCCCCGCGCTCAAGGCCGCTACGACCTGTCGTGTCCGACATCTGCGCCTGGATGATCGCCGAGATGCAAATCGAATTGAAGGCACTGCACCCGATATTGGGGCCGGACATCTTGTAGCGGACTGCAGGCGACAAATGCAGCGCGCGCAAGGCCATCGCTGACTACCTCGGAAACAGGCTGGGCAGCGGCATGTGCGCCTTGATGATGGGCGACTTCAGCACCACGAAGCTGAAATACTTGTCGATGCCGATATCCATGTCGGTCAACCGCTCCATGATGGTCTGGTACTCGGCTATGCCGGCGGTCACGAATTTCATCAAATAGTCGTAGCCGCCCGACACGAGGTGGCACTCGATGACCTGGTCGATCTTCTCCACCACGGCGAGAAAGCGGGCAAAGTCCACCTGGCGATGGTTCTTCAAGGTGATTTCGGTGAACACGGTCAGCGTCTGGCCGAGCTTGCCGATATTGACCTGCGCGGAATAGCCTTCGATGTAGCCTTCCGACTGGAGCTTCTTGACCCGCATCAGGCATGGGCTTGGCGACAGATGCACCAGATCAGCCAGTTCCACATTCGTGATGCGGCCGTTCTTCTGCAACTCGTACAGAATCTTGATATCGATCCGATCCAGTTTCACGGTCGTCTCCGCAGAACGCAGGCCGTAGCACAAAATGCTGCCTTGCTCATTGGCATTGACACTACCACAGCCCGTAGGCCTGTCCATCCAAGCGGACAGCGCTTGAAACGCAGCGGCTCCCGATTTCGCCCAGGCTGCCGGAATAAAATTCTGCTTCAGCGTCAACTGCGGCACCGGCTGCCTGCACAACACGGTAGATTGGCGCGTCAAGGCAGAGAGACCATGCGCGCACCACTGCAGCAAATCGAGACATCCGGCGAACTGCCACGGACCGCGGACGCGGTGGTGATCGGCGGCGGCATCGTCGGCATCTTCGCGGCCTATTACCTGGCCAGGCGCGGCATCAAGGTCGCGCTTGTCGAAAAGGGACGCGTTGGCGCCGAGCAGTCCTCAAGGAACTGGGGGTGGTGCCGCCAGCAGAACCGTGACGCGCGCGAGTTGCCCATGGCGACGCGCAGCCTCGATCTGTGGCAGCGCTTTGCCCCAGAGACAGATGAAGACACCGGCTTTCGGCGGTGCGGCTTGCTCTATCTCAGCAATGACGATGCGGAACTGGCTGGCTGGGTGCGTTGGCGTGACTTCGCCAGGACGGCCGGCGTCACCACGCACATGCTCGACAGCGCCGAGGCCAGCGAGCGGGGCCGCGCCACGGGCCGGACCTGGAAGGGCGGCGTGTTCTCGCCGACCGACGGCACCGCGGATCCGTCGCGGGCCGCGCCCGCGGTTGCCCGGGCCATCCTCAAGCTCGGGGGCTCCGTGCACCAGAATTGCGCCGCGCGCGGTATCGAGACCGAAGGCGGACGACTGAGTGGTGTGGTCACCGAAAGCGGAACGATCCGCACCAAGGTGGCGGTGCTGGCCGGCGGCGCCTGGGCCTCTTCCTTTTGCCGGCAGTTCGGTTTCCGTTTTCCGCAGGCGTCGATCCGCTCCTCCATCCTCTCCGTCTCGCCAGGCGCCGAGGGTCTGCCTGATGCGCTGCATACGGCAGGGGTCTCGGTCACGCGTCGCGGCGACGGCGGTTACACGCTCGCCATAAGTGGACGCGGCCGTGTGGACGTGACGCCGCAGCAGTTGCGCTTCTCCTCCCAGTTCCTGGCCATGTTCCTGAAGCGGTGGCGCAGCCTCGCGCCGGGCGGCCTGCAAGGCATGCGCTCGGGCCACGAAACACTCCGACACTGGCGGCTCGATCAGCCGACGCCGATGGAGCGGATGCGCATCCTCGATCCGGTTCCGGACCAGGCGACCATCCGCCTGGCCCACGCCCGGGCGCTCGAACTGCTGCCGGCACTGCGCCAGACCAGGATCAGCGCAAGCTGGGCCGGCTACATCGACAGCACGCCCGACGGCGTGCCTGCCATCGGCGAGATCAACACTGTTCCGGGTTTCTTCCTGGCTGCCGGGTTCTCGGGGCATGGCTTCGGCATCGGACCCGGCGCCGGGCATCTCGTCGCCGATCTGATGACTGGTTCCAAACCGATCGTCGATCCGCAATCCTACGATCCCAGGCGCTTCGACGCTTCAGCCTGGGGGAAAGTTGCCGACTTCTAAGGCACGATACATTGCGACATCTAGACATGGTCTCCGCGACGCCATGAGCCGTCCTGCAGAAAGGCACCGACAGGCGCCGGGCGGACAGGCGCCTGCCCGCGAAACCGGCCGACAGCGCCAGGCGTGCAGCCGGTCTGCGCCGCGATGAGTTCGACGGCGGCCAACTGACAATAGCGCCCCTGGCATCGTCCCATGCCGACGCGCGACAGCGCTTTGACCCTGTTGGCTTCGCTGCCGCCGAAATCGGAGCTCTGGCGCACGGCCGCGGCGGTCACGTTTTCACAGCGGCAGACGACCGCGTCGTCCGGGAGTGCCCGCGCCATCGCCGCCGGCCAGGGAAAGGCGCGAACCAGGCCACGGGCAAAGCGTTCGAGCCGCGCGAGCTTGCGCAGATCGGCACCGAGGGAAGGCGCCGGCAATCCGAGATCGGCAAGGCACGCCGCCGCGGCAAGGCGTCCCGCGATCTCCGCGCCATCTGCTCCCAGAAGACGAACTCCATCGCCCGCAAGATAGACTCCGCCGCCGGCGCGGCCCATCCGGTCGATCTTTGGCAGCCATTGCCGCCACTGCTCGTCATAAATGAAGGCGCATCCCGCCAAGTCTGCGAGATGCGTCTCCGCCCGCAAATGCCAGCCCATGCCTATCGTGTCGCATGACGTGAGGTGTTGCCTTCCGCCGGCGTCGCGCCAGCGCATCGCTGAGACCCCCTTTCCGTCGGCGACGATCCGTTCGAGCTTCACGCCCGCATGGTAGCGGCCGCCGAGCCTCGCCCGCAGGGCCAGACCGCGCAGCGCGACCAACGGCCGGGCGGCAAGGTCCCAGAGCCCCCGCATCTGCTGGCGCCAGGGGGAGGTGTCGAGCACCGCCGCCACATCCGCTCCAGCCTTGATGAGCTGAGTGCCGACCAGCGTCAGCAAAGGCCCCGATCCGACGAGCACGATGCGCCGCCCGAGCGCGACGCCCTGCGCCTTCAGCGCGATCTGCGCCGCGCCAAGGCTGTAGACGCCGGCGCTCTGCCAGCCGGGGACCGGAGCGACACGATCGGATGCGCCGGTGGCAAGGATCAGACGATCATAGCTGACTAGCTGCACGCCGCCCTCCCCCAGCATCTGCAGCCGACCTTCATGCACTGCTATGACCGAGCTGTCCGCGCAATGGGTAAGCCGCCCGTCTGCCACCAACCGATCGAAAAGCGCATGCAGCGCGCGCGCCTTCGCCGCCTCCGACCCATAGAGCTGCTCGGGCGTGCGGACGAACCCATCAGGTGGCCGGCGATAGATCTGGCCGCCGGCGCGATTGCCTTCGTCGATCACCACCGGATGAAGTCCCGCCTCGACCAGCGTCGCGGCCGCCCTTATGCCGGCCGGACCGGCGCCCACGATCACGATCCGCGGCGACGAGGTCTCGCTCACGGCCAGCTCTCCGGTGGCGTCGTGCGCAACCGCATGCCTTGACTGACAAGTGACGAGCACGCCCGCATGCGCGGTCCCTCGTCCTGCCATACCCAGCAATCCTGGCAGGCTCCCATCAGGCAGAAGCCGGCACGCGGCTCGGGTCCGAACTCGGATTTTCGCAATGCATGTCCTGATGCAAGCATGGCGGTCAGCACGGTGTCACCCGCAAGGGCGCCTCGCATCTCACCGTCGAGAAAGAAATGCACCACTGCGCGGTCGCGCTCGGCCAGCCGGACGATGCGGCCGGCGGTGATCATTCCGCTGCCTCTCGCACGGTGCGAGGACTGGGCAGTTCGGGGAACCGTTCGCAGACCGCATCGAACGCAGCCTGGACGCCTTCCTGTCCCGAGCGCCCTTTCATGCGACGGAATATCTCCGTCTTGGCGAAAAACCGCCAGTGGATCGGCAAGTCCCGCAGTATGGCGGTCAGCAGGTCATAGGCCGCGGGCGTCCACTGCGCTTCGTAGCCATCGCGCTCCGGACCGAAATGAAAATGGCCGACGGCTGGTCCCTGCCGCGCACGCAGTCTTTCCGTCGCCTGCACGTCGACCTCGCCGTCACGGATGACGACCCCATAGTCGCGCTCGGCAGCCGTTCGCGTGACATAGCCACGCCGCACATCCTGCGCGACGCGCCAGGGCTCGCGCTCACGCGGATCGCCGCGCCCGCCGCCTCCGGCGGAGCGGATATCGAGCACGTCACCAGGCTGCAGCACCGCAGTGTCGATGTTGCCCAGCCGCCGCTCGTGCTCGGTCCCTGGGTTGACGATCATGTCCGATAGGCCGGCTGCCTTGCCGCCCAGCACGCCCCACGGACGAAAGAAGCTGCGGTCGCGGTTGCGCGCCGTGATCCTGGAGTCGGGGGCGAAGACACGGAAAGCCATCTCGGTCGCCAGGCCGCCGCGCCAGCGCCCTGCACCGCCACTGTCCCTCGCGAGCCCGTATTTCACGAATTCGACCGGGGTCTCGGTCTCGGTGATCTCGATCGGCGTGTTCTTGAGATAGGCGGCATCCGCGCCCGATCCATTGGTCCCGTCGCGATGCGGCATCGCGCCGCCGCCGCCCACTACGGGATTCACCGCCGTGATGACAGTCTTGCTGGTCCGCTCGTCCGTCGTCATGACATTGACGATGCAGTTGTTGCCGGCAGGTGCTGCGGGCAGGCGCTCCGGCACCGCTTGCGAGAAGGCGCCGAAGATGACCGACCGCAGCCGGGCGCAGGTGAGCGAGCGCATGCCCACAGCAGCGGGATGGACCGGATTGAGCACCGAACCTTCGGGCGTGATGCAGGTAAACGGCCTGGTGAGGCCCGTATTGAGCAGTATCTTCGGGTTGAGCGTGTAAAGCACGTAATAGACGCCCACCAGCAGCATGGTGTGTCGCGGGTCGCCGCCTGAAGGCACGTTGAGCGAGGAGCCGAGCTGCGGATCGGAGCCGGTGAAGTCGAGCACCGCCTCGTCGCCTTTGATCGTCAGCGTCAGCTTCAGCCTGCAAGGATTGGCTTCGACCGAATCCTCGTCGGCATAATCGGCGAACTGCCATGTGCCGTCCGGCATGGCGCGCAGCACGTCGCGCGCCTGCGCCTCCGCATGGTCGAGAAGCGCGGAAACGCCCTCGATGAAGCCGGCCTTGCCGAACTTCTTCACCATCGCCTGGATCTTGCGCTCGCCGGTGTTGAGCGCGCCGACCAGCGCCTTGATGTCGCCGATGTTGAGGTCGGGCTTGCGCACATTGGTGCTCATGATCCGCAGGATTGTCTCATCGAAGACGCCTTCGTTCACCAGCTTCATGGGTGGAAAGCGGATACCTTCCTGATGGATTTCGGTCAGCGCCCTGCTGAGCGAAGCCGGCACCGCGCCGCCCATGTCGGTGTTGTGGATATGCCCTCCGGTCCAGGCGACGATCTCGCCGTCGGCGAAGACCGGCTTCCACAGATGCGTGTCGGGCGCGTGCGTGGCGACGTGGCCGGAATAGGGATCGTTGGTGAACGCAACGTCCCCCGGCCGGTAGTCGTCGACCATCGCGATCGCGCGGTGATATGAAAGCCCCGGATACCAGGTGGCCCCAAGTTCCATCGGCACGGCGAAGGTCGCGCCTGAACGGTCCATCAGCATCACTGTAAAATCCTGCGTCTCCTTGACGAAGGCGGAGTGCGCGGTGCGGTGCAGCGTATGGGCCATGTTCTCGGCGGCCGCGCGGGCGTGGTTGGCCAGAACCTGAAGGTTCGTGCGGTCAAACATGGCTTTGCTCCGGGAACGTCAGCAAAAGGTTGAGGTGACGGTCGACCCTTGCCTGCGCTCCCGCGGGAATGGCAAAAGTGGTGTCTTCCTGCACGACCACGGCAGGACCGTGGAATTTGCTGCCGGCTACAAGGGCCTGCCGCTCGTAGAGGTCGACGGTCTCGACGTTCAGGCCCGTATAGACCGGGAGCCGGCGCGCCGGGATGGCCGCAACTTCCACTTCTTCGGCCTCCGGGAGGGAGAGTTTCGGCCCCGCGCCTATGGCGGACAGCCGGACATTCACAAGTTCTATCTCGCCGTCCGGGTCGTGGAAATCGTAGAGCTGTTCATGGGTGAGGTGGAAGGCCTGTGCGATGGCGACCGCATTCCCGTCCGTCAGCCATTGCGGCTGAAGGACGACCTCGATCTCATAACTTTGTCCGACATAGCGCATGTCGCAGGAGAGGTTGAGCTCCGCCTCCCCGTCATGACCTTGCGCCGCAAGCCAGTCGCGCCCCTCACGCGCCAGAGCCTCGAAGGCCTCGCCAATTCCGGCAAGCGACATGTCCGACAGCGGGCTGAAGATGGTGCGAATGAAGTCTCCGCGCAGATCAGCAACCAGCCCGCCCAGCGCCGACACCACGCCGGGCCGGCGGGGCGCCATGACGCGTTTCATCCCGAGTTCGCGGGCAAGGAAGGCGCCGAGCATCGGGCCACCGCCGCCGAAGGGCATCAGCGTGAAATCGCGCAAGTCGACGCCGGCGCGCGAGGCAAGCTTCTCGACCTCGACGAACATCTCCGACACGGCGATGTCGAGGATCGCCTGCGCCGTCTGCTCGATCGGGCGGCCGAGCCGGGCGGCAAGCTCGCCGACCGCGCGATGCGCCAGTCCGGTATCGATGCGGAGCTGGCCATAGGCCATCTCGCTGTGACCGAGCCATCCGCACACCACCATGGCGTCGGTCACCGTCGCCCGCTCGCCGCCGCGGCCGTAGCATGCCGGTCCCGGCGTCGAACCGGCCGACTCAGGCCCAACCCGCAGCACCCCTTGCGCGTCGACGCTGGCGATCGAGCCGCCGCCAACGCCGATCGAGCTCACCGATACCGAGGGGATATGGAGCGGAAACTCGCCGATCAGTTCGCCGGTGCCGAACTGCGCCTCGCCACCGATGATGAGCGCGAAGTCGGCCGAGGTCCCGCCGATGTCGAGGGTAAGAACCTGGTCTTCGCCGGCCTGACGCGCCAGCCACGAGGCACCGATGACGCCGGAGGCCGTTCCCGACAAAAGCATGTTCACGCAGGCGCGCTTGCCTTCGGCGGCGTTCATCAGCCCGCCGTTCGACTTCGTCAGCATCGGGCGGGCCGGCACGCTGCGGTCCTTCAGCCGCTCTTCCAGCGCCGTCAAATAGCCCGAGACGCGCGGATGGACATAACCATTGAGAATGGCGGTCGAGCCGCGCTCGTATTCGCGGATGACCGGCCACACCTCGGCCGAAGAGAAGACGAAGAGGTCGGGAGCGTGACGCGCGATCGTCGCCTTGACGGCAGCCTCCTGCGCGGCGTTGCGCCAGGAATGGAGGAAGGAGACGATGATCCCCTGCGCCCCATCCGCTTTCGCCGCGGCCACCGCGCTGGCCACCACCGCCATGTCCGGTGCCTGGGATTCACTTCCGTCGGCGCGCATGCGGGCCGGAATGCCGAACACCATGTCGCGCGAGATCAGCGGGTCCGGCCGCGAGCAAAACAGCGAATACATGTCCGGCATTCGCAATCGCGCCAGTTCGATGACGTCCTCGAAGCCGGCATTGGTGAACAGCGCCAGCGGTGCGCCCTTGCGCTGGATGATGGTGTTGATGCCGACCGTTGTCCCATGCACGAAGCGCGTCATGCGTTTGGGATCAAAGCCTTCGCGTTCGGCCAGAAGGGTGAGGCCCGTCATCAGTTCGGCGCCCGGATCTTCTGGCGTCGTCAGAACTTTCAGCGAGGCCACGCGCCCAGAATTTGCTTCCAGCGCGCAGAAATCGATGAATGTGCCGCCGATATCGACGCCGACCTTCCAGTCGGCTTCGTTCCGCGCCTCGTCCGCCGCGATGGCACCATCCATGATGCGTCCCTTCCTGTCTGCCAACCAAAGCTGACACGACAGGATGGCCAGGGTCCAAGACGTATGATGAGCAAGGATATAAGCCTTGCTTATGCTTTCGAGCGACGCTCACCCAGCACGGCGGCACAGGCCGCGCGGATCTGGTCGCGCATCAGCTCATCGGCCCGCGAAAGTGCCCGTGTGCGAGACGTGAGCAGCGCAATCGGAAATTCCGGCCCATTTGCGAGCAGCCTGACCGCAAGCCCGGTAAACTGATGCCAAGGCAGCAGCGCGTCGACCAGGGCGATGCCCAGACCGGCCTGGACAAAACCGACCGCGGAGATGGATACGTCGATCTCGAGCGACGGCGAAAGCGTCACACCTTGCGCGCGTGCAGCGTGGGCCAGTTCGTCGGCAGGACGGGTGTTGCCCCGATACGATATCAATTCCTCGCCTGCGAGATCGGCGAGTGTCAGCTCGGTTTTCCCGGCCAACACATGCCCGGTCGGCAGCAGGCAAGCAAAACCGACGCTGCCGATCACTTCCGCCTCAATATCCGGAGGGAGCCGGTCGTCCATGGCCACGCCGAGGCTGGCGTCGCCCGCTCGCAGCATGTCGACGATGGCGGCGATCGGCGCGCTATGAGCGCGCAACATTATGTTGGGATGCTGGGCCCGGAATTTGGTGAACGCGCGCGGCAAGATCGCCATGGCCGGCGGCGGTGAGGCGGCGACCCGCACCAGCCCTGCCCGGCCCAGACGCAGATCGGTGGTTTTGCGGCGCAAGCCTTCAAGCCCCGCCGACAACCTCTCGGCATCAGGGAAGATCTCGAGCGCCTCCGGGGTCGGCCGCAGCCGGCCCTTAACCCGCTCGAACAGCGTGAAGCCGAGTTCGTCTTCGGTGTGGAGCAGGATCTGGCTCAAAGCGGGCTGGGAGATGTTCAGCATCCGCGCCGCGGCGGTCACGGTGCCCGCGCGCATGACGGCGATGAACACTTCGAGCTGCCGGGCCCGCATTGCCACTCCATAGGTAAAGCTTATGGGTCCTGTCCAAACCCATCTTTGACGCAATGCCACGGCGCGGACAAGATCAGTCATAGGATAGAGTGCTGTTTTGCAAGAGGCCGCGCCATGGATGTGATCGTGCTGGGCGGCGGACTGATGGGAACGGCTTCTGCCTATTTCCTGGCCCGGCGCGGCGCGCGCGTTACCTTGATCGAGCGCAATCGGATCGGCACAGGAGCAACGGTTGCCTCCTTCGGCAACATTCGGCGCACGGGGCGTGATCTGTCCCAGCTTCCGCTGGCCCATCGCTCGCTCAGGCTGTGGGGCGAGGCCGAAAAAATGCTTGGCCGCGACGTGGAATTCCGCGCTACCGGTCATATCCGGCTGATCTTCGATGAAGATAGCCTCGCCGACATGCGGGCCTATGCCGAGGCGGCGCGGCCCTGGGGGCTGGACCTCGAGGAGCTCGGCCCACCCGAGATCCGTGCCCGCTTTCCCGGCCTCGGTGCCGAGGCGATCGCGGCGTCGTTCTCGCCGCAGGACGGCAGCGGCAATCCGAGGCTGATCGCACCGGCATTCGCCGAGGCCGCCCGCAAACTGGGCGCGGAAATCGCCGAGGCGACTGAGGTCGAGACGATCCGGCACACAGGCTCCAGCTTCCTTGTAGCCAGTTCAAAAGGTGCATTCGCCGCCGAGTGTCTGCTCAACACCGCTGGTGCTTGGGGCGCGCGCATCGCCGCGCAGTTCGGCGAAGCGGTTCCGCTCGACGCCCGTGGCCCGCAGATGGGCGTGACCGAGCCGCTGCCGCATCGTATCTTGCCGGTGGTCGGCATCTGGACGCGCAACAAGGACCATGGCGCCTATCTGCGTCAGGTCGAGCGAGGCAACATCGTCTTCGGCGGAGCGGCCGAAAGGGTGGCAGTTAACCTGGATCCTGGCCATGCAAACGCGGATCCCATACGCCTGCCGACGCAGTTGCGCGCCGTCGCACGGTTGCTGCCGGGAATCGCGCGGGTCGCGGTCATCCGCACGTGGTCCGGCTGCGAGGGTTATGTCAGAGACATGCTGCCGATCATGGGACGCTCGGCGACGACGCCACGCCTGTTCCACGCCTTCGGCTTCAGCGGACATGGCTTCCAGCTCGGTCCGGGCGTGGGCGATGCCATGGCCGAGCTCATCATGACCGACCGTTGCGAAACGCCGCTCGACGATTTCAGGGTCGATCGCTTCGCCCGCGCAGCCTGAAGAAAGCAGCTGGTGATCCGCGCCGCTGCCGCCTCGATAGCAATACGGCAGCGGGTGTTTGCCGGGTCGAAAATTCCCCATGATAGGGGCTAATCTCCGGCTAGCGGAAACTCGTTGGCGATGGTGACGTGGTGGTGGATGCGGCCCTCGAAATATCTGCCCAGCACCGCCTCGGTCGCGGCGCGGGATTCGGCGCGGACGGGGCTGGCAAGGGCCGCGTCGACGGCCGCCATGTCGGGGTAGTTGATGGCCAGGATCATCGGAAATTCCGGCGCGCCGTCGTCGCGCTTCTCGGCAAAGCTGACGCGCACGTCTAGCGCACCGGGGAAGGCCTTCCATTTCGGCAGGACAGTCTCGATCACGTCCCGGCGGAACGCCTCCGTCTGGCCATCCTTCACCTTGCCTTCAAACAGTGCGTAGCGCGTGATCATTTGCCGTCCTCGTCCTTGCGTTGGAAAAATTCCATCAATGCGGCCTGATCCTCGCCGCCCAGTCCGGCGGCTGTCAGCAGCCTGTGCACCTCGGCGCAGACGGCCGTCAGCGGCATCGCCGTGTGTGTCCGCCGCGCCAGATCCTGCGCGGCATTGAGGTCCTTCACCATATTGTCGATGCGGCCGGTGCGGCGGTAATCGCGGCTGGCGAAGCGCGGCAGGTATTCCTGCAGGATGGCGCTGTCGGCGCGGCCGCCTCTCAGCGCCTGCGGGATCTTCAGCACGTCGACGCCGGCATCCAGCGCCAGCCGCGTCGCCTCCGCCACCGCCATGAAGTTCAGCGCGCACAGCACCTGGTTGATCAGCTTGGTCGTCTGGCCGGCGCCCGCCGGACCCATATGGGTGTAGTTGGCCGCAACATCGCGCAGCACATTGTGGGCATCCTCGACGTCATCCTCTTCGCCGCCGGCCATCAGTGTCAACTCGCCGGTCAGCGCCTTCGGCGCACCGCCCGAGAGCGGGCTGTCGACCCAGCGAAAACCCTTCTCGCATGCGTCCGCGGCGAGCTGGCGCGTCGCATCGGGCTCGATGGACGACATGTCGATGATCAGCGTGCCAGGCTTGGCTCCAGTCGCCACGCCGCCGTCGCCGAACACCGCGCGGCGCACGATCGCCGCCGAATTGAGGCTGAGGATGACATAGTCGGACGCGCCAGCGGCCTCGGCCGCACTTGTCATGGGGGTCGCGCCTCTGGCGACCAGCGCCTGGACCTTGACCTTGTCGAGATCGAACACGGCGAGGCGATTGCCGGTGGCAAGCAGGCGCTCACCGATCGCCCCGCCCATGGCACCGGCGCCGATCAGTGCGACTTTGTTGGTCATGACGGCCACTCCTCGAATTTCGTTGTTATCTCCGCGACAATCTCCTTGAGCGGCGCGTCGATCGCCACCCTGATCGCGTTCTCGTCCTTGCCTGGTATCTCCAGTGTCGCGAACTGGCTGTCGAGCAAGCTGGTCGGCATGAAGTGGCCGGTGCGTTCCCGCATTCGACGGGAAATCAGTTCGCGCGAACCGTCGAGATAGATGAACAGCACCGGCGCGCCGGCCCGTTCGGTGATGAAATCGCGATAGGCGCGCTTCAACGCCGAGCAGCCGACGATGACGGGCATTGTGCCTGGCCTCAGGGTTTCGCCGACCTTTGCCAACCACGGCCACCGGTCGCTGTCGGCAAGCGGAATGCCGGCGCTCATCTTAGCGATGTTGGCCTCCGGATGCAGCTGGTCACCATCCAGATAGGTCGCCGAGATCGCGCGGGCGAGTGCCTCGCCGATCGTTGTCTTGCCCGACCCCGCAACGCCCATGATGACCATGCGGCGGGGCTGGTCAGATCGACGCTGTGATGCCGCCATCGACATAGAGGACATGTCCGTTGACAAAGGATGACGCGTCGGAGGCGAGGAAGACACAGGCCCCGACCAGCTCCTCGACCTTGCCCCAGCGACCGGCCGGCGTGCGCTTTTCAAGCCATGCGCTGAATGCCGGATCAGCGACCAGTGCGGCATTCAGCGGCGTGTCGAAATAGCCGGGCGCGATGGCGTTGCATTGCAGGCCGAACCTGGCCCAGTCGGTCGCCATGCCCTTGGTCAAATTGCCGACCGCGCCTTTGGTCGCCGTGTAGGGCGCGATGCCGGGGCGGGCAAGCGCCGTCTGGACGCTGGCGATGTTGATGATCTTGCCGCGCCCACGACGGATCATGTGCCGGGCGACGGCCTGGCCGACATGGAAGACGCTGGCGACATTGGTCTGCAGCAGGCGTTCGAACGCGTCGGCGGGAAAGTCCTCAAGCGGCGTGCGGAATTGCATGCCGGCATTGTTCACCAGTATGTCGATCGGCCCGCCGGACAGCTCGAAACTGTCGATAGCGGAGCGGACCGCGTCATGGTCGGTGGCGTCGAAGGCGAGTGTCTCCGCCCCTTTTATCCGCGCCGCAGCCTCGGCGAGCTTTGCCCCGTCGCGGCCATTGAGGACCACTTTGGCGCCGGCTTCGGCCAGTCCCCTGGCCAACGCAAAGCCGATGCCCTGGGAGGAGCCGGTAACGAGCGCCGCGCGCCCGATGAGATCGAACAGTGTGGACGACATTTTCCCGATTGCCTCTCGTCGTTGAATGTTGTTATGTTATCGATAACATTGTTGTCAAGTCAGTTGGAGCGAAAACCGATGCAGCGGCCTCACATCCTTCAGGTTGGACCCTACCCCGCATGGGACGAGGAGCCGCTCAATGAAGCCTTTACAGTGCACCGCTATTTCGCGGCTGATGACAAGCAGGCTTTCCTCGCCGAGATCGGACCGCAGGTGCGCGGCATAGCCACGCGTGGCGAGCTCGGCGCGAACCGCGCCATGATCGAGGCCTGCCCTTCGCTTGAGGTTGTTTCCGTCTACGGCGTCGGTTTCGATGCGGTCGATCTCGCGGCATGCCGGGAGCGAGGCGTGCGCGTCACCAACACGCCGGACGTGCTGACCAACGACGTCGCCGATCTCGGCATCGCCATGATGCTGTGCCTGTCGCGCGGCGTGATCGGCGCCGAACGCTGGGTGCGCGACGGCAGCTGGGCGGCGAAGGGCCTCTACCCGCTCAAGCGCCGCGTCTGGGGCCGGCGGGCCGGCGTGCTCGGTCTTGGGCGCATCGGCTACGAGGTGGCCAAGCGCCTCGCGGGCTTCGGCATGGACATCGCCTACAGCGACGTCGCGCCGAAGGATTTCGCCCCGGATTGGACGTTCGTCGCCGATCCGGTCGAGCTGGCGAGGCGTTCGGACTTCCTGTTCGTGACGCTTGCCGCGTCGGCCGCGACGCGCCACGTCGTCAACAAGGATGTGCTTGCGGCACTCGGCGAGGACGGCATGCTGATCAACATTTCGCGCGCATCCAACATCGACGAGGATGCGCTGCTCGACACGCTCGAGGCAAAGGTGCTCGGATCCGCCGCGCTCGATGTGTTCGAGGGCGAACCGAAGCTCAATCCGCGCTTCCTGGCGCTCGACAATGTGTTGCTGCAGCCGCACCATGCGTCGGGCACCATCGAAACGCGCAAGGCCATGGGCAAACTGGTGCGCGACAATCTTGCCGCCCATTTCGCCGGCCAGCCGCTGCTCACGCCGGTGCTTTAGGCTTGTTTTACGCGGATTCGGACGGAAAACCGCTGCACATTTTTCCTGGAATTGCCCGAGGAGTCTACTGACCATGAAGTCGATCGTCATCCACGCCGCGAAGGACCTGCGCATCGAGGACCGGCCGGTCGAGGCGCCGGGTCAGGGACAGGTGCTGCTGCGTCTCGCCGCCGGCGGCATATGCGGCAGCGACCTGCACTACTACAATCATGGCGGCTTCGGAACGGTGCGTCTCAAAGAGCCGATGATTCTCGGCCATGAGGTCTCCGGCGTCATCGAAAAGCTCGGCCCCGGCGTCGACGGACTGCGGCCAGGCCAGCTGGTCGCGGTCTCGCCGTCGCGGCCCTGCTACAGCTGCCGGTACTGCCGGGAAGGGATGCACAACCAGTGTCTCAACATGCGCTTCTATGGCAGCGCCATGCCGTTCCCGCATATCCAGGGCGCGTTCCGCGAAATGCTTGTGGCGGACGCACCGCAATGCGTGCCGGCCAATGGGTTGAGTGCTGCCGAAGCGGCGATGGCCGAGCCGCTGGCGGTCTGTCTCCACGCGACGCGCAGGGCCGGTGAGATGCTGGGCAAGCGTGTGCTGGTGACTGGCTGTGGGCCGATCGGCCTGTTGTCGATCCTCAGCGCGCGCCGCGCGGGCGCCGCCGAGATCGTCGCCGTCGACATCACTGATTTTACCCTGTCCATGGCCACGCGTGCCGGCGCCGACAGCACGATCAACACACGAACCGATCCGGATGGGCTAGCGCCTTATTTCGCCGACAAGGGCACGTTCGACATTCTCTATGAATGTTCAGGAGCCGCCGCTGCTTTGGCGCTGGGCATCGCGGCGCTGCGGCCGCGCGGCACGATCGTTCAGCTCGGCCTTGGTGGTGCGGAGATGGCACTGCCGATGTCGGTGGTCACCGCCAAGGAACTGTCCATCAACGGGTCGTTCCGCTTCCATCCGGAATTCGCCGTGGGCGTCGAATTGATGCGCAAGGGGCTCATCGACGTGAAGCCTCTGATCACCCACACCGTGGCATTCGCCGAGGCGCTGTCAGGCTTCGAAATCGCCAACGACCGCAGCCAGGCGATGAAGGTTCAGATCGCCTTCTCGTAACCCGCGACGGTGCGTTGCATTCAGCAGTGATATCGATAACGTATGGCCATGCAGCCTTCGCCAAAACGTCCGACCATGGCCGATGTCGCGCGTCGCGCCAACGTCTCGACGATGACCGTGTCGCGCGCCTTCAAGAGCGATACCTCCATCAGCGCGGACACGCGCGACCGTATCATACGGGCCGCGGACGAACTCGGCTATGTCTTCGACAGCATCGCCGCCAACCTGTCGTCGCGCCGGTCCGGTTTTGTCGCGGTGACGATACCTTCGATCAACAACGCCAATTTCGCCGACACGGTGCGCGGCATGACCGAGGGCCTGCGCGACAGCGGGCTGGAGATCCTGCTCGGCTTCACCGACTACAATGTCGAGGAGGAAGAGCGCCTGGTCGGCCAGTTGCTGCGGCGGCGGCCGGAGGCGATCATCGTCACCGGCGGACGGCACACGCCACGCTGCCGCAAGATGCTCGAGAATGCCGGCGTCCCGGTGGTGGAGACCTGGGACCTGCCGGCCGATCCGATCGGTCATGTCGTCGGCTTTTCCAACGCCGAGGCCGGACGGCTGATGGTCGACCACTTTGTCGCACGTGGCTATTCAAGGCTCGGCTTCATCGGCGGTGACACATCGCGCGACACGCGTGGCCTCGATCGCCGGCGCGGCTTCGTCGCGGCACTGCTGGAACGCGGTCTCGATGGCTCGCGCATCATTGCCTCCGGCGTGCCGCCGATATCGATGCGCGAGGGCGCCACCGCCATGGTCGAGATGATTTCGCGCTGGCCGGACACGCAGGCGGTGATGTGCGTTTCGGATCTTTCCGCTTTCGGTGCGCTTATGGAATGCCTGCGGCGCGGCATCCGCGTCCCCGAGGATGTCGCGATCGCCGGCTTCGGCGCCTATGACCTCGCCGAGCAGTCGGTGCCGTCGATCACCACGATCGATGTCGAGGCGCACGAGATCGGCATCCGTGTCGCCGATCTCGTGCTCGACCTGCTCAACGGGCGCCGGGCGCCTGACGACCGGGTGGTCGTCGGCATGACGCCGAAGGTGATCGCGCGTCATACAGCCTGAACCCAGGCGAAACACAACGGCCGGCGGGTTGACCGCCGGCCGTTGACCGTCCTGCCCGTTTGCAGAGGTACTCATCGGCGCCTATTTGCCCCAGATCTTCTTGTACTGGTCGCGGTAGCCGTTGCCCGGATCGAAGCGGTTATCCGGCCCGCCGTCGAATTCGACATTGTCCGACGTCACAACATGCAGCGGCGAGATGTAGCCCGACCATTTCTCGCCGGCCATGGCGCGGTTGAGCTCGTCGACGAGCTGCCAGCCCTGCAGGTTCAGCGGTTCGGCAACCGTCACCTTCTGGAATTGGCCGGAGCGGATGCGCTGGTAGGCCGATTCGGAACCGTCGCCCGCCGCCACGTTTATCGGCGCGTCGGTGCCCGACTTTCCGGCCGCCGCCAGTGACGGTCCCATGAAGTCGAAATAGAGATCGTTGATCGCCAGTGAGTGAGTCCATTGGTCGCCGTATTTCTGCAGCAGCGAGGTGGTGAGCTGCGGCATGCGCTGCGAGGTCTCGGCGATGGGCGTGTCGACATATTCGAGCACCTTGCCGCCGAGATCCTCGATTTCCTTCTTCATGCGGTCGGCCTTGGCGATGGCGATCTGGTAGGTCGAGTCGGTGAAGATGATGACGCCGGGCTTGCCCTTGGCGTTCACGAAAGCCCAGTCGGCGGCAGCCTTCGACACTTCCATCGGATCGGTCGAGACGTTGGCGATGATGCCGAGATCGTCGATCGGGCCGACCGTCGGAGCGGCATGCCATGCCGCCATCGGAATCTTGGCTGCCCTGGCCTGCTCCAGCGCCGGCTTCTGCTCCACGGCATCGAAGCCGTTGATGATGATGCCGTCGGGGTTGAGTGCCAGCGCCTGGCCGAAGGCCGCGGTGCGACCGCCGATGGAACCGGCGCCGTCAAGTGTCTTGACGGTCCAGCCAAGGGCCGCGGCTGCTTCCTCGACGCCCTTGGTGACGCCAAGGATGCCGCCGTTCTTCATATCGGCGCCAAGCACCACGATCGTCTTGCCGGCCGCACCTTTCGGTCCGGCCGTCGGGCCATCCCATTTGTCGACCTTGCTGGCATATTTGTCGACCACCGCCTTGGCGTCGGCCATCGGGTCGGCCAGCGCGTTGGAGCCAATGCCAAGCGCCAGGCAGGCGACGCCGAGCTGAAGGACTGTTCTGCGATGCATGTTTCTTCTCCCATTAAGCATTGTCATTTGTCTTTGTTGGTTGGCTGGCGGCTGGTGGAGGCGGCACGACAGCGCCCCGGCGCCGCTGCGCGTAGCCGGCAATGCCGATCGCGACGAGCAAGGTGACGCCGTTGAAGAGCGGCTCCACCCAGAACGAGCCACCGAATTGCTGGATACCGGAAATGCCGGCGGCGAGGATGACGACGCCGATGATCGTGCCCCAGACATTGACGCGGCCGGGTTTGATGGTGGTCGATCCGAGGAAGGCACCGACGAGCGCCGGCAGCAAATATTCGAGGCCGACGCTGGCTTGGCCGATGCGAAGCTTGGAGGCGAGCAGCACGCCGCCAAGCGCCGTCATCGCGCCGGAGGCGACGAAGGCGCCCATGACGAATTTCTGCACCGGTATGCCGTTGAGCGCGGCGGCCTTGGGATTGGCGCCGATGGCGTAGAGGTAGCGCCCGATTGGCATGTATTCGAGCACAAGCCACATCACCAGCGCCAGGACGATGACGTAGTAGCCGGTGATCGGCAGGCCGAACAGCATCGTGCCGTTGAGGGCGAGAAAGCCTTCGGGAAGCACGCCGACGACTTGGCGCCCGCCCGTGTACCACATGGCCAAAGCATAAAGCACGGTGCCGGTGCCGAGCGTGGCGATGAAGGAATCGATGCGCGCCACCTCGACCAGCAGGCCGTTGATAAAGCCGGTGACGACGCCGAGCAGCAGGACGATCAGCACCGCGATCGGCCACGGGATGCCGAAGGCGGTCTGCAGGCTAATGGCCAGGATATGCCAGAGCACGATGCCGTAGCCGACCGTCAGGTCGATGCGGCCCGAAGCCATGGGGATCATCGCCGCCAGCGACAGCAAGGCGATGATCGCCTTGTCGGAGACGATGGAACGCAAATTCAGCAGCGTCGGGAAGGTGCGCGGCAGGAGCAGCGAGAATAGCAGGATGAGCAGCAGCGTCAGGATCGGCAGGCCGTAGACCGGCAGATAGCGTGCCGCCTTCTGGCCAAAGCTGAGCCCGGAGAGTTCCGAGCGGGTCGGCTCCAGCGCCGTCGATTTGATCGAGTTCATGGATACTCCTCAGGCGGCTTCGGACACGGAGGCGGCATGGATAAGCGCCGCAGTCGTCAAGGCATCGCCGGCCAGTTCTCGCACGATGCGGTTGTGCGAGAAGACCAGCGCGCGATGGCAGATATGGGCGACTTCCTCGAAATCGGTGGAAACGACGACGACCGCCAGCCCGGCTTCGACGGCTGCCGCGATCAGCCGATAGATTTCGGCCTTGGCGCCGACATCGACACCCGCCGTCGGATCCTCGGCGATCAGCAGCTTGCGTCCTGTCGCCAGCCAGCGGCCGACGACCACCTTCTGCTGGTTGCCGCCTGACAGCGCCTCTATCGGCAGATGCGGATCGTTGGGCCGCAGCCCGAGCCGGGTACCAAGTTCCTGCGTCAGTTCGCTTTCCCGCGCCGGCGTCATGAAGGAGAAAAGCCCGCGGCCGGCGGCGGACGGGTTGAGATACATGTTTTCGCGCACGGACAGCGACAGCGCCACCGACTCCTCGGTGCGGTCGCGCGCAATCAAGCCGACACCGGCGGCAAGGGCTGCACCGACCGAGGACAGGTCGAGGCGTTTGCCGTCGAGCGATATAGTGCCGTCGAAAGGCTCGGCGCCGAACAGCGCGCGGCCGACGGCCTCCTGTCCAGCACCACGCAGGCCAACCAATCCCAGAAGTTCGCCGGACCGCGCCTCGAAGTGGACCGGTCCGATACTGCCGCAGCGCAGGTCCTCGACTTTCAGCCGCTCGGGTCCGTCCTGCCAGCGCGACTTGGCGAACATCTGGTGCGCCGGGCGGCCGACGATGAGATCGACCAGTTCCTGCGGCGTCGTCTCGGCGACCGGCTCGACCGCCACCATGCGGCCGTCCCGCATCACGGCGACCCGGTCGGCGATGCGGAACACTTCATCCAGGCGGTGCGAGACATAGATCATGCCGACGCCGCGCTCACGCAACGGTCGCAGTGCCTGGAACAGGCGTTCGACCTCGTCCGCGGGCAAGCTTGCCGTCGGCTCGTCCAGCACCAGCACGTCGGCTTCGGTAGCGAGCGCGCGGGCGATGGCCACCAGCGATTTCTCGGTGCGGGAAAGATCCTGGACGCGCGTCGCCGGATCGAAGGCGCAGCCGACCAGGGCCAGGGCGCTCTCGGCGCGACGCTCTGTGTCGCGCCAGTCGATCAGGCCAGAGCGGCGCGAGAAGCCTTGCGTCATGCCGACATTCTCGGCCACTGTCATCCATTCGATGAGGCCGAGATCCTGATGGATGAAGGCGACCTTCTGCGGCTGGTTCGGGCGCGGCGGGCGGTGGTGGTAGTCTTCGCCGCGAAACCGGATTGTTCCCTGGTCGCGCTTGTAGATGCCGGCCAGCGTCTTGATCAGCGTTGACTTGCCGGCGCCGTTCTCACCCAGCAGCGCAACGATCTCGCCCTCGTGGATATCGAGCGAGACCGACTTCAACGCCAGGGTGCCGCCGAAGCGCTTGGAGATGTCGATGAATTCTATGAGTTTGGGCCGCATCCATGGCCCTCCCAAGCCAAACAAACGGACTGAATTGGCATCGATGTTATCGCTAACATTTTTGCAGGTCAAGTCTTGAAAATGCCTGGCAGCGAAAGCTAACGATAGGCCGGTTTCATGGAGGACAAGCATGTTCGGAGATATCGAGGGCGCTGGTTTCGAGGTTTTCGACGAGCGGTTCGAGAGTTGCTTCGTCGGCCACGTGGCGGTCGAGCGGCTGTGGACCGGAGGGCGCTGGCTGGAGGGTCCGGCCTGGTTCGCGGCTGGGCGATATCTGGTGTTTTCGGACATCCCAAATGACCGCATGATGCGCTACGACGACACCAATGGAGCCGTCTCGGTGTTCCGGGCGCCGTCCAGCAACGCCAACGGCAATACAGTCGACACCGAAGGGCGGCTGGTGACCTGCGAGCACCGGGCGCGGCGCGTCACCCGCACCGAGCATGACGGGTCGATCACGGTGATCGCTGATCGTTTCGAGGGCAAGCGGCTGAATTCGCCCAACGATGTGGTGGTACGATCGGACGGCACGGTGTGGTTTTCCGATCCACCCTACGGCCTCACGACGGATTATGAGGGCGACCGCGCCGAGCAGGAGATCGAGGGCTCCCACGTCTACCGTGCCGACCCTGCAAGGGGCGCGGTGGCACGCGTCGTCTCGACGATGGCGAAGCCCAACGGTCTCGCCTTCTCGCCGGATGAGACGATCCTTTATGTCGGTGACACCGGCGTCACGCATCAGAAGGACGGGCCGCGGCACATCCGCAAGTTCGCCGTCGAGGACGCCGCGCTCAAGGAACTCGGCGTTTTCGCGACCTGCACGGCTGGCCTGTTCGACGGCTTCCGGGTGGATACGTTTGGCCGCGTCTGGGCAGGCACTGGCGATGGCGTCCATTGCTTCGACCCCGACGGCACGTTGATCGGCAAGATCCGCATTCCGGAGACGGTTGCGAACCTCACCTTCGGCGGCCCGAAGCGCAACCGCCTGTTCATCACGGCAAGGCAGTCGCTCTATTCGGTCTTCATCGTGGCGAATGCGGCTGCGCGATCTTGAGTCCTCGGAAGGCCCATAAACTGGCTGAAGAAAATCGGGAACTCGCTCAGAAATCTCTGCCGACCCGGTGCTCCCAGCTGCTGGAACGGTCGAACTCTCGTGCCTATGAGACGGCAGTTTGTCCCAAGCGGACTGTTCCGACAGGAGGTTCGAGTCCACGTTGTGAGCCATTTACAAAAAGCGCAATAAAATCAGAGCTCTAAAGGTTAGTTTTGGTGGGCCCGGAGGCTCATCATCCAGTTTCCATGCAAGCGCTGAGTCAGTTATAGAAGGGTCAATCTACATTTTGCGCTACGAGCGCGGCCGCAATGGCGCCGGAAGCAGACCAGCAGCTTCCGACCGGGAAACATCGATGCGGCATCCAGCTTAGCGTGGGCGTGGTGCTCCGGCGCTAGTACCGCAGTCGCGTAAGCCTTCTAGGTCGAGATCGTCGCTGATTACCCATTAATCGCAATACGCGAGCACCGACATGACGCCATCGTAGGAAGGCTAGCTTTCGTGAATGCTTTTCCTGGTGGCAGAACTCGGAGACGGTCATCAGCTGCAGTCGCTTGCACGATGAGTTTGGTCTTAGCCATTGCGCACGTCGTAACGGCATCGCAATCCAAAGCTTATGGACTGTCGCTGCTGCAGATCGGTGTCAGCTCTCCATATCAGGATCGTTTGAGCTTTCCACGACGATGCGACCCCAGTCGTCGGGCATTACATCAGCGACCGACTGCGAAAAGGTCCAATTGTGGCCGGCGAGGTCACGGCAGGAATATTGACGCTCGCCATAGGGATGGCTCGTTGGCCTGCTGAGAATAGCTGCGCCATGCCGCGCGGCTCGCCTGTGGTGCGCGTCGACATCCTCGACGCGTACCATCACTGCGAATGGCCCACCTGTCCGCGCCAGTCCGCCAGACTTCAATTCTATGAGAATGACAGCGCCGTCTGCGAAGCAGAGCTGGGCACGGTGATTGCCGATCATCAGCCGTATTTCGAAGCCGAATGCCTCGCAAAGCCACCGGCTGGCCGTCTCAACCTCGGGATACGAAAGCACCGGTATGACCGTGCTCGCGGGCATCGAGCGATTGTCGATCATGGTCATCTCCTATGCTGCCTTGAAAGGGTTGAAGGCTCTCAGCTAAGAGCCTTCAACTGTAGGGCGACCAACATTGTTGGCGAGGGCCGTTATAGGGCTGATAGCTGTTGTCCCAGGCGCGGTAAGAGACGTAGCGCTCGTAACACCAGCGCACATGCGCTGCTTCCAATCGGATCGCCGGACTTGGCGCTACCGGTGCGACGGTCGCCGCCGCGACACCGGCGGCAAAGGCGGCTGCCGGGAACCAGTAGCCATTGTAGTAGCGATAGCCTGGCCGCACGCGGACATAGCCGCGATAGCCATTGTAGTAGTATCCGCCGCCAACGACGTAGAAGCCACGCCGAAACCAGACCGGCGTCGGCGCTGTGATGATCGACGCCGGGGCAGAGGCCTGCGTGACCGGCAAGGCCTCGGCCGGCGAGGCGAGCACTGTGGCGCCAATCATCAAACCGCAAAATGCCGTGATTGTCCGTTTCATCTTTTCACTCCTGTTGGATGGGGTCGAAGGGTTCGGGGATTACTGACGTCGGAGCGCACGCAGTTCGGAAATCGAAAGCGCGCCATCGCCGTTCTTGTCCGCCTGCAGCAACCGGCCGGGAATGAAGGCGGCAAACTCGTCGCGCGAAATCTTACCGTCTCCATTGCGGTCAATGCGGCTGGCCTGGGCCTGGAAGCCGACGAATTGCGTGGCCTGGAAGTCGCGCTTCGACTTCACCCGTTCCACTTCCCCGCGCACTTCGCCCGCGTCGAGCAAGCCATTGTGGTTGGCATCCATCCGGTCGAACATCTGCGCCCGCACGGCCTGGATTTCGCTGAATTCGAGCTTGCGGTCGCCGTTGGTGTCCATGCGCCGGAAGAGTTCCCTGGCACCGCTGTCCGCCGCACAGGCGCTACCCGCGCCAAGAAGCAGGCCGGCAAAGGCCATGACGATCTTGTTCATATTGATCTCCGCATTGGGTCGGATGGTCCGCCGCGGACCGTCCTTGCAGAGCCTTCTACGCAGCGCCTGTGGTGGTCCTACGCAAAGCGAGATGATTTTTTCGAGGTGCGGCCAGCACAGCCGCCTATCCCCGCCGCGACAGAAAATTCAAGGCCGGCAAAGAATCTTGAGTGTCGAGCGTAGGAGCACGGCTCTCGCTGCGTATCGGTCAGCAGTCGCCCCCGCGGCCTGACACTGAAAGGACATCAACATGAAACGCTCAGTACTGATTGCGGCCTTGCTCGTCGGGCTTGCACCGCTCTGCGCGGCGCAGGCACAGGACATGCCGGGCCAGCGCATCCTGCAACGGATCGATACCAATGGCGACGACGCCATCTCCAAGGATGAGATGACAGCCGTGCGAGAGCGCCTGTTCAGGCGGCTCGACCGCAATGGCGATGGCGTCATCGACGAGAAGGAGATCGAAAGCGCCCGCGATGCCATCATGGATCGGGCAGATGCCGCGCAGGCGCGGCTCGGCAGCCGCTGGCGGCGCATGGACGCCAATGGCGACGGCAAGGTCTCTGAACAGGAATTCGCCAGCAGCATGCCTTTGTTCGACCTCGCGGACCGGGACGGTGACGGCAAGCTCTCGGGCGACGAGATCGCGTCTGTCCGCAAGCTGATCGCCGACCACGCCAACTGATGATCGGCAGCTCTCATTCCTCTACAAAACAAGGAGTACGAAATGTTGTCTTCGGTAAAAATTCCGATGTTCTGTCTCGGTGCGATGCTTGCCTGGTCGGCAGCTTCGCCGGCTTCGGCCGAGGAGTGGCAGCGCCCGACGGAGCATGGCGGCGAGATCAGCCGCAGCGTTGGCAAGGACGGCAACGTCTATACCGGCTCGACCACCCGCACCGGTCCCAATGGTGGCACCTACACGTCCAACTCAAAATGCATAGGAGGCGTTGTTGACCGCTGTGCCCGCAGCTATTCTGGCACCGGGCCGAATGGGCAGTCCTTTTCGGGAAAACGAGTGTCGGCGCGCGGGCCGTTCCGCGGCCGTTCGGCCGGCAGCTTCACCGGCCCGAACGGCAACACGGTCCACGGCTTCCGCCGCTGGCGGCGCTGACATCTGGTGTGATGGATTTGATTCCGAAATTCGTTTCTGTGCTCCTCCTGATCGATGCGAATTTCGGATTCGCCGAACCAGCAGTCTCGTCCGTGGATGCCCGCCGCCGTGCGACATGATGAGCCCCGTCGCGACGATGAGCTTCTGGCGCGCATCGCCGCTGGCAGCCAAAGCGCGCTGTCCGAGCTTATCGCCCGCCATGGCCGTGGGCTGCGGATATTTGCCGCGCGCTATCTCGGCAATGCCGGCGACGCCGAGGATGTGGTGCAGGAGGTGTTCGTGACCGTCTGGAAACAGGCCGCGCGATTCGATCCGGTCAGAGGGCGGGCTTCGACCTGGCTCTACCGGATCACTGCCAACCGTTGCATCGACCAGCGTCGACGCAGGGCGCTACGCAGTTTCATCGGGCTGGACGACGTAAGGGACGAAGTCGCTTCGCCGGAGGCGGATGCCGAAGCGACGACCGCGGCGCGGCAGGAACTGGCGATCGTGCGCGACGGGCTCTCGCGCCTGCCGGAACGGCAGCGCATGGCGGTGCTGCTCAGGGCCGTCGGCGACCTCGACATCGCGGCGATCGCCGAGGTGATGGGCAGCAGCGTCGGCTCGGCCGAGCAATTGCTTGTCCGCGGACGGCGCGCGCTCAGGGATCATTTGGCAATGGCGGCCGTGGGCCGCGAAAGGAAGTCCTCATGACACGGGACGAATTTGAACGATGCAGGCGCCGCTTCGGCGATACCGTCGAAGCATGGCCGGCGCCTTTCCGCCAGCAGGCGCTGGCCTTGATGGCGGTGGAGCGGATTGACGATCCCGATGCCGCGCTCGACCGCCTCGTGCTAAAGGCGGCGCTGACCGGTGGCGACGACCGGGAGCTGGCTCGTAAGGTGCTGGCTCGCATCGAAGCCGGCTCGGCTGGCCCGTCCTTCCTGCCGCGCCTGCTTCTGAGTCCAGCCGGGTTCGCGGCATGCGCCGCTGCTGTGGTCGTGGCGGTGACGCTGGCCGGCTACCAGGTGGCGCGGCTGCAGGACGATCCGTCGGATACGGAGCTTCTGGCGTTGGCGTCGGGATCGTCATTGGCCGATGGCGGTGTTGTCGCGGATTATCCGTCAGAGGAGGGCTCGCTTTGAAGCGTTCCTGGACATGGACGGCGACGCTGGTGCTGCTCGCCCTTTCGCTCGCCGTCAACTTCTTCCTGGTCGGTTATGCCATGCACGGCCTGCGCCAGGGCGCGGCGGCGCGCGTGCTGTTGTCGGAGATTGCCAGCAGCTATCCGCCCGAGGTGAGGAAGGAGTTCCGTGGCGTGCTGCGCGACAACCGCGCGCGCACCTTCCAGGCACTGCGCGAACTGCGTGCCGCGCGCGCCAATCTGGCAGCGGCACAAACAGCCAAACCCTTTGACGAAGCGGCGGTGAAGGACGCGATGGCGGCGGTGCGCAGCGCAACGACCAACCTGCAGGCGACCATGCAGGACTATCTCCTGGCCGCGCTAAAGAATGTCAACGCCAAGGCCGCCGTGGGAGGTTGAGACGCGACGGCCCTACTGGCGGCACAATCGTCGCCGACCTATGTCGATATCCAACGGTCTGCGATCACGATGATGGAACAATGCGGCACGACAGGCTTGTCCTGACTCTGCTTCGGCGCGAGCTCTCGGCTGGCTTGCGCTCGATGCGCTGCCGCGACCTTGCCTGGATCGTCGCCGGCGGTGCGGCTCTGCTTGCCTATGCCATCGCTGACATCGTTCTCGCTTTGCAGGCGGCATCCGCGACGCTGCGGCAGGAGCAGGCGCTGTGGCTGCTTGGTTTGCCGGGCGCGCTTCTCATTCTTGGCGGCTTCGCTGGCAACGCGCTCGCCAGGCTTTGCTTGTCGCGCGCCTTCGCGCCGTTCCTGGACGCGTTGCCGCTCTCTCTTCGGGAGCGCCGGCGCATGGCGACGGTGGCGATTTTTGCGATGGGTGTTCCGCTTGTCGCGGCCGTCATGGCGGCGGTCGGTCTTGGCTGCGCCGTCATCGCAAAACCGCTGGCGCCGGTCTGGGGTCTGGGCGCCGCGATCCTGTTTGCCGCCGGCCTGTGGGCGGCAGCCGGCTGGCGGCTGCGCGGCCGGGACACGATCAGCCTCGACGACAAGGCCAGCCCGCTGGGCGATGGGCGTAGGCGCCGTCCATGGCTCGGTGCTTTCGACCGTTCGGCACCAGCCTGGCTCTCCAGCTGGGCCTTGGGCCTGCCGGCTGGCCATGTGCGCGCGTCCTGGCGACTGGTGGGGGCGGCCGTCTTCTTCGGTTTCGTCGCGGCCCTTTCCGCAGCAATCAGCCTCGTTCATCACGACGCCGTGCCGGCGGCCATGGCGGGCCTGACCGGCGGCCTTCTCGTCTTCATGCTGAGCGCGCGCTTCCATCCGCTCGGCTCGCCGGTACTGCGCACGGCTCCAATCGGCTTTGTCAGGGCGTGGCTGCGGCTGGCGCGGCTGCCCCTGCAATTGTCGCTTGCCTTCTTTCTCATGCCGGCAGGTGCTGCCCTGGCGGCGGAGCCATCGGCTTGGGCGATGCCGCTCGCCAGTGGCTTGTGGCTGCTGGCGCTGAACGGCGCCTATGCGGTGTTCGCCGCCTATTTCATGACGGCGCCATTCGTCGCCGCGCTGAGCTTCCTCAGCGCCATCGCCTACACCAGCTACGAATCGCTCGAATATGGGCGCACGGTGCTGATCGGCTTTGCCGCCCTTGTCCTGTTCCTGTGGCATCGGGCGCAACGGAGATACCGCCATGGGTAGCAGCGAGATACTCGCGGTTCGCGGGCTCAGCGCCGGCTACGGTGGCCACGCGGTCGTCAGCGGCATCGGTCTCTCGCTCGGCCGGGGCGACATCCTTGGCCTGCTTGGCGCAAATGGTTCAGGCAAGTCCACCTTGCTGAGAGCGATCAGCGGGCAGATCCGGCCGCTCGCGGGAAGTGTAGTGATCAACGGCGTCGACCTTGGCGATGCACCGGAGCGCGCCAAGTCCGGCTTCGGCCTCGCCATCGATCCATCCGATCTGCCGGTGGCGTTGACCGGGCGGCAGTATCTCCAACTCGTCGCCTCGATCCGCGGCTGCGCCGAAGACGACTGGCCTGGCGTCAATGTCGCCGAACGGCTCGGGCTCAAGCGCTGGATCGACCGGCTAATCGCTGAATATTCGCTCGGCACGCAGGCCAAGATCGCTATTGCCGCGGCTCTGCTCGGTGCGCCACCGCTGCTGATCCTCGACGAGTCCCTGAACGGCCTTGATCCGCTTGCCGCCTTCGAGGTCAAACGCGTCATCCTTGCGTCGGCGGCGAGCGGCCACCAAGCCGTCATCATCTCCACCCAGGTAGTCGAAGCAGTTCCCGGCCTGTGCAACCGCGCGGTGCTTCTGGCCGAGGGCAGCATTGCCCGAGAGTGGAATGCATGGCAGTTGGCCGAGGCCAGCCACGCGCCCGGCGCCTTTGAGCTCCACGTTATGCAGGCGCTGTCGGAACCCATGAGCTGGCGAAGGAGGTAGTGGCAAAGGCATCCCGAACTACCGGAATGAGGCGCAAAGCTGCCAACGGGGTGTAAGTAAATGGCTGGCTCAGCTTCTTGAATCAATTTGGGCGAACCGCTTCGCAACCCCTCGACAAACAAAGATATGTTGGTCGCCGAGGGTCAGTGTTTTCTACAGTAAATACGCTAGCGGATGGTTCGCCAAGAAATGGGGCTGAAGCAGCCCGGACGTTTCGGGCATGGGACCTTCAAAAGCGGACTCTCAGTTCGGCGCGAGCATCGTCGCGAGTGAACGATGCAGACTCTGTCGCTGTTTTTCAGAACCGGGTAGACCGCTCCGCCGGTTGGGGCGACTTCAAGCCGTGGCAAGAGCATTCAGGATTAGCCGGAAGACGTGCCGCGGTCTCCAGCGCAACCCGCGAGGCTGTCATAGAGAGGCTCGGCAACACGTCTTCCTGCAGCAATGCCTGGCGATTGCGGTCCATATAGTCGTTGAAACCTGCGGTCACGAACGCAAGAGGCACGAAACACGCGCCTATCTCGCGCGACAAGGTGGCCTCAGGGGCGATCGAATGGTTGAGCACATCCGCCCCCAGGTTTCGAAACGCCAAGGCTTCGGCTGGGGTGGTCAGCCGCGGACCGTAACAGTGGCCAGCGACCAACTGCTGCTCGATGCCATGAACGCGGCATTCGGCTGGCCAATGACGGCGGGCGGTTTCGACCAGAACCGCCGCACATCTTGGGCAGACGATCTGCTTGCCCGAGCAATCGAAGCTCTGGCGGCCGGGAAGCAGTGAAAACGGGGTCTGGGTCAGTTCGATGATATCGGCGTTCACGACCATGTCGCCGGGCTTGATCGCCTTGTTGACGGCGCCGATGGTCGAGCAGGACAGCACTTGCCTCACACCCGCTTCCATCAAGACCCAGAACGCGCGGCGATGACAGGAATGGTCTATATGGTCGCGGGGATTGCCGTGCGAATACATGCACAACGCACGTTTCATTTTGCCCTCGACGGTAATCGACGCATCGAACTCGAGCAGCTTCCAGTTGTCGCTGCGACCGAAAGGCGTTTCAAAACTCATGTCGCGCCGCAAGGTGCGCACACTCTCGAATTTAACATCTTCCGGGAAGGCAAGCCCCCAGTTGGCCGAGCCGGTGATGATCGCCAACCCCACCTGGGGTATGTCCGTTGAATGATACGCCGGAGCAACGGCTGCGTGATGATTTGTCGGCATGTTTCCAGTCTCGGTCATGATTTTTGGCGAAGGCTCACGATCAGGACGGCGACCAAGACGATGACGGTCCACAATGTCGAGATCGCCGCAATGGTCGGGTCGATCTGATCGCGCAGCGACAGGAACATAAGCTTCGGCAACGTGCTGTTTTGACCGCTGGCGACGAAGATCGAAATAACGGACTCGTCCAGTGAAGTCAGGAAGGCCATCAACGTGGCCGACAAGAGACTGATCTGAAGCTGCGGGACGATTATTCCGCCAATGGCTCTCGCCCAGTTTGCGCCGAGGCTTCGCGCCGCCTGCACCTGGTTCCAGTCAAAGCGGGCCAGGGCCGGCAACAACACAATGCAGGCGACAGGAATGGCCAGCACCACATGCCCGACCAGCACGCCGAACAGCGTTCCGACCAGACGTTGCGCCGCGAGCACAAAGAAGAGACCGATCGCAAGCAGGATGCCCGGCACGATGGACGGGGTGAGCAGAGCGCCCTGAATGGCCAAGGCGGTCCTTCCGCCGAGCCGGTTGGTCGAGATGCAGGCCAGCAGCCCCAGGGGCACTGCGAGCGTCGCCGTCAATGTCCCAAGGATCAGGCTCGTCCTCAGCCCGGCCATCCATGTCGCCGAACCGAAGAAATTCTCGTACCAGCGCAACGAGTATGCGCGCGGCGGAAACTCAAGGAGATCGGACGCTGAAAAAGAGAGCGGCACGACCACCAGCGTCGGCAGCATCAGGAACGCCAATATGAGCGCGCAAAAGCTCCACAGGAGGATACGGGCCAGCCTGTTGTCTGGATAGGCTTCAAGCATGGGCTGTACCGACTTTGCGCCCGGCAATCAGCCGCCCCGCAGCCAGGAACATCACCCCCACCAAGGCCATCAAGATGAGCAGCAGAATGCCCAGGACGCTCGCCGAGCCCCAATCCTGGAACGTCGATAGCGTGCGCTCGATCCGGGTGGACAGTGGATTTACCTTGCCGCCGCCAAGCACCGCCGGCGTGATGAAAAAGCCTATGGTGTAGATGAAGACGATCAATGAGCCCGAAAAGATGCCGCCGGTCGAAAGCGGCAGGATGACGGTGCGGATGGTTTGCCCAAGTGTGGCTCCCATGCTCGCCGAGGCGCGAACAAGGTTGGCGTCGATATCGCGCATCGCGGCATAAACGGGCAGCAGAAAGAGCGGCAGCATGTAGTGAACCATGCCGATGAGCGTTCCGGTGAAGTTGTAGACCAGCGGCAATGGCTCGGCCGTCAGGCCTGAACCCGTCAAAGCCGCGTTGATCAGGCCATCGCGCCGCAACAGGACGAGCCAGCCATAGGTGCGCACCAGAATGGAGGTCCACAAGGGCAGCACGACGAAGGCCATCAGCAAATTGGCCACCCTTGGTCTGGTGCTGGCCAGGGCGAGCGCCAGAGGGGTGCCGAGAAGAATGCAGATCGCCAGCGTGCCCAGGGACAGTTCAAGGGTTGTGACCAGCGCCGACCATGTCAGACCGCTCGAAAGCACCTTCTCGTAGTTGCCGACGGTGTACTCGCCCGCCGTGGTGAGGAAGGATTGCCGGATGATCCAGGCGATGGGCAGTATCGCCGCCAGTCCTACGATGAACAGCGCAGGCAGTGAAAGCGAGAGGAAGAACCGCCGCTCGCGTCGAGCGTCTGCTGCGAGAGCAGGATCGGCAAGGAAGGTCACGGCACCGCTCCCGGTATCGCGTGAACTTTCGCTGCTGGTGCATAGGCGGTCACCCGCTGACCGGCGGCAAGTTCGGCGCAGTCACTGGCCAGCGCCGCCGGAATGCAGACGAGGACTTCTTGCCCGCCGTCAAGCGTCAGCGTCAAAAGCCAGTTCTCACCGCGAAACGCCTTGGCGCGCAGCATTCCCTCAAGCGCCACTCCGTCTCGCCCGACGAGGGTCGCATCAAGATGAAAGCTTTCCGCGCGGATCATCAATGCTTCGCGCGACACGTCGGCGCCGTCGATTCTGCGCACAAATCCCGGGGCCACGATGTTGGCCTCACCCATGAACTCCGCGACAAAGCGTGTCGATGGACGATCATAAATCCGCTGTGGGGTGTCGATCTGCTGGATGCGGCCGGAATTCATCACCGCAATCCGATCTGACATGATCAGTGCTTCGCGCTGGTCATGCGTCACATAGATCGTGGTGATCCCCAGATCATCGTGCAGACGCCGGATCTCGTACTGCATGGTTTCGCGCAGATTCTTGTCGAGTGCCGACAACGGCTCATCCATCAGCATCACGCGTGGCTCGAAGACGATCGCCCGCGCCAACGCCACCCGCTGGCGCTGGCCGCCGGACAATGCGGCGATGTTGCGCTCCGCCAAACTTTCGAGCTTCACGCGGGCCAAAGTGTCGAGCGCCCTCTGGCGGGCCTCAGCTTTCGGCGTCTTGCGCAGCACCAACGGATACTCGACATTTGCCAGGACGCTCATGTGTGGAAACAGGGCATAGTTCTGGAAGACTATGCCGATGTCTCGCTTGTTGGGGGCCAGGCGGGTGATGTCGCGATCACCCAACAAGAGTTTACCGCGATCCAGCCGGACAAAACCGGCCAGGGCCATGAGCAACGTGGTCTTGCCCGATCCGGACGGCCCTAGCAGCGTAAGGAATTCGCCAGCCTGAATGTCGAGCGAAACATCATCCAGCGCGACATAAGACCCATAGGTCTTGCGCACGCCGTCGATGGTGATCGGGAGCGACTTCATGACGGGCTCCAGCTTTGGAAGCTGACGAATTCAAGACTCAGCGGTTCATCATTTCATCAAAGGCCTTTTGGGCGACCTCGCCGTTCTTGACCCACCAGCTGGCATTTGAGAACACCGAAGTGCCTGCGTTTTCAGGCGCGGTCGCCAGGGTCTTAAGACGGTCTTTGGGGATAAGGCCGCCCTCATAGCCGGCAGGATTGACCGGTCCATAGGCGATGAAGTCGGTCAGCTTCGCCACGCGGGCGGGCTGTGTCATCGCCGCGATGAGCTTCATGGCCGCTTCCTTGTTCGGCGCCCCCTTCGGCACCGCCAGGCAGTCCGTGCCGATGACGGAACCCTTGAACGTGTAGTCGGCCGCGCCGCCATCGGCTTTCACGGTCTGGGCTCGTCCATTCCAAGTAACCAGCAAATCCGCCTCGCCGTCTTTCAGCAACTGCGCGGACTGCGCTCCCGAGGTCCACCAGACCGAGACATTCGGTTTGATCGCTTCAAGCCGCTTGATGGCGCGATCCAGACCCTCCGGCGTGCTGAGCACGGGATAGACGTCGGCCGGCGCCACGCCGTCGGAGAGCAGCGCGATCTCTATCAGATCCTGCGCATTGGCGCGGAGAGCGCGACGGCCCGGGAACTTGGCGACATCCCAGAACTCCGCCCAGGTCTTCGGCGGGTTCTCGCCATAGGTCTTGGTGTTCCACGACATGACGGTGCCATAAGAGTCGAACGGATAGCAGTAGTCGGACTTTGCGCCGTCCGGCACGGACTTTGGATCGATGATCTTGTAGTCGAGCGGCTCCAGCAGCGACTGTGCGGCCGCCTGCGCGCCTTCCGGCGAGCCCAGGTGGATGATGTCTGTCGAGACCGCGCCCGAGGTGACCTGCATCTTGAGAGCTGCCAGGCCGTCGCTCTGCGTCTCCTCGCGGACATCATAGCCAAGCTCTTTTGCAGCGGGGGCCCACATGGCCTCCTTTATAGCGTTGCCATAATCACCGCCTGCGGTCGTGATGGTGACCGTCTGGGCCGAAACGGGCAAGGCAACGGTGACCGCGATTGCGGCCAAGGAAATGCGCAGCCAAGACATAGGTTCTCCTCCCTAGGACTCATCGAAACGTCGCTCAAATGAGCTATTTTGTTAATCGTAACGTTACGATTGCATCCAAAGACAATGGAGTCAAGTTGCTTTAGCAAGAGCTTGGATTGACCGTGAGTTGGAATCCGGTAACGTTGCGACGCTCTGCAAAATCAGCCGGCGCTTTCGCAAATGAATTCAGGCGACCATGTCCAATCTAAAACAGATCGCGGCGGAACTTTCCCTTTCAGTGACCACGGTATCGCGGGCTCTCAAGGACGGGCCGGAAGTGCATCCCTCGACCACGGCGCGCGTCAAGGAGGTGGCGAAGCGGGTCGGCTATGTCCCGAACCATCATGGTCGCGCGCTGAAAACCGGACGAACCCTGACCTTGACGGCAGTGCTACCGATGGAAACGCGCGACTACCTTTCCGATCTGGCGAAGCTCCCTCTGGTCGAGGGCATGACGCTGGCCGCGAGGAGAGCGGGTTATAGTCTATCCATCTATTCCACCACGCCCGACGATGACCCGGTCGAAAGCGTGCAGCGCCTGCTTCAGGCGCATAGCGCGGACGGCCTCATCATCACACGCCTGGTGTCGGGTGATCCGCGCGTCAAGCTGCTGCTGGATGAACGCATCCCATTCGTCGCGTTTGGAAGAACCGACCTGGATACCGCGTATCCTTATGTCGATATCGACAATGAACAGATTGCCTACGAGGCAACCCGACGGCTCATGGACAAGGGCTGCCAACGTATTGCGCTGCAGCTCCTCGTTCCGGAGGATCAGGCGAGCACCATGCGTCTCGCCGGCTATGGAAGGGCGATGGCAGAGGCCGGTATTCCGATAGACCAGTCGCTGATCGGGCACGGCATGTTCACGGTGGAATCGAGCGCAGCCTGGTTCGATCGCCTGCTGGCGTCGTCAGATCCGCCGAGAGGCTTGGCATGCGCCAACGAACTGGGCCTTTTAGGGGCGTTACACGCTGTTGGCAGAAGAGGCTTTGTGCCAGGCAGCGACATCCACATTGTCACTCGGGACAGCACGCGACTGGCACGCTTCCTGCCGGCGAAGATCGGCGTTCATTTCGTGGACATAGCGGGGGTCGGACGCAAACTCGTCGAAATCCTGGAGAGCCGGATTGCCAATCCGCTTGGACCGGTCGCGACAGTACTATTCAAAGGTGAGTTCGATCCTGGCGAATAGTCGGACCGGAAGAAGTCGGTGACCGCGATGTCCGCTTTCGACCCAACCAATACGCTCTTGGACAGGATTTTTCCCGCCATCCGGCTCAACTCGGACACGCAGCCCGAAGCAGGCATTGTACACGACAGCAGAGATAGGGTCCGTGCTCGATTGATGATTGTGTTTCAGCCAACATCAACCGATATGACTCCAGCCCATCCTAATGTTGGCGCTCATGGTGGCGCCCTCTTCGAGCCGCATCATGCCCCCGCTGTGGTGCGCGTCGACCAGATGCGAAACCGGTTCGAAGCAGAAGTATCCGGCATCCGTCGAAGGCGAATAGAGGATGAAAACATCGAGTAGCGACGAAGCCGTGAGCGAGAGGGTGATACCGTCCTCTGGCTGCATGATCGCGGCGTGACGGTCCCAGCCACCGAATGCGTTATTCACCCAGCTTGGTGGCAGCAAAGAGGGTCGCGAGAAATCCCACTCCGGGTAATCGGCCACAGGCGCTATGCCGACCGGCAGATGACGTTCGTCCTCCAGCCAGACGCGTGCCGCCTTCGCCTCAAGCGTCGTTCCAGCTCGGCGTGGGAACCATGGATGAAAGCCGAGGCCATAAGGTAGGCGAATGCCGGCACGATTCTGCACGGTGAGGCTGGCATCCAGCACCCCGTCATGTAGCGCATAGACAACCTGTGCCTCGTATCGGTAGGGGCCGATCCCACCGGCGTCGAGGACCAATTCCGCCTCGGTGGCGCTGCAGCCGGCAATCCGCCACTCCCTCTGAAACCCGTCGCCATGGATCGGAAAGGCCTCTCCCGGCACATTCGGCTCGACGGCATGGAAACGGCCGTCGCACTCGAAGCCGCCGCCTGAAATGCGGTTCGACCAGGGAACCAGAAGCTGGCAGCCCGAGGTGCCGGTGCCATCACCGGGCCTAAGCAACGGCACCGGCACATCGCCGACCAGCGCGTCGAAGCGCGCAATGGCGGCACCCTTCTCTGGCGCCAGCACAAGACGGGCGCGGCCGTCGCGCAGCTCCAGCAGGCCGGCCATCCCTTACCAGCCGCCGTCGATGGCGATGTTCTGCCCGCTGATCATGTCCGAGGCGGGAGATGCGAGGAACAGTACGAGATCGGCAACGTGATGCGGCTCGATGCGCGTCTTGAGACCCTGGTTCTCCAGGATCCAGTCGTTGTATCGCGCCAGCCGGTCGCCGAACACCCGCGCCTCGGCCTCCGAAACCACGGCGCCCGGCGATACGGCATTGACCCTGACGCCATGCGGCCCGAGCTCCCGCGCCAGTGATTTGGTGAGGCCGAGCATTGCGCCCTTGGAAGCGACATAGGGCACGTAGCCGTCCCAGCGGCCGTTGAGCGTGATCGAGCAGAAATTGACGATCTTGCCATAGGCCTTCGCCTTCATCCCCGGCGCGCAGGCCCGCGCCAGTGCGAAGGCGGCCGAGGAGTTGACCCGGATCTGGTCCTCATACTCGGTCAGCGAGAATTCCTCGAACGGCCGGTTGATGATAAGGGCGGCGTTGTTGATCAAAACGTCGATGCCGCCTTGCCTCGCCGCGAGCGCCGCCACCATTGCCTCCGCCTCCGCAAGCCGATTGAGGTCGCAGCCGACAAAAGTGATGTCGCCGTCTGCCTCAGCTGTCAGCGCCGAAGCAATTCCTGCCCCATCCTCACTGTCGGGGCGGTCGAGCACCAGCACGCGCGCGCCGGCCCGCGCCAGCGTCACCGCCTGGGCCCGGCCGAGTGAGCCAAGGCCCCCGGTCAGGAGCACGACCCGATCGGCAAGGACTGTCATTGCCGCCACCTTTTACAGAACGCTGTGGACTTCATCGATCGACGTCTCCGCGACCCGCTTGTCCAGCACGATTTCGCCGCGCGCCATCGCCACGACGCGGTCGCAGCATTCGAAGATGTGATGCATGTTGTGGCTGATGAAGACGCCGGTGATGCCCTGCTCTTTCAGGCCACGCACGAAGCCGATCACCTTCCTCGTCTCCTTGACCGAGAGATGGTTGGTCGGCTCGTCGAGGATCATCACCTTCGACTTGAAATGCATCGCCCGGGCGATGGCGACGCCCTGCCGCTGGCCGCCCGAAAGCTCGCCGACAAGAGCATCTGGCGAACGCAGGTGCAGGTCAACATTGGCAATTGCTCTGATGCTTTCGCTGGCCATCTTCTTCTGATCGAGCAAGCCGACCCCGAGGACCGAAAACCGGGTCGGCTCGCGGCCAATGAACAGGTTCCTGGCGATCGACATGGTCGGCACCATGGAATTGTACTGGTAGATCGTCTCGATGCCCAGATCCATCGCGTCGCGCGGCTTGGCGATGCGGACTGTCCTGCCCTCGACTTTGATCTCGCCCTTGTCCGCCGTGTGGACGCCGGAGAGGATATTGATGAGGGTCGATTTGCCGGCGCCATTGTCGCCGACCAGTCCAAGCGCCTCGCCGCGGGTGAAGTCGAGTGTCACCCCCTTCAGCGCATGGACGCCGGAATACCATTTGTGAAGGTTGTGGACGGAGATGATCGCGTCGGCCATCGCTCAAGCCTCCATCTTGATGGCCTTGGCGCGCTTGCGCATCCAGGCATTGGCGACGACGGCGAATATGGTCAGGAAGCCGATGGCGAACTTGAACCAATTGGCGTCGACATGGCTGAGCACGAGGCCGTTGTCGATGACGCGGATAAGCGTCGTGCCGATGATGCCGCCCATGACGGTGCCGATTCCGCCAGCGAGCGAAGCGCCGCCGATAACGGCGGAGGCCACCGCCTGCAATTCCATGCCCTCGCCGATCGAAGGCAAGGGCGAGCCGAGCCGCAGCACCTGCAGCATGCCGGCGAAGCCGGAGAGCATCGAACAGAGCATGAAGCAGATGATCTTTACCCTGGCGGTCGGGATGCCCATCGCGGCGGCGGCCGGCGGGAAGCCCCCGGTGGCCTTGATCCAGTTGCCGAAATTCGTGCGCGAAAGCATCAGCGAGGTCAGCACCGCAATGCCGGCAAACCACAGGAAGGACATGCGGAACATGTTGCCGGGGCCGACGAAGGAGGTGAACAGCCAGTTCGGCAGATCGGCCGGGAGCAGCGGCGGAAAGCCGCCCGAGACGACGACGGTGAGCGAGCGCGCCATAAACAGCATGCCGAGCGTGGTGATGAAGCTCGGTATGGCGAAGCGGATGGTGATGTAGCCGTTGACGAAGCCGATGGCCGCGGCGACAAGCAGTCCGGCGAGCAGCGCCAGCGGGAACGGGGCGCCATGCACCATCAGCACCGCCATCGTCATCGGCATCAGCGCGAACACCGAGCCGACGGAGAGGTCGAACTCGCCGCTGATCATCAGGATGGTGACGCCGATGGCAACAAGCCCCGCCTCCGGCAGGATGCCGAGAATGCCGCGCAGGTTGTCCTGGTTGAGGAACACGCCATGCGAGCGGATCTGGAACACGACGATCAGCAGCAAGAGCAGGATCAGACCGGCCAGCTCCGGCTTCTCGAGATAGGTCTTGAACAGACGCTTCACGTCAGGCTCCAGGAATTCGAACTTCTGTTGACGCATCGGCGGCGCGCGGCCGCCGCCGATGGAAAGTCGCTCATTGGCACCGCGCAGTCAGCGCATCCCCTGGGCCGAGAGCGCCATGATCGCATCAGCCGCGTTGGGCCGCACGATGCCCTGGCCGGTGTCGATATCGGAAGGCGCCAGGCCGATCTTCTTGTTGAGATAGGCCTCCATCACCGGCATGAAGCCTTGCATGTAGGGCTGCTGGTCGACCAGTGCCTGCACGTAGCCCTTCTGCATCTGCTGCAGCACTTCCGGCACCAGGTCGAAGCCACCGAGCAGGACTTTGCCTGGCGCTACGCCGCGATCGGCCAGCACACGGGCGACGCCGGCGCACCAGAACCCGGTGTCGAAATAGGCGGTGGTGTCGGGATGGGCGTTGAGATAGGCGCCGACGCGGTCGGAGGTGATGGCAAGGTCGGTGCCGCTGTCGATGCGCTCCCACGACACGTCACGGTCGGCGTGCGCGGCCTTGTATTCTTCGAGGAACTGCATCACGCCGGCACCGCGGCTCTCGGACCAGTTCTGGCCGGGCGCCGAGATGCCGACCAGCACCTTGACCGGGCCG
This sequence comes from Mesorhizobium sp. B263B2A, assembly GCF_020165775.1. Classification (NCBI taxonomy): domain Bacteria; kingdom Pseudomonadati; phylum Pseudomonadota; class Alphaproteobacteria; order Hyphomicrobiales; family Phyllobacteriaceae; genus Mesorhizobium; species Mesorhizobium sp. B263B2A. Next base: position 219,031 of record NZ_JAIUIU010000002.1, read on the forward strand.
TCCTTCGGGAAGCTTTCCGAAATGGCCTTGGCGAGCGAATAGCCCGCCGGCTTGAAGCCCTGCCCGACGAAAGCCTGCCGCGCGTTGCCCTTGGCGCCTTCGGTGTCGTCGACATTGACGGCGATCACCAGCACGCCGGCATCGCGCGCCTCCTTGATGACGTCATCGAAGGCATGGTCGTCGACGATCGAGGTCAGCAGCGCGTCGGGCTTGGCGGCAAGGGCTGCGCGCATGTTGGCGACCTGCTGTTCGATCGAGCCCTCGGTCTGGGTGAAGACCATGTTGCAATTGGCCTCGACCTTGGCGCAGCCGTCGTCAAAGCCTTTCTTCACCGCCTGCCAGAAAGTGTTCGATGCCGATGAATGGTGCGTGAAAACGATGTTCAGCCCCTCGGCACGCGCGGCGGTCTGGGCGCCGAAAAGAGCGACGCCAAGCAGAAGTGTTGCAGTCAGTTTTTTCATTTCAATTCCTCCCTTTGGATTTTCTAGATGTCGGTCTTGTTCGAGACGCGGCGCTGGACGGTGTAGGCCTTGCCAAGGTCAGGGTTGAGCGCCAGCCCCAGGCCCGGTCCCGGCGGTATGGTGATCATGCCATTCTTCACTTCAGGCAGCGCCGTCACGAGGTCTCGGTACCAGGTACGGTAGAAGGCGCGCACGCTCTCCTGGACCAGCGCGTTGGGCGCATTGAGCGACAGATGCGTCGAGGCGGCGAGCACAACCGGACCGGTGCAGTCATGCGGCGCGACGGGCAGTCGCCAGGCCTCCGCCATCGCGGCGATCTTGCGCGCCTCCGACAAGCCGCCGCACCAGGAGATGTCGAGCATGACGATGCCGGCAGCCCCGGTTTCGAGCAGGTCGCGGAACGCCCAGCGGCTGCCCAGCGTCTCGGAGGCCGAGATCGGCGCCTGGCTGACCGCCTCATAGCGTTTCAGGTCGCCGAGGCTGTCCATGCGGATCGGGTCCTCGTGCCAGAAGGTGGCATAAGGCTTCAGCGCGCGGGCGATCTTCATGGCCGGCAGCAGCTGCCACATGGAATGGAACTCGACCATGATGTCCATCTTGTCGCCGACGGCGCGGCGGATCTTCTCGAATGGCTGCAGCGCGGATTTCAAATCTGCCGCCGAGATGTCGTTGCCACGCGTCTTTTCGGCGGCGTGATCGAACGGCCAGATCTTCATGGCCGTGATGCCGTCCTCGAGCAGTTCCTCGGCCAGCTCGCCGGCGCGGTTGAGGAAGCCGTTGAGATCGTCGTAGTCGCGCCCGGCGCCGATGCCGTAATTGGCGGTCGTCTGGCCCTTGGCGTCCTTGATGTATTCGGTGCCGGCACACGTGTTGTAGGTGCGGATGGAGCGCCGGCTGAAGCCGCCCAGAAGCTGCGCAATCGGCTGGCCGGTGACCTTGCCGAAAATGTCCCACAGCGCGATGTCGAACGCCGAATTGCCGCGCACCTCGGCGCCGCTGGAGCGGAACCCGAGATAACCAACCAGGTCGGCGGACAAAAGGTCGATTTCTAGAGGATCGCGGCCGATCACCCGGGGCGCGACATATTCGTGCAGATACGCCTCGACGGTGCGCGACAGGAAGAATGTCTCGCCGAGCCCGGTGATGCCCTCGTCGGTATGGACCTCGACCCAGAGAAGGTTGGGCCGCTCCTCGATGCGAATGGTCTCGATCGCGGTGATCTTCATGTCAGGCGATTCCCGCATCGAGGAGCGCCTTGACGCTCTTGTCGAAATGTTGCGCCATGTGCTCGGCGGCGAGGCGCGGATCGCCCTTGAGGATCGCCTCGGCTATGTCCTCGTGCCCCTTGATCATTTTGAGCTGGTCTTCGCTGGAAGAGCGTGTTCGCCAGCCGATCACCCAGGTGCGGCGCGTCACCCCGCTGAAGGCGGTGACGATCAGCGAGAAGACCGGGTTGTGCGAAGCCGCCGCGATCGCCTCGTGAAAGGCGATGTCGTGCTCCATGACGATCTCGGGGTCCTGGAAATTCTCTCGCATCAACCTGGCGGATTGCGCGATTGCAGCGGCTTCCGCATCGGTGCGGCGGAGCGCCGCGAGCGCCACCGTGCGCATCTCGATCGTGCGCCTGACATCATAGACCTGATGGACGCTGATCTGCTGCGTGGTGATGCCGTGCTCGATCACCATCGACATGGCGCCGGTATCGAGCTTGGCCACGGTGGCGCGGCGCCCGGCGCTCATGTCGATCAGGCGCATTGCCGAAAGCGATCGGAACGCTTCGCGCACGACGGTTCGCGAGACATTGAGCTGGCGTGTCATGGCCGCTTCGCTCGGCAGCGAATCGCCCGCCGCAAGGCCCGCGGTGCGGATGTGCTGAGTGATCGCCTGGATCGCCGTGCTCACTAGGCCGGGATTCGGTTCACCCGTCGTTTCCGTCGGAGCCTGCATGTTGTCCCCTCGAAACCTGTATGACAGGTTATTATTTAATTGTCGTTAGTTCATGGGAAAGATATGTGTCAAGTGCGTTTCTGGATGCGCTCGCCTGGAGGAACCGCATGCACGACATGAATGCTGGCCTGCTCTTCGATGCGCGCGACGTCGTCGGCGAGAGCCTGGTCTGGGACGACCGCCGCAACCGGCTGGTCTGGATCGACATTATCGGCCGCAGGATCCACCGGCTGGATCCGCTGACCCTGGCTCACGAGTCTTGGGAGACGCACGATCTGGTCACCTCGATCGGCCTGCGCGCCGATGGAGGCGCAATTGTCGGCCTCAGGAACGAGATTGCCTTGTGGGATTTCGGCGGGACGTTCCGAACGATTGCGACCATCGAGCCGAACAGGCCCGACATTCGGCTGAACGAGGGCGTCGTCGCGCCCGATGGCTCGTTCTGGATCGGCACGATGGCCAACAACATCGGACCCGATGATGCTCCCGTCGCCATCACGCAGGAGGCCGGACAGCTTTTTCGGGTTGCTCCGGATGGCGTCGTAACGCGCCTGTCCGACGACCGGTTCGGCATCACCAACACCATGGCATGGACACCGGACGGTCGCTTCATCACCGCCGACACAATGAAGAACGAACTCTACAGCTATGCCTGGGACAGCGGCTCTTCGCGGCTCACCAATCGGCGACTGCTTTTCGGCGACTTCCAGCGCGGTTTGCCGGACGGCTCCTGCATGGATGCCGAAGGTCACATCTGGAACTGCCGGGTCGCGGGCGGCAGCTGCATTGCCCGCATCGCGCCGGACGGCCGACTGGATCGGATTGTCGAACTGCCCTGCTCTTGGCCAACGAGCTGCGCCTTCGGCGGTGCCGATCTCGATATTCTGTTCATCACCTCGGCGCGCTTTACCATGACCGCCGAGGATCTTGAATCGCGCCGGCATGAGGGCGGCCTCTTTGCGCTCCGGCCCGGGGAGCGAGGCCAATCGATCAACCGTTTCGGTTAGAGCCTCTGCAGTGCGGCCGCGATTTGCCTTGGCGCAAGCCGTGTCTGCGTGGGGACCGAACCGGATAGCTGGAATAAACGACATGCGGCGCATTGCTGCCATTCGGTAGAACATGCGGTCAACGAGCGGCTGGGTCAGCTTCTTGAATCAATTTAGGCGAACCGCTTCGTAAGCCGTTGACGAATAACGATTATGCTATTCGCTGAGGGTCAACGTTTCCTTGGAAATCAGCATGTTAGCGGATGGTTCGCCGTTTCCTTCGTATTCTCTCTATGGCCTTGCTCGGTCATGGCGATGAAGAACTGCAGCTGACGGATGGTGAAGGCCATGGCCGGACCAAACACCGGCGCGGAAGCGAAGGAAAGCCGACGGCAGAGCTTATCCCATGACCGGAGAGCTGGCGCTCAGCCGAGCACCTGCCTGATGCGCTGCCGGCATGCGGGGCCATAGCGCAGCGCAAGCATGAAGGCCGTCTCCAGGGCCACGACAATGACAATGATGCGCAGGCCCACCGTGAACGGGTCCTGGCCGCTGCCGCGCAGCAGATAGCCGGTGGTGAGAAAGCCGGCGTTCCAGAGCGTGGCGCCGAGCAGCGTCGCGGCCGCAAAGGGTAAGGCCGGCAGACAGAGCGCGCCGGCTGCGATCGGCAGGTAATTGCGCACCGTCGGGGTGAACTGCGCCAACAGGGAGACCCGGACGTGATTGCGGCGGTAGGCTTGGCCGAGCTTGCGGTAGGTCGCATGGCGCAGGAAGACGTATCTGCCGAAGCGCTCGATCAGCCTGTCGGCACGGTCAGGTCCAATCCGGCGCCCGACCGCATACCAGACAAGGCAGCCGCTGGTGGAGGCAAGCGTCGTCACCAGCAGCAGGATCGCCAGCGTCGAACCATGCGGCGCCGCGGTCATGCCGAGGAACAGCAGCAGCACGTGCGAGGGCGGGATTGGCAGGAGCTTTTCGGTGAAGGCGAGGCAGAAGACGCCCAACAGACCGAAGCCGAGGATTGCCGCCAGCGCCCCCGTCATGCGAAGCGCCAGTCATAGATGCTGAGCGTCTTGATCCTGGCGATGCGATAGACTGTCGCCGGCGGGAAGTTGCGGAAGGTGTGGCCAACCCGCGTGACTTCTAGATCGAGCCGATCGAGCAACGACTGGTCGAACGGACATCGCCGGCCGAGCGTGAACTGATAGAGCGCGCCGCCCGGGCGAAGATTTGCGAAAACCCCTTCGAGAATGGCGAGCGTCTTGCGCGGCGAGATCAGGCGGAAGGGCAACCCGCTGACGGCGGCGCCGACCGCCGGCCCCTGGAATAGCGACAGATGGCGCAGACCGACGGCATCCATTTCGAAGACCCGGGCGGCGGGAAAGCGCCGCTTGAGCAATGCGGCAAAATCCGAATCGGACTCGATCAGCGTCAAATCCTCTTCCCTCACCCCGCGCGCCAGCAGCGCCCGGGTGAACGGGCCGGTTCCCGGACCAAGCTCCAGCACGGGGCCGGTGTCGGGACCGATATCGCGCGTCATCAATGCCGCCAGGCTGGAACTGGACGGTGTGACGGAGCCTATCCTGAACGGCGCCACCATCCACGCCATGAGAAAAGACAGAGCATCATTTGCAGACATAGCTAACCTCAATCCGGACAGCAGCGCGACAATCAGTTTGGTGCGGCCATTTGATTTCGTTTCAGCGTCGGACCCGAACCTGTTGCGCAGTCGGGTCCGACGCCTTGATGCCGGCATGGGCGGTTCCTGCCGACTGGCGCTGTTTGGCGCGACTGGATTGCATGGGCATTGCGCAATATCGCGGATGCAAAGAAAACTCTTGCCGGGTTCGATCATTCGGCTTTGCCATGTTTGCGCAATGTTGGCGCGGTAGCGCCATGGCTATGTCGTTATCAAGGATGGTGCATGCGTATCTTGATGGTCGAAGACGAACCCGAGATGGTCTCGGCGCTGCGCGCCGCGCTTGAGCGTCACGACATGGTGGTCGATCACGCCGGCACATTGCTGGAGGCGGAGGGCTTCGTTGCCGCCGACAGCTACGACGCCATCCTGCTCGACCGCCAATTGCCGGATGGCGACGGGCTGTCGCTGGTGCCCAGACTGCGCGCAGCAAAGAACACCACGCCCGTGCTGGTGCTGACGGCAAAGGGCGACACGTCGGACAAGGTCGACGGGCTGAACATGGGCGCGGACGACTATCTGGCAAAGCCTTTCGCCTTCGAGGAATTGCTGGCTCGGTTGCGCGCGCTGCTCAGGCGTCCGGTACCGATGCAGTCGCAATTCATCCGCACCGGCCATCTGGTGCTCGATGTCGGGCATCGCGAGGTGTCGATCCGTGGCGAGCCGCTCAGCCTTCCGCGCCGCGAACTCCTGGTGCTGGAAACCCTGATGCGGCGCACCGGCCGCATGGTGCAGCGCGAGGCGCTGATGGAAGCGGTGTTCGGCCTCGACGACGAGATCCAGTCCAACGCGCTCGACACTCATGTCTCGCGCCTGCGCCGAAAACTCGCCGACGGCGGCGTGACAATCAACGGCATTCGCGGCGTCGGCTACCTCCTGCGCGAGACGACATGACAATCAAGCGCCCGCGTTCGTTGAAATGGAGCCTGGTGCTGCGCATCGCGTTGCTGCAATGCGCGATGCTGACACTGATCATCGTCGGCATTCTTGGAGCCATGCTGGCCACGGGTCTCATTCCGCACGACTATGAGGACGGCACAATGGACGTGCTGGCGGATGCGGTGGCACGCGATGCCAGCGGCAAGCTGGTTCTCAACGAGACGCCGGATATGGCAAAGCTGCGATCTGGGGTTCCGGACCTCTGGTTCATCATTCGCGACAGGCAAGGGCAGCGGCTGCAGGAAGGAACGGTGCCGACCATCTTCCGGCCCTTCGCCGGACTGCTGGACACCATCAGCGATGCCCGTATCGACCAGGCGATCGGGCAAGCCGCGCCGCCCGGAGGAAAGATCCGCTGGACCGATACGGCGGCAGGCAATGTCCAGATCTTCACCGGCACCAAGGGCGGGCTTTCGCTCATGCGGCTGCTCCAACAGGCGCCGCAATTTTTCCTGCAGGGGATACTGCCGCTTGCCGGGCTGATGGCACTGGCAACGCTGTTCGCCACACCCTGGGTGGTGCGCGGTGCGCTTTCGGGCCTTGGCCATGCGGCGGCCGAGGCGGGGCGCATCGACGTCGACCAGCGCGGCGCGCAGTTGCCGCTGAAGGACGTGCCCTTGGAGGTGGCACCGCTGGTGAAGGCGGTGAATGCGGCGTTGTCGCGCCTCGACAAGGGCTATGAGCGCCACAAGCGTTTCCTGACCGACGCGGCGCATGAACTGCGAACACCGGTCGCCATCCTCAACACGCGCCTCGCCGCGCTGCCGGCGACACCGGAACGGGCGCGGCTGCTGCAGGACGCCGCGCGGCTTTCGACGCTGACCGACCAGCTGCTCGACCTGCAGCGTCTCGACCGACAGGTCACTTCTTTTGAAAAGGTCGACCTTGTGGCGATTGCGCGCAGCGTCATTGTCGACCTCGCGCCGATGGCGTTTTCGGCCGGATACGAAATGTCGTTCGAACCCGAAAGAGAAACAGTTTTCGCCTCCGGCGACCGCACCGCGATCGAACGCGTCGTGACTAATCTCGTCCAGAACGCCATCGAACATGGCGGCCGCTCGGGCAAGATCACCGTCAGCATTGCAGCTCCCGCCGTCATCGAGGTGCGGGACGAAGGCGGCGGCGTTCCACTGAGCGAGCGGGAACGCGTCTTCGAGCCCTTCTACCGGCTGCGCCCGCAGGATCACGGCGCCGGGCTCGGCCTCAACCTGGTGCAGGAGATAATGCAAGTGCATGGCGGGCGTATCGAGATCCTCGACGGCAGGCCGAACGGCGCCTGCTTTCGGATGAGTTTCCGCGCTTTGCCCGCCTAGCGCCGTTCACCGTTTGACGGAAGCGGCAAACCGCTCTAACTCTTTGTTTTGAGGCAATTCCTGACGGAAAACCTTTCACGCTTTTCCTGGAATTGCTCTAGGCATTCCCGCTGGTCCGCATGAGCGCAGGTGCGTGTTTGACATCGGCGCGAATCGTAACTGACTAAGTTACATGAAACGCAACGGCCGGCTTTCCTCGACCCTGCACATTCTCGTCCACATGGCCGAGAGGCCCCAACAGACGGCTGACCTCCGAGCAGCTTGCCACCTTCATTTACAAACAATCACCAAACGGTGTAGCCGCCGTCGATAACGAAACTCGCACCCGTCACATAACTCGATGCCGGCGATGCCAGATAGACGGCGAGGGGTCCAATCTCCTCCGGTTCGCCGGCCCGCCCCATTGGAACCTCCTCGTGATCAGCACATCAGACAAGAACTCCGATGTGCTACCGCCTTGCGGATATGAGAAGCATCATAGGCCTCTCTAATTCTTCCTCCAAAGCTGGATTTTCTCTGATTTGCTCCAGCGATGGCGCGAACTCTTCCACGGCTTTGATTGTAAATCCGGCGTGAATCAATGCGTTGAGTGTCGTACCAACGGTCCGATGATACTTGACCACTCCTTTTACAAACCAGTCGGTCCGGCGCTCGCCTTCAACAGCGTAGCGGTTCACAGGCCAGGTCTTCCGACCGTTCTCATCTTTGATCCATCGCGGGTGGGCGGCCGCCATGAAAATCGGATGCTCGATGATAAAGACGAAATCCGCTCCAGGCACGAGCGACTGATGAACCATGCGAGCGAGGCGCTCGAAATCGCGGATATAGTGAAATGTTAAGGCGCTATAAGCGAGATCAAACGCTGCTTCGGGCAACTCAAGCGTTTCGAGATCTGCGGTGCGGTAAGTGATCGCATTGTCACTCGTGTTCGCTTGTGCACGCGAGATCATGTTCTCGGACAAATCGATCCCGAGAACGGATGTCGCGCCCTGTTCGCGCATCCAGCGAGAAGCCCAGCCGAAACCACAACCAAGGTCGACGATCCGTTTGTCGGCCAAGTCAGGAAGTAGAGCGCGTATCGCGGGCCATTCGGGAGCGCCGGAGAGGCCCTGAACTTGCCTGGGAAGCTGGCTATAGCCAGAAAAGAAGTTCGGATCGTCGTAGATATTTTGTGCCATGATAACTCCATCAAAACGTGATGGGACGAGGCACAGGTCATGCGGAAAGCCTCGTCCACGAACGGCGAGGCCTAGGTATCGTTCCGCTGTCGATATTAAAACGGCCGATGTCCCGGCATCCCGCCTTCTGGGATGCCGGCGAACCGGGAGACAATATTGGTATCCTTCTCGACCATGCAGAAATGATATTATCCGGTACCGTTGGCGTCAACGCCGCATTTGGCCCTTAGGGCCGTCGAAGTTGTTTTCCGACGAAAAGTCGGTCACGTAGCCGCTTGCGATCCACCAAGGGAAACTCGCATTCTCGAACGCGGTGGCAAACCTCACAGGGAGCGGCGCGCGAACTCGGTTTTGGGCTGAAGGCCTACAGGGACGGCCATGGGAAAAAGGCGCTGAGGAACATCTCTTCGCCATTCTTGGTCGAAAGATTCATCGGCTTCCGGGATCGACTGAATCCACGCACGAGCACCGTGACGATTTCGACGAGGAGAAGGAGCGCGCGAAGCCGGTCCTGAGCATCCAGGAACTCTACGGTTTCCTGAACGTCTATTTCGCCTGCCCTCCGGCATGAGCCTTGGTTTCGGCTGTCCCGTCTGATGCGAAATCCGCACTGAGTTGATCCACCGCGCGCGCCGTGACTTCCAGGTAGCCGATCCAAAGTTCGAGCAGGTCGGAGGTGCGAGGCGCCGTTTTTTGTCGCGTTGTTGCTGCCGCGAGACGCGTCAGGTGGTCGCGATTGGCCGTCAGCCTATCATGAAGAGCCACCAGCAGCATGCGGGCCCTTTCAGGTGCCAGCAGGTCCAGAAACGCAATCCCGGCGCTCAAGTGGGTCAACTCAAAGCTGCCCAAGGCTTCCTCGAGGAGGCCAAAAAACTCCGCCTCGCCATCGTGCGTCAACGCGAAGGCAGTCCGGTCCGCGCCGCGCTCGCCGTCCTCCCGCCCGCGCTCGACAAGCTTGCCTTCCTTCTGCAACTGTCCGATTGCGTGGTAGACCGAACCCGAGCGCACCTTGGCCCAGGTTTCGACATGCCAATTGTCCAACTGGCGGCGCACGGCATAGCCATGGGCAGCGCCGAGTTCCCGGATGGCGCCATAAACCAGAAGCCGGATCACGTTCATATTATGCTCCCAATCTCGTCGATAATCTCTATGGCCAAATTTGGCTAAGCGAGCTATGGGTTTAACCAACTTTGGCTAAACGGGAGGAGTCTTATGCCCATACCGCTTGACACCGTAAAGCAGGACACCCTCGCATTGGGGTCAGATCTACACATCGACACCACCACCCCCGACTTGTTCTTTTTCAGAGGCCAGGAACGGACAATGCCCTTTGCCACGATCGTTACACGCGACAGTGACTATGACACTTTTTCCAAGCTGGACGCTGAGGGAGATTTTCGACTCAACATGGGACTCAGCCGGGGCGAATTTGAAGCGCTGTTTCCAAATCATGTGACGCGAAAGGCCCTGGACGCGTCCCAATTCGATTATGCAATTCGGGATAGTTTCTTCCCGCACCCCCACTACGGCCGCATGCGTTGGGTGAGCGTCGTCAACCCGGACATCCTATACCCGCAGTGTCTCGACTTTCTACACCACGCCTTCGAGCGGGCGCGGCGATAGGACGAGGCTGTCGCTGGATATTCATGTTCGCGTCTGATGGTCGTTGACAAGGCTTCGGTCTATGGCGACGACCTCGTAGCTTTTGAATGTTACGCGGCCCGGATTCCCGGGAATAGAACGCTGCTCCCCCTTGACCAGACCCCCGCTGAATCACCGGGAGGCGTCAGCAATCTAAGGCTCCTCCTTCTTTGCTTTGGCAAAGCCGCGATCCGTTGCGATAAACCGTTCAAGCATCGGCGCGATCAAGCGCGATGGACTGGCATTAGGCTGCCCGGTTTCGCGCCCAAGGACTTCTGCGTATTTCACCAAATCGCGGTGCAGCGGCGCCGGCAGTTCCACTGTGAGCTTAACCGGCTTGTCGTCTGCAATCGGACCGAGTTTCAGCTTGGCCATTTTCAGCCTCTGTAGGGTTCGAGCACGAGATCGCGCGTAACAACGACACGCACATTCGCGCCCGGCCGTACCGTCAGTGTCGGTGCGATGTTGAGTTGGCGCTGGACGATCTGCTGGCCCACCTGGCTGAGGCTGTCGGCGGCGCCGCCGCGCAAGGCGCGCACGAGGTCACTTTCCTGCCCGGACGAGCCGGCCTCCGCGCCAACGCTGAGCATCGTGGTAAGTGCGGCCGCCTTGAACAGCTCGGTCCAATGATAGTCGACGCCGTCCTCAAGTCCGGCATAGCCTTGGGCGTCAGAGCCAGGCTGGCGTTCAAGAACAATGGAGCGTCCGTTGGGAAAGACCAGCCTGTTCCAGACAAGCAGCACGCGCCGCTGGCCGAAGCCGACGCCGTTGTCGTACTGGCCAATGACACGCGTCCCTTGCGGGATCAGCAGCGAGCGACCTGTTGGACTGTCATAGACATTTTCAGTGACCTGGGCGGTGATCTGACCGGGCAGATCGGAACGGATACCGGTGATGAGGGCCGCCGGGATGACAGCCCCTGCCTGGAGCACGTAGGGCGACGCCGGCGGCGTGACGCGATCCGGCGCCACGGTGCGCCGATCAGTGGCCGCATTCAGAAAGCCAAGTTGACGATCTTGCGTGGTCGACTGGCCGATCTGACCGGCAAGTTCGGCGCCGCCAAGAGTCGGAGGAGAAGTTCCTGCGGTCGGGGTCTCGACCATCGCCGCCGTTGATTGCCCCGTCTGGAAGAAGACACGCGAGGTTCGGGCCGCCTCCTCTTCGGCTCGCCGGCGCTGTTCTGGCTCATCAACCATTGGTGTCGCCATGATCGGCGGCACGACGGGCTGTCCCTTGTTCTGGGCGTCTAGGATCGGCCGGCCGAGATCGCCGGGCAGCGGCGGCCCCAGAACGGGACCAGTGTAATCGCGCGGCAGGGTGGCCAGTCCGTCAGCGGGCTGCCTGTTGGACGTCGAGTAGAGCTCGTCGCCATGCCTGCTGGCTTCACTCGTCCGAAGCGCGTAGATCAGCGCGCCGCCGACGCCAAGCGATGCACATAAGCCGATACCGGCGAGCACCTTGCGCGACAGCCGCGTGACGCGCGGCGGATCGGCGCGAAGCTGCATGGGGGCAGCCGGGGTTGCGTTCTCGCTCATGATTGCTCCCCTCCCCTTTGACGAAAGGCGTTCTTTGCATTCCGCGCCGCGTTGCTGCCTGACATCCACAGACCTCTCTTCGTGGCATCGGTGCGAACGATCCTGACGGTCTGTTGCCGCTTGCCACTGCCAAGCCGCAGTTCCGCCGCGCCAAAGAGACGGTCGACGATCAGGGTGTTCTGGTAGACTCGGCTGTTGGCAATCTGGGCCTCGCCGTCCGGGCCGATGACGAAGATGGGCGGCATCTCGCCTTGCACGATTCCGCCTGGAAACTCGACATAGGCCCGCCTGCCGTCGTCATAGACGCCGACGGGCCTCCAGGGCGGCGCGTCGCCAGCGAGGCCATAGCGGTAGTTGCGTGCGGTGATGACGGGAATCACAGGTGTCGCGGGGATCGCACGCGCTTGTCCGGCCGGCGGCGCGGGATAGGCCCATGACACGGCGGGCATGTACGGCTTCTCGCCCGATTGCAGCTCGATCATGTAGCTGCGCCGGTCGGTGGTGATGACGAGATTGGTGTTGATGTCCGAGCGCGAAGGCTTGACCAGCACATGGACGCGCCTGGTGACGCCCGTTCCGCTTTCGGTGTCACCGATGATCCAGCGCGCGGTATCGCCCGCCGCGATTGGACCTTCGCCGGTCAGGCTTTCGCCAGGCTCAAGCGCAATATCCGTTATCTGTCCTGGAGCGGCATAGACCTGATAGAGGGCACCTTCACTCCAAGGATAAATCTGAATGGCGTTGTAATAGCCCTCACGACGCGGCTGGACCCGCGCCGCCGCATTGGCGTTCTCGACGCGCGCCACCGGCGTGCTGCCGGCGACACCGCCGCGGGCCGGGACCCACCCTGGTGGAACGTGCAGCGGTTTGGGCCTCTCATCGAGTGCGGCCACCGGAGCGGCGGGCAAAGGCGGCACGGACGCGTCATAGGAGATCTGAGGTGGTTTCTGCGGTGTGGCGCAACCGGCAAGCAGGGAGCCCGACAACAACGCCGCGGCAAGCGCCGACCTCCTCAGAGCCGGAGTGGCGATGACACCGAATGGCTGGTTCATTGGCTCATCTCCCGCGACCAGTTTATGGCGTTGACGTAGATCCCAAGCGGATTTGCCCGCAGCCGCTCAGCGTCGCGTGGCGGCTGGATCACGGTTGTCAAAATGGCTGTCCATCGCTCGGTGGTGGAGAGCTGGCCGTTTTCGTAGTGACGCTCGGTCCAGGCGACGCGAAAGGAGTCCGCCGAGGCACGAATGACGGACGAGACATCGACGGAGACCTGCTGCTTGCCCACCTTGGAGAAGGGGTCGTTGACACGGGCATGGTCGTTGAGTGCCGCGGCACCCCCGTCGGTGGTCCATTCATAGGCGCGCATCCAGTTCTGGCGCACGACGATCGGATCGGCCGGGATGGAGCGGACCTGCTCGATGAAACGGGCGAGATGCCACGCAATTTGCGGGTCGGTTGGCCTATAGTCCGCGGTGGCGGGCGCGAGTGCCTGCGCCTGTCCGAGCGTGTCAACCTGTACGACCCAAGGGACCACGGTCCCTCGCAGTGACTGCGAAACGAGCGTGGCGGCCAGGCCGGCCGACAGGATCAACGACCCGAAGGCCATCAAGCGCCAGTTTCTGGCCTGCACGCGAGCAGAGCCGATGCGCTCGTCCCAGACCTGCGCTGCCTTCTGGTACGGAGTCTCGGGCTGAGGTGCCTTGCCGTAGTGGGTGGCGGGCCGTCGAAAGATGTTCATGGGTCATTTGCCTTCGGAGAGAGAAACGGAACTGCCGCTGCCATGGGCGTCGCCAGCGCGGACTGCGTGGGCAGCGGTCTGTACCCCGTGCGACAGGCGCTGGGACCGCTGCATGCGCTTGGCCCAGTCGGGTGTATTTTGTGCCACTTCGCCCGGGCCGGTCGCGCGGGAGACGGAAGCGTCGCTTGCGCGTTCGGCATTGCGCCCGGCCGTCCCCGCTGTCGCGGTGTCCCCGAGCTGCGTGTCGGCGGACCGTGGGCTAGCGGAGAAGGTCGATTGCACGGATTCATGGGCACGCGCGGCGGCGCGCCTGAGCGGCGAGCCATTCTGCGAAACACCGCCGCTCCCAACGCCGCCGCCCAGGGCGGAGGCGGCAGCTGCGGTGCCGCCCGAGGCGCCTGCAATCGAGCCGCCACGCGCAATGGAGCTGCCTGCGGAGAAAGCCGCCGAGCCGCCGCTGACCGCGAGGCTTGCGGCGCCGCCGGTGGCAAGCACCATGCCGCCTGCGGCCAGCCCTGTACCGACGGCGGCACCCGCGCCGAGTTGCGGTCCGCCAGAGACGAGGCCGTTGGCAATGCCCGGGCCGAAGATGCCGAGACCAAGAAGTGACAATGCAGCCAGCACAATTGCCATAGCCTGGTCGATGGTGGGGTTTTCGCCGCCGAACCCTTGAGTGAACTCGCCGAACAGCGTCGAGCCAATGCCGATGACGACGGCCAGCACCAGCACCTTGATGCCCGATGAGATGACATTGCCAAGCACGCGTTCGGCCATGAAGGCTGTCTTGCCGAAGAGGCCAAAGGGGATCAGCACAAAGCCGGCCAGCGTCGACAGCTTGAATTCGATCAGCGTTACGAAGAGCTGCACCGCCAAGATGAAGAAGGCGAGCAAGACCAGCGACCAGGCAAACAGAAGGCAGACGATCTGGATGAAGTTTTCAAAGAAGGAGACGTAGCCCATCAAACCGGAGATCGCCTCAAGCAATGGTCGTCCCGCATCGAGGCCGGTTTGCGCCACCTTGCCGGGGTGCAGCAGGTCCTGCGCCGAGAAACCGGTTCCACTCGCCTTCAGGCCAAGACCGGAAAAACTCTCAAAGACGATTTGAGCGAGACCGTTCCAGTTGGATATGAGATAGGCGAAGACACCGACGAAGAGCGTCTTCTTGACGAGCCGCGCAAGAATGTCGTCATCAGCGCCCCAGCTCCAGAAGAGCGCGGCGAGCGTCACGTCGATGACGATCAGTGTGGTGGCGACGAAGGCGACCTCGCCGCCAAGCAGGCCGAAACCGCTGTCGATATAGCGGGTGAAAGTGGCCAGGAATTGGTCGATGACACCGGTATTGCCCATATCTAAGGGGCCTCGTGCAGGGCAGCATCTGGCGCGTCCGGCTCGACAATCGAACGCCCCGATGGCTGTTTCAGGCCGAGGAAGCGATCGCGCTGTGCGGCCCACAGCCGCGCGCATCCATCGTCACGCAGGGCAGCCTCGCCGAGGACCTGGCAGCGGCGCAGGCCGTCGCGAAGCAGGTTCGGCATCAAGCCTGCGCTTGTGTGCGCGCCTTTGCCCGCCGGGTTGTTTTCCTTCCGGCTCATACCGAGCGCGGCTGCCGTGACGGCGGCCGCGACAAAGATGACAGCCGCCGTGCGAGCAAGCGTTTTGCCGTCCATGATCTTCGACCTCAGCGGTTGAACATCTGGACCGGGCCGGCCTGGTAGCCGGGGCCAGGCGCCAGGAAACGGCGGCGTTGCTCGCGGCCCTGGTTGACCGCGGCGGCACGCTCGGCCTCGGTCAGGGCCTGGGCGCGGCCGTTGGCGGCGACAACAGCGGTCAGGTCCGCGAGCTGCTGGCCCTGGAGCGCAAGAAGCTGATTGCCAGCTTGCGTCGCCTGCAGCGCTCCGGTCGCGGACTGGCTGGCGCCGACCAGCGCCGTCATCTGCGCGCGGCCGGTCTCGATGTTTCCAACGGCGCCCGCCTGGACGCGCATGGCGTCCTGAAGGCCGCCCACCGTGTTTTGCCAGCGCGAGCGCGCGTCCGTGACGAGCTGCTGGTCGGACGCAGAAAGCGAGACGCTGCCATATTGCTGCGCAAAGGCCTTGTCGACCTGCTGGACGTCGAAGGCGATGTTTCGTGCCTGCCCGAGAAGCTGTTGCGTGCGTTGCACCGACTGTTGCAGTTGCTGCAGCGAGGACAGAGGCAGGCTGGCCAGGTTGCGCGCCTGGTTGATCAGCATCTGGGCCTGGTTCTGAAGCGAGGTGATCTGGTTTGTGATCTGCTGCAGCGAACGCGCAGCGGTCAGAACATTCTGGGAATAGTTCGATGGATCAAACACAATCAAGGCATAAGCTGGGGCAGTCATCATCGGCGAGATCGCGACCGGCCCGGCGAGCATCGCCGTGATCATGAGAAGGGCGCGCGGACGGCTTTGGCGAGCAGTCATGGTTTGGGATCCTTTCCAGGTTCAGAGACGGTGAGATTGACAATGAGATCGGCGGCCCAGCCGACGTCACGGGCATGCAGCCAAGCCGCCAGGAAGCCATCGCGGCCATACTCGGCGATGATGTTGTCGATCAGGGCCTGATCGCTCTTCGAGGAGGCGGCGCAAAGTGCCAGCCCGACCTCGGACAGGCCGAGCTCGAAGAGACGGTTGCCGCGACGGGACTGGCAGTAGTAATCGCGCTTGGGTGTCGCTCGTGCCAAGATTTCGATCTGGCGGTCGTTCAGGCCGAAGCGTCGATAGATGGCGGTAATCTGCGGCTCAACCGCACGCTCATTGGGCAACAGCAGCCGGGTTGGACAGCTTTCGATGATCGCCGGCGCGATGGCCGAATTGTCGATATCGGCAAGTGACTGGGTGGCGAAGACGACGCTGGCGTTCTTCTTGCGCAGCGTCTTCAGCCACTCGCGCAACTGCCCGGCAAACCCCTCGTCATCGAGGGCAAGCCAGCCTTCGTCGATGATGAGCAGCGTTGGACGCCCGTCGAGCCGATCGCCGATGCGATGGAACAGATAGGACAAGACAGCCGGCGCTGCTTGTGTGCCCACCAGTCCTTCGGTCTCGAACGCCTGCACGGATGCCTGGCCGAGGTGTTCGGCCTCGGCGTCGAGCAATCGGCCATGAGCGCCTCCGACACAGTATGGGTGCAATGCCTGTTTCAGGTCATTGGCTTGCAAGAGCACACTGAGCCCGGTGATGGTGCGCTCCTCGACGGGAGCCGAGGCAAGCGACGTCAGCGCTGCCCAGATATGCTCCTTTGCGTCCGGGGTGATCCGGATGCCCTCGCGCATCAGGATCGCGGCAATCCAGTCAGCCGCCCAGGCGCGCTCGTATGTGTCATGCACCCGGGCGAGCGGCTGCAGCGAAACGGAGGCGTCCACGCCTTCGGTGAGGTGCCCCCCAAGATCGTGCCAGTCGCCACCCATGGCGAGCGCAGCGGCGCGGATAGAGCCGCCGAAATCGAAGGCGAAGATCTGAGCGTTGCTGTAGCGGCAGAACTGCAGTGCCATCAGCGCGAGCAGCACCGACTTGCCGGCGCCAGTGGGGCCGACGACCAGCGTATGGCCTACATCGCCGACATGAAGAACCAACCGGAATGGGGTCGAGCCTTCGGTCTTGCCGTAAAGCAAGGGAGGACTGACCAGATGTTCGTCCCGTTCCGGCCCCGCCCACACGGCAGACAGCGGCATCATGTGGGCGAGATTGAGCGTTGAGATGGGTGGCTGACGGACATTGGCGTAGGCGTGCCCTGGCAAGGAACCGAGCCAGGCGTCGACGGCGTTGACGGTCTCGGCAATCACCGTGAAGTCGCGGCCCTGGATGACCTTCTCGACAAGCCGTAATTTCTCGTCGGCGACCCGGGGGTCGCAATCCCATATGGCGACGGTCGCGGTGACATAGGCCACGCCCGCCATGTCGGCGCCGAGTTCCTGCAGCGCGGTGTCGGCGTCGGCGGCCTTGTTGGCGGCGTCGGTGTCGAGGAGGGCTGACGCTTCGTTGGTCATCACCTCCTTCAGGATTGAGGCGATGCTCTTTCGCTTGGCAAACCATTGCCGCCTTATCCTGGTCAACAGGCGGACGGCATCGACCTTGTGGAGCAGGATCGCGCGGGTCGACCAGCGGTAGGGGAAGGCCAGCCGATTGAGGTCATCGAGCAGGCCGGGCGTCGTGGCGGTCGGGAAGCCAACAATCGAGAGCACGCGAAGATGCTTGTCGCCAAGCCGCGGCTCGAGTCCGCCAGCGAGCGGTTCATCGGCCAACAGGGCATCGAGATAGATCGGCGTCTCGGGGACGCGCACCTTATGGCGTTTGGTCGAAATCGTCGAATGCAGGTAGGTGAGCGTTTCGCCGTCGTCGAGCCAGTGGCATTCCGGCATGAACCCGTCGAGCAGGGCCAGCACGCGCTCTGTCCGGTCGACAAAGGCGCGTACGATCTCGCCCGGATCTGCGTCCGACGGGTCGCGCCCCTCATAAAGCCACCCCTCGGCGCGCGTGGCGTCTTGCGACGGTGGCAGGAACAGGAATGTGAGAAAGTAGCTCGATACGAAATGAACCCCCGCCTCGTCGAAGTCGGCTTTGCGCTCGGCATCGAGCAGGCGGGAGGCCGGATCGGGAAATTGGCTCTGGGGATAGGAGGCGGCTTCGTGCCGCTGCGCTTCAACGAAGATGCACCAGCCCGAGCCGAGACGACGAAAGGCATTGTTGATGCGCGATGCCACGGCGACAAGTTCCGCCGCGACGGCGGAGTCGAGATCGGGCCCGCGAAAGCTGGCGGTGCGCTGAACGCTGCCATCTTTGTTGAGCACGACACCGGGCGCGACGAGAGCGACCCAAGGCAGATAGTCGGCAAGTCGAGCAGCGGTCCGGCGGTATTCGTAAAGGCCCATCATCGCGGCGCCCTCAAACCGACAAATGCCCAGGCAGCCGCAGGTGCCTGCGTCCAACCTCGAAAAAGAGCGGATCGCGCCTGACGGACCAAACCGCCGTAGCATGCCCGATTGCCCAGATGAGCAGGCCGACCAGCCAGAGCCGCAGCCCAAGACCGACGGCGCCCGCAAGCGTGCCGTTCAGGATCGCGATTGCGCGCGGCGCGCCGCCGAGCAGGATCTGCTCGGTCAGCGCTCGATGGACAGGCACCGTCCACCCCGGCACCGCGTCGAGTTGTTCGAGAACGGTCGTCATCAGATCAACGCCCCGCCACCGAAGGAGAAGAACGACAGGAAGAAGCTCGACGCCGCAAAGGCGATCGAGAGACCAAAAACGATCTGGATGAGCCGCCTGAAACCGCCCGAACTGTCTCCGAAGGCCAGCGTTAGTCCGGTGACGATGATGAGGATGACGGCCATGATCTTGGAGACCGGTCCCTCGACCGACTGCAGGATCTTTTCGAGCGGCTGTTCCCATGGCATCGATGAGCCCGAGGCATGGGCGAACGGGACGACCATGAGATCGAAGCCAATGGCGGCGCTGGCCGCGGCCAGGCTGGCGCGGCAGCGCGAAAGCAGGCGGATCATGAGCTTTCTCCTGTGTTGATCGGGGTGGCTTCAGCAATGTGATAGTCGCCGTCGCGGCCAAGACCCTCGACCGTGACCAGCTCGACAAGCCGACGCGCGGCGCCGCGCCCGGCAAGCACGGCGACAAGGCCGATCGTGTCGGCGATCAGCGCACGCGGCACGGTGACGACAGCCTCCTGGATAAGCTGCTCAAGGCGGCGCAGGGCGCCGATACCGGAGCCGGCATGAAGGGTGCCGATTCCGCCCGGATGCCCGGTCCCCCAGGCCTTCAGAAGGTCCAACGCTTCGGCGCCGCGCACCTCGCCGATGGGAATGCGATCGGGCCGCAAGCGCAGCGAGGATCGAACCAGGTCGGAGAGCGTGGCGACGCCATCCTTGGTGCGCATCGCGACGAGGTTGGGCGCGGCGCATTGCAATTCGCGAGTGTCCTCGATGATGACGACCCGATCCATTCCCTTTGCCACTTCGGCGAGCAGCGCGTTGGTGAGCGTCGTCTTGCCCGTCGACGTGCCGCCGGCGACGAGAATGTTCACGCGGCCAGCAACCGCGGCCCGCAATATCGCGGCCTGGCCAGCCGACATGGTGCCCGCCGCGACGTAGTCTTCGAGCGTGAACACGGCGACGGCGGGCTTGCGGATCGCGAAGGCTGGCGCGGCGACGACGGGCGGCAACAAGCCCTCGAAACGCTCGCCGGTTTGCGGCAACTCGGCCGAGACGCGCGGGGAACGGGAATGGATCTCAGCGCCGACATGATGGGCGACCAGACGCACAATGCGCTCGCCGGCGGCGGGCGCCAGCATTTCCCCCGTGTCGGCCAAACCGTCCGAGAGCCGGTCGACCCAGATGCGGCCGTCCGGGTTGAGCATTACCTCGACGATGGCGGGGTCGTCGAGAAACCGGGCGATGGCGGGTCCGAGCGCGGTGCGCAGCATACGCGAGCTGCGCGCGCGTCCTTCGGTATCGTTGTGCGAATTGGCCATCCTGTCCCCGTTCGGGCCGGGAACACGTTCAACGACGCCCGGTCGGGGATGATCAAAAGAGGCCTGCGGCAGTCCGATTCAACGGGTTTCAGCCGCCGTCGTAGCGTAGCGTGCAATCACCTGCCAACGGCGGCGCCGAAGCCCGCCACGCTTCGGCCAGCCCGGCGAGCCCGTCCTACTTTGCAACATATGTATTTACGCAATAATTTGTACATGTTTATTGACAGACGATTCTCACCGGGTTTATGAGACGGCATCGATCATCCGTAGAGGGCGATCGTCCTTTTCACGGTGCGAAGGATTGCCATGAGATCGGATCCGGAGGACGCGATTTTCCAGGGCAGAGACGCCTTCCTCAAATGCGCCGAAATGAGACCGTGGACGCCCGCCTCAGAAAAAAGCCGTGGTGCCTCGTGAGCATGCTCGACATCTGGCTTGGCATAATGCAGGGGGTGGGTATTACCGCAGAGGTCACGGCCTATGGCCTGATCTTTGCCGTCCCCTTTGCGCTTGTCTTCGGCGTCGCACAGTTTCTGACCACCGGCATGACCCGCTTTCTGGTTACCGCCGTAATTGAATTCTGGCGCAGCTCCGCGGTCGTCATCCTGCTCTTCTTTTTTTATTACGTGCTGCCTGTGATGGGGGTCGCTCTGTCGGCGCTGACCGTTAGTGCACTGGTGCTCGGTCTCAACACGGGCGGCTATGCCAGCCAGGCGGTTCGTGCCGGGCTCCAGTCTCTTCCCGCCGGCCAACGCGAGGCGGGCATGGCGCTCGGCCTCTCGCGCCCGGCGATCCTGCTCCTGATCGAGCTGCCGCAGGCGCTGGTCGCGATGAGCCCGACCTTCGTCAACAACCTTATCCAGCTCGTTAAGGCGACTTCCCTCGTCTCGTTGGTCACTTTGACCGACATGACCTTCCGAGCCAAGGAAATCGCGCAGACCAACTACGACCCCGTCGCGATCTATTCGGCGTTGCTGCTGGCCTTCTTCGTTGTCTGTTACCCGATCGCACTTGCCGGCCGCTGGCTCGAGGCGCGGGTCAACCCTGAAAGGGGAGCGCCGCGTGGGATTTAACGTCGATTTCGCACTATCGACCGTCCCGATGATCATCGGGGCGATCGGAACGACCCTGCTCGCAACGGTCTTGAGTTGCCTCGGTGCTTCGGCGCTTGGCTTCATTTTCGAAATGATCCGCCGCGGGGGCGGAGTGACTGGCCTCGCCGTCCGCTTCCTGATCGACTTCATCCGCTCGACACCGGTTCTGGCTTGGCTCTATTTCCTGTATTTCGTCCTGCCCTTCTACGGCATCCGGCTTGGCGCCATGGCGGTCGGCATACTGGGGCTGAGCCTGTACTACAGCGGCTATCTGGCGGAGGTGTTCAAAGCCGGCATCGACGCGATCCCGAAAGGCCAGCAGGAAGCGGCCAGGGCCTTGTCGCTCACCCGCCGCGACACGGTCGTTTTCGTCATCGCGCCGCAAATGTTGCGCAACGTCGCCGCACCATTGGGCAACTATCTCGTTTCGATCCTCAAGGCGACGCCCTATCTCGCAATCCTGGCCGTGCCCGAAATGCTCGGACGGGCCTTTGATATCGCTTCCGAGACCTATCGATACGCAGAGCCGCTGACCGTTGCCGGCATTGTGTTTCTCGCCTTGGCGCTGCTCATTGCTTATGGTGTGAAGCGCATCGAGCAGCGCCTGCTTGCAGTTGGACGCCGCTGATGCTCGCTCAAGCCCCACATCCAATCCTGGCCGTCCAATCCATCCCTCATGTCCGGATCGACGGCCTCAACAAGTGGTTCGGCGCCCTCCACGTTTTGAAAGACATCGATCTTTCGGTACGAGCTGGCGCACGCATCGTCGTTTGCGGACCCTCCGGCTCCGGCAAGTCAACCTTGATCCGCTGCATCAACGGTCTCGAGCCTTTCCAAGAGGGAATGATTCAGTTCGAAACGGCAACTCTGGACAAAGATGGTCGCGATACCACCAAGGCGCGCCGGCAGACGGGCATGGTGTTTCAGAGTTTCAACCTCTTTCCGCATCTCACCGTGCTCGCCAACTGCACGCTGGCGCTGCGCCGGGTTCTTCTGAAACCGGCACGGGAGGCCGAAGAGATCGCCATGCAACATCTGACAGCGGTGCGCATCCCCGAAAAAGCGCAGGCCTACCCGGCTCAGCTCTCGGGCGGTCAACAACAACGGGTGGCGATCGCGCGCGCGCTTTGCCTCAATCCCCGCATCATGCTGTTCGACGAACCCACTTCGGCGCTCGACCCGGAAATGATCAAGGAAGTCCTCGACGTCATGGTCGCGCTCGCAAAAGCCGGCATGACCATGGTTTGCGTGACGCATGAAATGGGTTTCGCACGCGAAGTCGCCGACGAGATCGTTTTCATGGACGAAGGCCGCATCGTCGAGCATGCCTCGTCGAAAGACTTTTTCTCAACAGCCGCTCACCCACGCGCCCGGTTGTTTCTGGATACCATCCTGATCCATTGAGCGGATGTGTCCGGACGCTGCGTGCCGGCAATCGGGGCGCACGAGTGCCGGCGTCGGAGACGCCGAGCGCGTCACCAGTCCGGCGCGAATGCGTAGCCAACCGAGCGGACCGTCCGGATCACATCGCTTCCCACGGACGTCCGAAGCCTTTTGCGCAGCCTGGCGATATGAACGTCGACGCCCCGCACGTCGGTTGCGGCGGCATGTTCAGGCCACGCGGTCGCGACCAGTTCCTCGCGGCTGAAGACTTTGCCGGGTTGCGCCAAAAGGCTGCGCAAAAGCTTGAACTCGATCGGTGGCATCACGACTTCTTTTTGCCTGAAGAATGCCCGGTGGGTCTGCCGCTCCAGCCGGAAATCGCCCTGCACCAGCTCACCCGAGTCCGTTTCGCGCGATGGCTTGGCAAGGCCCGCTTTGCCATGCAGCCAGGCCAGAAGCTGTTCGGGGGCGAACGGCCGGGAAAATATCTCGTCGACCCCAGCCTTGATCAAGTCCAGATGCAGCTTGCCGGAACGCGGGGCGACCAGGCTCACGACCGGTGTCCCTTTCGTTGCGGCGCCAGACTTCAACCAGATGCACTGTTTGACCACGGCACGGTCGCCTGGATGGCAGTCCATGATCACGGCAAGCGGGGCTGCCGCCTCGATCGCGCGTGCGATTTCCCGTTCTCCCGTGATCAGCCGTATTTCGAAGCCAGCTACCGACAGTATGTGCCCGAAGACCAGGAAAAAATCCGGGTCCGTCGAGGAGATCAGGACCAGCGGCTTCATGAGTCCATCAACCGGGTTCGACACATCATATGGCTGACTACCGCGCTAATGGGCGCGATGACAATATGCCATGACGATCGACGCCTCGCTGGCTTTCCGCAAGTCCCTCTTATGAGCCTAGATGTTGTCGGCAAGTATGACGCCGCTGATGCCGTAAGCGCGGCGCGTCTGTTCGACAGCCTCGGGCGTGACATCGATCAACAGCGCGATGATGTCGCCATCGGGATGTTCCAGAGCTTCGCCGAGTTCGATCAGCGTCCAGCCAAGCGCGCGCAGCCGTTTTGGCCAGAATGTTTCGCATACCACGCTGATCTGTCGAATCCCCAGGCTCTGTGCGGTCTCGAGCAGACCGCAAAGAACGAAGCCGGCGAAGGGCGACGGGGCGCTTTGCATGCGCAGCGATGGAACGACGAAGAAACGCGTCCATTCGAAGATTTCAGCTGCTCTCGGAGGCGTGCCGCCGGCGAGACCCGGGAACACCTCGCTCATGAGATGCGGCTCCAGCGTCGGGACAAGACGGGAGCCGCCTACGATCTTGCCGTTGGTGTCAAGCGCCAGAACGTAAAGCGTATGCTCGTTGTCGAAGGCGTCGATCTCGATGTTGATAGGCCGTGCGACGGCGCGCCATCGCCTTTGCTTGACATAAATCTCGTAGCGTATCCGAAAGTAGCGCTCCAGGACTTTCCTGTAGTGCTTCCTGTTGTCCCAAGTGACCAGATGTATACGAACCATGACGCCTCCAGGCGGAGGGTCGTAGGAAAACGGATTTGCCGCACGTATGACGGTATTCAGGTATTGCTAAATCTGGATTTCCTGCCGTCGCAGCGCCTTGACGATGGCATGCGCGACATTGATCGCATCGAGCTTTGCTCGGATGTTGCGCTGATGGCTCTCAACCGTGTTCCTGGTAACGCCGAGGATACAAGCGATGTCATCGGTGGATTTGCCTTGCGCGCTCCACTCCAGGAGTTCGCGCTCACGCGCGGTCAAGGGCGTGGGCTCATAACCATCGCCGGGTGTTCCCAGCCCTGAGAGGCTCCGAAAAGTATGCACGCAAAGCGTTTCGATAAGGGGCATGGCGCTTGGCGGTACGTCCATCCGGTCACTCGCCATCGTGACGACCCCTGGCCCGGCCAATGGGACATGAATTGGGACGCAGATACCTTCTTTCATCCCGAACTCGGCCGCCTCGTCCATGACCAGCTTCGCGCGTGCAACCAGCCTTGCGACCGGCAGCTCGGCCCATCGGAAAGGCTCTGGCGAGTGCCGGCACTGGGCGACACAAGGATCGTGCAAAAAATACTCCTCGCTGACATAGCGATGATGCCATTCAGGAGACCAGCCATCAGCAAGAATCTCACGCTGCCAGTCGGTACCGTGCGGCACAGGCAGTCCGGTGATCAGAAAATTGCGCAGTCCGTAGCGTTCCATGGCCAAGCGGAACTCGTGAAGGATTGCTTCGGCCGACCGCGCAGTGTCGATCTTCGTGATCGCTCCAAAAAGATCGACAACAGTTTGGTTCTCCATCGGCAGACCTCAACCACAGTCAGGCCCTACCCCGCAGAACAACCTATGGCTGTCTAGGCGCCACCTTCAATGGGGCGTGCATCGAATGTACACTAGAGGAGTCAATCAGGTGCCACAAAGACGGGATAAAGTGAAAATCAGGACAGCACCCCATTTTGGAAGTCTGGCTTCAATCGTTCGACTTTGGTGTCGCCTGCTTCGTCACCCGAATAGCTCGCTTGCTTGCCGGGCTTGCTGAAACCAACTCTTGTGGCTCGACATTCAACGCCTTGGCCAAAATTTCGACTGTGTCCAGCGTGGCGTTGCGCCGCCCTGCCTCGACGCTGCTGATATAGGCGCGCGTGCGGCCCGAAACGAAAGACAACTGCTCCTGAGAGAGTTTTCGCTCTCTGCGAAGCCGCTGCACGTTCAGCCCAAAAACGCCGCGAAGTTTCATCCAACAACGGATGCTACGACGCGCACTATGGTGCGACACACTATAGTGCACATTCCGCATTGACAGCCGCGCCGCGGGCTGTTGAAACAACAAGCGAATTCATCGTTTCCTGAATAAGGAATAGCCATGGCGAGCCGGCCGATTCGCGACCTCGCGCACAACATGTCCGCGCATCTCTCAGGCGAGCTAAACCGACCGGACACAAGCCGGGTCCTGGAGTTCCTCTGCATCCGATGTGGTGCTTCCCACCCTGCCGATGTCACCATCGACTCCAAAGGCTGCGCGCGGTGCCAAGACACCGCGCCCGCAAATCTTGCGCCCGTCTATGCAGCCCCCCACCTCCATCCCTTTGACGGCGCCACCAGCTCGCGCTCGCTGTGGCGATTTGCGCATATGCTGCCTTGCACGGAAGCGGAGGCGGTGAGCCTCGGCGAGGGGCTGACACCTTTGCTTGCCGCGCCGCGCATCGGGGCGTTTCTCGGCGTGCCGGATCTTGCAATTAAGGACGAAGGCCGAAACCCGACCTGGTCGCACAAGGACCGCTTCTCGACGATCGCGGTCAGCGTGGCGCGCGCACGTGGCGCGAAGATCGTCGCGACCGCCTCATCGGGAAACGCCGGCGCTTCGCTGGCGGCCTACGCCGCTCGAGCGGGTCTCAAATGCGTCGTCACCACTTTCGCGGGGTCGTCCGGCGCGATGCTGGCGCAGATCCGAAAGTATGGCGCGACGGTCCTGCCGCTGGTCAGCAAAATGGACCGTTGGTCGCTGCTTGAACAGGCGGCTGCTCGTTACGACTGGTTCATCGCCTCGCCCTATCACGGTCCGGTCGTCGGCAGCCATCCACTCGGCATCGAGGGCTATAAGACGATCGCCTATGAGATCGTCGAGCAATCGAGTGGCACGGCGCCAGACTGGTGCGTCCTGCCGGTCTGCTATGGCGACGCCTTGTCCGGCGTGTGGGCCGGCTTTTGCGAGCTGTTCGCAGCAGGATCGATCGCGCGCTTGCCTCGGCTCGTCGCAGCGGAGGTGCATGGGTCGCTGGCGCACGCTCTTGCCAGTGGCGCCGATGCCTTGAGTGAACGCAAGATGCTCTTCGACAGCCTGGCCGTATCGATCGGCACGCCACGCAGCACCTTTCAGGCTCTGAAGGCGCTGCGCGAATCCGGCGGGCACGCCGTCCCCGTCAGCAATCACGGCCTGATCGCGATGCAGGAGCGCCTTGCACGGGACGAAGGGATCTTTGCCGAACTGGCGTCGGTCACGCCGCTGATGGCGATATCGACATTGAAGGAACAAGGTGTCATCGCGGCCTCAGACCGTGTCGTGGCCGTCGTGACAGCCAGCGGTCTCAAGGATCTCGATCGGTCCGCCGGATCGAACGAACACGACCACGTCTTCCAGACGACGGACGATGCCTGGCGCTGGCTCGACAAAGGCGGACTGGATCTCGCTTCATAGATTCTCCGCAGCGCCAACAGCCGGTGGCACGTCGCTTGCTTCGCGCGTTTTCAGCACATCGTCGAGACTGCGACGCAGCCAAAGAAAGCGCGTCCATTGTGTCTCCGCGGCCGGTGCGATGGTCGTCAGCGTCCTTGGCTCGGACAGTTCCTTGCAGGGCCAGCCAGGCAGAGCCGCGAGCCAGTTATCATTGTAGACAGTCTCGGCATGGCGATGGCCTTCATCAGGCATGATGACCGCCACTTGCGCATCCGGAAGGGTCGCTGCAATCCATTGCGCCACCAACGCGGCGGCGCCGCTGGTCGGCCCCATGAAGAGGCCGTGCTGGCGCAGCAAACGGTGCGCGCTCTTATACGCCGGGTAGGCGCCAACCCAATGGATCTCGTCGACAAGCTCATGCCTGACGTTTTTCGGCAGCACGCTGTTGCCCAAGCCACGCAGCATGCGCTTGCCGACCGGTTGGCCGAAAAGGATGCTGCGATGGGTATCGACGGCAAACACCGTCAGATGCGGAAAGACCGTTCGCAAAAACGAGGCGGTGCCGCATAGCGAGCCGCCCGTGCCGACGCAGCCGACCAGACAGTCAACCTTGCCCATTGCCCGGATGAAAAGTTCGGTCAGCCGCGCATAGGCAAGCCAGTTGCCCGCACTGTCGTATTGGCGGGTCCAGAAGCCATCCGGCTCCTTAGCCAGGATTTCCTGGAGGCGCTCCAGCCTGCCAGGCTGGTTGCCGTCTCCGCGCGGATCGTCAAGGGCGATGACCGTGGCGCCGATGCGCTCCAGGCGGGCTTTGTATTTGGCATCGATCAGCGTTGAAGCGGAAACGAGGGTCAGGCGGTAATCACGCGCCGCCGCCAGCAGCGCCACCGCCATGCCGAACGTGCCCGACGTCGTCTCGACAATGTGGGAGCCTGCCTTCAGTTCGCCATCCGACGCTGCGCGATCCAGAATGTAGCGGGCCGGCATCAGCTTCATCAGCGGAAACGCCGCGGCCACCAGATTTGGCGCCAGGCGCGCAAGGCGCGGGGTCTCAAGGTCCCTGAAATAGTCCACGTCGTAGGTCATGCTGTCCAGCCCTCTGCATTGACCAGATGGACCTCGACATCCTTGAAACCGGCACGCCGTATCTGCTGGGCGACCAGAGCCGCCCGCCGCTTCAGGTTCGGGGTGAAGAGATCGAAAATCAGACCGAACAACGAACCGCTATGGGCGACTTGCACCCCGCACGCTCCGGCGCGCCGGGCGATTTCGGCGATCTCCCCGAAGCCCTGTTTCGGCAAGTGCCGTTGACTGATCACCGCGCTGGCTGAGGCGGCACGTCCGAGAAGATAAGGATCCTGAAGGCGGACCGCCCGCGCCACCAGCGCCCGCAGCACGCCGAATTCCTGGATTTCGGCACTGTCGTAGCGTGCGGGCGGCAGCTGCAATGTGGCGACCGGAAGACCGCCATTTGCCTTGAACCCGACCAGGAGCAACGGCGGCAAGGAGCCTCCGAAATTTTCGATCACCGTGCCTTCGCGTTGCGCGAAAAGCACTGCGTGCTCATCGAATGCGATCGCGTCGCTGGCGCGCTCGGCAGCAACCGCCAGACGCCCGATGCTCGACGACCGCAGTTGGACGTTAACGGCTGCGGCGACAGCGCGAATGGAAGCGACAACGTCAGCCGTCGATGAGCCGTAGCCGTGCCCCACGGGGATCGAGCTTTGAAGCGTCAGCTCGCCGCTTCCCGTGACGTTCAGGAAATCGAGCGTGAGGCGCGCGGCTGCCGCCGCCTTGATCTTGTGATCGGGGCGGACAACGACCGCATCGCCGTCTCCCCTGGCAAAGCGCGCCTCCGATCTCAAGCCGGCAATCGGCAGCGTGACGAGCCCGCGATGAAGGCGCCCGCCATCATCCTTGAAGACGCCCTGGATGAGCTCGCCGTGATGCGCCATCGCCGTCGCTGTTCCCACCGCCAACCGCAGCGCTTCACGGCTCATGAGATCGCCGCCCTCAGCCATTTTCATCTCCCCCAGGCCATTTTGCCATGCCGGAAGATGGCGCCGACGATCGGCAGCCGCCCTCAAGGAATTCCGGTATTGACGGCTTCGATCGCACCAGCAGCCGCGAGGCGATGCTGGGGGACCGTCAGGCGGCCGAGCCAAGGTGCCTCAGCGGCCGGCCGGCTGATACAGATTGCGCCGCGGCCATGATACCTTGCGCATCGATCCCGTAGTGCCGGTAGAGATCCGCGATCGTACCGGTCTGGCCGAAATGCTCGACGCCGAGCGCGCGCGTGCGGTGGCCGTGGACCGACCCCAGCCAGGCGAGCGTTGCGGGATGTCCGTCCAACACCGTCACGATGGCGCATGAGGCCGGCAGGCCGGCCAGCAGGCGCTCGACATGACTGGTGGCGCGCGGATGGCCATACTGCCGCGCCCGCGCCGCGGCCGACCAGCCGGCGTTCAGCCGGTCGGCCGAGGTCACGGCAAGAAGCCCGACGTCGCGCCGGTCACCGGCCATCAACCCCAACGCCTGGGCCGCCTCCGGCGCGACCGCTCCCGAATAGGCGATCACCACAGCGGCATTCGGCCCGGGTTTGCGCAACCAGTAGGCGCCGTCGATGATGGCGCGCGCCAGCGGGTCCTCCATCTGTCGAGACGGTTGTTCGACCGATCGCGTTGAGAGCCTGAGATAGACCGAACCTCCCGTCTGATCGCGCAGCCAGCTATGGTCGTCAGGCTCGGCCTCGCCGGAGCGCTGCATGTAGTCGAATGCCCAACGCAGGATGACTGCCAGCTCGTCGACATAGGCCGGCTCGAATGTCGCCAAGCCGTCCTGCGCCATGCCGATCAGCGGCGTGGCGATCGACTGATGCGCTCCGCCCTCGGGCGCCAGCGTCACGCCGGAAGGCGTCGCCGCCAGGATGAAGCGCGCATCCTGATAGCAGGCATAGTTGAGCGCATCGAGGCCACGCTCGATGAAAGGGTCGTAGAGCGTTCCGACCGGAAGCAGGCGCTCGCCGTGAAGCGAGTGCGACAGACCCAGCGCCGACAGCATCGTGAAGAGGTTCATCTCCGAGATGCCCAGTTCGAAATGCTGACCCGACGGCGAAAACGTCCAGTTGAAGGTCGAGGGAATGCGTTCTTCACGAAAAACGTCCGCATGGACGCCGCGCGCGAACAGACCCCGCCTGTTGACCCAGGCGCCAAGATTGGTCGAGACTGTGACGTCGGGAGACGTGGTGACGACACGCTTTGCAAAATCGCTGTCTGACTTCGCGATCTCGTGCATCAAAAGGCCGAAACCCTGCTGTGTCGACATGGAGATTTGTGCGCTCCAGGGTATCTGCGCCGGCACGGACACGGCCGGGGCTTTGTGGCGGCGGTTAGCTGCCTGCGCGAAAGGCGACGACGCCAGATAGGACCGGATCGCGGCCTCATCGTATGCAAGGCCCTCAAACATCTCCCATTCACGTCCCTGGCGCACACCCATGCCTTGCCGCAGCGCCTCGACCTGCGCCGGCGTCATCAATCCGGCGTGATTGTCTTTGTGGCCGGCCAGCGGCAGGCCGAAGCCTTTGATCGTATAGGCGATGAAGCAGGTCGGACGATCATGCCCGCGCGCTTCCTCAAAGGCATCGATGATGCTCGCCAGATCATGGCCGCCGAGATTTGCCATCAAGGCGGCAAGGTCTTCGTCGCTGCGCTTCTCGATCAGGCGGCTGACCGGTCCCTGATCACCAAGGTCGTCCAGAAGACGCCGGCGCCATGCGGCGCCGCCCTGGAAGGTGAGCGCGGAATAGAGCTGATTGGGGCATGCGTCGATCCAGGACCGCAGCTTTTCGCCGCCCTCTTCCTCGAAGGCCGCCTGTTGCAATGTCCCATGTTTCAGGATCACCACATCCCAGCCGAAGTTGCGAAAGATGGCTTCGAAGCGCTGCCACAGGCCTTCGCGCACCACCGCATCCAGGCTCTGCCTGTTGTAGTCGACGACCCACCAGGTGTTGCGCAGGCCGTGCTTCCAGCCTTCGAGAAGGGCCTCGAAGATATTGCCTTCATCCATCTCTGCGTCGCCGAGAA
Organism: Mesorhizobium sp. B263B2A; assembly: GCF_020165775.1. Lineage (NCBI taxonomy): Bacteria > Pseudomonadati > Pseudomonadota > Alphaproteobacteria > Hyphomicrobiales > Phyllobacteriaceae > Mesorhizobium > Mesorhizobium sp. B263B2A. The sequence goes on from NZ_JAIUIU010000002.1 coordinate 249,706, forward strand.
GGGCGATCATCCGGCCTTCCGACTGGTCCGCATTCCAGCCTTTTGCCCTGACATAGTCCTGGACCAGCGAGGAGAACAGGGTCTGCGCCACGCCCAGTCCGACCGACCCGGTCGAGAAATCGACATCGTCGACATCCTTGGTTCGTGACGGGTAGGACTGCGCGCCGCGATAGCCGCGAAAGTTCTGCAGCTGCTTAAGCGTCTGCCTGCCGAACAGATACTGGATCGCATGAAAAACCGGGCTGGCATGCGGCTTGACGGCAACGCGGTCTTCAGGCCTGAGGATCTGGAAGTAGAGCGCCGTCATCAAGGTCGAGGCGGACGCCGACGACGCCTGATGGCCGCCGACCTTGAGCCCGTCCTCCGACCCGCGAACGTGATTGGCATGATGGATCATCCAGACAGCCAGCCACAGAACCTTGCGTTCAAGTTCGGAAAGGATCGTCATCATCGGCTCCCGTGAAATCGCGGCTCAACGATAGCGGCGTAGGCCTCTCAAAAGTGGCTATTCTTATGCACCCATATCAACGATATTGGCTGATCCAGCCAATAATGGCGCCCAGACGAGGGAAATGTGCCAAATCCGACGCTCGATGCAATCGACCTCAAAATCATCGCCGCGCTGCAGAAGAACGCCAAGGCGACGATGAACGAGCTTGCCGAAGCCGTCGGTCTTTCGCCTTCACCTTGCGCCCGGCGCGTGAGGCTCCTGGAGAGCGCCGGCGTCATCAAAGGTTACACCGTGGTCCTCGACCAGAAGAAGCTCGGCTTGCCGATCAGCGCTTTCGCGTCGATCAAGCTTGAGCGGCAACGCGAGGACGATCTCGACCGCTTCTCCCAGGCGGTGCTGCGCTGGCCGGAGGTTGTCGACTGCTATCTGATGACCGGCCAGCGGGACTACCTGATGCGCATCGTGGTGCGCGACCTCGAGGCCTATGAGCGGTTCATCAAGGACAAGCTGACGCGGCTGGACAACATCGCCTCGATCGAAAGCAGCTTCGCCCTCGGCCAGGTCAAGCGCTCGGAAGTCTTGCCCGTCTAATCGACCGGTTGTCTCGAACCATCGCCGCGGCAAGTGAGCGAGGGTGGGGCGCCCGCGTCAACCCAATTGCAACCCACGAACAAACGCCACAAGCGAGAGCCACTCGCTGCTGCGGTCGCAATACTTAATACATATTTTGTACATCTATATTGACGAATTGCCGTCTTCAAACGTAGCCTCGTGCGGCTGAGGCGGAACGCCTGCGCGCAACAACTCAATCTCACGGGAGGACTGCACTGATGAAATTTCGAGCCGGATCGGCCGCCTTTGGCCTGGCCTGCATCGCCTATGCCGCGCTTGCTGGATCTCTACTGCCGGCCGCGGCGGAGACCACAAAAGAACGCGTCTTGAAGGAAGGACGCATCGTCATCGGCATCCATAACCGCTCGCCATGGGGCTACAAGAAGGAGGGAACCGGCGAGCTGCTCGGCTGGCATCCGGATCTTCTCAGGGCTGCCTTTGCCGATCTCGGCGTCAAGCAGGTCGACTTCGAGGTCACCGAGTTCGGCGCCTTGATCCCTGGCCTGATGGCCGGCCGTTTCGATGCCGTCGCATCCGGCCTGTCGATAACGCCGGAGCGTTGTCAGCAGGTCGCCTTCGGCGCTCCCGACCTGAGGTCGGACGACGCGGCGATCGTGCTCGCCGGCAACCCCAAGGCGATCCATAGCTATGCGGATCTTGCCGAGAAATCCGACGCGATCATGGGCGGCGGCCGCGGCAGCAATGTCATCAAGAACGCCATCACCGAGGGCGTGCCGGAGGACCGCATCCTACAGTTCCCCGATATCGAGACCAACATCGCGGCACTGCGCGCCGGTCGCGTCGACGCGGCTCTGTTCTCTTCCCCGACGGTGATCGGGCTGCTGGCCGGCAACAAGAGCCCCGATCTGGAGCGCGCCAGCCCGTTCACGACGGACGCGAAGTCGATCAGCTACATCGCGATCGCGTTCAGGAAGGACGATGGCGATCTGCGCGACCTCTACAATCAGGGTCTGGCGAAAGTCATGTCGAACGGCATGATCGCCAACATCATGGCGAGGTACGGATTTGGCCCCGCGGAAAACGTGCCGCCAGGATTGACGACGTCGCAGCTGTGCGGAGCCGCCAACTGAACGCCATCAGCGACAGAACCGAGCTGGCATCAACAGCGCGGGCGGCGCCGCGCTAGCGCGGGCGGCGCCTCTGCCGACATGCCTTTCATCGTCATTCTGCGTCGCTGGATAGCATAACGTCTTCGGGGATTTCCTGCCGCAGGCTTGGCCGCTGGCGAGGCGCCTCCCAAGCGCGGCGACGAATGCCTCGTAGCGTTCGTTCGCCGTCGCTCGCGCCGCCTGCGCCATCGGTTCGGGCAAAGCGGGAGTCGTCGCCAACCAGACGCGGATAAAAACGGACAAGGTTTCCAGCGATGCTGGCATCGCGCTCCAGGCGCGCGATCACGGCATCTACGCGGCCACAAACTCTTATGTGCTGCCGCTCTCGCAGAGCCTCGCTGCCGAGGTCACGTCGAAGGGCGTCTATGTGCAGGCCTTGGTGGCCCGCGGCCACGCATGGAAATCTACGAACGCGCAGACGGGAGCAGCAGCAAGGTGCCCGACGTCGCGGCATGGGATGACTTCGAACAGGCACGTGGCTCCCTGGCTCAATTCTTCAGCAACTCACAACCGGCCGCAGGATATCGAGCCTGAAGCGTCTGGCCTCGTTATCTTATAGCAGGGTGCCGACAACTAACCCCCGGCAAGTAAGTACGGCTGCGCGCAATGCGTTCAATTGGGCCATTGTTAAATCAGCGCTCATTCCGGATTGGGACACGCGCTTTCTCAGCAGCGGCCTGCCTGACGGCATCCAGCACGTGCATTCCCGCTACCGCATCTTTGATTGGCCAAGGCTGCTTAATCTCACCCCTTATGGCGCGCGCGAACTCACGGACCTCTTCTTCATACTGATTTGCCGGCGCAAAGCGGATGACTTCGGCATCCTGGTCATAGATATCGTCACGCTTGCGCAGCTTGATGATCGTCTCTTGTGTTGCCGAGGGCCAGACGGCGACCGGGATTTCCATCCAGCCGTCGGTACCAATGACCATGACCCAGTGTGCCCATGCCTGCAGAAGGGCGCCGCTGAACAGAAGATTGCGATTGTCCGGAAATTCGAGCATGCCGGCGACAGCGATATCGACACCATCAGGCGCGAGCATTTCGAATGTCGCCGTCGCAGCGATCGGCTCGGCCTCGAAGAGGAAGCGGGCCGCCGTTATCGGATAGACGCCAACGTCTCCCAAGGCACCACCGCCGAGTTCCGGCTGGAACCTGATGTCCTGCGGATTGTCGTTCATCACACTGTAGGTTGCGTGAATCTGGGTGACGCGTCCGAGCCTGCCACCGCGGATGATCTCACGCGCGGCGAGCCATCGCGGATGATACCGGACCATGAAAGCCTCCGATATCTGCACACCTGTCTGGCGTTGAACCTCGGCCAGGCGCAGGGCGTCCGCCGCGTTCAAGGCAAGTGGTTTCTCGCACAAGACGTGCTTGCCAGCCCTCGCGGCGGCAATTGCATCGTCGACGTGCCGATTGTTCGGCGTCGGGATATAGAGGGCCTCAACCTCGTCGTCGTCCAGCAAGTGGGAGAGAGACGCATAGTGCTTCGAAATATCGAATTCCGTGGCGACGCGGGCCGCACGAGACGCGTCGCGTGAGCAGATGGCGACCACCTCACACTCCGGCACGGCTTTCATTGCCGGGATGACCCAGTCGCGGGCGATCTTCGCCGTCGACACAATCCCGAAACGGACCGGCTTCATCGTCTTGCTCTCCGTTGCATCTGAGGGAATCACGCGTTCGGACGCAGGCGAACGAATGTGGACTTCGCCTGCATGAATTCCAGCAACCCGTCAGGACCGTTTTCCCTGCCGAGCCCGCTGGACTTGCTGCCGCCGAATGGCAGCTGGGGGACCGTCTCAAGATAGGTGTTGACGTAAACGAACCCACTTTCAAGGGCGCTGGAGACCGCCATTGCGGTGTCGAGGTTGGAGGTCCAGACGCCGTTGGCCAAGCCGTAATGTGTCAGGTTGGCCAGCGCGATTGCCTCCGAAACATCCTTGAAAGTGGTAACCCCAAGCACGGGTCCGAATATCTCTTCCTTGAAGATCGTCATGTGCGGCTTGACGCCGCTGAAAATGGTCGGCTCGACGAAGCAGCCATTCCGCAATCCGACAGTCGTCGGCGCGCCGCCGCCGGTCACGAGCGTTGCGCCTTCCTGCCGCGCCTTTTCGATATAGTCGAGGACTTTCCGCTGATGCTGCCGGTGAATCAAGGGGCCGAGATCGGCATCGACATCGTCAGGCGTTCCGAGCTTCAGCATGCCAGCCTTTTCTGCCAGCCTGGCGACAAATTCCGAAGCAATGGTGTCCTGGACCAACAGCCTTCCACCGGCGCAACACTCCTCGCCCTGATTGATTGTGAAGGCTGCAAGCGCGCCGGCAACCGCCGCGTCGAGCTGCGCGTCAGCGAAGACGATGTTGGCGCCCTTGCCGCCGAGTTCAAGCGCCACCTTCTTCAGCGACTGGCCGGCGAGGCTAGCGATCTTGCGCCCGACGGCGGTGGACCCCGTAAAGGAGATCATGTCGATGTCCGGGTGCACGCACATGCTGTGGCCGACCACCTCGCCAGTGCCAGGCAGAACCGCAAGGACCCCGTCGGGAACCCCGGCATGTTTGGCCAGTCGCGCATATTCGAGTGCTGTACCCGCCGTGAGCTCCGACGGCTTGATCACGACGCAACATCCCGCAACAAGGGCATAGGGCAACTTTTGGAACAGCGTCACCGTGGGAAAATTCCAAGGAAGAATCATGCCGATGACGGGCAGTGGCTCATAGGTCACCAGGCCCAACTTCTCGGCGCCCTCGTGATTGATGACGCGGCCGGGAATGCTCCAGGCGAGCGATGCGGCATAACGCAGCAACTCTACCGACCACTCGATCTCGCCCCTGGCGGCTGCGATCGTTTTTCCGGCTTCATCGGCCTCGATACGGCTGAGCGTTGCGAGTTCCCCCACGATGAGGTCGGCCCAACGCAGCAGGATCTTCCCGCGCTCGCTCGCCGCAAGCCCCTTCCAACTACCCTTCTTGAACGTTTCCTTCGCGAGAATGACAGCACGGTCGAGTTCTATCTTCCCGGCGAGATGAACGCTGGCGACGATTTCGCCTGTGGACGGCGAGCTTCTGTCGAAGACGGTACTTTCCGCCGGCAATTCGGCAGCGCCATTTATCCAGATGCCGTATTCACGCTTGGTCATTTCAGAATCCCGATGAAGACCGGCAAGGCAGCAGATGCCTCGCGGCTGCTCCTTGCGGCTTCAGGTCAGTCATGCAGCTCTTTGGAGATTGGCGCACCGACCACGAAGTCGGCGAAAGCCACCTCGAACCCCGCACGTTGGGGAGAGCAGCACATCATGCCGACATCCACCCGGTCAGAGGGTGGAAAATAGCCGAGCCTTACCGGTTGCCAGCTGTTGTCGCCGGTGTCCAGATACTGAACGCGAACCGCCTCGCGATGCCGGGTAAGGCGGATCCTGACGCCCGCCGGATCCGTCGGAATGGGAACCAGGGACCAGTCGGAAACATCGTTCGTGATAACCACGGAAAAGTACATCCGCCCGTCGGTAAACTCTACTCCGGCTTTCACCCAATGGGTTTCGCTGAGCCGCATCATCAGGCCCGCCTGGTCGTAGAGGGCTTCATAGTTGCCCTTGATCGTCACCTCGGCGGTAAAATCCCCGACGACGTTGCGATAGAAAAAATGGCCATTGTCACGCCAGAAACCGTAAAATGTCTCCCGCCAGAAGTCGGTTTCCTGACCTGTCACGACACGAAGGACGCCGCCGTCGCTTGCGTATTTCGGTGGCTCGTTGAGCCATTTCAACTGTTCTTCCGCCATCTCCGCCTTCCCGTTCCGTTGTGTCCGTGGTGTTGCGACATTCGAGCGCCTTGCGCCAAGGCTGCCTGTCGATCAATTGAACCAGGTGTCGGATAGACGGTAGCCTTCCGGAAACGGATCCTCGGGATCAACGCCGTAATGGCTCACACCCGTCAGCCAGGCGCGACCGGAGACCTGTGGAATGACGGCGGGCACGTCGCCTGCCCTGGCTTCGGCAATGATCTCGCAGTCGAAAACCGTATCGAGAATGGAGAGGTGCCTGAACTTCTCACCGACCGCGAGCTCACCACGCGCATGAAGAAGCGCCATGCGCGCCGACGTGCCTGTTCCGCATGGGCAGCGATCGAGCCGGCCGGGCGACACGACCACCGCGTTCTTGGATGTCTTGACGCCGCCGATGACCTCCACGGGGCCAGCAAACTCGGTTTGATTGATCGTATGGATGAGCGGATTCTCGGGATGAATGGAAGGCAGCTGGACGGCCGCGGCCGCCTTGATCCGCTCGCCGATTTCGACAAGCTTTCTGGCCTCGCCACGCTCAAGCGTCAGGTCCAGATCCGTAGAGTTCACGATACAGTAGATCATGCCGCCATAGGCGACATCGACCCGCAGCGAACCGAGCCCGGGAACGTCGATCATGCTGTCACGATGCATGACGAAGGAGGGGACGTTGCGAAAGGTGATGCTGCGGCACTTGCCCGCCCGGCACTCGGCGATCACGTCCACCAATCCTGCGGGCGTGTCGACCCGGACGATCGTCTGGGGCTCCTTCATGGGAATCATGCCCGCCTCAAGCGCGACGGTCACAGTGCAGATCAGGTTCGAGCCCGACATCGGCACGAAGTAATCGGACTCCATGACGATCATGCCGATATCGGCATCGGGATGGAGCGGCGGCGTGATCAGGTTGACGGCGGCATTCACGCTGCCTCTCGGATCAAACAGAAGCATGTTCCTGAGCCATGAGCTGTCGCGCTCCAGGTTCTCCATTCTTTCGAACATCGTCGCCCCGCGCGGGGGGAGGACGCCGCCAGTGATGACCCGGCCGACCTCGCCTTCGGCGTGTGCGCCAACGACAGTTATAACGCGGTCCAACTGCATGCTCGACTCCAGTGGCTTCTATATCCAATATCCAATATTTATTGCGAGCAAGCAATAGCCATTGGCGGCTTCGCGCAAAGATTAGAAGTCAACGATCAGGTGTTTTCGAAATCCGGCCATGCCTGCAGGCCAGCCATCACGTCGTCGCGAGCGTTCTCGATGTGCTTCCTAAGAAGCTTCTGCGCCAAGGTCTGGTTGCCCTCGGCGAACGCGGCCGCCAACGCCTTATGATCTTCCAGGGCTTTGGTCTGTGCGGATCGGGCATCAATCTGAAGACGGAGATACCGATCAGCGGAATTGTAGAGTGACGACAAGAGAGCCAGAGACCGCGGCCGCCTTGCGGGACGGGACATCGCCTTGTGGAACGCCCAGTTCAGCTCGCTGAGCCTCGCCGGCGATTCCTTCGCCTTCACACCCTTGGTGTAGTCATCCAGGGCGTGCCGCACATGCTCGATGTCAATCTCGGTTGCTCGCTCGATCGCCTTCTTCAAGATGAATGGCTCAAGCGCAAGACGTGCTTCGAAGATGTCGATAGCGTCATCCACGGTCAGTGAAGCGACAACCGCTCCCTTATGGGTGTGGATGACGACGAGCCCTTCGGCTTCGAGCTGAAGAAGGGCTTCACGAATCGGGATACGGCTGACTCCGGCCTCCTCGGCGATCGCTTCCTGCTTGATCTGCTGACCGCCTTTGTAGAATCCGGATATGATCCTGTCGCGGATCAGGTCGACGACCGACGACGTGACGGTTCGACGCTTGATGGCGACCGAGGGGTTCATTTTGACCTACCAACGAATCGAGGCATATTGAATATAGGATATAGAATTGTGCGCTGGTTTGGTATCCTCGCGTACAGCGCGAATGGATGTCACGACGAGACGTGGGAAAGCGGCAGAACGGTCGCACTGTCTTTGCGCCACGAGACATGGACCTTGTCGCCCGTCGTTGGAAGGGCCGCACCAGGCATATTCTGGACCTGGACACGGAACTTTTGGCCGCCCAGGCTGACCAGATGGAAGAAAGAGCGACTGCCTGAAAAAATCACGTCGGCAATTTCGGCATCCACCGCATAGTCAAGCTGCGCATTGGATTGCCGGAAGGACATCGCTTCCGGCCGAACGGACATCACCGCGGCATCATTCCCGGACAGCGAGGCATCGATCGAAACAACGTCGAACGGCCCGTCCTGGGTCTCCAGCCTAAGCTGCCCTATGCCAGATGCAGTCAGTTTTCCCTCGAACAGATTTGTCTCGCCAAGAAATTTTGCCGCAAACAGAGATCTTGGGCGAAAATACATGTCCTGCGGCCTGTCGACCTGAACGATCTGGCCGTGGTCGATCAGCACGACCCGGTCGGAGAGGATCATCGCCTCATCCTGATCGTGCGTTACATAAACGAAGGTCGCTCCCGTCTCCAACTGAATCCGTTTCATCTCTCCCAGCATATGCTGGCGAATCTTCAGGTCGAGCGCCGCCAGGGGCTCGTCGAGCAACAGAACCCTGGGGCCGTTTACCAACGCCCGGGCCAGCGCGACCCGCTGGCACTGGCCACCGCTAAGTTCGCCGATGAAACGATGCGAGAGGCTCTCCATTTGCACGGTCCTGAGCATCGCCTGGACCCGTCTGCGGCGCTCGTCCTTCTCAACACCTTTGACCTTGAGGCCGTATGCGACATTGTCGAAGACGTCGAGATGAGGGAACAGGGCGTAGCGCTGAAAGACCATGTTCACTGGCCGCTTTTCCGGCGGCAGCGAAGCGACGTCCTTGCCGTCGATCTTCAGAGTCCCGGACGTGAGCGTCTCGAAGCCGGCGAGGATGCGCATCAAGGTGGTTTTGCCGCAGCCGCTCGGGCCGAGGAGCGTCACGATCTCCCCCTCGTTGATCGCGAGATTGATGTTGGTCAGGGCTTGAAAGAGGCCGAACTGCTTTTGACCGTTGGATAGCTCGATCAACGGTGCTTCTGGCGATGTTCCATTGTTCATTTGTAGCCTCAGGAGGACGCACGTTCTGACAGGGCGGATGCTCTTTTGAACCGCCCGACGACGAAGCCGATCGCCATGACGGCGATCGAGAACAAAAGGGCGAGTGTCGAGACCGAGTTGATCAATGGCGTGACCGTGCGGCGCATCATCGACCAGATGTACATCGGCAAGGTGGTTTCGGTGCCGGCAACAAATGACGTGACAACGAACTCGTCGAACGACAAGGCAAAGCTCAGGATCGCACAGGAGATCAAGGTCGGCGCGATCAGCGGCAGCGTTATCCTCCTGAATGTCACCATCTGCGAGGCGCCAAGATCGCGAGATGCCTCTTCCAGGGTTCGATCGAAAAGCGCAAGCCGGGCCCGCATCGCGATCATGAGCATCGGCAACGACAGAACGACGTGAGAAACGACGATCGTGACCGTCGAAAGCCGGACGCCCAGTTGCGCGGCCAAGACCAGCAATGAGACACCAAGGAAAAGCCCAGGCAGGGCGATTGGCGTGATGCACAGGATTTCGAGAACGCTTCGGCCAAGCCTCCCCAGCCGCAACCAGGCAAGGGACGCGGCCGTGCCGAGGACAAGGGTGACGATCGCCGTTGCCGTGGCAATCAGAAGACTTTTGACAAGCGCCTGGCCTAGCTGCGGATCCTCGAAGATCACCACATACCAGCGCAGGCTGTAACCGTTGATGGGAAAGGAAAACGACTGGTCGGCATTGAAGCTGAACAAGATGATCACGACGAGCGGAATCAGGAGATATGCTAGGGTCGCGTAGACGACGGCCTTCAGTAACATCACGCAACCTCCCTGGCGGGTTTCGTCTTGCGCCTGGCCGGAATGAGCCCTGTGAGGCGGCCCAGAGCGAGCACGAGCGCATAGATGACCAGCGAGACAAGAAACATGAGAAAGGCCTGGGCGGCGCCGAGCGGCCAATTGCCGGTCTTGCGGAACTGGTCCGCGATGAGCAGGCCCGTCGTTTGACCCGAGGACCCGCCGACCATCTGCGGCGTGACGTAATCACCCGCCACCAGGATGAAGGTCAGCATGAAAGCGCCGATAAGGCCCTGCGCGGCGTTGGGGGCAACAACCCGGAAGAAAGCCCCCAGGGCGGATGTGCCGAGATCCCGCGACGCCTCGATAAGCTCCGCTTTGATCTCGCTCATCGCCGAGACGACCATCAGGATCGCGAATGGCAGGTAGATGTGGGTCAGCGTGATCGCGACTGCGAATGGGCTGAACAGAAATGCCTGGACGGGCGTATCGACGATGCCGAGCTGGAGCAAAACCGCGTTGAGCAGGCCGTTAGTCCCAAGCAAGGTGCGCCAGGCGTAGATTCTGACGAGGTAGCTTGAGAACCAGGTGACGAGAATGAGATAGAAGATGACCTTCGATCTGGCGACATAGGTCAGGTAATATCCAACAGGGATGGATAGGCAGAGCGTTACGGATGCGGTGATGAGGCCTATTGCAACCGCGTTGTAAGTCACACGCAGAAAGAGCGGCGATCGTATCGCCGAGATGTAATTGGTCAGCACAAAATCTGGAACAATGCGGAAGCCGGAGGATATCCAGAAACTGTAGGAGAACAGCAATATGGCGGGCACCACGAAGAACAAAAGCATGTAGATTGCCGCCGGCGCGGCCAGGATACCTCCGGTTCTTTGTGATGGGGTCATCGCAATTCCTTTGACAAAGAAGCGCCGGAGCCGATCTCACCGACAGGCTCCGACGTCTGGCTCCAATGGACTACAAGCCTGCCTTGAATTCCTGCCAGGCCTGGACCCATTCCGCATAGGTCGCGTGCTCGCCATCATCGTCGACCGGCGGGATGCCCGGCAAGCCGGAGGCGAATATCTCGTCGATCTTCGAATAGTCGATCCTAGCGCGAGCGTCTGCGTCCAGAAGTTCGACAGCCTTCTTCGAGACCGGCGCCTGCACGACAGCCGTCGCAACTTTGGCCTGTATCTGGGGATCGAGGGACTGGTTGATAAAGGCGTGCGCGGTGTCGATGTTGTCGGCCGATATGGGAATGAACCAGGCGTCGACCCACAGAACCGGCCCCTCTTCCGGAATCGCCATTTCGAGCGGCACGCCCTGCGCGTGCACCTGCGTGATGATCGACGGATCCGCCATAAGAACCGCCACGACTTCCTTCGATGCTACAAAATTGGCGACATCGCCCTGATTGATTGAGATCAGGCGAGCCTGGTTCCGGTACAGAACGAAATTCTCGAACGCCTTGCCGAGCTCCTCGCGTGTGAGAAGCGGATATTTGTCTCCCAAGCCGACCAACCGGGCGATCAACGGCCAGTTGCCCGTCGCGTCGTCCATGATCGCGATCTTACCCTTCAGGCTCGGATCCAGCAAATCCTTGTAGGAAGTGGGCTTCTTCATCATGTCGGAATTATAGAGCAGGGTGTTGAAGCCCCACATATAGGGCGACCCCCAATGCTTGCCGTCCGAGAACCAAGTCGGCTTGTCGAAGAACACATCAAATAGATTGTCCGCGTTGTAATTCGGGACTTTCGACATATCGAGCGGCGAGACGATCTTCATGTCCTTGATGTAAAGCTTGCTATAGGCCTGATTGTATTCGGCAAGATCGATGGGGGGAGGATTGCCGGCGACAAATTTGGCCTGGACATCATCCTGTGAGGCGATCGAGGAGGTTTCCACGGTGATGCCGGTCGCCGACCGCCACTCCCGCAGCTCATTCGTCATATCGTAGCCTTCCCACGCCATGATCTGCAATGAGCCACCAACCGCCGCACGGGCGGGTGTCACGAACAGTCGACCCGTCGACACTGCAAGGCCGGCGCCTGCCAGGCTGAGCAGCGCGTTGCGACGGGTGAGCTGGATTGGTTCGGGCATAGACGAATTCGGTTCTTTCACCATGGTATTTCCCCTTTCGTGCTGGTTTACTCACTTTTTATAATGGATATTGGATATAATTGATTCACCGTCAAACCATTTGTGATGCGATCGTCCTTGTACCCTTTGTCGCGATTTGGCTTGGTTCCGGTCAGGCAGTTGATTTGCGGCTGATCGCCCCCGGTGGATTCAGCCCGAGCGCCTTTCGTCGGCGTAGTGAGCGATTTGCGGTGGCAGCGCCTGGCGACCTAGCACGCGATCGACCATCTTCTCGGCGACCATCATCGTCGGGCAGTGGAGATTGCCGTTGGGAATGCGCGGCATGACTGAAGCATCGATCACTCGAAGCCGTTCAACACCATGGACCCGGCCTTCGTCATCAACGACAGCCATGTCGTCATTGCCCATCCGGCAACTCGAACACGGATGGTACTGGGTTCCCATATTTTCCTTGAGCCAGGAGAAAACCTCTTCGTCCGATTTCTTGCGCAAGCCGGGGACAATGGCTTCGCCGCGGATGCTATCCCAACCCTTTTGTTGGATGATCTCGTCGGTATGACGAACGCCGTCGATCAGATTTCGCCGGTCTTGCTGCTGCTGGAGATAGTTCAGTACGATTGACGGATGAAGTCTCGGGTCAGCCGATTTTAGCGTCACTGCCCCCCGACTTTCCGGCCGCCCAAGGCAGACCTGATACTGGAACCCTTCCTCGATGTTGACCTTTCCATGCATCAGCTCGCCGAGCATCGGCAGGAACTCGTGCTGGATGTTGGCGTACTCGACGGCATCGCTGCTTTTGAAAAAGGAGCCGACCTCCCAGAGATTGGTTATGCCCAAGCCACTCCTGAAGAACAGCCATTGTGCACCGATGAACGCCATCTTGAGGAGGTTCATATCGACGGCTGGAGACACACCTTTGTGCGAAGCACGATACTTGATGGACACCGCGACATGGTCCTGCAAGCCTTTCCCTACCCCGGGAAGCTCAGCCACGCCCTTGATGCCATACGCGGCAAGTTCCGCCGCAGGACCTATGCCGGACAGGAGGAGCACATGCGGCGAGTTGAAGGCGCCACCGCACAAGATAACCTCGCGCTCGGCTTCGACCGACTGAATCACGCCGCCCTTCTCGAAGGTGACCCCGACAGCCGTCTTTCCGCTGAAATCGACCTTGTGAACCAGGGCATTCAAAACCAGTTCGACATTGCCGCGCTTGAGGGCGGGGCGAAGATAGGCCCGACCGCCACTGGCGCGGATGCCGTTGTCGATGTTGGCCTGATAGGCGTGTACGCCTTCCTGGCGATAGGCGTTGTAATCTTCGCTCAACGGGTGCCCAGCCTGTTGCCCGGCTTCCAGGAACGCCCGGAAGGGTTCGAGCTCGGCCTTCAGGGTCGTGATCCGGATTGGCCCCTGCCCGCCTCGGTATTCGTTGCTTCCCTTGTCGTACGATTCCAATTTCTTGAAGTATGGAAGGCAATGGGCATAGGACCAGTTGGACAAACCGTCTTCCGCCCAACGGTCGAAGTCGCGCGGATTTCCCCGGACATAGACCATGCCGTTCAGGGATCCAGAACCGCCAAGCATCTTGCCGCGGAGATGGGTGACCATGCGGCCATCGAGAGCCGCCTCGGGCCCTGTTTCGAATTCCCACGTTCGCTTCTTGTCGGTCAGCGGATAGGACATCGCGGCAGGCATGCGAACATAGATCGAATTGTCGTGCGGCCCCGCCTCAAGGACCAGAACGCTGACATTGCGGTCTTCGCCGAGCCGGGCGGCGACAATGGAACCCGCGGCGCCGGAACCCACGACAATGTAGTCATATTTTTTCGAACGCACCTGTCTCACTCCGGATTCAAAACTCGGCAATGAAGAAAGGCGGACAACCTAGTGCCCACAGTCCGCCGCTTCTTCCCAATATGACAATCTGGATTATGCCGCCTTCGGGAGCGAGTAGCTCTCGAGCTGCTTGATCGCGTCCTTGATGGTGCGCGTTACGAATTCCCGCTCGTCGCCGACGAGCGGCAGGCGAGGTCGACGCACCCACTCGGGCGCGCCATAGACCAAGCTCTCGGAGAGCTTGATGTACTGGACGAGCTTCACGTGAGTATCGAGGTGGAATGCTGGCGTGAGCAATCTGTAAAGCCGCAGCGCCTCTTCCTTGCGGCCCTGGTTGCAGAGGTTGAAAAGCGTGACGCATTCCTTGGGCCAGACATTCGTCATGCCCGACACCCAGCCGACCGAACCGAGGGCGACGCTCTCGACGATCTGATCGTCAACACCGCAGAAAATCTGATACCGATTGCCGAGCGCAATATACATATCGGTCACGCGGCGGACATCACCGGCCTCATCCTTTACGGCAACGATGGTCGGCGAGTCGGCCAGTTCCTTCAAAATCTGGGGTGTGACGTCGACGCCGTAAGCGATCGGATTGTTATAGATCATGATCGGCAGCCCGCTGGCCTTGGCGAGGCTCCTGTACCATTCGGTTGTCTCTCGCGCGTCGGACTTGTATCCGAGAGTAGGGAACGCCATCAAGCCATCCACGCCAAGCTTCTCGAATTCACGAGCCCGCGAATTGGCGTCGGACTGGGTGATCTCGGCCAATCCCGACAGCACTGGAACCCGCCCGGCGGCCGCTTCCTGCGCGCTGCGGATGACGAGTTCCTTCTCGGAAGGAGTGAGGCAGGCATTTTCGCCAAGCATCGGCAAAACGATCACCCCCGACACGCCATTTGTGATCAGCCTGTCAATGGCAGACTGATTAGCCTGCACATTGATCGAGCCATCCTGATTCAGCTTTGTGGTTACGGCGGGGAACACCCCTGTCCACTGATTCATATTTTTCCTCTTGCGTTCGATGGCGCACCTTACACCACCATTACATCCAATCTATAATATCCAATATTCAAAGTCCAGCCCCGCTTCTGGGTTCGCCAGGCTCGACGAATTCGCAGGTGCCCCCCCCGGGAATCCGTCATCCGTCCCTTTGTCGACACCTGTTCATCACCAACGGCGCGACCGCGCCGGCGACCGAGGTCGAACCGTCTCGGACGCCGTCGGCCGCCGCTTCATACATCAGGGCAATGCGTGTGGATCATCTCGGCCGGCGTGGTCGCCAATGAGCTCGCGAGCCGCGCCGTCGTCGCCTTACCGGTCGACACGGAGGAGCCAACGATGCGTACCGACACAGCCCCCTCGCCCGCTTCAGGATCCTGCTGCAAACCATTGCGGAGCGGCTTCGAGCAGCCGCATCGGGAATTCGAGCAAGCTACCCAAATCCCAGTCGCCTAGGTGTGTCGCGCCCCAAGGAGGAGGTGGACGGACAAGTGACTCGAGGCCTAAGCCGCTCGGGCAGACGCTCATGTCGCTTAAGAACCTTGATCCTCGCCGAGCGGCAATGAATCGCGAGTGAGCAAGGAATACATGGTTTTCAGGACGCGTCTCGTCGTAGCGATATCGCCTTCGGGCATATCGGTGAGCATCAACGTCTCCAGTTTCAGCGCCTCGGGTATCAATGCTTCCACCAGCGACACACCGGAAGACCTTAAGGAGATCACTATCTCTCGCTTGCTTCGAGTGGATCGAGCTTTGCGAATGAGTTTGCGATCGTGCATCGCTTCCGTCAGTCGGGAGAGCGTAGATCCTTCGATAGATGTCAGTCCCGAAAGATCGATGAGCTTTTGCTCACCGCGGTCATGCAGAACGACCAGGACCCGCCACATAGGGATCGTCAGATCATACGGCTGCAGCTTGAGCAGGAACCGTTCGTTGATTGCGAAGGCGACCCGGTTGGACAGGTAGGATAGCCGTTCGTCGAGCTCATAAGTACCCTGGCCCATGTGGCGTCCTTTGCTCCCTGCCATACACCTCGGCGCACTTGCCGCGTGATGACGGAACCTAATCCGGACGCCGCACGAAGGACAACAGCAATGGGCACTGACTGTCCTCCCGGAAATTCGCCTGCACCCAAATCTAACGGTGGATCTGAC
The DNA here is from genome assembly GCF_020165775.1 of Mesorhizobium sp. B263B2A. NCBI lineage: Bacteria > Pseudomonadati > Pseudomonadota > Alphaproteobacteria > Hyphomicrobiales > Phyllobacteriaceae > Mesorhizobium > Mesorhizobium sp. B263B2A. The sequence continues at coordinate 265,629 of NZ_JAIUIU010000002.1, forward strand.
CCCGCTTTCCATAAGCGTCCGCTCCACAAGGCAGGGCGAACTACGAGCTATTCAGAGGCGCTCCTCACGAAGCAAACCGAGCTTTTGATGCACGGGCCGATCCGAAAAGGAAAATACCACGCTGTCTGCGTCCCCGCCCTCGAACCTGTACCTGATCCAGCCGGGGACCGCAAACACGTCGTTGGGTATCAGCTGCACTGGAGCTTGGCCCTCAATGATGATAGACGGTTCACCTTCCAAGACCACGAATGCGCAGCTGTCCGTAGAGCGATAGAAGGCCGACGAGAAGTTCTTCGGCAATAGCCGGATCGTCGTTCCGATCGTCGGAATTGCCCAATCCCCGGTCACCGGATTGATGTAACGCATGCAGATCCCGAAGTGCCTATCGATACCGGCGGAACCGCGCAGAACTTCCAAAGCTTCGCGCGTTCTTTCATACGGGTAGTTGAACACAGGCGACGTGGAAGACACCGGCGTCAGATCGACAGGCAGCAAACCGCTGCCGTACCGAGCCAGGGAGTCGCCCTCGGGACGCGTCAGCACTTGTGAGCTCTCGCGGTGTTCTTCCCGGAAGCCCGCTTTCAGGAAACTCACAAGCGGTACATCCAGACCGTCGAGCCAGATGACGGGCTCGTCACCGTCGTGACCGTGGTCGTGCCATGTCCAAAAGGGGGTCAGGATCAAATCCCCGCGCCGCATGGTCGTTCTTTCACCATCGACCGCGGTGAACCCCCCGGTGCCCTCGAGCATGAAGCGCAAGGCTGACTGTGTGTGCCGATGCGCCGGCGCCACCTCTTTTGGGAGTATTAGTTGCAAACCTGCGTACAGCGTGTCGGTGATCTGCGACTTTCCCTGCAGTCCCGGGTTTTCCAGCACCAGAACTCGACGCTCGGCCTCCTCGGCGGTGATCGTCTCTCCGGCTTTGATCAGCAGTGGACGTACAGTTTGCCACGCCCAGTGATAGGGCACTGAAGCCGGCTTTGGATCTGTGGGAACCAGCCCCTTCAGTCTCTCCCATAGGGGTGCCAGCTGGAGTTTGCTGAGGTCGGAGTAGTAGGCAGACCGGTCGGTCGCCGGTGCCAAATCAGGTTTATTGGTCATCTATGAGTCCTCGTTGGCGGGGCCTTCGGCGCGATTGACAGCCACCTCAAGCTAATATATTGCATATGCAATAATTGCAAATGCAATAATAATGACGTGTCTCCGCAGATGGGGTTGGTCTGGATGAAAATATGTAGATTCAACTCCAATCGGATTGGTGTTGTGGACAGGGATGAGGTCATCGATGTAACGGACGCTTACGATCGCAGCCCTCCCTGGCCCGTCCCTGCGGGTGACTGGATCGCAAACCAGCTGACGGACACAGCAAGACTGCGCGATGCGGTGTCGAAGAATTCCACGCGCCACGCGCTGCGCGACACAAGGCTGGACGCGCCGGTCGCAAACCCCGGGAAGATCATCGGGGCGCCGATTAATTACAAAGCCCACATCGAAGAGGCGAACGCAGACAGCCAGATCAATAACGGAACGACTTATACCAATCTTGACGAGTTCGGGCTGTTCCTCAAAGCGGGCAGTTCCCTGATCGGCCCCTCGGACAGATTCACGCCGAGATTCGCCGACCGGCGCACCGACCATGAAGTAGAGTTGGCCGTCGTTATCGGGAAGGAAGCGCGGGCCATCCGGAAGGAAGATGCCTTAAGCCATGTCCTCGGCTTCACCGTGGGATTGGATATGACCATCCGTGGCAAGGAATTCCCGACGTTTCGGAAGTCGCCTGACACTCACTGCGTGCTTGGCCCGTGGCTGGTGACGCCCGATGAAATTCCGTCTGCCGACGCACTCGACCTGCGACTGTCCGTCAACGGGATCGAGAGACAGAGGTCCAACACCAGGTTTCTAATCTACGGCGTTGCACGTCTGATCGAATACGCGTCGAGCTTCTACACCCTCCATCCTGGCGACGTGATCATGACGGGCACTCCCGAAGGGGTCGGGCCGGTGTTTCCCGGTGACAGGATCGACGCGCACATAACTTCGATAGGCGATCTTTCGATCGAAGTGGGGATGCCGCGCTGAAGCAAGCCGCTGTGAATCTTCAATAAAACCCTCATTGGCCTCCCTGCGAGGCGACAACCACCGGAGTAGATAATGGCAAAAGTTCTCGTTCTATATCACTCGGCCTATGGCCACATCGAAACCATGGCCAAAGCCGTTGCCGAAGGCGCTCGCGACGCTGGCGCGGAAGTGACGGTCAAGCGCGTTCCGGAACTGGTGCCGGACGAAGTGGCGCGGGCGTCCTTTTTCAAGATGGATCAGGAAGCCCCCATCGCGGATCCCAACGAACTGGATCAGTATGACGCCATCATCGTCGGCGCCGGCACTCGTTTCGGAACCGTGGCTTCGCAGATGCGCAATTTCTGGGACCAGACCGGCGGTCTTTGGGCATCGGGCAAGCTCTTGGGCAAGGTCGGGTCGGTCTTCACCGCAACTGCCACGCAGCATGGCGGCCAGGAGTCCACGCTGCTGGGCTTCATCCCTACTCTGCTTCACCACGGCATGGTGGTGGTGGGGCTACCTTACGCCTTCGAAGGACAGCTCGGTTTGGGTGAAATCCTTGGCGGCTCGCCCTACGGCGCATCGACGATCACTGGCACGGACGGCTCGCGTCAGCCCTCCGCGATCGAACTGGACGGCGCCCGCTACCAGGGAAGCCATGTCGCAAAGATTGCAGCCAGCTTAAACCATCAAGCGGGAGCGGCCATGAAGAGGGCAGTCTGAAGGAGATGCGCCTCTCTTTGGTTGGGACGCCCGCCGAACCGCGATAATTGATGTCACCACTGCCCGTCCGAACTGTCGCCTTCCCGCTGCTGCTCGGGCTAACGGGAGGTACTGCTCATTTCGTGAACGCGCACGAACTGGGCGAGCGGCTGGTTGCGGCGATCCTCGTGGATGCGGTCTACATTCTCCTTTGAAGACCCCCCGCCGGCACCGCTCGCCCCGCGGCTGACGCGTTTCCAGCCGCCACTGATCGCCGGGGGCTGCTAACCGCCACCGTCTGGATCGGCAGCAACGAACCGTTCGCCGTTGCGGGAGATGAATCTCACCTAGCGAAGAACCATCCTGTTCCGGCTCTCAAGTGCCTGCTCGATTAGGTCAGGTCCCGGTAAAGTCCGGCGGGCGCTTCTCCGTAAACGCGAGCATGCCCTCCTTGGAGTCGTCCGTCATGGTCAGACGGGCGATAGCGCTTTGCTCGAACGCAAGGCCGTTTTCGGCCGTGGCGCCGACTGCAGTTCGGATGCAGGCCTTCGTTGCACGCACTGCGGCAGGGGCACGCTGCGCGATCGTCGCCGCAATTTGCACGGCGCGAGGAACGGTGTCGGCCACCGTGCACACTTCCACCGCAAATCCGAATTGAAGGGCCCGCTCGGCATTGATGGGCTCACCCGTCAGGAGCATGTAGGACGCCAGATTGGGCGACAGCTTGCGCGGAAGTCGCTGAGTTCCTCCGTCGCCTGCCATGCCGCCGATCTTGATCTCGGGTTGCCCGAATTCGGCGTTGTCGCCGGCGACGATGAAATCGCACACCATTGCAAGTTCGCATCCGGCACCGAACGCAATACCGTTCACCGCCGCGATAAGAGGCTTGCCGAAGAACTCGATCGCCCGCCACGCGGCTACCCTGGCCGGACTGTTCGCCACCGCCATAGGCCCGAACGCCACCATTTCCTTGATATCCGCGCCGGCCGCGAAGCTTGAATCCGAACCGGTGATGACGACACAACGAACGGAGTTGTCGGTTTCCAGTTGTGTAAGCAGGCGACCCAGCTCAACGATCATGGAACTGTGCAGCGCATTCTTTTTTTCGGGCCGGTCGAACCTTATCAAGGCGACGTACTCGGCCGGGCGCTCCAGTATCACCTTGGCAGAATGATTGTCCGCTAAAGTCATGAATTCTCCAGTTCTTCCGAGCACGATTGTTTAGAGCGTTCATGAATTCCTGTAATGCCGGGGGCATTCAGGGCAATAAAAGGTTCGAATGCTGGGCTAGGTACCATTGTGCGCATCAGCGGTTGCTTTGGAGGATAGTTTGGCCGCAGATGAAGCCCCATGTCATGTACGGGCCGAGGGTGGTACCGACCTGGCTCGGCGTGCGCGCACCGGTCGGGCTGGCCATCACGTTGCCGGCGCAGTAAAGCCCCGGAATGACGGTGCCGTCGGCGCGGAGCGCCTGACCCCGGGCATTTGTGCGCACTCCGCCCTTGGTACCGAGCAAGGAGGGTCTGAACCGGTAGGCGACGTAAGGCGGAGTATCGATCTCCTCCATCAGCCCCAAGTTCTCCGCAAGCTTTCTCTCGTAGGTATTCGAAGTCCCGCGCTTGAAATCGAGATCCCGTCCGGTGCGCGCGAAACCGTTGAAACGCTCCACCGTGTCCTTCAGGTTCTGAACGGGCAGTTTGGTCCGCTCAGCCAATTCCTCTATCGACGACGCTTTGAGAAGCCAATCACGTTTGTACCGGCGGTACCACCGGATCAATGGCGTCCGTTTAACCATAGGCCAGTGGCTGATGACCCATGCAGGTTGGTGGATGAGCTCTCCCGCTTCGTTTCTGTCCATGATGCGATCGTACACCCAAAACTCGTACTCGCTCGCAAAACGACGCCCGTATCTGTCCACGATGATAGCATCAGGCTCCGCGTGTATTCTCAAGGGAAGTCCGTGTAACTCGCCCTCATAGGTGACGGGGGGCTGAATGACGATATTGCCCTGATCCATGTGGGCGAAAACTGCACCGACAGCCTGCGCCATTTTGTGTCCGTCACCTTCATTGCTGCTCGGCGAGCTTTTGAAGTCTACCTCGCTGGGAAAGTAGGTGGCCAGCATCTGCGCATCCCATTCGAAGCCGCCTGTCGCCAGCACCACTGCGCTACGCGCCTCAAAGGTGTGAAGCGCACCGTACCGCTCCACCTGAACGCCCGTCACCACGCCGGCGTCATCGGTTTTGAGCGTCATCGCGCGGGTGGACAGTTCGATCAGGCAGCCTTGGTCCAGGCAGCCCTTGAGCAGGCCGATGATCAAGCCGTTTCCCTGGGCCATTGAGTCCGACCACCATCGTCGAAACAGCAGGGGCAGCGATTGAAGCATGCCGAGGATGGGATGACGGTCCAGCTTCGCGTCCACGGTTTCCTGGAAGGTGAGCCTCTGCGGCAAGGTTGACCGCCGTACGCGGCTGCGCCACCAACCGAGAATCGCTTTGCTAAGGGGCTCAACCGCAAGAATTCTGCTCGATTTTGCGCCTTCGCACTCCTCGAAGGGGTCCGGTATCTGGGTTAGGCTGAACCTCAGCGGACTGTGGGCCTCGACCAGCTTGAGCATCTGCGGGCCGTTTTCGATCTGGCTTTTCCACAGCTCGTCTTCCGTTTCCTGCCATCCTTTGGGAGAGGCGGCCCGCATATAGGCGAGAGCCTCGGCGAAGCTGTCCGACAAACCGGCCCGTTCGGCGTAGTGATTGACGGGAAGCCAGGTCATTCCACCAGACATGGCACTCGTGCCGCCGAGCACATCCGTCTTCTCGATGATACGAACTGTCTTTCCTGCAACAGCCACGGTCAACGCTGCGGTAAGGGCGGCAGCGCCGGAGCCGACAACGATCACGTCCGTGACGTTACTTTCCGGCGGGACAGGGTCCGCAAAATAGATGTTCATCAGCGCATACATGCACGCTCCTTACCGGTTACAAGTTCCAGCTTTGGAACTTGCCTTGCCGAGCTTCAATCCACGATTGTGCGAGCGCTATCGATCGGTGGATTGAAGGAAGCCTTCCAGTATTTCCCAATATCTTTGCGGGCGCGTGTTGGGAAAAAAATGACCGCCGTTCATTATCTCCAACCTGGCGCCTTTGATGAGAGCCGCGATCTCGCGGGATTGATATTCGGCAGCGAGCATGTCGTCCGACGCACCGATCACCAAACTAGGCAGTTCGACGCTGCGTAATTCTTCTCGCCGATCGAACTTGTAGGGTGCCCTCATCCGGGCGGACAAGACCTCATCCGCCATGCTTTGGGTGACATTCTGGATACGACCCATAAGATCATAATTCGGATCGAGGACGTCGCCACCGGGCATCGCAAGGATCGCAGAAAGATGGCCACAAGTCACCGTGCCGGCCGCGTCAAGCACGCGTTGCCGCAGGTCGTTTATGAATTCCATATATCTGTCGAAAGCGCAGAACGTCCCGCTGAAGACCGCCGCCTCAAAAAGCTCGGGATGATCGAGCACCAGGCACTGGGCGATGACCCCCCCCATCGAATGTCCCACTACGGTGACCTTGCTGGCTTCCGCGTCGGCGAGAATGTCGATTCCATCTCCGACAATTTCCCGGAGGGTGTGTACGCCTTCCCGCGCTCGATTGGCGCCGCAGCCTCGCTGGTCGAAGCTCAGGACCGTGAAGCGTTCTGCCAGTTTGGGCCGATGGGCGTTCCAAAAGCTTGCATGCCCGCCGAGGCCCGTCACAAGCAAGATCGCCCGGGCGCCGGTTCCTTCACGATTGTAAGCCAGTACCATTGTTAGATCTCACCGTGTCGTTGGGGCCTCTGACCTGATCGCTACGCGAATCAGGCCCGTTGGGTATCGACCACCTTCTTTTCGATCAACTGGCCGATCTGATCCTGGGAATAGCCGTACTCAGCCAAAATCTCTTCGGAGTGCTGTCCCAACAACGGCGGCGGCTTCAACGCGATCTGTGGAAATTCCGAGGACTTGATGGCGTTACCCACCGTACGAAGAAGTCCGTGTTTGGGATGGTCGAGCTCTATGAGGATATTGTTTTCCTTCACTTGAGGATGCTTAAGCGTCTCGCCAAGCGGGAGAACCGGACTGCACAGAATATCCACCCTGTCGAGTCGCGTCAGGCACTCTTCTGTCGTGAACTTGCTGAACCCCTCGCTCATGCGCCGTCTGTATTCGGTTCTGTTCGCCATCTGCTGTGCCAGCGTGGCGAATTCGGGATCGGACGTGATGTCGGGTATTTCCAGGGCCTGGCAGATATCAGAAACCGGATTGGGCCTCAGCACCGCTATGACCGCAACAAACCCGTCGGATGCGGCGAAAATGTCCATGGGGTCTGACTCGAGCGGATTGAAGTCGTGGCCCGTGCGGAGCTTCTGCGTGACCTCCTGCTGCTGCATGACCAGAAATACGTCGAGCAGGTTGATCTCGATTTTCTGCCCCCGACCCGCTCGTTCACGATGAAGGAGTGCCAGAAGAACGCTTTGGACGAGGATCATTCCAGCGGAGAAGTCCGCCGCCGAAACAGGAAACAGCTGCGGCTTTCCGCTTGGATCCTTGTTGTCGTGCGCGACGCCGGCGAGAGCCTGGGCCACGAAGTCCATCCCCCCCTTCTGCGACAGAGGACCGGTCGTGCCAAACCCCGAGCCCTCGACGTAGATGATCCGATCGTTGTCCTTACGGATATCCTCATAACCCAATCCAAGACGCTCGATGACGCCCGGCCGGAAATTATGGACGAAGACGTCGGATTCTCTGGCGATCTTCCGGAGGATCTCCCTACCCTCCTCAGTCTTCATGTCGAGTGCCAAACTTCTCTTGTTTCGGTTCATCGCCATGAAGTTGCAGCTCTCGTCATCCTTGTTCGGGCGATGACGGTCGATCGCCCGACTGATGTCCCCCAGACCGGGTTTCTCGATCTTGATGATATCGGCGCCAAAATCGCCAAGCACTTGGGTGCCACACGGCCCAAACATGATCTGGGACAGATCACAGATGCGAATGCCGTCTAATGGAAGCGCCATGGAGTTGTCCCTTTCAAGACTGCGGATGACGATGCTCAACTCGGAACTCAGATGCCGGGGATGATAAACCCGTACTTCTCTACGAGAAGTCTTTCCGTCGTTGGATTGCGAGGAATTGCCGCCGGCCTTTCCGCACCGGGAAGCTTACGCACTCCCGTCTCCCTCAAGGCCCCCTCAACGCTGGGGGGCAGAAAGACCCCGCCATATTTCAGCGGTTCCGTACCGTTGTTGACGAAGTGGTGCATCAAGGTCGGGGGCAAAACGATCAAATCGCCCTCGGCGATCGGGTATGCGACATCGCCCAAAATTGCGAGGCCCTTACCGTGGGTAACGATCACGATCTCCTCGGACATCACGTGACCGTGGTGCCGGACGTTGGCGCCAGGCTCCAGGAGCTGCGATGCCGCACAGAAATAGGTCAGAGGCAAAGCAGGTGCGGCAATCATGATGCTGACGTAACCCAGGCTGGGTGCAGCTTGCCAGTACTCTTCCCCCTCATCGTCCTGCACGATGATAAAATGACCGTCAAAGTCGCCGTTCGCGGCGTCGCCATCGTCGACGCCCAACATAGCTGCCGACTTCTTCGAAGCCTCGGCGCCATTTCCACCCACCGGGAAGAGATCAAAACGAGAGTCCGGGCCAGGGGGGAAGGAGATCACGGAGAAGCGAAGCGGCTCTTCGCCCTCCTGCTCCACTTTCACGGCGACGCCGCGGCCCCAGAACATGAATGTGCCCTTGGAGACCGCGTGCTGCTTGCCGCCGCAAAACACCCGACCTTTCCCGGAAAAACAGATAACCAATCGCTCGTTCAGTTCATAGGCCCGCGAACGGAGGTGCCCGCCTTTCGGCAAATCCACACCCACGACGGCGAAGTGAGTGTATTTGTGACTAATTGGCGATACCTTTACCAGCGCCGAGCCGCCGTCTTCGGAGCCGAGGCCCACCGGCGTCCCCTCGTTCGCTGCTACGAGTACTGCTTCAACTGGCGCCTTCGTGCTGACCTTAAACGGAACCGTATTCTGCATGGTGCTCCACTTGTCCTAGACGGTGCTTTAAAATCTTGCCAAATCGACTTATCCGACCAGTCTCGCCGGGCATCGCCGACTTCCAAATTTCCTCAACAAGGGTACTTTCGCTACGATTGGCGGATAGAGAACAACGTTCGAATTGAGCCGAACTTTTTCGCGCGCAGCTCTGCAGGTGCCGTGAGTTACTTTCCGCCTGTTGCCGCAAAGGCAGGCCAAGAACACCATTTAACTCGGGTGGGAACAATGGTAAAATCCAATAAATAGCTGGACTTTTTGCTCAATGCGGCAGGCAATGGTCAGAGGCAGATCTGACCACCGACATCGAGGTGCATTTGCATGTCGACTGGTATTATCAAAGGGTCGCTCTACTGAAGCGGGGCGTCGAACATGTGACGCGGGACGACATCGCGGCCGCCGACGTCGGGCGGATGACCGTGTTCAATCACCTCCCCCGCAAGGAGGACATGTCTTCGATCGCGACGAAGTGGGCCGCGAAATCCTGCGCGAACCGTTACGGCAGCGCGATCTCGGCATAGTTCATCGCCGAGCGCAGCCCCTTCGCCGAGTTTTCAGGTCAGGGCCAACGCTTCGTTGAACCGCTGGGTCCGATCTCATTCGTCGGTTTTGACCGGCGGATCGCCAGCCGTCTTGTGCGAGCGGGAACTTTGCTTCGCCTGAGTGCGCACTTTGCTTGCCATCGAAGAGTTGATCGGCCGCGTCGAACAGACCGGGAGGGTTGCTTTGCAGCGTAGGTAGTTGAGCTCGGGTTTAGGCAGGGTATGGGCGAAAATCCCAAGCGTACGGATTTCCTCCGGAGAAAAGGCGGCGCGCGAACCGGCTTCGGTGTTGACACCGACAGCCGCTCCCGTTTGACGATGGACTGGCTGTTGTTCATTTCAATTGGCTTCCAACAAGGTCTGAACGAGTTTCTCGGCATTGCGGAGCGCCAGCGCCGCAATGGTGCTGGTGGGGTTTGCCGCGCCCCCGGTGACGAAGATGCTTCCGTCCGAGATAGTCAGGTTCGGCACGTCGTGCGCCCTGCCGTATTCATCCACAACGGACGTTTTGGGGTCGCTTCCCATCCTGGCGGTCCCGAGAAGATGACCGGGCTCCCCTTGCAGGTCATTTATCTCGATGGTTTTCTTAGCTCCGGCGGCCCGGTGGATCTCGGACATACGAGCCACGGTAAAGTCACGGATCTTCAGCGTGTTCTCGCTATATCGATAGCTTATTTTAGGTGCCGGAATGCCGTCACTATCGCGAAGACTGGGGTCGAGGGTGACTCGGTTACTTTCCTCGGGAAGGTCATCTATGTTCGCCGCCCAGAAAATCGCGTTTCTCGCGTCACGGATAACTTGATGGAAACTCGGGCCCCACAAATCCTCGAAAGGCAGAAGTCTGTGCGGGTCCACGCCGTTGAACAGCAATCCCGGCGTGGGGCAGGCATGCATCTTGCTGCCGCGCATGAAACCCCGCGAGCGATCCGTTTCATAGAATTGCATGGAACTGGCCGCGGAACCCGCCGGCCCGCGCCACGATTCGAGTTCTTCGTCGTAGTATCCAATGACGGCGCAGTTCGGGTGCAGCATCAGGTTCTTGCCGACGAGACCCGACGAATTGGCCAGTCCTTGGGGATGACGTTCGCTTGCCGACAGCAGGAGCAGCCTCGGGGTGCCGATGCCGTTGGCGCAGACGACGACCTGTTTGGCCTTGGTATGGCGTTCTTCACCCTTGGAAATCCACGTGGCGCCGGTCGCCGCGCCGCCCGCGTCGGTGGTGATTTTGGACACGCGCGCGCCGGTGACCAATTTGGCACCGGCCTTGATGGAACTGGGCCAGTAAGCCAGATCAAAGGATGCCTTAGCTCCCTCGGGGCAGCCCTGGGTGCAGGTGCCCCAACGGGCACAGGCGGCAAGGGAGCCGATCTTTTGACTAGGGATCGCGTTTGCATGGGGCCACCAGTGCCACTGCAGTGCATTCATCGCTTCGGCAGCCTTCCTGCCGAACTTTCCCAGAGGCAGCGGGGGCATCTTGGGAGCGTAGCCCTCAGGATAGGCGGGATCACCCTCCAGTCCGGATACCCCGATGAAGTCGTCCACCTTGTCATGGAAAGGAGAGAGGGTTTCGTAGCTTATCGGCCAGTCGCTCGCTACCCCGTCCAACGTGCGCACGCGAAAGTCGGAAGGGGCGAGGCGTGCCCAAAGGGCGCTGAAATGAATGGTGGATCCGCCTACGGCGCTGTACATTGAAGGGGCGAGGTCGGTGTCGGACACCTCCAGCGGGTAGTCCGCAGGATTACGGCGGCGGTTGGGCTCGGCCTGCCAGTGGCCACGCGCCACCAACTCCCACATATCGAAGTTTGCCGGATAGTCCGACGGAAGTGCGTAGTCGCCCTGCTCAAGGCATATGACCTTGAAGCCGGCGCCGGCCACCGCATGCGCGGTGATGGCACCGGAAGGCCCGGCGCCGATAATCAGCACGTCATAGGTATCGTCGTCAGCACTTGTCACGTTCATGGTTGCCTCGCCTGTGCATTTTGAAATTTGCTTGCGTCCCGCGCGGCGCGTTCGGCCACGGGTATGACTGCGCGTCGTGAAAGTCGGCTCCCGCCAAGGCGGCGGCGCCCTCGACCCTGATAAGGCACTCGGCGTTTTGGCATATCAAGTCCGTGAGACCTGTGCAGCGGGGCGGCACGCGAAGACCCCGTCATGGCTGCCCCGCTCTCACGTTTGAAGGCGCTGCTCGCTACGACCGCGATGTCAGTGTCCTCGGCCTTGCCCGAGGAAAAACACGGAAGCGGGCGACCGTCGGCGAATGAAAATCTCGCGCCGAGCCTCTTCGAGGGTGCTGTGAACCGGCCGTTGATGAAATGTCCGTATAAGGGCGGCGGGTTCAATGAGCTCAGCGAATTCACGAAGGATTCCTCCCGCAAAAATACTGCTTTAATCGGTGATGAACCGGACGAATTCCTGAGGCGCGGTCACGTCGACTTCCTGGCCGACGTGGAGGCTAGAACGATCCGTCACCATGATGCAATGGCAGTCCCAGAGGCGAGATAAACGTTTGTGAGCTGGCCGAGGAGCCCGATAAGCTCGACGGCAGTTCTGGTCGAGAACGATTTGCGGAGCGCTGGCGCCCAGGTGCCGAGAGCGTCTCTTCAGGGGCTGCATTTCTGTGCGCGTCTCAAGCAAAAAAGCGATCGCGACACTGTATCTCCGAAAAAAGTGTGCGGCGACATATCCTGTGTCGCGACATGCTCACCATCCATTGCCGGCAACAATGGTAAAATCCAGCTAAGGCTTGGACAATGTGCTCAAGAGCCTCCGTGCCCGGCCCGACGCGGAGCGCGGGTGCCGGTGGAGATGGTGTCGCCGGATGCCGCGACATGAACTGGAGATGGGTCCAGATGTCTAGGAGCTATTGGGTGGAAGCGCGCGAAAATCGATCGGGCTCGGGCGACACCTTTCCAGACGCATCAGGAAGCCTGATATACGTCTGCAGTTGTAACCAACGTTCCCGATCCAGCCGCTCTATAGCAATTGGGCGGGTCCAAATACGTCCACATGTCAGCACCCGAAGCGCAGGAAGCCTCCTTTGCAGGCCGGCCTCACCTGAATATCGGCACGCCCTAGTAAGGCAGGCCGACATAATTCTCGGCCAGCGCCGTCGACGCCGCTTGCGAATGCACGAGATAGTCCAGCTCGGCTTCCTGGATGCGCTGGCCGAAGTCGCCCGTATCAGGGAAGCGGTGCAGCATCGTCGTCATCCACCAGGAAAAGCGCACGGCTTTCCACACCCGCGCCAGCGCCTTGCCTGAATAGGCATCGATGCCGGCGCGCGATTTCTCGACATAGAAATCGCTTAGGCCTGAAAACAGATAGCGCACGTCGCTGGCAGCGAGGTTGAGGCCCTTGGCGCCCGTCGGCGGCACGATGTGGGCGGCGTCGCCAACCAGGAAAAGCCGGCCGAAGCGCAGCGGCTCGGCAACGAAGGAGCGCAGCGGCGCGATCGATTTCTCGAAGGATGGACCTGTGGTGACCGCAGCCGCTGTCTGCGGCGGCAAGCGGCGGCGCAACTCTTCCCAGAAGCGGTCGTCCGACCACGCCACGACCTGGTCGTCGAGAGGACATTGCACATAGTAGCGGCTGCGGTGCGTCGACCGCATCGAGCACAGCGCAAAACCGCGCTCGTGGTTGGCGTAGACCAGTTCGTAGTCGGCCGGCGGCACTTCGGCCAGCACGCCGAGCCAACCGAACGGATATTGCCGCTCGAACGTCTTCAGCGCGCGCTCCGGCACCGATTTGCGGCTGACGCCGTGATAGCCATCACAACCGGCGATGAAATCGCAGTCGATGCGATCGGTGACGCCGCCCTTGTCGTAGGTGGCGAAAGGTGCGTCACCGTCGAAACCATGGAGCGCAACGTTTGCCGCCTCGTAGATCGTGGTCAGTCCTGCCGCATCGCGCTTGTCCATCAGATCATGCGTCACTTCGGTCTGGCCGTAGACGGTGACATGCCTGCCGCCAGTCAAAGCCTCGAGGTCGATGCGGTGCAGGCCGTCGTTGAAAGCCAGCGAGAACCCTGTGTGCGGCAGCCCCTCGGCGCGCAGCCGTGCCGCGGCGCCCACCTCCTGCAGCAATTCCACCGTGCCCTGCTCGAGCACACCGGCGCGCACGCGGGAAAGCACATGCTCGCGGCTCGAACGCTCGAGGATGACGGTTTCGACACCGATGCCGGCCAGCAGCTGTCCGAGCAACAGGCCGGACGGTCCCGAACCGACGATGACGACTTGTGTACGCATCAGTGCCCCAGGTTTTCGATCTGCGCGGCCAGTTCGGTGGCCAGCCGCAATGACGCGGCGGTGGCGACGACCATCTGCGGCAGCAGCAGCCATTCCAGCGTCCAGGCCGCGCCCGAGCGCTCCTGCTCATGCACCAGCGCCTGATGCATGCCGGAAAGCTGCGTGGCGTTGAAGCGGGCGAGCGCCACCAGCGCTTCGGCCTTCACCGGGTTCTGCTTGTGCGGCATGGCCGACGAGCCGCCACCGCCCGATAGCGCGATTTCGGTGCCCCTTTGCGCCATCAGCGCAATGTCCTGGCCGAACTTGCCGAGGCTGCCGGTCACCAGCGACAGCCAGCCGGCAAAATCCGCAAGGGTGTCGCGCTGGCACTGCCATTGCGGCGCATCGGCAAGGCCGAGTTTTGCGGCAAGTGCGGCACGCACGGCCGGCCCCTTGCCGCCAAGCTTTTCCAGCGTGCCGGCGGCACCACCGAACTGAACCACAAGCAGACGTGCGGACTGGTCCGACAATCTTTGCTGATGACGCAGCAGCGGCGCCAGCCATGTGGCTACGCGATCCAGCGCTCGAATAGGGATCGCCGGCCGCATCCGCGTCATTCCGGTCAGCGCTCTGCCCCCGAAACGCTCATCGAGCGCCGAAAGGCGCACGATGTTTTCGGTCAGCAGCAGACTGAGATGGTCGACCACAGACTTCAGCCGCAGCACCAGCGCCGTGTCGATGACATCCTGGCTGGTTGCACCGAAATGAACGGAAGCGCCGTGCGGTTCGCCGACCGCCGCCCTGATCTGGCGCACCAGTTCCGGAACCATGACGCCATCCTTCGCCACGCCGGCACGTAGCAAGCCTGTGTCCGGCCTGAACAAGTTCAGCGCCGCAACGATCGCTGCGGCGGCGTCCAGGCCGACAATACCGTTGTCGGCCTCCGCCTCCGCCAGCGCGCCCTCAAATGCCAACGCCGCGGCGATTTCTGCTTCGACAGAAAAATGCCTGGCGGTCTCCTCGTCGCCGAGAAGGCTGGAAAGCAGCGGATGATCGAAAGGCGATACGGTCATGGTGCCGGTCAGCTGTCGAAGAAGACCGTCTCCTTGTCGCCCTGGAGATGGACGTCGAAGACGTAAGTGTTGTCCTGGCGCTCGGCGATCAGTGTCGGCACGCGAACGCGGTGCTCAATGAACGCCAGGATAGGATCCTGCGCATTGGCCTGCGCCTCATCGGAAAAATACAGCCGCGTCTGCAGGCCGATGTTGATGCCACGAGCGACGATCCAAAGGCTGACATGCGGCGCCATCAGTCGCCCGTCCTGGTACGGCACGCGGCCGGGCTTGATCGTTTCGAAATCGCACAGGCCCGTTTCCATGTCGGTCGGGCAGCGGCCCCAGCCCTGGAAATTCGGATCGGCGGCACCGCGCAATTCGGCGGGCGAATTGTACAGCCCGTCGGCATCGGCTTGCCAGATCTCGATCAACGCATCCTTGAGCGGCGTGCTGGTGCCGTCGAGCACCCGGATCTTGAGACCGATTCGCTCGCCCTTGGTCTTGTCGTTGACCATGGTAGCGCCGAGGTCGGCTGCATAGACGCCGCTAATGCCGCAGAAATTCGGCGTCAGCCCGATATGGACGTAGGGTCCGGCGGTCTGCGAAGGACTTTCCTTGAGCCGGCTGAGCGACTGCGCCATCAATTGCCCTCCGGCCGGTTTTCGAACAGCGAGGCACGGCGTCCGCGCAACACGATATCGAACTTGTAGGCGCGCGCGTCGAACGGGATCGTCGCCTGCATGTCGAGCGCGGCAACCAGCGTTTCGATCGCCGCCTTGTCGCGGATGCCGCGCACGATCGGGCACCGCCAGATCAGCGGGTCCCCCTCGAAATACATCTGCGTGATCAGCCGCTGCGCAAAGCCATGGCCGAAAACCGAGAAATGGATGTGTGCCGGGCGCCAGTCATTGGGGCCGTTCGGCCAGGGATAGGGACCGGGCTTGACGGTGCGAAAGGCGTAGCCGCCGTCCCCGCCTGCTATGGTGCGGCCGCAGCCGCCAAAATTCGGGTCGAGCGGGGCGAGATAGCCGTCCTTCTTGTGGCGGTAGCGGCCTCCGGCATTGGCCTGCCAGAATTCGAGCAGCACGCCGGGAACGCCAACGCCGCGCTCATCGAGCACACGCCCATGGACGATGATGCGCTCGCCGATGGCGCTTTCGCCAGGTCCTGCGAAATTGTGGATCAGGTCGGCGTCCAGGTCGCCGAGGATGGCGTGGCCAAACACCGGACCGGTGATCTCAGACGCCGTGTTGTCGAAAGCCAGCAGCGCCTTCTGCGGCGAGCGCAGCACCGAGGTCTTGTAGTCCGGCGTCAGCGCCGGCGGATGCCAGCTCCGGTCGCGCTGGAAGAAGGCGCCGGTCTCCGGCGTCCGGTTCGAACCGGGGTTAGCGGGCATGGACATTCTGGCTTTCGTCCATTTCCGAAAATACCCCCTTGGCGATCTTGAAGGCACGGTTGGCCGCCGGTACGCCGGCATAGATCCCGACATGCAGGAACGCTTCGCAGATATCGTCGCGTGACGCCCCAGTGTTGGCGGTGGCGCGCACATGCATGGCGACCTCTTCATCGTGACCGAGCGCCGCCAGCAGCGCCAACGTCACGATCGAGCGCTCGCGTCTGGACAGACCAGGTCGCGCCCACACGGTTCCCCAAGCCGCCTCGGTGATCAGGCTCTGGAACGGCCGGTCGAAATCGGTGGCGGCATTCGCGGCTCGGTCGACATGGCGGTCGCCGAGCACGGACCGACGGATTGCGAGGCCACTGCGATATCTGGCTGAGTTGCCGGGGACTTCATCCATGGGTTTCTGCTCCAGGGGCAAGTGATGCGACAAAATCGCGGATCAAGGCGGTCAGTGCTTCAGGCTGTTCGACGCAGGGAATGTGTCCGGCTTCGCGGATGATCTCGAAGCGCGCACCGGGGATCATCTCGGCCAACGAGCGAACAAGATCGGGAGGCGTGGAGCCATCCTGGTCGCCAGCGACGCAGAGCGTCGGTATGGCGATGCGGTGTGTCGCGTGGGTGAAATCAGCGTCGCGGACCACCATGCAGGTTTTGACATAGCCAGGCAGCGCCTGCCTAGTCAGCATGTTGCGGTATCCAGCAAGGTCGGCAGCGCGCGCGTCACGGAAATTCGGCGTGAACCACACTTTCATTACGCCGTCTGCGATCGCCTCGATGCCGTCGCGCTCGACGGCCGAAATTCGCGTGTTCCAGCTCTCGGCCGTGCCGATCTTGTGTGCCGTGTCGCACAGGATCAAGCCTTCGACCATGTTAGGGTGCCTGATATAAAACCCTTGCGCGATCAGACCGCCGACCGACAGGCCGCACAGCACGACCTTGTCCAGCCCGAAATGATCTATGAGGTGCGAGAGATCATCGACATGATCGTCGATCGACCTGATGTCGCTGTTATCGGAGAGCCCGTGGCCGCGCTTGTCGTAGACCAGCAGCGGCATTTCCCCGTCCAGGTTCGACAGGATCTGGTCCCAGATGCGGAAATCGGTGCCGAGCGAATTGATGAACACGATCGGCCCCGCGTTGCCAGCCGCCTTGATGTGGCGATGGTGCAGCGTGATGCCGCCGATGGTGTCAAATGGCACGACTTCGGTCCTCCTCCCCACAGTGCACAAACGCGATGCCTGTTTCCGCCCGGTCTCCCTAAGCGGCCCTCCGTTTTCGGCCACCCTGGATACTCGGTGGAGCCCGCAGGACATGCTTCACGGATGTATTGAAGCGTCGACAATCTACAACCAAAGGTTGCGTAAGACGTAGCCATTCAATCCATGCCTGAGTTGAAGAAATCACTTTCCCTCAAAGCGGGCAATGGTAATATCCAACATCATATTGGACATTCTCCTCATTCCCGCAATGCTGGAATTTGAGATTTGAGAGGTGAATCGCGATGCAGAAAACAACGAAGCGTGTAAATGGCTCAAGCCGCGCGCCAGCCTATTCTCTCTACGGCGAGAGCCCTGAGTTTGGTCGATCAATCTTCTCAAATGCAGAGTCGATTCTCGTTAGAAGCAACAACCTAATGTCAAATATCGACTTGCATGTGCATGTCGATTTGTATCAATTCGTCTATATTTCCGAGGGACGATCGACGCTTATATATCCAGACGGACAGCATCATTTTGGCAGCAATAGCCTTGTTATGATCCCACCGAATATGGAGCATGGTTTCTACTCCTACATCGATACGAAAACGTTTGGCCATGTAATAACAATTAGCACTGCGTATTTTGATCGACTAGCTCAGAAGGGATTTCTCGCCAGTGACTTGGTCAAACATATAACCATTATCGAACAGATCGAAAGAGATCGAAATCCCGAGGTTTTGACTGCAATAGAACGCGTTATATACGAGCACAGCAGGGAGACATATCCCTATATCATAGCACGAGAAGCAGCAGTCCTTTCTTTTATGGTTGAATTTCTAAGGATTGTTGCTGAAAGGAACGTGCTTCAGTTCGGCGTTAAAACGAGCGATACCGCCGATCCGGCAGGGAAAAGTAAGATTGAAATATTGTCGCAACTTATCGACAGATATTATAAAACTCATAAAAATGTGCAATTTTATGCTGACCGAATGAACATGTCGTTTTCAAATCTAAATAAGGTCTCCGTTCAAGCAACCGGTAAAACCGTACACTCAAATATAAAGGCGCGCAGTTTGGAGCAGGCTCGTTCGTATTTAGCGAATACAAACTTGAGCGTAAAGGAAATTTCTTTTACGCTCGGGTATGATGATGCGGCTTACTTCACTCGATTTTTCACTACGAACACGGGCCTATCGCCAATCGCTTTTCGTCGGCTGGCAACCAAAGGCCCGATCGCCGAACAAGCCCTGCCTGTCGATCAGATTTAAGCGTCAAGGGAGGGTGCAGATACCACCCGAAGCCGAACCTCGACGTTTCAAGGTGGTGAGCGGCGCTGGCAGCCGAGGTTCGATGGACGACAGAGACTTCAGCTTGCCAAGCAGCCGCTCCTGGACCGGACGCGAATGTCAGGCGGCGCGGCAGACTCTATTATACGGCGAGCGAGTGAGACTGTCTAAACATCGATCGCTCTAAAGTGCCGAACAATGGCTTCTTCGATGCTTAAAGCCGCCAACCAGGATGTTTTTGGGTTATCAGGCAAAGGCTTGTTTTGAAGCTCAATCGAGAAACTGCCAAAAGCACCTGTCGCCTCTACTCGATGGAGGTTCGTAGTCGCGTTAGGGTCTGCAATTAGCACGACGCTGGTTGCCTCGAAGCCGATGCCAGCGAGGGCGACCGCAGCGGTCACATTGGCGTTTTTGGGATAAAGTCGTGCAGCCTGCTCCGCATTGCCTTTATATATTACTGTCGGCTGGCAAAGAGACGCCAAGTCAACTGCATCCGCTGCCGGTGTACCCGTCCAGGCGTTGGGCGGTTTCGTTCCGGTATATGCGACGGAGCTTAGTCCCGCGCTTCTTGCGGATCTCAGGACATCAAGACCCCCAATGGCACCTGATACTGCAGTTAGGCGACTACCTCCCTTTGTCGCGGCGGCTTCAAGGCTGTCCAGCAGCGTCTTGTCACTCAGACTGCCCACGGAAACGATGATGGTGTCGATTCCTTTTCGCAACAACGCGGGAACGAAGTCACGGACAGCGTCGTGACTCGCGCATTCAACAACGAGTGAGGGATGCCAGTCGATCAGGTCCGCAACATCATTGAAGAGCCTCACCCCGCCCAGTTCGCTCGGCGCCGGGGCGAACTCCCTAGGTACCAGCGTCGCTGCAACTTCAAAATGATTGCCAGACCTGCGAAACGACGCCTGCAAGCTGCGTACCATCGCTCCAAAACCAATAACCGCGATGCGCCTTCTATCGTTTGGCAAAACAGATCCTCCGAAGA
This sequence comes from Mesorhizobium sp. B263B2A, assembly GCF_020165775.1. Classification (NCBI taxonomy): domain Bacteria; kingdom Pseudomonadati; phylum Pseudomonadota; class Alphaproteobacteria; order Hyphomicrobiales; family Phyllobacteriaceae; genus Mesorhizobium; species Mesorhizobium sp. B263B2A. The sequence continues at coordinate 285,185 of NZ_JAIUIU010000002.1, forward strand.
ATTACGCGATGGTGTGGGCAAGGATTGGTAGACGGGGGCCCAGCTTCACGTAGGTCTGCTTGGTCTCCATGTATTCATGAAGCGCGTCCAGGCCGTTCTCACGGCCGAAACCGCTTTGCTTGACGCCACCTTGCGGCAGCTGCACGGCCCCCTCCAGATAGGTGTTGGCAAAAACGGTCCCTGATTTCAGCTTCCGCGTGGTCAGAAGAACCTTGTCGATGTCCTTGCTCCACACGCCGTTTGCCAAACCATATTCTGTGAGATTGGCAAGGTTAATTGCCTCTTCCAGGCTTTTGAACCTTGTGACGCATAGAACCGGTCCGAATATCTCCTCTCGGAAAACTCGCATGTCTGCCGTGACTTCAGTCAGGATCGTCGGACCAATGAAATAGCCGTCATCGTACTCCTGGCCGCGAAGACGCTGTCCGCCACAAATCACGACAGCCCCTTCCTTTTGCCCTTCTGCAATATAAGCGAGGACTTTGTGCATGTGGCTTTCGTGAATAAGCGCACTCATGTCGGCCTGCTCATCCGTCGGATGGCCGACATTGATCAGCTTGGCACGCTCCGCAAGTTTCGACACGAAGTCATCGGCAATGCTGTCCTCAATGATCAAGCGCGCTCCGGCAGCGCAGACCTCGCCCTGATTGAAGACAAAACCAAAAAGGATGCCATCCAGTGCGGCGTCGAGATCCGCATCGGCAAACACGATGTTCGCACCTTTTCCGCCAAGCTCCAACGCAACGCGTTTTACGCTCTCGCCACATTTTGCGCCGATCCGCCGTCCGACGGCAGTGGATCCGGTGAACGAGATCATCGAAACATCCGGGTGGCCGGTGAGAGCTTCACCCACGATCGCACCGTTGCCTGTCACAACGTTGATAACACCCGCAGGAATACCGGCTCTCGTCGCCAGCTTCGCGATTTCCAGGGCGGTGCTGGAGGTCAGTTCCGATGGCTTGATAACCACAGTGCAGCCGGCAGCGAGCGCGTAGGGAAGTTTCTGGAAAAGGCATACCAGGGGAAAGTTCCACGGTACGATCATGCCAACGACCCCGGACGGTTCTTTCGTGACGAGGCCAAGTACTCCAGGACCCAACTGCGTATGCGCTTCACCTTTCGCCGTGATCGCAAGCGAGGCCGCAAAACGGGTCATTTCAACAACCATTGCCAGTTCATGGACGGACATCTTTATTGCTTTAGATGCCTCTTCCGCCTCCATCTGGACGAGATGGTCGGCATCGTCAGCGATCAGGTCGGCAAATTTATTGAGCAATTTTGCGCGGGCGGAGCCAGTGAGATCCGCCCAGTCCTCGCGATGGAACGCTCTGACCGCTGCCGAGACGGCGTCATCAACATCTTTCGGCGTGCCGGCCGAAAAGCGCGCAAGCAGTGATCCGTTCACCGGTGAATGGCGGTCGATCAAAGTTTGTGAGGGATCAGACAGCACGCCGTCGATAAAGTGGCCGTAAATACGGGGCGAAAGATGCGATTGAGTCTGCAGCATGATAGGCCTCCATCGGAAATCAATTCCAGTAACTCATCGTCAGAGGTCGGAATGCCGGCTGCCTCGACAACCTGCCTGAATGCATTCCGCCGAGAACAGAAAGCGCTGCTAATTGGCTACAACACGCACGAATTCGGGCGGGGCGTACACGCCAACCACATCACCCACCTGCCGATTGCATCGATCTGTGACCGCAATGAAACGGGTTTCCCCCGCCGTCAGATATACGTTGGTGGTCTGACCCAATGGTTCGACAAAATCGACGACCGCACGCGCGGAGCCGGTAGAACCTGGTTGGACAAGCTTCAAATGTTCAGGTCGAATGCCGGCGCTGAACTGACCTGTTGAATCTAGTCTACCCGCGATCAAAGCCTGCTCTTCATCGGGAATAGAGTCGACAAATTCTTGTATCTGACAGGTCGGACGACCTGGCTTCTTCAGAGATGCAGCAAAAAGGTTCATAGGTGGCGATCCCATAAAATCCGCCACAAAGCGCGTCAGGGGCCTGTCATAGATCTCTAGCGGTGATCCGACCTGTACCATGTCGCCTCTCCGCATAACCGCTATGCGATCGGCCATGGACATAGCCTCGATCTGGTCGTGGGTTACATAGATAGTCGTGATCCCGAGGTCGGAGACAAGCTTCTTGATCTCAGTCCTCATGACTGCGCGAAGCTTAGCGTCAAGATTCGAAAGCGGCTCATCCATAAGGAAGAGCTTGGGATTTCGAACCAGAGCTCGAGCAAGCGAAACGCGCTGCCGTTGACCACCGGAAAGCTGAAAGGGCTTGCGGCTAAGGTAATCGGCGATCCCGAGCCTACCGGCCGTTTCCTCGACCTTTCTGCGGCGATCGGCCTGTGGCACTTTACGAATCTTCAACGGAAACGCGATGTTCTCGAAGACCGTCATGTTCGGGTATAGCCCATAGTCTTGGAATGCCATCGCGATGTCGCGATGGCGGGGCTCTGCAAAGGTCACGTCCTTGCCATTAATATGAATGGAGCCGGATGTAGGCAATTCTAGCCCTGCGACCATTCGCAGTGTGGTCGTTTTCCCGCAGCCTGACTCGCCCAGCATGACGAAAAACTCACCATCGGCAATATCAACCGACACTCCATTGACGACGGTAACGGCGCCGAACCGCTTTTGCACGTTCCTGATCTGAATGCCCACGATAATCTCCTCTAGCCCTTTACCGCGCCTAGCGTCAGGCCGCGAACAAGATAGCGTTGCATCAGCAGAACAAGCACGACGACAGGCAGTGACATGATGACCCCCGCCGCTGAGGCCATGCCCCACGCGATGGATTTTGCGTTCAAAGTATTTGCCGCTATGACCGGAAGCGTTTTGGCCGCATTCGATGTCAGCATCGACGCCAAGAGAAACTCGTTCCAGGCAAACATGAAAACGATGACCATGGTCGCGGCCAGTCCCGGCAGAAGCAGGGGCAACATCACTCGCCAAAATGCTTCAAGCCTTGAACAACCGTCGATCAATGCGGCTTCTTCGATTGACTGCGGAATGTCCTGAATGAAGACGCGCATGACCCAAACCACAAAAGGGAGACCGGAAAGGGCATATGCGGCGATAAGCAACCAGTAAGTATCGAACACACCAAGCCAGCGAGCCAGGATGAACATCGGAACAACGCTAACGATCGGCGGCAACATGCGAATTGATAAAACTTCGAACGCGATCAACTGTTTGTTTCTTATATCGAACCGTGCCAGCGCATAGGCAGCAAGCGTTCCGCAGACCATTGCCAGACATGTGGACAAGCCTACTATGACTGCGCTGTTGATGAACATTTTCATTATGTCAAGTTCTTCGACCAGCTTGACATAGTTTTGCAGACTCGGAGCGAAAACCCATACCGGCGGGTACGCTGTAATACTCTGGTCGCTTTTCAAAGAGGCAGTGACCATCCAAAAAATTGGGAAAGCAAAAAAGGCTGTGGCAAGAAGCGCCAGCATGTAGACAAGGATCATCTTGGAGAAGCGGCCAATAGGGGCTCGATGTACGGACATTGACAACTCCTACCGGCCTTCTTTTTCGGAAATGATGCGTGTGAAACCGGAGAGCTTCGTAAAGATCAAAATAATGACAGTCAGGATCACGAGGGTGATCCACGACAATGCGGAGCCGTAGCCAAGATCAAAAACTCGGAAGTTTACTCTCTGCAGATAAACGCTAACGAGGTCGGTTGCGAAATCGGGGCCGCCTCGTGTCATAATGAATGCAGCGTCGTATGTCCGGAAAGCATCCACGATGCGCAGGAGGGTTGCGATAACGATGACCGGCTTGAGGAGCGGCAAGGTTATCGAGAAAAATACCCTTATGGCACCCGCCCCGTCGATCGCGGCAGCCTCAAACGGACTCTTTGGCAACGAAGAGATGCCGGCAAAGACGATAAGGAACATAAAGGGCGTCCATTGCCAAATATCCACGAGAACAATTGACAAGAGCGCGGTGCTTGATGAGGAAGTCCAAAGTTGCGGCTGCAAGCCAATGACGGTTAGAATGTAGTTGAGCACTCCGAGATCCGGCATCATCATGACACGCCACACGATCCCGACCGCGATTGGCGTAATCAACATCGGAATCAATATGATCGTGCGTAACAAGAAGAATCCGGGATAACGCATATTGAAAAGCAGGGACAACAGCACAGCGAGTATCAGTGACGACGTCACACTCAGTGTGACGAAAACAAAAGTGAGGCCCAGGGCATGCCAATATTGCAGGTCAAAAAATGCCTTAGCGTAGTTTCCCAGGCCTACAAAGCGAGCAATGCCGCCGTGCGAGGGGTTGTAGTCCGTCAGTGAAATGTAAAGCGAATACACCATCGGGAAAAAACCGACGACGTTCATGAGAACGAAAGCTGGCGTGAGAAGCAATAAGCCGGCGCGGCGCTCCCCTGCCCTCTGCGCCTTATCGCCACCCACTTTTGCCGTTGAAATTGAATCCGTCATGCTCACGACGATTCCCCATATACGAGAGGAATGACCTCCAGGGGCCACTCCTCTATACATTTTGTGCGAAGTTAGCGGATAACACCCTGGACGCGAACTTCGGCGTCCTTCATCGCTTGTTCAGGGGTCTTTCTGCCGAGTACGGCGGCTAGAATTTCTTCGTATAAAACGCGCTGCACTTCAACCGCGTTCGGAGCTCGATAAGGGGTCAACGCGATCGTAGTGGTCCCTCGCTTCTTGAAATCCTCGTACACATTCAGAGACGGAATTTTTGCCCGCACTGCCGGATCGTCAAGTTGCGACTTCAGCACAAGATTTGTTTCGCCGTTCTCCAGAAAGAGCCTGTAGCCCTCGCCCTTCAGCATCCAATCCAGGAATTTGTAGGCCTCGCTCGGATTATTCGAAAAGGCACTGACAGCCAGCGAAAGGCCGCCGGTCATCTGCTGCTGGTATTTCTCACTTGGAACGGCTGCGTACCCAATTTTGCCCTTCAACGGGCCGTTCTCCATGCCAGCGAACACATCCGACCAGCTGATGAACATCGCGGCTTTTCCCTGCGAGAAAAGCGAGACGCCATCAGGATAATCGAGACCTTCGGCACCTTTCGGCGCAAACGGGAGCACTTCCTTGATTCGCTCGATGGCCCTTGCACCCTGGCCTTCCGAATTGAACACCGGCCGGAGCGCACTGTCCAGCACGCCATCGTCGTCCGGGCCCAGCTTTGTCATGCTCATCAGTCGGGTCGCCCAGTCCCCCGACATGTGAGCATCCTGGCCGCCGAGCAGCAAGATATTGCCAGCAACTTCATCGGTGTGAAGCGCCTCAGCGCATTTTCGATAATCGTCCCAGTTCGTGGGCACCGAAAGACCCTTGGCCTCGAACAAATCCTTTCTATAGACGAAGATCGGAGTCGAAAGCGTCATCGGTATGCCGAAACTTTTGCCGTCATACTTCAGATACTTCAAAGACGCCGGGGCGACGTTTTCGTACTTCAAGGGCGGAAGTGATGGATCATCAGCCTTGATGTCATCAACCGCTTTCACCCACTTGTTGACGAGAAACTGATGAGAAAACATATTGTCCAAGACCAAGAGATCGTAGGTCGAGGAACCTTGCGACATCTCAACCAGGAGCTTTTCATAGTGCTCGTTTTGAGGATTTTCTTCAGCGGTGATTTCCGCATCGGTATAAACCTTCGGGATCACCTTTGCCAGGACGTCGCAAAAAAGCAGATTTGTATTCAGAATGTTGAGGCTTTTGCCGCTAGCGGCACGCGCTCCAGACGAACTGAGATTATAGGCGGCGAACAGAGCAGCAGCAGCCTTCAAGGCCGTTCGGCGGCTCATTTCCCAATGATTGATACCGTTAGACATGTATGCCTCCACCATTGTTCCCGTATGGTTTATGACTGTCGTGACATTCCTGTGCGAGCCAGGTGGCGCCGTCTTCTGCGGCTACCATCTGAAATGCAGCGCCGCTATCGCGGCTATTTCCGTTACTCCATGTGTACTGGCCGTCCCGGCAGCTTGCGTCACCGCAGCCTGATCAACGTAACCATGCAGCCTGCTATCAGACAATGGTAAAATCCAACAAAACATTGGACTAAGTGCTTCTGTCGCGTCACCCGCAGGTCGACGCCCGAATCCTTCTTACCCAGACGGCGGATCGTCTCGGAGGAAACCAACATGCCGGGTTCCTGCGGCATTCCGCCGGCTCAGGGGGAGCTGAAAGTACAGCCAGATCGCGTCGGCAATGATCTCGGCAGGAAAGACGGTGGCGCTTGTAGCTGACAGCGGGCGTATGCATGCTGCGCGTCTGGTGGCGAAAATCCTGGAGCTTGGTTTGTGTCGCGAGCTGCCGCAGTGAGCTTCGTGAACCAGGCCTGCTTCCCCGGGCCTTTCGATTTTCAGAGAGGACGCGCTGCCATTCCTCGTCACTGCATTCGGCGACCGGCCAATATGTGACGATGCCAGTGCTGTTAACAAGAATGCCGGTCCGCCCGTAGTCACTGCTCAATTCAGCCGACACTGGCCAACGTGAGTTCAACGGCGGTGCTAAGGCGTCTCCTTGAGCGAAGACTAGGCGAGCTCCTACGATAGACCTAAGCGGTCTTGTGCCTGAAACCATGGGAAAATGTAACGCGCGGCGCAGGATTTGATGGGCCAGTAAGCAATATCTCGCCTACGCTCCACAACTGCCACCGGTAGGTCCTCCAACGCTGCTTTCCCAGCTGCGAACTCACCCAGAAGCCGACCGAGGTTTTGAGCTAGATTGAGACCGCGGGTCGAAAACCCGACGAGCGAGAAGACGTTGGCTCCAAGCCGCAAGACATGGGGGAGGTGTGATTCAGACATCGCGCAAAACCCCTCCCAGTAGGCCTCCAGGGCGACGTCTTGCTCCGATAACTGCGGGTAGAGGAGTTTCAGTCGGCTGCGAGCGTGACTTTCACCGTAGCGTCTGCTGTTGCCAAGTGCGAACACCGCCCCTCCCGTGATTAACCGGCCCTCGGAATCTAGCCTGCCGAAACCGCCAGACTTACGGCGATCTGAAAAGCACATCTGGGTTTTCAAGATAGATGCCCGAAGCTCTCTGCGCAGCGGCTTGGTTGCAACCTGATAAAGATTAACAGGGATTGCAGAGCGCTGTACTTCTTTAAAGACATCCCCAGTGTAGCCGCCGGTGGCGATAAGGATGATGCTCGCTTTCACCCGCAATTCGCCGCAAACCGCGACCGGCAGGGTGGCCGTTTGTTCGATGCTCTGGATCGACGTATTCTCAAAAATGCGAACACCCGCCTTCATCGCCACCCTTGCAAGGCCCAGCGCCAAGCCGTAGGGGTTGACAGAGCCGCCGGTCGGGTTCGACCAGCCACCGATATAGCCAACGGCGCCAAGGAGGTCGTGAGTGTCAGCGGCGGAGTGCCACTCGACCGGCGCTCCGAAAGCCTTCCATTGTTCATAGGCACGCCGAACTTTTGGCAGTGAGTGTTGTGAGTGCGCCGGCTGCATCCAGCCATTTTGCGCAGACGAGCAGTTGATTTGAAATTCAGCTGCTTGCTGGAAAATCATGTCCGAGCCGGCTACGACGAGTTCGCAAAGAGCCTGCGCTTTCTTCGCACCAAGGATCGACGCAACGTCTGAAGGTGTCATCGTCCCCGGGAAATGTGGGATGCTATTGCCGCCATTTTTTCCGGATGCACCCGCGCCCACAGTTCGCGCATCGACAAGAACAACGCTGGCACCATTTCGGGCTGCATGGATTGCGGCGCTCAGACCACAAAACCCGCCTCCAATCACCAAAACGTCGGCAACTTGGTCTTCTTCCAATGTGGGGAAGCGGATGATCGGCTCGGCGAGGGTCTTGCTCCAAATAACCGATTGCATCGACGGATCGATTGGGTCCGCAATGGACATCATAAAATCCTCTGGCCATTCAAGATGGTGCAGCGCCCTTCAACAATGGCGTGATGAACTGGGGTTCTATGAGGCGCTCGATACCGCGCGGGCCCATATCCTACTTTTTCAACTCAATCGACGCGAACGAAGATTGGCCCCCGTTCGATCACTGGGTCTAGAATACCGGTTGAGAGTTCGTCTGCGGCATCGAAAAGATCAGGGGGGTTTCGGTGTGGTGCGGGGTATTGCAGTTCGGCTTTCATCTCATCGGAATATAAATATGCACCTGCGAGCAACGTGGAGAGGAAATAAAAGGTCTCGTTGTCCTGCGCCTCCAATTCACGAAGCCGGTCCCACATCTGTTCCGAAGGTATCGCCGACAGCCCGCCGAGGATCGCCGTCAGTGTGGCGAAGTGCTTGTCGAGGATTGCCGCCGCGCGGGTGACGAGACTTTCGAATTTTGCGAGGCCGCTACCGGACGGATTTCCGTTAGCGGCCGGTATCAAAGTGTCGGCGACAACCCGCAGCGTTTGCATTTCCAGATCGGTGAAGTTGCGAGGAGGAGCCTGCCGGAGCATGGAAACGGAAAGGCGCTCATTTGTGTGGGCTTGCTGAACAGTAACCATTGTCAATTTGCCTCGTTTAAGGTCGCGATAACCTGTTTTGCGTTGCGCAGCGCGAGCGCCGCAATCGTGCTGGTCGGGTTCGCGGCGCCGCCGGTCACGAATATGCTCCCGTCGGAGATGACCAGATTGGGGACGTCATGAGCTCGGCCATATTCGTCAACCACGGAGGTCTTCGCATCCTGACCCATCCTGCCGGTTCCGAGCAGGTGCCCGGGCTCGCCTTTCAAGTCAGCGATCTCAACGAGCTTCTTTGCCCCTGCCACCTTATGAATTTCAACGAGCTTCCCCATGACGTAACTGCGCATCTTCAACGTATTTTCGCTGTACCGATAACTGATTTTTGGTGCGGGAATACCATCACCATCGCAAAGATCGGGATCCAGCGTAACCCGATTGCTTTCTTCTGGCAGGTCGTCGATATTCGCCCCCCAGAAGATCGCGTTGCGCGCATCCCGAATGACTTGATGGAAGTTCGCACCCCAAAGCGCATCGAATGGCAAAAGCCTGTGGGGGTCGATACCATTGAACAGCAGCCCAGGCGTTGGACAGGCATGCAATTTCGGACCCCGCACGAAGCCGCGAGAACGATCGGTTTCAAAGAACTGCATTGAACTGATGACGGACCCGACAGGACCGCGCCAGGATTCCAGATCCTCGTCATAGTAGCCGATAACGGTGCAGTTTGGGTGCAGCATCAGGTTCTTGCCCACCAGACCGGATGAATTGGCCAGCCCATGAGGATGCTGCTCACTTGCCGAAAGCAGAAGCAGTCTTGGCGTGCCTATGCCATTGGCGCAAACAACGACCTGTTTGGCCCGCGTGTGATACTGCGTTCCCTTGCTGATCCACGCAGCACCCGTCGCAGCACCGCTCTCATCTGTCGTAATCCTGGAAACACGAGCACCGGTGACCAACTTAGCGCCAGCTTTGATGGCCGCTGGCCAATACGCCATGTCGAACGACGCTTTGGCACCTTCGGGACACCCTTGTATGCAGGTGCCCCAACGCGCGCATGCTGCAAGCGAGCCAATCTTCTGGCTGGGGATCGCATTGGCGTGTGGCCACCAATGCCAGCCCAACTCGTTCATGGCCCCGGCGGCTTTCAAGCCAAGCTTGCCGAGGGGCATCGGGGGCAGCTTAGGCGAAAGTCCTTCAGGATAAGCCGTGTCGCCTTCCACGCCGGACACACCGATAAAATCGTCGACCTCGTCGTAGAATGGAGCAAGCTTGTCATAGCTAATCGGCCAATCGTCGGCGACGCCATCAAGAGTACGAACGCGAAAATCCGACGGTGCAAGCCGCGACCAGAGAGCGCTATAGTGGATGGTGGAGCCGCCAACCGCATTGTACATCGATGGTGCAAGATCGGTCTCGGAGACGTTCAAGGGATAATCAGCCGGATTTCCCCGGCGATTTGGTTCAGCCTGCCAATGACCCCGGGCAACGATTTCCCACATGTCGTGGTTGGCGGCATAATCCGACGGAAGCGCGTAGTCTCCCTGCTCCAGACAAATGACCCTGAAACCTGCCACAGCGAGTGTATGTGCGGTTATCGCCCCCGACGGCCCAGAGCCGATAATTACCGCATCATAAACATCTTCTTCCAGAGCCGCGTCCATTGTCCTACCCATATGGTGGCCTCTTGCCACTCGCCGGTCCCCGCTTCCAGCGACCATGGCATTGAGGCGAGCGAAACTGGACTGAGCGTCGTCGCTCAAGCGTTTCGAAGTTCTAATGACGAGTGGACGGTAGCGACAGTCGATCACCGGAGACAATAGAAAAATCTAATCAATCCTTGGACATTTCCGCATCGGCCAGGACCAGGCTCCGCAGGCGGCGACCTGACCGGCCCGATCACTTTCGATTAGGAGGCGATGTCGGCTAAACCAGCCTCAACCGGTGCAGTGACTATTTCTGCCTTGTCAGCGATAGCCGATACCGATCACCGTGAGGGTCAATCGCGAGACGCAACTGTGCATGTATTGGTTTTCGTGTTTTTCTCGATCGCTGAAGACAGTGGTCGACCGTTGGTCCCTCCTCCAGTTGAAGAATTTTGACGGCGCAAAGCCCGCATTCGCCGCGTTGAACAGTCGTAGATCATCTCGATCCCTGCGCTCATCAGCGCATTGAGCAACGACTGGTCCGGCCGAGCCTGTACGGTGACGCCCTTGTTGGCGACCCTGTCTTGAAACGGCATTTCTGCGTCGCCAAAAACCTCGCGGCGCAGTCGGCTGACGGGTCCCGGCCACTTTCAAACCGGTCCGAACAAGGCCGACGCGGGATCGGAGGTGGGATCACGGTTCAGGAAGTGTCGTGCGACCTGACCTCGAAACCAGATGACCGCTAGATCGCCATTTACGCGTCGATGCCAAAATTGTTTGAGCTCGATGGGAGGTATGTAGAACGGTGGCTCCAGAGCTTTGACATTCGCCGTCTGTACAGCGAGCTGAGCAACCGCCCGCGGCACGACGGAAACCATATCAGAATGCGCGATCAGAACCGGCAGGCTCATGTAGTGCGGGGACCGCAGAAGCACGCGTCGCCTCAGCCCGAGATCGAGCATACGCTTCTCGAAGATTTCCTGGCTCCGGCCTTCCGCGGCGACGATGGCATGCTCCGCTTCAAGAAACTGTTCCGCGCTGATTGTTTCGCCAATCCTCGGATGATCGCGCCGCACGATGCAGGCGAAAGGATGGTCGAAAAGCTTCTGCTGGAAAAACGAGGCCTCCGAGAGATCGGGGAAATACCCGACAGCGAGGTCAAGCGATCCGTTCGCCATCGCTTCCTTGAGTTCGTTTGGCTTTAGGGAAAGGCAGCGGATGGACGTGTTCGGAGCCTGCTCACGCAGGACCCGCAGGAGCGCCGGCAACCAAACAAGCTCGCCGATGTCGGACATGCTCACCGAGAATACCCGGTCGGTCGTAGCCGGATCGAAACTCCTCTCTTGCAGGAGTTCACTCCTGATCGTCTGCAGAATCCGACCGATGGGATCGGCGATCGAGTCCGCGAACGGAGTAGGCTGCATGGAGCCCGCCTGCCTCACGAACAATTCATCTTTGAAGAACATGCGCATCTTGTTCAGCGCAACACTGATCGTCGGCTGGCTCATGCCCAATACGCGAGCGGCGAGCGTTACGCTCCGCTGCGCGTACAGCACCTCAAAAACCAGCATGAGGTTCAAGTCGAGCCGCTGAAAATTCATAATTCAAATTATGCCTATTAATAAAATTTGCTAGGCAAATTTTCCAAGGGCGTCTAATTTGGCTTCGTCGGTCGAGGACCCGACACGCTGGGAGGCGCACACCAATATTATTCCGGGCAATACCGATCCGAGGCGCAGTGTTTCGGCCGGAATGCCAAGGACTGCGGAGACCACAGCCACGCCCTGTGGGGGAGGTTATCTGGAACGTGCGTTTCGGGGCCGCGACGGCACCGATAGTCCGTTTCGCTCTGGAGAACGCCGAATATCGGCGTCTTTTGACAGGCCTGATCGAACTTTCTCCCAATCGCGCTAACCGAGGTCGGCTGGCGCCTATGTGGCGCGGAGATCGTCCACAGGATGATCGAAAGCGACCAAAGAAAAGCAGCCGGCCAAAGCGGCAAAACGGTTCTCGCGGTCGGGTCAAGACCGATGCCAGGCCCGGCGCCCTCATGAGACGCGAGCCGACAAACGATAGACGACGGAACGTTCTCGATGCAGCCGGCTGGAGCAACGCCAGGCCCACGCAGCGAGGTCTTGCCGCACCTGCTGAGAGACACGCGGTATCACGTTGAAGGAGCTCCCATGACAGTCCCACAGGAACAGCCCGCCACGGAAGTTCGCCGCGATAACGGCGGAGCTTTGCCAATCTCCGACTTTGACCCTTTTTCGATCGAGTTTTTCAAGGACCCGTTCCCCATCCATGAGGAACTGCGGGAGTGCGGCCCGTTATTCTACCTCTCGAGATATGGCATCTATGGAGTTGCCCGGTACGAGCAGGTCCATCAGGTCCTTATGGATTGGCAAACGTTCTGTTCGAGCCGCGGCGTCGGCCTGGCGGACTTCGCCAAGGAAAAACCGTGGCGGCCGCCGAGCCTCGTTCTTGAGAAGGACCCGCCCGAGCACGACCGGGCGCGAAAGATACTTTCGAAGGTTCTTTCCCCGGTAACGGTGAAGAAGCTAAGGGAATCTTTCGAGGCCTCCGCGGAACGCACGGTCGACGCGCTGCTCGTCAGGGGTCGCTTCGACGGGGTTCGGGACCTGGCCGAAGCCTACCCAATGTCCGTATTTCCCGATGCCGTGGGGCTGGGCGCGGAAGGCCGGGAACACCTGCTCCCGTACGCGGGATTGGCGTTCAATGCATTCGGGCCTCCCAACGAGCTGCGAGACCAGGCAATCGCTAAGGCCACTCCGCATGTCGCATACGTGACGGAACAATGCCGTCGGGAAAATCTGGCCGGCGCGGGGTTTGGCGCCGAGGTTCATGCGGCCGTCGATGCCGGCCAGATAACGTCCGAAGAGGCTGTGCTCCTCGTGCGGTCCCTGCTGACAGCAGGCATCGACACCACTGTAAACGGAATAGGAGCCGCGCTGTACTGTCTCGCGCGATTCGATGACCAGTGGGAAGCGTTGAGGTCCGAACCGCAACTCGCCAGGAATGCCTTCGAGGAAGGTATCCGGTTTGAGTCTCCCGTTCAGACTTTTTTCCGGACCACCACTCGTGCAGCGGAAGTCGGAGGCCATGTCATTCCCGAAGGCTCAAAGGTCCTTATGTTCCTTGGTGCCGCAAATCGGGATGGCCGAAAATGGGAGCGGCCCGAACTCTATGACATTCGCCGCGTCACGAGTGGGCACGTCGGATTCGGTGCGGGCATCCACATGTGCGTTGGACAACTCGTGGCACGGCTGGAAGGCGAATTGATCCTCAGCGCGTTGGCCCGGAAGGTCAAGCGCATCCGGATCACCGGGGAGCCGGTCCGAGCTTTTAACAACACCTTGCGCGGGCTGCGAAGCCTCCCAATGGAAATCGAATGATCCGGAGCATCCAATGCGGGTAATATTTGTGTCGCCTGACGGAAGCGAGCGCAGCATCAGCGTGCCGGAGGGTATGAGCATCATGGCGGTTGCTACGAGCAACGGCATTGACGGCATCGTTGGGGAGTGCGGAGGGAATGCGATGTGCGCAACCTGCCACGTATACATCTCTGACGAGCGCCTCAAATCACTCTCGGAAGAGGAAGACGAACTTCTGGAAGGCACCGCTGAAGAACGGACGTCGGAAAGCCGGCTTGGCTGCCAGATCAAGCTGACGGGCGACCTCGATGGGCTGCGGATCCGTCTCCCGGCGCGTCAGGTATGACCGAACGCATCGTCATCGTCGGAGCCGGACAGGCCGGATTCCAGCTTGTGCTTTCCTTGCGACTGGCCGGGTACGGAGGGGCGATCGTCCTGGTAGGCGACGAGCCTGGCCTTCCGTACCAGCGCCCGCCGCTGTCGAAGGCCTATTTGCTCGACAAGCTTCCGCTCTCCGAACTCGTCTTCCGCCCGGAAGACTTCTTCGTCGAGAACCGTATCCAGCGCATTGCCGCCACCGCCACGGCCATCGACCGCAAAAGCCGGCGCGTCCTACTCGATCGCGGGGACGCGGTGGAGTACGACCGGCTCGTTCTCGCCGTGGGGGCTTACCGCCGGGAACTGCGAGTGGAGGGCGCGGATCTCGAACGGGTCCATGGCCTGGCGACACTGGGCGACGCGGACAGGTTGAAGAGTGCGCTCCGGAATGGCTGCCGACAGACGGTCATCATCGGCGCGGGCTTTATCGGGCTCGAATTCGCGTCCGTCGCAAGACACTTGGGGCTGGACGTCACTGTTGTGGACGCCGCTTCCCGTGCCATGGTCCGAGCGGTCAGTCCGGCAGTGTCCGCTTATTTCGAAGCGCATCACTCACAGCAAGGCACTAGACTTCTTTTCGGAGAAGGTGTCGGCCGTATCACCAGATTGGGCGGAACGGTTACGGGTGTCGAAACATCATCCGGCCAGCTCCTGCCTGCGGACTGCGTCGTCACAGGCATCGGCGTCATACCCAACGACGTGCTCGCGCGCGATTGCGGGCTAGAAGTGGATAATGGCATCATCGTGGACGGGCAACTGGCCACGGGCGATCAGAATATCTTCGCGATCGGGGATTGCTGCAACTTCCTGTTCGGTCCTGCGGGTACGCGGTGTCGGCTGGAGTCCGTTCAGAATGCGACTGACCAGGCGCGGCTTCTCGCCGCGCGGCTGGCAAAAGGCGAACACGCGCAATACAGCGCCGTTCCCTGGTTCTGGTCGGATCAAGGTAACCTGAAGCTTCAGATTGCCGGGCTCGCCGCAGGATGCGACGAATTCGTCGAACTGCGGGAAGCCAACGGCCTCTCGGTTCTGTGCTTTCGAAAGGGCGTGCTCGCCGCAGTGGAATCGATTAACCGGCCGGCAGACCACATGGCCGCGCGCCGCCTCCTGGCTTCCGTCGGCCGGCGCCCGACACCTGCGGAAGCTGGGCGGGACGGCTTTGTGCTGAAGCGCTTCACTGCTGATGCAACCGCGCAGAACATGACGGAGTAGCGATGCTGCACATTCGGCTTGGGGGTAGTTGCCTCAGCTCTGGAATGGTGCTTCTCGCAATTTCGCTGGTCGTTCTGTGAGCAGGAGCTTGCGCGCCGCCATCTCCGCGATGGCATGCTTGTCGCAGCCGCGAACACGAACGTCAGCGCGATTCCCTCGAGCGGTTCCTTTAAGTGTTGGTAGACATATCTCACTTTCGATAAGCCGTGATCACCTTGCGGATCGCATCGGCTATCTGCCCGAGATGATGGTCCTCCATTCTGTCCGTCCACCACATGCAGATGGTTTCTCGGCAGGCACGCTCGGCCACCGGACAAAGTTCGGTGTCAAAGTCATCCTTGCGAACGCCATCGAGGGTGAACGGCAGGCCCGAACTGCCGAACGTTTTGTGTTCCCTGATCAAGGGATATCGATAGAGGGGGATCTGACCGGGATAGCCGATGAAACCGTCGATGCCCTCGGCCGTCAGGGCTTTCATGATTTCCGGGATCGGCCGCGACAATCTTTGGGGATCCAGGCGAAATGAATAGAAGAAATAGACGCCGGTTGTCCCTGGCAACGGTAGGACCGGAATGACATCGGTACCGGAAAGCAGCGCGGTCAGCCTGTCGGCGGCGCTAACCCGCGCCTTGACAAACTGGTCCAGCTTTTTCAGCTGCGCCAGGCCCACCGCAGCTTGCAACTCCGTCATGTGGTAGTTCGGCGCGAGAAACAGATGGTCGCGGCCTCCCCTTTCGCGCGGCCATCCCTTGTCGCTGCAATGTCTGAGCCCGCGCCCGAAACGCTCGTCCTCATTGCTGATCACCATGCCGCCGTCGCCAGTGGTCATGTGTTTCGACTGCTGGAAACTGAAACAGCCGAGATTACCCAAGGTGCCGCACAGCTTTCCCTTGTACAAGGCGAGATGAGCTTGTGCGCAGTCCTCGATGACGAAGAGGTTGTGTTTCTTCGCGATCGCCATGATCGCATCCATGTCCGCCGGATGACCGTAGACGTGCGTGACGATGATCGCGCGGGTACGCGTGCTGATGTTCCGCTCGATGGACGCCGGGTCGATGTTGTGGGTCTGGGGATCGACATCGGCAAAAACCGGGATGGCGAGTTGGGAAATGATGGGAATAACGGTGCCGACATCCGTCACCGGGGAGAGGATGATCTCGTCACCAGGTTCGGGATTGAGATAGATGACGGCCGTATGAAGTGCCGCCGTCCCGCTGCTGACGGCGACCGCGTGGTGGACACCATATCTCGCCGCAAATTGCCTTTCGAACTCACCCGTTTTCGGACCGACGAGAAAGGAAAGGCTGCCCGACTTGAGCACGTCTGACAACTCTTTCATCTCTTCGTCGCCGAGCGTGCGCCCGGATGCATCGCGAAAGCTCGGAAGGGTTCCCTCGATGGCGCGCGGACCGCCATTGATAGCCAGATCTTGCATTGCGATATCTCTTTTCGGGTTCTGGAACATTTGTTTGCCGGTCCACTGGGGGCTGATGAAATGCCTAGAGGCCGAGGAAGTTGGCCATGAGTTGAAGCTGATGCTCAAGCATGTGCCGGCCGAGATGGATCCTGCAGCCGATGCCGCGAGCAGCCTCGAGAAGCGGCGTTATCTCGGGCTCCATGATGACTTCGGCCACCACCATGTCTGGCGACAGCATGGCGGTGTCGAGCGGAAGCGGGTCGGATTCCTTCATGCCCAGCGTCGTGCCATTCACGACGAGGTCGTGGCCGACCGGGTTTGCGGACCCCAGTCGCACGTCGATGCTACCGTGCGCATCGACCAGTTTTTCGCGCAGCGCCCCGATCTTGGCCTGTGTGCGGTTGGCAAGGGTCAGACGCCGCACGCCTGCTTCGACCAGTGCAAAGGCAATCGCATTCGCGGCCCCTCCTGCGCCGACGAGGTAGGCAGACTTGCCCTCCAATTCGACGCCAGCGTACCGCAGCCCTTCCACAAAACCGATGCCGTCGAGCTGATCGCCAATGATCCGCCCATCCGTATCGCGCCGCAGGACGTTCGCGGCGCCAACGGCGCGAGCCCGCGGGCTGACCTCATCGCAAAGCCGGATGATCGCTTGCTTGTGCGGCACTGTGACGATCGCTCCGTCGAAACTCTTGACCCCCCGTAGTCCACCAACAAGAGCCTCCAGATCCGCCGGCGCTACATTCAGCGGCACCATGACCGCATCCGCGCCCCTCAGCCTCGCGATGCGGTTGATCTCAGGGGGCGCTTTTACGTGTTCGGTTGGATGCGCGAGAATCCCAAGAAGACGCGTCTTCCCGGTGATCTCGATATTTTGGCGCTCAAGATTCGACAGCATCTAAGGCAAGTCCCTTCCGCAGTCCGCGCAGTTTCTGGATGCAGGTCCGTGCTGGGAGCGGCGCGCCGTTTCTGGTGCCGTCCGTGTCGTCGGTGTGCACGGCACTGGCAACGTCACCTGCCCCAGTTCAGAGCTATGGGATCGACGCTACGCGCGAGTTCGAGCAGGCCATCGCGCGTCGCCGGATGCAGGGGTTTCAGTGGATGCCTGACATGATCGGATTTGATGACCTTGCCTTCAGCCATGACGGTCTTTGCCGCCCGCAAGCCGCATTGTCGGTTTTCATAGTTGATCAGCGGCAGGATACGCTCGTAAGCCTTCATCGCATCCTGCCTGTTGCCGTCGCGATGATGCTGGATGACCGGGCCGATGAGGTCCGGAAGCAAGGCGCTTGACATGACGCCGGTGGCACCGGCGTCGAGATCGGCCATCAAGGTGATCGCTTCCTCGCCATCGAAGGGTCCCTCAATCGCGTCGCCACCCCTCTCGATCAGGTCACGGAGCTTGCCGGCCGTGCCCGGCACCTCGATCTTGAAATAGCGTACCAGAGGGAGGGACCGCGCCAGACTGACGAGGAATTCGACTGAGAGGGAAACGCCACTCAACGGCGCGTCCTGGATCATGATCGGCAAACGTGCCGCGTCCGCGACCCCAGCGAAATGCTCCAAGATCGAAGCTTCATCGAGCTTAATACCGGCGCCATGATAGGGTGGCATCAACATGATCAGGCTGGCGCCGCAATCCGCCGCATGGCGTGCGCGCTCGCTGGCGATCCCGGTGCTGAAATGGCTGCAGGTGACCATAACGGGCACGCGGCCCGCCACATGCTCCAGGCATAGTTCCGTGAGTTGTTTCCGCTCGTCGTCGGACAGCAGGAACTGCTCTGAATAATTGGCCAGGACGCATATGCCGTCGACCTTCTGATCGATCATGCAATCCAGAACGCGGCGCTGACCGTCAATATCGATTTCTCCGGTTTCCGTGAAGGGCGTCGGCGCGACTGGAAACAGGCCCGAATACGGTTGATCCTTAGCCATTTTCGAAAAATCCCCCAAGGCACCCTTTTGATTCAAAGTCTTCTCTTGACTTTCAGTCGTTTAACATAAATGATTTTTGCACGCAATACTCATTAATGGAGATGAAGGTGCCAATTTCTCAGTCCGCTCCGGCCATCATCCGACTGCATGACGCCGACAATGTCGCTGTCGCCACGAGGCGGATAGAAGCGGCCGAAGACCTCGGCGGGATTGTCGCGGAGGCAATAATCCCTAGCGGCCACAAGCTTGCGTTGCGCGCCATCCGCGAAGGCGAGCCGGTGACCAAATATGGACAGGTCATCGGCCGGGCGAGCACCGATATCCGACCCGGCAGCCATGTCCATCTGCACAATCTCGCAATGCTCGACAGCGCGGTTTCGCATGAATTCGCCGTCGATGGCGGGCAGACGCCTTTGCTGCCCGAAGACCAGCGCAGGACCTTCCGGGGATATCAGCGTACGTCGGGGCTGGTCGGCACCAGGAACTATATCGGCATCATCACCTCGGTGAACTGCTCGGCGACGGTGGCTCGCGCGGTCGCCGATCATTTCAAGACGAACGGCTTCGGCCAATTCACCAATGTCGACGGCGTTGTGGCTCTCACTCACGGTACGGGATGCGCGATCCCCACCAACACCGAGGGATACCAGTATCTGCGACGAACGCTGAGTGGCTACGCGAGGAACCCGAATTTCGCCGCCATCCTGATGATAGGGCTCGGCTGCGAGACCAACCAGATCAGCCACCTCGTCAAGGCCTTCGACCTGGAGGAGGGCCCAATGCTGCGGACCATGACGATCCAGCAGCTTGGCGGCACGCGCAAAACGATCGAAGAAGCGATTGGCATCATTCGCGAGATGCTGCCGGCCATCAACGACGAGCAACGGACGACCGTTTCGCTTTCCGGCATCAAGCTGGCGCTTCAGTGCGGCGGATCCGACGGCTATTCCGGCATCACCGCCAACCCGGCGCTCGGATATGCCGCCGATCTTTTGGTCAGGCATGGCGGCACCGCTGTGCTCAGTGAAACGCCCGAAATCTACGGCGCCGAACATCTGCTGACGCGCCGCGCGGCGACACCGGAGATCGCCCGCAAGCTGATGGCGCGAATTGACTGGTGGCGCGACTACACCGCGAAGAACGGCGCTGAGCTCAACAACAATCCCTCGCATGGCAACAAGGAGGGCGGCCTGACCACGATCCTCGAGAAGTCCCTGGGGGCGGTCGCCAAGGGCGGATCGATGCCGCTGCGAGAAGTCTATGAATACGCCGAACCGATCCGGGAACCCGGATTCGTCTTCATGGACACGCCGGGCTACGACCCGGTCGCCGTCACCGGACAGGTCGCAGGCGGGTGCAACCTGATCGTGTTCACGACAGGTCGCGGCTCCGTTTCCGGATTCAAGCCGGCGCCTTGCATCAAGGTTGCCACGAACAATGCGATGTTCGAGCACATGAGCGAGGACATGGACATCAATTGCGGCGGCATCATCGATGGAAGCGACAGCATCGCCAAGGCAGGCGAGCGCATTTTCGAAAAGATTGTTGCCGTCGCTTCGGGCGAACGCACGCTGAGCGAAGGCTACAATTATGGTGACTCCGAATTCGTCCCTTGGCAAATAGGGGCGGTAACCTGACGTCTCGGAAGGGGTCGCATGGGGCATCGCCCGCTCGCTTATGAATCCATCGCCGACATCCTCAGAAGGGCTGTCCTCGGCGGATCCGTTCCAGAAGGCACTGTCTTGCTCGAGGGACCGATTGCCGCCCTCTTTGGCTCCAGCCGGTCGCCGGTCAAGCAGGCGCTTGCCACGCTGGAGGCAGAAGGGCTGGTGCGGCGGTTTGAGGGCCGCGGCGTGCTGGCGGGAAACGGCGGGCCGCCGCTGCGGCTGAAGATAACGGGCGAGATGCTCGATCTTGAAGCGCCGAAGAACGCCAAGGCCTTCGCCTGGCAATCCTACTATTACGACTTCGAGGAAACGGTCGTCCTGCGCGCGGTGTTTGGAAGCTGCCGCATCAACGAGCTGGCTCTGGCGCGCCACTACAAGGTGGGCAGGACCGTTGCCGGAGACATTCTGAACCATGCGGCGAAGAACGGCATCGTGATAAGCGACGAGAAATCCCGGTGGTGGATAAATCCGCTCGACGAGCGCCGATTCCAGGATTTGTATGAAATACGGCTGTTGCTCGAGCCGGCTGCTCTGCGCACCGCGATGGCCCGCATTCCTTCCGACGCACTTTCCGAAATGCGCCGGCGCCTGACGCAGGCCTCGGCAAAATTTCCGCTGGTGGAGCCGGCCGAACTGGATCGGCTCGAGGAGGATCTGCATGTGAATCTGCTGCAGTACAGTTCCAATTCCGACATACTGGAAACCCTCGTCCGCACGCGCGGCATCCTCGTCGCGGGCAAGCACATCCAGAGGGCGGTGCGGGGCAGTTTGCCGATCGACGCCTTCATGGACGAGCATCTGGAAATCATGGACGCCATCGATGCTGGCAACGTCGCTTCGGCGCAGAGCGCGCTGGGCGAACATCTGCAGCGGTCGAGCGACAAGGCCGTTGAGCGCTTGCGGGCGTTTCGCAAAATCAGCGTTGTGTCGCATATGTCCTATCTGATCGATTAGCGCCGGGACACACAGGCATCGCCGCTCAGTCGGCCTTCGGGCCGGAGTGGGATTCCTGAATTATCTGGTCCTTGATGATCTCTCGCAACGTCTGCGCCAGGTTCGGCGTGGCGCTGGAGCAGCAAACGAGAATGGAACTGGTTGGCTCCTGTAGCGACATGTAGCCGTGTTTCATGGTGCTATCGAGATAGACGCTATCTCCCTGCTCCAGATCCATTGGCTCATAATACTCGCTGTAGAGACGCACCTTGCCACTCAGGACGAGCATGAATTCCTCGCCCACATGCGCGGTCAGTGGCCC
Source organism: Mesorhizobium sp. B263B2A (assembly GCF_020165775.1). NCBI lineage: Bacteria > Pseudomonadati > Pseudomonadota > Alphaproteobacteria > Hyphomicrobiales > Phyllobacteriaceae > Mesorhizobium > Mesorhizobium sp. B263B2A. The sequence goes on from NZ_JAIUIU010000002.1 coordinate 306,542, forward strand.
CATCTCCTCGGGGGTCATCGCCTGCACCTCGATATAGATCGGGATGATGCGCTTGTGCGCCACGTCGGCGGACAGGTAGCTGTAGCTGTAATGCTGGCGATCAAGCCTCTGGCCTTCGAAATTGCGGCTGATGCTGCGCCGTGCAACCACAAGCGGTGGCGTGGGCTCGCTGGGCGGCGAATTCAGCAGATCGCCGATCTCGACACCAAGGCCGTGCGACAGCTTCAATATGGTGTCGAAATTCGGTGAGATGTGACCGTTCTCGATCTTCGACAATGTCGAAGTGGCAATGCCGGTCATGGAGCTGACTTCGGCCAGCGTCCATCCATGATAAGCGCGCCGTTCCTTCAGCAATTTTCCAAGGTCTTTGGTTTGTTTGTTCATATCTTGCCGTCGTTTCCAATTGCCTAGACCACAATCTTCGCCACGCTATGGCTTGCGTTCAATACTTTCGCGAAGCGACATTGCACCCAACGCCGCGAACAACAACGTTACGCACAGCACGATCGAAACGAGCGCATTTATCTCAGGGGTAAAGCCGGTTCGCATCATTGCCCAGAGCCGCATGGGCAGCGTCGTCTCCCCGCCGACGAGAAAGAACGTGACCAATGTTTCGTCGAACGACAGCGCAAAAGCAAGCAGCGAGCTGGTCAATAGTGCCGATCGCAACTGCGGGAGAACAACATAGAGGAAGGTTTCAAGACCGTTTGCGCCGAGATCGAGAGATGCCTCTATCTGGGAATTCTCAAGTGTGTCGAGCCTGATTGTGACCATGCGATAGACCACCGCCAGGATCAGCACGATGTGGCCGATCGTGACCGTGATCAGGCTTCGCTCCAGCCCGATTTCTCGGAATGCGACCAGCAGCGAGATTCCGGTGATGATAGCCGGCAGCACGAATGGCAGAAAGATAATGAACTCGACATAGGCGCGGCCACGCCGCACACCGGTTTTCATGTAGTAGGCCAGCGCCAATGATATGATCGTCGCACTGACCACAGCGCAGATCCCGACGACGATCGAATTGTAGAGCGCCGCCAATAGCTGCGAATTGTCCGCCAGCCGCCCGTACCATTCCAGGCTGAAGTTCGACCAGTCGATCTGATGGTTCTTCATGGCGAAAAATGAAAACAGGATTACGATCAGTGCTGGTGCGTAGAGCACCATGAATGTAAAGCCGCCGACAACCCACAGAAGTGCGATGGTGAGGCGTTCCAACCTAGTCATCCCAACCTCGCTTTTCGCGCGATGAGGGAGGCCAAGCCTATCAGCGCTATGACGGTGACGAGCAACACCACGGCGAGTGCTGCCCCGAAAGGCCAGTTGAATGCCATGCCGAACTGGCTCCATATGGCGCGACCGAAGGTGAAACCCTCGCTTCCTCCCACCATCTGGGGCGTCAGATAGTCGCCGAGTGCGATGACCATGACAAACAGCGCACCGGCAATCGAACCCGGCAGGCTGAGCGGCAGGATGACGGTCAGGAATATCTGCCCAGGCTTGGCGCCGAGATCGGCCGCGGCACTCAGCAGGGATTGCGGTATGCGCTCCAGCGCCAGAAAGATCGGAAGGATTCCAAATGGCAGATAGATCACAGCCATCGCCAGCATGACGGCGGTCTGGTTGAAGATGAACAGTTTGCTCGGCGCATTGATGACGCCCGACGCCATCAGGAAGGAATTCAGGAAACCGTTGAAACCGAGAATGCTGCGCATCGCATAGATCTTGACCACATAGTTCATGACCAGCGGCAGCGCACTGAGCAGGAGCAGCAGGTAGCGCTTCGAGCCCTCCAGCCGCCAGATCAGGTACGAGATGATGTAGCCCAGGAACAACGCCACTGCCGCCACGACGAAGGCAAGTTTTACGGTTCCTAAGAACACGTAGAGGTAGCTGCTGCTTTGGAAGAACGCCGCGTAGCTTGCCAGGGTCAGATGGCCGGTAGCGATGTTGTCCTTCTGTTCGAGAAAGCTGTAGGCCAGGAACGACATCAGCGGTGCCAGGATCATCACCGTGGGCACGCCATAGACGAGCAGCCTCACAACGATCTTGCCTGGCGAGGCAAGCCAGCGAGGCGGTCCAACACTGGTGTCAGCGAGTTCAGCGGGAACGACGGTCATCATGTCATCCTCGCGGCAGCACGTTGACGTCGGCCTCGGACCAACGCAGCGGCACGTCATCGCCAAAGGCCAGGTTATTGCCGGATTGACCCGTCGGCACCCTGACCTTGATCGTCTGTTGCGCCTTGCCCACGTTTAGCGACAACTGGGTTGTGGCACCGAGAAACGTGACGTTTTCGAGGCGGCCTACACAAACTGATTGCCCCGGACGCAACGCGCTGCCGTCATGGATGGAAAAGCTCTCCGGTCTTATCGCCAGCAGAAAGTTGCCGCCACCCATGGCCGATGCGGGCAGAGAATGTTTGCCAAGCGGACTTTCCAGGATGTTGGCGGCATTGTTGTCGGGCTGCGCCGCCAACAGGTTGTTCTCGCCAAAGAACTTCGCCACGAACTCGGTTCGCGGCTTGTAGTAGATTTCTTGAGGCGTGCCGACCTGAACCAGATTGCCGTGGTCCATGACGGCGATGCGATCCGACATGGAGATCGCCTCTTCCTGATCATGTGTGATGAACACGAATGTCGTGCGTATGCGCCGCTGCAGGTCCTTCAGAAATTCCTGCATCGAGCGCCGCAACTCGGCGTCCAGCGCGGCCAGCGGCTCGTCCAGGAGAATAACCTGCGGCTCGCAGACAATGGCCCTTGCCAAAGCCACCCGCTGACGCTGGCCACCGCTCAATTCACTTGGGTAGCGCTCGGCCTTGTCAGTTAGGTTGACTGTGTCGAGCACGGCGGAGACCTTTGTCTTGATCTCCTCAGCCGGTCTGCGCCTGATCCGCAACCCGTAAGCCACGTTTTTTGCCACCGTCATGTGCGGGAAAAGCGCGTAGTCCTGGAACACCGTATTGAACGGCCGCCTGAAGATCGGCACCTGGGAGATATCAGCGCCGCGCAGCAAGATGCGGCCGGATGTCGGCGGCGTGAAGCCGCCGATCATCCGCAAGATCGTCGTCTTTCCCGATCCGGATGGCCCAAGGATGGTGAGGAACTCACCATCCTTGATGTCGAGATCGACCGGTTTCAGAACGTTGAGGTTCCTATAGGACTTGGTTACGCCAACCAGTTGGATGACGTTCGGTCTGACGACCTCGTCTTCGGAGAGTGCAGCAGTCATTGTTGAACCGGAGTTGCCTTGATCTCGTTCCACAATTCGATGCGACGGCCGAAATCTTCCGGCGCCTGGAGGAAGACAAGCCTGTCGGAATAGGTCAAGCCGATCTTTTCATTGGCGTCACCATTGGTGGTGTTGCCGTAACCGGTCTTTTCACTGATGTAGGTTCCGACCGCCTTTTCGAGCATGGCGTCGACCCAGGCGTGGGCAAGTTCGGTATCGCGGGCCTTGGCGCTTATCGCCCAGCAATCGATCCAGCCGATCGCACCTTCCTTCGGAATTGTAAGCCCGACATTGGCGCCACGGCTGCGCAACATCGGCGCCTGAGGCTCACCCATCGACATCATAAGATCGATGCCTCCTTGGGCGAAAATACTGACGCCGTCGTCGAAGCCAGCATAGTAGCTCGCGACATTGGCCTTTTGCTCCAGAAGCTTGGCCTTGACCTGCAAGAACTGGTCGGCCGAGAGGTTGAAAGGATCCTTGAGGCCGAGCAAGAGCGCCGTGGTGACGATCGCGTTGTTGGCATCATCCATCACGATGATGCGCCCCTTGTATTTCGGGTCCCACAGAACCCTCCAGCTGTCAGGCGCGGTTTTGAACGTGTCGGTGCTGTAGATCAGCGGAATGGAACCCCAGGCGAAGGGAACCGCGTACGGCTTGCCATCGAAAATAATCGCCGACACGGAACGGAAAGCCGGCAAAAGATTGCTCGACTGCGGGACTTTGGCGAGATCGACAGGCTGAAGAAGCTTCTCCTGGGTCAGCCGCTTGTAGGATGACGTCTCGATTGCGATGACGTCGAAATCGGCGCCGCCCGACGCTGTCATCTTGGCGAAGATTTCATCGACGCTGCCGGTGTAGCTGATGCTTACGGTCGATCCGGTCTTTTGTTCGAAGGCTTTAACCCACTGGTCGTCGGCATATCCCTCCCAGGTCAGGATGCGTAGTTCCTTTCCGGCTGCTTTGGCTGGCTTGAACGCCGACGATGCCAATGCGCCGGCTGCCATGGTGGTGGTCAGAGACAGAAATTCACGTCTTTTCATTTTCATTCCCCTGCGTTGAGTTTTCTATGCGGCGTAGTTAACTGGTGTCTGGTACCAACCTGCCTTGTGCTGTTCCCAATAGAATGACTTGAGCCGCGCGCTTAATTTTCCTGGTTTGCCGCCGCTCATGACGTGATCGTCGATACGCGATACGGGCATGACGCCGCCCGCCGTCGTTGTGCAGAACATCTCGTCCGCCGACAGCAAATCCTGCTTCCGCAACGGCGCAATCCGTGCCGGAATGGCGAGCATTTCGCAAAGTTCGAGCACAGAGCGGCGCGTGATCCCCTCGAGCGCGCCGCGATCGGGGGTGAGCACTTCGCCGTGGCGCACGATGAAGACATTGAACCCCGGCCCCTCGGTGACATAACCGTCGCAATCCAGCAGGACGGCGGTGTCGGCTCCAGCATCATGGGCCTCGAAGAGGCCGCGGGTCAGATCGCCCCAATGGTAGTTCTTGACGGTCGGGTCAATGGAGGCCGCGGGGATTCGGGGCACCGAAGCGATATGGAGATGGGCTCCGCGGGCCTGCACATCGAGCGGGATGACGTCGATCCATGGAATGGCATAAACGATAAGCTTGTTGTCGCAGTCCTGCGGCCGCCTGGAACCGAAAACGCGGGGGCGACCTCGAGTGCAGACCATAGCCACATAGGCATCCCGCAGCCCAGAAAGGGCAACGCATCGCACTGCTATCGAAGCAATCTCCGCCATCGAATGAGGTGGCGCCAACCTGACGCCCAGCATCGATCGCTCGAACCGCGCAAGGTGATCGTCCAAACGAAAGAAACTCCCGTCCCGCACATGCACGACGTCGTAGGTGACATCAGAACGGGAGAAACCCCAATCCAGAACGGATATCTTGGCTTCGCCGGCAGGGACGAACTTGCCATCGCAAAAGGCGACGCCGTTTGCATGCTTAGCGTTCATGGATGTTGCATGCTGAGCGTTCATGGATGCAATCTACACTTCCCGAAATGAGCATGAACAAGCTGACAAGAAAATTGCCTATGTGCAAGATAATTTTCTTTTGAGAAATTTATTGACATCAGAGAAAGAGGGTGGGAATTAGCTCCCAAGCGGACTTCGGCTCGCGTTTGGGACGAATTTTTTTATGCAAAAAGCATCTGGACAAAAGCCGCTGGGCCGCACCTCGCTCAAAGCCACAGCTCTGGGTCTGGGGACGACGGCGATCGGCGGGCTGTACTCCGCGACAAGCGATGCCGCCGCTTTTGAAACAATGGAAGCTGCCTGGGATCTCGGCGTACGATTCTTCGACACGGCCCCCCAATACGGTAACGGCATGGCCGAACAACGCCTTGGTTCCTTCCTGAAAACCAAACCGCGCGACAGCTATGTTCTATGCACCAAGGTTGGCAGGCTGCTGCGGCTTCCCCGAGAGCCTGAGGGCGAGGATGCGTACTATAAAGGAACGCCTCCCGAGCGGCCGGTCTTCGATTTTAGCTATGACGGGGTGATGACATCGGTCGAGGAAAGCCTGCGGCGCCTCGACCTCGACCGCATCGATGTGCTGCACATCCACGATCCTGACGCGCATTATGCGCAGGCGATGGACGGGGCCTACAAGGCATTGGACAAACTGCGCTCGGAAGGCCAGATCGGCGCAGTCGGTGCCGGCATGAACCAGAGCGAAATGCTCGTGAAGTTCGCGCGCCACGGCGTCTTCGATTGCTTCCTTCTTGCCGGCCGCTACACGCTCCTCGAACAGGGTGCGCTTGACGAACTCCTGCCACTTTGCGTGGAAAAGCAGATCTCCATCATCATTGGCGGCGTGTACAACAGCGGCCTTCTCGCAAATCCCGGCGCTGGCGCGAAATTCAACTACCAGGAGGCCGACAAGGGGCTGATCGACCGCGCCCTGCAACTCGAAAGGGCCTGCTTGCGTCATGGTGTGCCGTTGAAGGCCGCCGCCATTCAGTTTCCGATGTTTCATCCAGCGGTCGCAAGCGTCCTGACCGGAGCCAGAAGCCGCGAGGAGATCATCGAAAACGATGCGCTTTTCCGGCACCCCATCCCGGCGGCCATGTGGGACGATCTGCGATCCTCGGGACTGATCTCACCCCAAGCTCCCGCTGTCTGAACCGCATGCAAGCGCGCGTGATCGACGCTCATCAGCATTTCTGGAACCTGGCGACGGGCAGCTACCCATGGATGGTCGGCGACGCCATGCGCCCATTACGGCGTGATTTCTGCCCCGGCGACCTGCTGCCCCTGATGGCGGAAGCCAACATCGATTCAACCATCTTGGTGCAATGCCGTCATGATCGGGAAGAGACCCGCGACTTTCTTGCCATTGCCAAAGATCATGCCTTCGTCGCCGGTGTTGTCGGCTGGATTGACCTTCAGGCGAACGACTGCTCCCGCCAAATCGAGAAGCTACGGGCTCTCCCGGGCGGAGACCGGCTTGTCGGCATCCGCCACAATGTTCACGACGAGCCGGATGCCGATTGGCTGCGACGGCCGGCGGTCCGTGCTGGCGTGTCGGCCGTTTTCGCGGCGGGGCTAACCTTCGACCTGCTTGTGCGCACCCGGGAGGTGCCTGCGGCAATCGACCTGGTGCGGGAACACCCAAGCGGCCGGTTCGTGCTGGATCATATGGCCAAGCCTCCGATCGCATCAGGGGTTATCACCTCCTGGCAATCCGGCCTCGAAAAGCTCGCAGCGCATGGAAATGTCTGGTGCAAGATTTCCGGCCTCGTGACCGAAGCGGAATGGGGATCATGGCGGACCGACGATTTCGATCATTGCATGCAGGTGGCATTGGATGCTTTCGGGCCTGAGCGCATCATGTTCGGCTCTGATTGGCCGGTTTGCACATTGGCTGCTGGCTACAAGGACGTGAGAGAAATCGCAGGCAGGTTGGCCAATGCCAATCCCGCATTGGCCGACCGATTTTTCCATCTCAACGCGATTGATGCCTATCGCCTGCGGTCGGTGGCGGAGTCACGACCATCATTCTCACCAGAGGAAACGAAATGAACATCAACTTTAAAGACGGCGCATGGCTCAACCAGCCGGCAAACTGGTTGGCTGAGGATGCTAGCCTCACCATGACGACGGATGCCAAGACCGATTTCTGGCGAGAAACCTACTACGATTTCACTCGGGACAGCGGCCATTTTCTCGGCGTTCCGGCAAGCGATGGTTTCACCGCCGTGATTCGCATCCAGGGCGAGTTTCGGACCCTGTATGATCAGGCGGGGCTCATGGTTCGCATCGATGACAAGCGCTGGGTCAAGACGGGCGTGGAGTTCACCGATGGCGAACTCTTCCTCAGCACCGTCATAACGGACGGCAAATCCGACTGGTCGGTCTCGCAGCCCTTCAAGGAACTGGAGGACTTTTACATCCGGGTGACGCTAGCCAAAGGCGCCCTTCGCATTCAAGCCTCGCGGGACGGTAAATTCTGGCCGCTGCTGCGCCTCGCGCCCTTCCCGTCCGCGGCCTCCTACGCGGTCGGTCCGACAGCCTGTACGCCGGAGCGCAGCGGACTGAGTGTCCGCTTTTCAGAATTCTCGATCGGTCCGGCCATCACCACCGATCTCCACGATCTGACCTGAAGGATACTCCATCATGCTGATTGGGATCGACCCTATCCTGAATGCTGACATTCTCCACGCGTTGCGTGCCATGGGCCATGGCGACGAAATTGTTATCGCCGATGGGAGCTTCCCCGCACAAACGGTGTCGAAGCGTCTGGTCCGCATGGAAGCGAGCGATTTGCCGCGCATGTTGAAAGCAGTGCTATCTGTGATGCCGGTGGACGATTCCGAGCCGGATCCGGTGATGGGCATGGAAGTCATCGGCGATCCGGACAAAATCGTACCGGCCCATTTCGCAATACAGGCGGTGCTCGATGCCTTGCCCGGTCAGCCAACAAAGCTTGCTCGGATTGAGCGTTTCGCATTTTACGAGCGCGCCAAGCAGGCATTCGCCGTCATAGCCACTGGCGAAACCTTGTTCTACGGCAACGTGATTATTCGCAAGGGCACCGTCGATTTGGGCGCGAACTGACCGACTTTGAAGGCCATTTCGCGCCATTAGTGCGCCGATCGAAGTGGCTTTCGTACTCGATTGACGTTCAGTAGGGCAGTGACTTCCCCCTGTAGTCGCAATAACGAAAGGCGCTCGCACCCGACCCGTCCTCGAGCAGCGCCACCAGGCCGCGAACAGAGGTCGATACATCGATGTCGGCTTCCGTGCCCCCCATGTCGGTGCGCACCCAGCCTGGATGGGCGACCGTGACGGCGAAAGTCCCTCGGCCGCATCGATCGTAGAAGCTCTTGGCGGCCGAATTCAGTGCCGCCTTGCTGGCGCGATAGATCCAGTCGTCCCCCTTTGTATTAAGTCGGACCGAGCCCATACGCGAACCAAGGAGCATGATGTGGCTCAGGGATGGACCGAGCCGCCGCGCCAACATGTCAGACAGCACGGCGGGCGCCACGCTGTTAGTGTCAAAAATCGCGGCGACGACTGCCGGGTCGAGAGTCTCGTCGATATCCTTGGGCATGATCCCTGCCGCGATGACGATATGGGTCGTGCCTTCAAGAAGCGGCGCATCGACAAGGCGCTGGCGGGAAGCGCTGTCTGTGATGTCGAGCCCAAGCCAATGCGCCGCTGGCGCGTGGTCGCCACCATCCCTGCTCGTTGCCACCACAAGCCGACCCTGCGCCGTCAGCACTTTGACCAGCCCGAGACCGATTCCGCGGGAGGCGCCGACGACGAGATATTTTTGCCCCGCTGGCCGCGTCGCAACTGCTTGACCGTTCATGGATAGCGCCTGCCTTTGTCCGATCCTAGCGATAGGTGGCCGCGCCGGCCTCAGTGATCCAACCCGCGGCAAGGTCCTTTCGGATGGCCTCGGGATCGCGCTTGCGCGAGTCGCCATAACCTCCACCGCCTGGCGCCACGACGATTACCTGGTCGCCTTGATAGACCTTGGCGTTCGAGAATTTCGAGGCCGAGACCTTGCCGCTGTCCTGATGGAAATCTTTCCAGTCCTGAGACCCGGACCGGTTGATATGTAGACTTCCGCAACCGCCGGCCTGGCCCTTGAAGAGCCCCCACGGCGCCAGCTCCTGTCGATCCGACATGAAGGAAAGCGTGAGTTCCTCGGCGAGGCAAGTCATCTTTTTACGCAGTGCCAGGCCGCCGCGATACTCGCCAGGCCCCCCAGTATCGGAGACGAATTCATGAGCATCAATGCGCCATGGGAAACGCGTCTCGAACACCTCGACAGGGTTCAGCCGCGAATTGCCGTTGATCGCGTTGCATGCGCTGTTGCCATCGGCATGGCTGCGCCCGCCCCATCCGGGGGTGGAAAGATCGTAGCAGACGACATACTCCTCGGTCCGCGCATTGTAGCCGCCGAACAGGAAGTTCGAGTGGGTGCCGCCATCCGTCGCGAAGGCTCGTTCCGGTACGGCCGCCGCCAATGCGCCGATGACCGTGTAGCAGATGCGGATATGGGTTTCGGTGTTGCCGCCGACTTCCGGCGCCGGATAGTTGGCGTTGACCACCAGACCGGGCGGAGCGACTACCCGAATCGGGCGGAAGCAGCCTGAATTCTTCGGGATGCTCGGGTCGGTCAGGTGAAGTATAGCGTTGTATGAGGCCGAGAGCGCAACGGAAAGAACGCCGTTGATCGGACCCTTAGCCTGCTTGTCCGAGCGGCGGAAGTCGACAACGACCTCGTCGTCTTGGACAAAGACGTCGACTGCGATCTTGTAGCGCCGCTTCTCGATGCCGTCGTCCTCCATATAATCCTCGAAACTGTAGCAGCCGTTCGGAAATTCCTTGAGCTCGGCCCGCATGCGCGCCTCCGAATAGTCGAGCAGGCTGTCGGTCAGCTCCGTGAAGCGATCGAGCCCGAATTCGGTGACCAGTGCCCGCATGCGCTGCTCACCGAGCTGGACTGCGCTGATCATTGCGCGGAAATCGCCGAAGTTCTGCCTGGGCGTGCGGTAGTTGGCCAGCATAAGGCGCCAGATGTCTTCCACGTCCTTGCCGCGACGCCGTATCTTCACCGGAGGAACACGCAGGCCTTCGTGGAAGATTTCGGTCGCTTCGCCGGCGAATGCCCCCGGCACCATGCCTCCGACCTCCGCAACATGCCCGATCGCCACCGAGTAGCCGACGAATGTCTTGTCGACGAATACCGGCTGAATGAAAGTGTGTTCGGGCGTATGCATGCCGCCGCGATACGGATCGTTGTGAACGATCACGTCGCCCTCCTCAAGAGTCTCGACAGGGATCTCCTGGGTGATCGTTTGGATAACCAGCGGCAAGCCACCGATCATTGACGGTTGAAAGTCGCCGGTCCCGATCAGGTTGCCCTTGGCGTCGGCCAATCCGCAGGTGAAGTCCAGGCCCTCGTTGAAGATGGTCGAATAAGACGTCATCATCAAAGTGATGCCCATCTCCTTCGCAATCTGGACCAGGCGGCCGTCCAGAATGCTCATCTGGACCATATTCTTGGCGTGTCTGCCCTGCATCGTCATTTTCCCGTTGCCACGCGTTGCCGTTTCGGCTCGACGCCCTCTGCGCCACGTTTCTGGTTTGCGATCTCGGATTCGCGCTTCATGTCCCAATCAACGCACCAGTCGGAGCAGTAGCGCTTGTTGGCGCCGTCTGTGGTGATGCGGATCGGCGACCGGTAGAGCAGAATCCCGCAGTTGTCGCACTTGGTGTACTCTTCGAGGTAATAGCCGTTGTCTGAGAACTTCATCGCGTTTGCCTTTCCGAAACGTGGAGGTTGCCGTAGTCGTCTACGAGCAGCTCCTGGTCGGGATGCAAGACGACCAGGGACACAGCCTCTTCGATGACCGCGGGGCCTTGGATCGTGTCGCCGGCCATCAGTTCCTCGCGCCGATATATCGGCGTGTCGTGGCGGCCTTCGTCATAACCAACGGACCGCATTGAAATCGGCTTTGGTGCAAAGCTTGTCCTGGCCAGCTTTGGCACCTGCGGTTTCGAAAGCAGTTTGACCGCCGTTACGTTGAAGTTCACGATCTCGATGAACTCACCAGGGATGTTGAAGCCGAAGCGCTCGTCGTGCGCCTTGTCGAAACCGGCCCACAGCTCCTTCGCAGTGGCGTCGTCGAATGTGGTGAACCGGAGCGGCAGCGAGAGCTCGTAATTCTGGCCGTGATATCGCAGTTCGACGCGACGCTCGACGCTGATATCGCCCTCGAAACCCTGGGCGTGGAGTTGAGCCATGCAGTCGGCCTCAAGTTCCTTGAGATGCTGCGTGGCGCGACCGTGGTCCATGCGATTCGAGGTCATCTGCACCGTCCGCTGGCGGTCGACACGGGCGTCGGTCGCGGTGAATCCGAATGCCGAGAACTGACCGGGATGGACCGGGATGATGGCCCGTGACATCGAAAGGTCTTTCAGCAGATCGCAGGCATGCACCGGCCCGGCCCCGCCGAAGAACATCAGCGAGAACTTGTCAGGTGACTCACCCTTTTCAACCAGCACACTGCGGATTGCGCCAACCATATTGTTGTTGACGATCTTGATCACCGCCAGGGCGGCGTCATCGACACTGAGGCTTAGGCGCTCGGCCAAGCGCTTGACGCCGGCGCGCGCGCCATCGGCGTCGAGCGCCACCGTGCCACCAAGGAAATTGTCGGGATTGATGCGGCCCAGCACCAAGTTTGCGTCCGTCACTGTCGGCTCGGTCCCTCCGCGACCGTAGCAAATGGGACCGGGGCGCGACCGGGCGCTCTGCGGACCGACGCGGAGCAGCCCGCCCTTGTCGATCCAGGCAATCGATCCTCCGCCGGCGCCAATTGTGCGCACGTCCAGCATCGGCACCTGGATTGGAATGCCCCATTCCACTTCGAAATCGGTTGTGAGCGAAGCGGTGCCGTTCACAATCAGCGAGCAGTCGGTCGACGTGCCGCCCATGTCGATGGTGACGAAGTTCTTTTCGCCGGTCACGCTGCCTATGAACTGCGCCGCGACCACACCACCTGTGGGGCCCGACAAGGTCATCTGGACCGGCGCTTCGCAGGCTCCCGCGACGGTTGTCTGCCCGCCATTCGATTTGGTCACCACCACGCGGGCCGCCCCGACTGCCTCGGCGATCCGGCTCTCGAGCTCGCCGAGTTGATCGGTGACGATCGGTTTCACATAAGCGTCTGCTATTGTTGTCGAGGCCCGCTCATATTCCTTCCATTTTGGCAGGACATCGTAGGAGATCGAGATCGGCAGGTCCGGAAAGCGAGACGCGAGATAGTCGCGGACCGTGATCTCGTTCTGGGGATTGATATAGGAAAACAAGAGGCACACCGAGATCGCCTTGATATCACCCCGTTCGGCGATGCGGTCGGCGACGCGACGCAGGCTATCCATGTCCAGCGGAAGGATGATGTTGCCCTCGCAGTCCACTCGTTCGATGACCTCGAAACTGTTGGCGCGCTGGAGCAATGGCTGCGGCTTCACCCAGCGTGAATTGAAATGGAAGCGGCGATTGCCGCGCTGGATGAAGGGGACGTCCCGAAAGCCCTGGGTGGTCACGAAGGCGACGTTCGCGCCATTGCGTTCCAGGATCGCGTTGGTTGCGATGGTGGTCCCCAAGCGGATGCCGGAGATCTCGTTGCGGCGCGGAAACTGCTGCAGGCCGTTGAGTATGCCGTCCGACGGATCGCCTGGCGTGGAAAAATCCTTCCAGACGGTCACTTCGCGGCTCTGCTCATTATAGGCGACGAAGTCGGTGAAGGTGCCGCCGACGTCGATACCCAATATGTAAGACATGTCGTTCCTTTCCTGCCGGTGTGGGCGCAAACAAGGCCCGCACAGGTGGCATCAATCTTCGTTCGGCACGTTTATGCCGGCCATGAGGTGAAGCAGGTCGCCCTCGTCTATCTCAGATGCCCGGACCGCAGCGACGATCTTGCCGCGCCTTAGCACCAGGATACGATCGGCGGTGGTGAGCACGTCACTGAGCCGGTGGCTGATCAGGAGGATAGCGACGTTGCGTTGCGGCAGGCGCCGAATCAGCTCGAGTACTGGCTGGCCGGCCGAGACCGACAACGCGGCTGTCGGCTCATCCATGATGACAAGCTTCGGCTCATAGGCGACCGAACGGGCGATGGCGACCATCTGGCGCTGGCCACCGGACAGCGCCGTCACTGGCTCGCGCAGATTCGGCAGCTTGACTTCAAGCATGGTGAGAAGCTGCTGCGCCTTGGTCATCATGACGTCGTGGCTCAGCCGGGCGTAACCCAGCACGCCACGATGGGTTATCTCGCGTCCGAGAAAGATGTTGGCGCAGATATCGAGATTGTCGCACAGCGCCAGGTCCTGATAGACCATTTCCACGCCATGGTCGCGCGCCCAGGTGGTCGACGAACTCTGAACCGAAGTGCCGCCGATCCGGATCTCGCCAGAGGTCGGTGGTACATCGCCCGCGATCATCTTCGTCAGTGTCGACTTTCCTGCGCCATTGTCGCCGACAAGTCCAACGATCTCGCCGGGGAATATTTCGAAGCTGACGCCCCGCGTGGCCTCCACGGCGCCATAGTTCTTGCGCAGATCGCGTACTGAAACTGCCGACGCCGACGTTGCTGAAGTGCTCATCTAGGCCTCCTCTGGGCCGCGTGATCGGCCGACACAGCAACGATGAGCAGACCGCCGGTGATGATCATCTGATAGAAGGTGTCGACCCCCGCGAGGCTGAGCCCATTGTTGATGCTCGCCATGAGTAGCGCCCCGATCACGGTGCCAAGAACCCTGCCTTCCCCGCCAAAGAGGGAGGTGCCGCCGATAATTGCCGCGCTGAGAGCGCTCAAATTGACGAATAGCCCAACGTTCGGGGGGCCAGCGTCGAGCCTGGATGTCTGTATGATTGCTGCGACTGCGGTGAGCGCGCCCATCAGCCCGAACAGTGCCAGGACCATGCGGTTGACGTTGATGCCTGCGCGCTTCGCCGAGGTCGGGTTTCCACCGATTGCATAGACGTATCGGCCAAAGCGCGTGTGGCGTCCGCTATACTCCATCACGAAGACCAAAAGTGCCAGGAAGGCCAACGGATAGGGAATGCCGTTGCGAGTGGCAAACACCCAAGCCGACAACGCGGCGGCGCATAGCGACAGTGCCAAGATGACCAGATTGACGGCGCGCCGCTCATATTTCTGGGGGCCGAGCAGCGCCGTATATGCGCGCACCCACCCGTGGAGCTGGATGGCGGCGAGTGCCAGGATGATGACCAGGCTAATGGTCGTTGGGATTTCGCCATTGGCGATTTCATAGAAGGTGTCGCCGGCGCCCGACAACGTTTCTGCGCCCGACAGGACGTAGGCAAGGCCGCGTAGCCAGGAAAAGCCGGCCAAGGTAATGATGAAGGAGGGAATGCCAAGCGTTACGCGCAATCCGCCCTGGAGAAGCCCGACACCGACACCAACCAGAAGCACGATGAGGATTGTAAGATAGGCATCAAGCCCGGCCTTCTGGAGCAGCAGCATGCAGAGCACGCCGCACATGGCAAGCAGCGACCCGACCGACAGATCGATTTCACGGGCCACCAGCAGCCAGCACAGGCCTGCAGCGATGATGGCGGTTATCGCCGCCTGGACCGCTAGATTGGACAAATTGCGTGGGCTGATGAAGACGCCGGTCCAGACATGAAAGCCTATCCAGATGGCAAGCGTCGCCAGGATCAGAATGATGATGCGCCAATTGCTTCGTTCCGCTTCGAAAGACTGCCTCGAAGGGGCGGTTGCCGCGACATTTTCCGTCGACATAGCCGTTTCTGCTATTTTGGCGTTCATGGTCCAGTTCCTGTTCAGGCGGCGAACCATGGATTGTGTCCGCAAAAGACATCCGGCGCGCAAGCCCGTTGCTGAAGTGGCAGGTCGAGCGCTCGAGTGGGAGGCTTCTCGAGCGCTCGACCTCGGACCGGCGGCTGGGTCCGCCGGCTTGGATGACCGTTAGAGTTGGTCCGCCCCGGCCGGCCATTTGTCCTTCGGAATGCTGTCGAGGATTGCCTTGCTATCGACGTAGATCGGGCTATACGCCTTCAGGTATTCGACCATGTTGTCCCGGGTGATATTGCGGTCCTCGACGGGAACGTAAGGCAGTGTCACACCATTTCCGGCATCGTAGGTTTCAGTAATACCGAGCGCCTCGCCCTTCGCCAGCTTCGCGCAAAGCTCGCCGGAGATCTTGCCCATCTGATCGAACAGGGTGAAGCTGGACAGTGCCATGTTGCCGAGCAGGATGTGTCGGCAGCCCTCGATGGTCGCATCCTGGCCGGTCACGAACGCCTTGCCGGCGAGCCCGACCTTTTCGAGCGCGCCGATGACGCCACCCGCCATGCCGTCGTTGTTGCAGAGGAAGCCGGCGATGTCGTTGTGATTGGCCGTCAGGGAGTCTTCCGCTTGGCGACGCGCCGCGTCCGGATCCCAGCCATCGTGAAACAGGTGGCTGACCACCTTCAACTCGCCCTTGTCGATCAGCGGCTGCATGATGTCGTAGTAGCCTTTGGTAATCTCTTCGGCCACGGTGTTGCCAGCCTGGCCCGAGGTCACCACCCAATTGCCCTTAAGCACGCCGGCGTCGAGCGCTGCCTGAGCCGCCTTGCGACCAACACCGCGGTTGTTGCGGGCCACGTAGACATCAACGTCCTTCGAAGGGATCGCGGTGTTGTAGGCCAACACGGGCACACCGGCACGCTTGGCGCGCTTTGCCATGTTGACGCCAGCTTCGGCGACTACCGCGACAATGGCGAGCGCATCTACGCCCACGGTAAGTAGATTCTCGACATCAGCGAGCTGCTGCTCCACCTTGAAGTCCGCTTGATTGACGATCGGCTCGAAACCGGCGGCCTTGACGGCCTGCTCAAAGCTCGGCCGGTCCAAATTCTTCCACCTCGGGACCGTGAACGTCTCCATGGCGAACCCGATCTTGCCAGTACCGGCTGCCGAGAGCTTTCCCGTACCGCCAAACGTCGCGATGGTAGCGAGGCCTGCGCTGGCACCCAGAAATACCCGCCTGTTCAGGTTGAAACTTCCCTTCATGATCATTCCCCTCGTTTGCGGTTAAACGCTTATCTTTAACGTTAAAGGTAACGATTTTCGGTGACATCTGTCAAGGACTTTGTTACGGCCTCGTTCTTTCCGCCAATTTGTCAAAAAAGATCGTTTAATTTCAGGTATTTAATTTATATTCCGGACTTTGCTTCCAGCGGAAAGCTCGCATTTATCGTTAAATGCCTTTGTCATTCAGAAGGAGGTTCCCACGGCAAAAAACCATCCTCAGATTGCCTTGCATCGCGCGGCAGTCTATTTTAACGCTACAAGTACCCCGGGAAGGGATTTGATGGCTGGCCGGAAGATCAGAGATCAGGTGACGCTGAAAGATGTCGCGGCGGCGGCTGGCGTGTCCGTCATGAGCGTGTCCAACGTCGTCAATGAACGATGGGACCTGGTGAGCGAGCGGACACGCGCCATCATCGAGAACGAAATCAAGCGTCTTAAATACCAACCTCAGCTCGCCGGCCGCTCACTTAGGACTGGACGGACCAACACGATCGGCCTAATCGCGCTGCAGGGCAGCGACGACAGCATCCGCTTCAACCGCAAGAATCAGGCCGCTATATCTGGATTCCTCGAAGCGATCAGCGGCCAAGGCTACACGGTCTGTCACGTCGTTCGCAGCCACTGCCCCATCGAGACCGCCATCGGATCACTGGCGCAGCGTCTGGACGGCGCCGCCCTTTTGGTCGACGAGAGCCTGGAGATCCGCAAGAAGGATATTGCGGTGCTCGCCAGTCTCGGCATCCCGGTCGTCGAGATCCAGGGTCTTCGCCTGCACGATTTGCAGGACTGCTGCTCAATACATGAAAAGTCCGACGCTCAGATCAACGGTCTCGCGGCCTTCATGGCAAAGGGGCCGCCAGGTCCGGTTTTCTATATCCGCGTGAGCGACAGCGACCGCCGAGCTCTGCGCCGATACAAACTGCTACGGACCCATCCGATGCTTCGACACTTCGAGTTCGCCGAGCCCCTTGGCATCATCGATTTCTTGTCGCAGAGCGCCACCGCGAGGGTCTCCAACGTCTTTGTTTCCAGCGAGATCGAACTTGCTGACGTGGCGCAGGGCTGCGTACTGGCGGGGCGGCCAGACGTGCTTGGCCAACTTGTCTGCCTTGATGCAGAATCTCAGAGCGAAAGGCCGGACGGGGCGGGCATTCCGGGATTGCAATCGGTCGCATTCAGGGTCGGCACGGTGGCTGGCACATCCCTCCTGGGACGGCTCAACACGAGCGCCTTCACCTACAGGGACATAGGCGTGGATTGCCGGCTGGTGCTGCCTGACCGCGCACGATGGAGCAGCGGTCGAAGTTTGCGTGTTGTTTGATGCCCCGATCACCGTTTGATTTTTCTAAACCAATGATACCCTGTAAATTAAGCCATAGATCGATACTAGCGGAAAAATTCAATGAACAAACAGGGTAGAATTGAGCTAATAATCTATTTTTCAATTGCAATCTCACTTCTATTCTTAGCTGTTTACCTGGGGCACGAAAACGGGGCGCGCAATACTGGCTCCGTATGGCCTCTTGGGTCGGGTCACTAGGTGCTAGTCCCTATGATTGCTGGGCCTGAGGGCGGCCCGTCATCCGATATGCAACTGTACGAGCGTTAAGCCGGCTGGCCGGCGCAGAGCGCCAAGACCGCCGCTTGCCAGCTGACTCATCGGCGTCATACGCGATCGCGTATATCTCCTTTGTATACGTGATCGCGTATATCTCTCTTTTATACGCAATTCCGTATATTGACGATTAATACGCGATCGCGTATATCGTGGGCGTGGAGACCCATCATGACAGACCAGATCGCTCGCAACGAAAAACAACTCGGAGCCATTCTGCGCCGCGCCCGCAAGAACGCGGGGCTCACGCAAGGCTCGCTCGGCAATCAGATCCACCTGCGACAGGGCACAGTGTCCCGCCTCGAGGCCGGCGAGCCCGCAATGCAACTCCGCACCTTGATGGCCGCCCTCTCCGCCCTCGACCTTGAACTCGTCGTGCGAGCGCGCAGCAAAGCCAGCTCTGCTGATATTGAGGACCTGTTCTGATGGCACGGCGACGGGCTCACGTCCCCTTGAATGTCTTCCTGAACGGGCGCCTGGTCGGCGTCCTGCGCAGGGAATCGACGGGCGCCATCGACTTCCAATACGCCCGCGAATGGCTGGACTGGCGCGGCACCTTCCCGATCTCATTCTCGCTTCCCTTACGCGAAGACCGCTATATCGGCACGCCAGTGACCAACGTCTTCGATAACCTGCTTCCGGACAATGACGCGATACGCAGGCGTGTTGCCGAACGCGTCGGCGCCGACGGCACGGACGCCTACAGCCTGCTGGCAGCGCTCGGCCATGACTGCGTCGGCGCGTTGCAGTTCCTGCCCGATGGCATGGATCCAGGCCCTCCCGGCAGTGTCGAAGGCAAGCCGGTCAGCAACGAGGAAGTCGCCGGGATAATCGAGAACCTTGCTGCCGCTCCGCTGGGCCTGGGCGAGGATGAGGACTTTCGCATCTCGATTGCCGGCGTGCAGGAAAAGACAGCGCTGCTGCGCAAGGACGGAGGCTGGTTCAAACCGATCGGCACGGCAGCGACCACCCATATCCTGAAGCCGCAGATCGGCCGGCTGCCGAACGGCATCGATCTCTCCAACAGCGTCGAGAACGAGTATCTGTGCCTCAAGCTGCTGCAAGCGTTTGGCGTTCCCGCAGCCGAGGCGCAGATCGCTGACTTCGGCGAGCGCCGCACCCTGATCGTCGAACGCTTCGACCGGCTGTGGGCCCGCGACGGCCGCCTCCTGCGCCTGCCGCAGGAGGATATCTGTCAGGCGCTTTCGGTGCCGCCGACGCGCAAGTACCAATCGGATGGCGGCCCCGGCATGCGCGAGATTGTCGAGCTCTTGAAGGGCAGCGATACGCCTGATGAAGACATCGCCACCTTCTTGCGCGCCTGCATCTTGTTCTGGCTGGTTGGCGCCACCGACGGCCACGCGAAGAATTTCAGTATTTTTCTCGGCCCTGGCGGGCGATTTCGCATGACGCCGCTATATGACGTGCTGACCGCGCAGCCCAGCCTTGATACCGGACAGATTCCGCGCAAAAAATTCAAGCTGGCAATGTCGGTCGGCAAGAACGGGCACTATTCGGTACCAGACATCATGCCACGCCACTTCCTGCAGACCGCTGACATCGCCGGTGTGGGTACCCCCCTCATGCGCAGAATTTTCGATGACATTGCTGAAAACGTGGAGAAGCAGGCCGACGAGGTGATCATGTCGCTGCCCCGTGGGTTTCCCGAACAGCTTGTCGACTCGGTCAAGTCGGCTATCGGCAAGCGGGCGGCTCTCCTCGCCGACAACAAGGCTGACGCCGTCGATTGATCAAGGTGCGACGAACCGGCTGCCGGTGTTGCTTACCCTTCCTGCTGCTGCGCTGCTGCTGATCATCGTCGTCGTCATCGGTGCAACAGCATTATCGTCGCGTGATCGCAGAGGCGTCGCGTATCGCCATAATCATGATGGGCATGGCCATCAGGCTCCAAGCTAGCCGACTATTGGCCTGCAATACGTCAGGGTTGGTTTCCGCTGCTGTCCATCGGGTTGATATCCTCGGAAATCTCTTGTCGCAGTTTCGGCCCCTTCGCCAGGCGCCTGCCCAGGGCCGTGACGAAGGCGTCGTAGCGCTCGGCCGCCTTGGCGCGCGCGGCCTGGGCGGCGGGCTCGGGCAAGGCTGGCGTTGTCGCCAGCCAAAAGCGGACGAACACCGCCAGCGTCTCGACCGCGATGCCGATATCGCGCTCCTGCCTGGCCAGGCGTCGATCGACCTGGTCGAGGCGTTTGGCGATCGCGGCCTCGCGACGCTCTTCCGCATCCGGCGACAGGAACGAAGCCAGTGCGGCTTCCGCAATCATGGATTGGGGTTGACCGCGCCGTGCCGCATAATCGCCAAGCATCGTCATGATGGCCTGATCGAGATAAACGGAAATCTGCGCCTTCTTCTTGCGAGCCATCATGGCGCCTACAGCTCCATGCCGTCATCGGGGTCCAGGGAAACCTGCCGCGCCACCCCTTGCATGAGGCGCGCCAAGCGCCGATTGCGGATGGCATCGTCGTCGCCGGCATCGTCGTCCGGTCCCATTTCGAATTCGTTTTCGATCGGCGCCGCTTTCTCGACGGCCTGCGCCCGATTGAGTTCTGCTTGCAGGCGGCGCTCCGATCCCGTTGGATCGCCATCACCCTGCCCTAGCCTTCCGGAGACTTGCGTCGCCTCAGAGTGAGCCAGGATCGGCAACTGGCTCCAGTCGTCAAGCTCGGCCTTTTGCGACCGCGCCAGTTCAGGCGGCGGCAGCACGCGCTCCTTAAAGCTGGCGTCCTCGTAATACCGGGCCTTCTTGGCCCTGATCGGCGGCGCGCCTGCCACCATGACGATCTCGTCGGTCGGCGGAAGCTGCATGATCTCGCCAGGAGTGAGCAACTGTCGCGCCGTCTCTTGCCTCGACACCATGAGATGCCCGAGCCAGGGCGAAAGCCGGTGACCGGCATAGTTCTTCATCGCCCGCATTTCGGTTGCCGTGCCGAGTGCGTCTGAGACCCGCTTGGCAGTCCTCTCGTCGTTTGTGGCAAAGCTGACGCGGACATGACAGTTGTCGAGGACCGAGTTGTTGGGACCGTAGGCCTTCTCGATCTGGTTCAGCGATTGCGCGATGAGAAAGCTTTTCAGGCCATAGCCGGCCATGAAAGCCAGCGCGCTCTCGAAGAAGTCGAGACGGCCGAGCGCCGGGAACTCGTCTAACATCAGAAGCAACCGGTGACGGGTTGTCTTGGTAGGCAGGTCCTCGGTGAGGCGGCGACCGATCTGATTGAGGATAAGGCGAATGAGCGGTTTGGTCCGGTTGATGTCCGAAGGCGGCACGACGAGATAGAGCGTTGCTGGTTGCCTCCCCCCGACGATGTCGGAAATTCGCCAGTCGCAGCACCGGGTCACCCGGGCCACAACCGGATCGCGGTAAAGACCGAGGAAGGACATTGCGGTGGACAGCACGCCCGAGCGTTCATTGTCGGATTTGTTGAGCAGCTCGCGCGCCGCGCTGGCGATGACCGGATGCGGGCCGGCGTCACCGAGATGCGCGGTCTTCATCATCGCGGCAAGCGTCGATTCTATCGGGCGTTTGGGATCGGAAAGAAAGGCGGCGACGCCGGCGAGCGTCTTGTCCTGCTCGGCGTAAAGAACGTGGAGGATCGCGCCGACCAGCAGCGCGTGACTGGTCTTCTCCCAATGGTTCCTCTTCTCCAGGCTCCCTTCCGGGTCAACGAGTATGTCGGCGATGTTCTGAACGTCGCGGACCTCCCATTCCCCGCGGCGGACTTCCAGAAGCGGATTGTAGGCTGACGATCTCGAATTGGTCGGATCGAAAAGCAGCACGCGACCGTGCAGAGCGCGAAAGCCCGCGGTGAGCTGCCAGTTCTCGCCCTTGATGTCGTGGACGATCGCCGAGCCCGGCCAGGTCAGAAGCGAAGGCACCACCAGGCCGACGCCTTTGCCGGACCGGGTCGGGGCGAAGCACAACACATGCTCTGGCCCGTCGTGACGCAGATAATGGCGGTCATAGCGCCCGAGCACCACTCCATCGTTATCGATCAGGCCCGCGGCCTCCACCTCTCGCTTCTCGGCCCAGCGCGCCGACCCGTAGGTATGGACGTTCCTGGCTTCGCGCGCCCGCCACACCGACAGGCCGATGGCAACGATGATCGAGAGGAAGCCACCGGAGGCGGCGATCAGTCCGCCTTCCACGAAGACAGACGGGGCGTAGGGGTCGTAGAAATACCACCACCAGAACAGAGCTGGCGGATAGTAGACAGGTATCCCAGCGATCTCGAACCAGGGTGGACCGAGCCCGATCTGGAAACCGAGTTTCCATGCGGTCCATTGCGTCGCCGCCCAGGTCGTCGCCAGGACGATCAGGAAGACCGTGAGGATCTGGCCCCAAAGGATTTTCGTGGCGGACATGGCGTGCTCCTTTCATCTGGTTTTCAGAGACCGAGCCCCTTCTTGCGGCCAAAACTCCAGTCGATGCCGCCGTCACCACGCGCGACACCCGAGACATGCTGGCCGAGATGCTTTTCGAGCGAGGGCGTCCAGGGGACGAGCTGGAAGCCGAGCCCGTCGTCGATCATGGCGAAACGGCCGGAGGCGAGCGCCAGGCGCTGGCGATAGGCGCCGGCAACGAAGTCCCCGCTAGCGGCCTGCTTGAAAGGTTTTCCGGTGTCGGCGGCGAGCCTGTCGCCAAGCTTCTCCAATTCTGCCCGCCGCAACGTGTCGAGTAGGTTCCGGGTGAAGACGACCCGTCTGCCTTGCCGTTCCGCGAACCCCTGTTTGACAAGATGTTCGGCGCGCCGGTGCAAGGCGTCGCGAACCTCGGCGCCGAAGCCAGCTTCGGCCAGGGCGGCAGGCTCTCGCGCTAGCGCTTGGCGATCGAGCCAGGTCGCCCCCGATGCCGTGATTTGTTGATCCACAGCAAGGTCGGAGCGCACGGCGAGTGCCGCCCGGCGTTGACCGCGCGCGTCATCGAATTTTCGCAGCTCGACAATCGAACCCGGCGCGCTGTCGCCAGCCGCCTCCAGATCGGAGAGCTTGATGTGATGGGTGCGTCCGTCGACGCAGTCGACCACGGCGTAGGCCGTGCCGATCAGTTCGTCATCGAGCCCACGATCGACCAGCCGGCCGATAACCGGCATCTCCAGGCTCTCCGCGGCCAGGACATAATTTGCTGAGCCACGCTCGATGCGAGCCGCAGTCATTGCGCGGTGGATGCGCTTGATGATGTCGCCACGCTCGCCAAGCTCGCGCAGTGTTGCTTCGGCCCGTTCGTCGATTGCCCATTGGCCAGGCCCGGCCTGTTGGGCAAGACCAAGGGTCTCGAGCTTGCGCAAGCGGCCGACCTTCAGAGCGTGATACTCGTCCGGTTGCCTTAGGCGAGATGGCGCGAGATCGATGATCCCGCTGTCACGGCTGTCGCGAAGCAACTGCCGATCGAGTTGCGTCCACCGCTCGGACTGGATCTGGGTTTCGATTGATTGGCGGATATCGAGATCGGTGCGCGGACCGAGTTCCTGGGTAACCAGATCGCGAGCCCGGTCGCGCATGCCTTCCTTGATGTAGTCGCGCGCGATGACCAGATCCTGGCCGTCTTCGCGAACCCCACGCACGATCAGATGAATATGCGGATGCTCGGTGTTCCAGTGATCGACCGCCACCCAGTCAAGCCGCGTATCGAGGTCCTTCTCCATCTGCCCCACCAGATCGCGGGTGAAGGCGTTGAGGTCCGCCATTTCGAGAGCGTCGTCCGGCGAGACGATGAAGCGGAAATGGTGACGATCGTCCTTGGCGCGCACGGCGAAGGCAGCGCCATCGGCATTCTCCGTCCCCGGCCCGAACAGATGCCCCATCTCCCCATTCCGGCTGACACCCTCGCGGCGCAGATAGTTGAGGTGAGTGCCAAGTGGAGCGGCGCGCACGGAATGACGGACGACCCGAGCCTTGACGACGGCGCCGCGCGACCGCGAGGTGATAAGGCGGTTGGCCTGGATGCTGGCGCGCTGACCGTGGCCAAAGCGCGAGCGGCCTGCTTGTACAATCCGGCCCGAGCGCGAAACACCGCCGCCGGCCTTTTTCGCCGCGGCCAACACCTGCGCGATGAAGGGGCGGGCCTGCTGGGCGCGCGTGGAGCGGATACGTCCGGGTCGAATGCGAAACTCGCGCTCATCAGCCATGGCGCGGTACCGCAATGTGGAAAAAGAAACATAAATACAATACCTTGGCTGCTCCATACACATTGCGCGGATGGCCGGCAATGTGCGCAACGCGCCAGAAAATCAAGCAAGAACAACCCCCCGACCGGCGCGCAATGTGCGCCCTTTTATCCTGCCATCCCTCGGTTGTTGCCTCGTGCTCTCGCCTTTCCGTACGCCCTGACGTCCAGGACGACGCCCCGGCACGATTTGGACAAGTCGCCGTCATTGTGCGGGGGTTCCGGCTTCGGGCCTGGCGAACAGTTCGCGCGCCAGCGAGCCGGCCACGAAAAGTTTGCGGACCAACGGTGAAGACGAAACCTCGACGGAAGCGTCTTCGCCGGCCGGAAGACCGGAAGCGACCATGGACCTGGATGGCACTATGAACAGCGGTGCAACCTTCCAGCTGCCGGCCTCAGCATGACCGGCGGTGAGCGCGTCGGGTGCACCACTGCCGCCCCAGAAAGGGCGAAGCATCGCCACATAGGCTCGCGTCTCAGCCGGCAGCGAACGGCCCTTCAAGGAGGCTTCGTAGCGCCCTGGCCCCGCATTGTAGGCGGCGAGAAAGCCGGGTGAACCGTATCGATCATAGAGCTCGCGAAGATAGGCGGTGCCGGCAAGGATGTTGTCGCGCGGGTCATAGGGATCGCGGCCGAGCTGGTGACGAACGCGCAGCTCGGCAAAGGTTGCAGGCATTATCTGCATCAGGCCCAGAGCCCCCTTTCGCGACACGGCGCGCGGGTCGCGGGCGCTTTCGAGGTGCATGATTGCCCGTATCCAGCGCTCGGGAACACGGAAGCGATGCGACGCCTCGGCAATAGGCGCGGCGTAAGGATCGTCCGCGGATTTGCGGGAGACCGGCGCCGATTGTGCGAAGGCCCCCGTCGTTGCGTGACACAAGATCAGCATGCCACCGATAAGGCAAAGTGCTTCCCGCCGACCAGGCAACCGACTGACGGAGCGGCTTCCGTTCGCGCATTTGGGCGCCGATGGCCCGCTCATCGAGCACGCTCCGGCCGCGATTTCGGCCGGATCCAGCGCAGCGACCAGGAGCCGTTGTCGGATCGGAAGAGACCGGCGCGAAAGCGCCGGCCAAACAGCGGGTCGTCGAGCCGACAAGACAGGTAATCGCCAGCCGTTTGCCCGGTTTCCTTCCAGGCCGCGCCGACCTCGGGGCCGCTGCGGTCGCCGATGTGGATGCGAAAATCCGGCGCTTTGCCGTCAGATAGTTTGGTCGGCACGAGCATCAGCTCGGCATCCACGAGCAGCGTTCGAATGCGTCCGGAATAACCCGATTCTGTTTTGTGGAAGACGCCGATCTCGGCCATGGATGATCTCCTTCTCTTGTTGGCTGGACTGAATTTCAGTTTGTCGATGCGAGCCAGGTGTAGTGGCCATCGCCCCGCTCGTCGGTCCAAAGCGGCAGCGCGGCTCCGACGATCGAGCTCGCCGGGAACGGGCCGAAATAGCGGCCGTCGAGACTGTCCTCCACCTTCCGATTCATGACGAAGATTTCGGCGGCGGCGATGATGCGGCAGCCCTGCCAGTCAGGCAGCGCGCGTCCCCTGCGATCGCGCTCCAGTGCAACACCCAGCGCAAGCCCGTTGACAGTGATGAGGAGGCCGGCGCGGCAGACTTGCTGCCCGGGCAGTCCCTCGATGTGTTTCAGCATCGGCACGCCGAGCGGAAGGTAGCCACCCTTGGCGGCGAGCCGAGCGACCTTGTCTGGCGGTTCGATGACAGCGAGCGCGCCAGCCGTTGGAACAGTCATTTTCCTGATCGCATAGAGCCCAAGCGGCGCGCTGGCCGACGCGTTCCACAGCAGCAGCGGCGGCATCTCCACAACAGCCGGAGCGACGGTCGCGAGGACGGCCGCGAGTGCCGCGGCTATGCAGGCGGCGCGGCTCATGAGGTCACCCGCTTGCGCAATAGAAAGGCGCGGTGCTGCTCGAGCGAATAGGCACGCGGCGTTGCGCCGGCAATGAGACGGTTGTGGGTCTGACGCCAATAGTCCGGTGCGGCTTCGGCCGGATCGAGACCGATCGCCTCGATCGCGTCGATCCGTTGAAGAACCCGCTCAACCTTGTCCCAACCGGCGATCTTGAGTAGGATCTCGCCGCCTGGCCTGATGTAAGGCAGCGTCTGATAACCTTGATCGGGCAAGACCGCGCGCACGATGTCGATGCGCGAAATGACAGTGCCGAAGTCATTCGCCGCCCAGCGCACGATCGCAAAAACACGGCCTGGCGCAAATCCGACGACGCGGCGCCGCTTGTCGATGATCGTCTGATCGGCAGGGCGTCCGAAGCGGATGCGATGCTCGGTCCGCTTCTCGATCCAGATCAGCTCGACCATCGTGAGTTTGCCGCGCGGCATCGATTGGGCAGACGACGTCATGTGTCGTCTCCCGCGCGCCAGCCAACGCACCGCCGGTTCTGCTCCCAACCGTCAGTCCGCGGCTTGCGCGCAAGACTGTTAGATTGAGAGTTAGACTCTAAGTTAAGAGCGCGATTTTCCGTTGCCGGCCCGTCCCTTAAGGCCGATCGCGGTTCCCGAAAGCACGAGGATGCGGTTCCCGATGGCACGATAGTGCGGGTTCCCGATGGCACGATCCCGTCAACAGGCGCGGGCGCCGGTTCGAACGCCAGCAGCACACGGCCGCTGGCTTCGACTTCCGTGAACAGCAGATATCCCGGCAAAGGTTGGCGCCGCACGATGTCACGCAGCTCGAAGGCGAAGCGCTTGAGCGGCGAGAGGCTGCCGGACTTCTGATGCAGATGCCGGATGTCGAAACGCCAACCAGCGCGCTGGCGTCCGCCATGCTTGCGCACCAGCCGATAGAGCCACCGATCCAGGCCGCCCGTCAGCCCGAAATAAGCCCGGTCTATTGTCAGGATCAGCGCGTCATCCATGACGGCGCGATAGAACCAATCCGGCAAAATCAATT
The DNA here is from genome assembly GCF_020165775.1 of Mesorhizobium sp. B263B2A. Classification (NCBI taxonomy): domain Bacteria; kingdom Pseudomonadati; phylum Pseudomonadota; class Alphaproteobacteria; order Hyphomicrobiales; family Phyllobacteriaceae; genus Mesorhizobium; species Mesorhizobium sp. B263B2A. Next base: position 333,601 of record NZ_JAIUIU010000002.1, read on the forward strand.
CGACGCCAAGCGGGCGGCCGTTTCGATCGAAACGCTCCTGCCATTCATTGATCCACGAGAAGCGATGCCGCCGGCCTTCGGCGGGCTGGCGGATGGAGGTGACGACGCTTGTCGACTGCAGGCGATCGAGCGCGGCCTTGAGGCGCAAATAGTCTCGCTTCGAGACACCGCGGCCGACGAAGGTGAGCATTTCGTATGGCGTCGCGGCCATCAGGCGCGACGTGCGCAATCCGGCATCCCGCGCGTTGACGATCTGGCTCGCGGCCCAGATCAGGATATCGGCATCCCAGATCGTCGCCATGCCGTGGTCGGGCATCGCTTCGACACGGATCGTGACATCGCCGGCGCGAAAGTCGATCGGCGCGATGCGCCTGGATTTGGCAAGCGAGAAGAAGGGATAGGCCATGAGGTCCTGCGCATCGCGTGGGGCGACGACACCGGGCAGCGCGTGGAACAGATCAAGCTGTCCGCGTTCCGACGGTTGGCGTGGTCGTGCCGACATAGAGGAGATCAGCCGGGTCAGCGCCTCTCGCGCCCGGCATAGGCGATCAGGCGGGCGGCTTGAGGCTTGGCGGGCAGCACCGAGCCATGCGGATCGGATGTCGACGTCATGGCGCCGCGCTGGACCCAGGCCTGGAGGTCGTCGACGGCGTAGACGACGCGGCCGCCGAGTTTTCGATAGGCAGGCCCGGTCCCGTAGGTGCGGTGTTTTTCCAGCGTACGCGCGGAAAGACTGAGGAAATGCGCTGCTTCCGAAGTGCGCAGGTAGCGCGGCGGCAATGGCGCTGCGTCGGTGTTCATCGGGTGTCTCCTTGGCGTCGTCGCGATTGAACGGCGATCGATGGCCAGGATGGAGGAGCGTGGGGACGGTGATCAGGTGCGCAATTGAGGGGCGCTATTTCGCACCACCGAGAGGCCTTCAGGCACTGGCGCCGGCGTGAGCAGCAATTGTAATAGCCGCGCTCGACCCTCTTCACGCCATCGCATCAAGCAACGTAGCTGATGACAGGAAGCCCGGTGATGGCGCGGCGGAAAGCTCCGCGCTCACCGGCAGAAGACGCCTCGCCCGGTGCCGGGCGAGGCGTTGGCCAGTTCACTCGCCGTTGCGGCGGTTGGGGCGCGACCAGATGAGGCTGTGGCCCTCGCCTTCCTCGTCGGCGAAGAGGTTGGCGTAGATCGGAGCGGTGAAGCTCGGATCGTCGACCTTGAGCCCGAGATAGTCGCGACCCTCGGTGGAGCGCTTGGACCAGGCGGCGCCGATTTCGGCCTTGCCGACCACCACGCGGTGGCTTGGGGCGTTGTCGCCGCTGGCCCTTGTGTCGGGGACGATGCGCACGCCCTTGGCGTGGACGCTGAGAGTGACGATCTCGCCGGTGAACTCGTTCGCATTGGTCTTCTTGAAAGTGCCGATGGTAGCCATTTTCAGTCTCCGTTTTCTTCGTTTCCGAGCCCGCACCATGCGACCTCGATGGCGATCGTGAGGCCGAAGGCGCCGCCGCCGCATCGCTTGCGACCACAGCAAAGCGGAGGATGGCGCAGGGCGCGCGTTTCTTGGTTCCGCGAGGAATGGGCTTTGCCCAGGGGAAGAAACGCGCGACGCGCCATTGCGGCATAGGCGGTCGAGGCTTCAGCCGTCTTTCGGCCAGATCAGCCCGTTCGAGAGGTCGTTGGTGCGCTCTTTGAAATGAAGGAGGAGGGAACCGCGCACTGGCTATCAAGAATGAAGCGAACTGCTGGCCGAGATGTCCGCCGATAACGGGTTGACGTGACTTGAATGAAAGCTAGCGCCAGCACACGGCGGCGTACCGAGTATGTCTGGTTGGTGCCGTTAACGGCCTCGCAGCTTCAAGATGACTGGCAAGAACGCCGACCCTTACGTCGAGTGTAGTGCGCACTGCTCTGCGCCAAAAACGGTCATTGATGTTGGTTGCGCGTCAAAGGCGGACGAGCTCGTAACCGATTGAAGCAACCCGGAGTCAGTCATTTGCACGAGTAAGAGCATGACTCCGGAGGGCTCGGGCGCACGCGACGGATCGCCGTAGTCATCGAACGGGCTACCGCGATAGCTTTCACTGCGGAGCGACAACCGACGTTGGGCGTCATCAGAAAAAGGCGGACTCTGGCACGGTTCTGGTCTATGCCGACGCTCGTTGCCGGTCCGCCGGCCTTTTGCAACTGGTCCATGAATGAAGCGCCAGCCCACGACGTCGAGCCTGTTACGCCGACTCAATCGTTCGGCCGTGGTGGATTTGATCCGCACCGAAGGGGTGATTTCGCCATCGAGCCTCGCCGAGCGACTGAACATCAGCATCCCGACGGTGATGCGGGTGATCGAGGATCTGATTGCCGAGGATTTGGTGGCGTATGACGGGTTTGACGAGGCCAATGTCCGGGGCCGTCCCCGGGCACGCATCAAGTTCCGCGGCGCGGCGCATGCGATCCTCGGCATCGAGGCCGGCAAGGGCGAGTTCTATGGCGCCGTGGCCAATCTCGAGGGCGTCGTGCAGACCGAAATGCACGAGACCGCCGACGATGATAGCGAGCGCAATTTCGAGAAGCTGGTCGGCCTGATCCGCCGGCTGATGGCGGCCCCCCATCCGCGCGGCCAGACCATTCGCGGCATCGGCATTGGCCTGCCCTCGATCGTCAGGCAGCCGGCGGGCGAAGTGGTGCTGACGCTCGGTCTCGGCTGGCGCGACATGCCGTTGCGGGCGCGGCTCAGCGAGCATTTTCAGATGCCCATCGTCGTCGAAAACGGGCGCAACCTCGCCGCCGTGGGCGAATGGGGATTTGGGGCTGGGCGTGGCGCCGACAGCGTCGTGAGCCTCTCGATCGGGCCCGGCGCCGGCGCGGGCGTCGTCATCGACGGCAAGCTCTATGGCGGGCACTCGCATGCGGCGGGCGAGATCGGCTGGTATCTCGACGACCCACTCCTCACCGGGCGGCCGTTCGAACATCTGGGCGACAAGCAATCACTGCGCTTTTTCGGCATCCCCGAACAGGCGACCAAGATGCTCGAAGAGGCCAACAACCAGTATGCGGCGGGAAAGCTCACCCTGGCCGCAGTCACCGACCGGCAGGCGGACAAAATCGCGCCGGTTGTCAGCGAGTTGCTCGACTATGCGACGATGGCGGTGGGCAGTGTTGCTGCCTTCATGAACCCGGAAATCATCGTACTGGCGGGCCGGATCGTCGGCGGCGGTGATCTGGTGCTCGATGTGCTGCGGCACCGCCTCAAGGGCAATGTGTATGACCCGCCAAGCCTCGTGATGGGCGCGCTGGGCCACCGCGATATCGTTCTGGGCGCGGTGCGTCTGGTGCTCGATGCGACGACCCTCAACCCTGCCGACAGCCTCGTGATGGCCGACTACAGATCAATCGATCGCAATTGACAGCGACCGCATGTCGGCATTAAGTTTCTAACTGAAAGAAAAACCGCGCCCTACGTCGTGTGGGAGCGTATCTTTCGTGGGAGGACTTCAATGACGAAGATTTTCAATCCGCTTGGGCGGATGATGCAGCGTCGTGACTTCTTGAAAGTTGCGGGTGCGAGCGTTGTGGTAGCGGGTCTGCCTGCGGCAGTTCGCGGTGCCGAGCCCGTCAAGGTGCTTGTGTGGTCGTGGGTGCCAAATCTCCAGCTTGAGGTAGACATGTTCAACGCCGCGCATCCGGGCATCCGGATCGAACTCGTGAATCCCGGCCAGGGGGACCCGTTGTATAACGCGCTCCGCGCGGGCCTGCAGGCGGGCAGCGGCCTGCCGGACGTCGCCCAGATCGAATACCAGCACCTCGAGAGCTTCCGCCAGGTCAACGCCCTCGCAGACATCGGCCAGTACGCCAATGCACATAAGGGCGAGTTCCCCGAAGGCCTATGGGCGCAGGTCGCCATGGGCGATGTGGTCAACGCCACGCCGCAGGATTACGGTCCGATGGCGATGCTCTATCGCAAGGACATCTTCGACAAGCATGGGATCACGCCGCCCACCACCTGGGCCGAGTTTGCCGATGCGGGCAAAAAGATCCATGCGGCCGATCCGACTGTGTTCATGACCGACGCGCCGTTCGGAGCCAACGCCGACTGGGTCTTGGGTCTGTTGTGGCCGATGGGCTGGAAGCCGGTTAGCCGCGATGGCGACAAGCTCGTGATCAGGATCAACGACAAGATTGCTAAGGACTTCGCCGCCTATTGGCAGGACCTTATCATCGCGGGTGTTATCGAGACCAAGCCGGGCTTCAACAATGAGTGGTACACCGGCCTCGACTCGGGTCGCTATGCCACCTGGCTCGCTGCGGGCTGGGGTCCGCTGTTCCTGACCTCGGTCGCCAAGACCAGCGTGGGCAAATGGCGTGCCGCCGATCTGCCGCAGTGGGACGCGAGCAAGTTCGTGACTGGCGCTTGGGGTGGCTCATCGCTGGCCGTGATGAAAGCAACCCAGCATCTGCCCGAGGCCGCCGAAGTCGCGATCTGGTTGAACACGAACCCCGAAGCCACAAAGCTCTACACCACCAAGCAAAACTTCTTCCCCTGTACCAACGCGCTGCTGTCGAGCCCGGAATGGGCGAGCGCCAAGCCGGAATTCTTCGGCGGCCAGGAGGTGAACAAAGTGTTTGCCAAATCGGCGAGTGCCGTGGCGCCGTTTGAGTGGAGCCCGTTCCAGGGCTTCCTCTACCAGTCGATGTCCGATGAATTCGGCGCCTCGATCAGCGGCAAGGGCACGCTGTCGGATGCGTTCGACCGCGTCCAGGACGCCGTGGTTACCTACGCGAAGGACCAAGGCTTCACCGTGGCCTAACTCCTCCCGGGCACCGGCCGGGCGCGCCTTGATCGGCGCGCCCGATCTCTTCATCTTGCCGGACGGAGGACCCATGGCAATGTCGAATTCGCCAACCGCAGCGACGTGCCCAGCGCGATTGGGCGGTTTTACGTCACGAAGGCTCGCACCCTATCTGTTCCTGGCGCCCTTCATGCTGCTGTTTATCGCCTTCATCATCGCGCCGCTAGTCTATGCGTTCTACATGAGCCTCTACCGCGACACGCTTGTGGGCGGACGACAGTTCGCGGGTGCAGCCAGCTACATCAAGGTCGCGGACGACGCCAAATTCTGGGGCGGCGTGTGGAACCTCGTTCTGTTCGGCATCGTGCAGGTACCGATCATGCTGGCCCTGGCGTTGTTGTTCGCCATCGTGCTCGATCGTGGTCAGGTCTATGCCAAGGGAGTCTTCCGGCTCGGCTTCTTCCTCCCCTACGCTGTGCCGAGCGTAATCGCGACGATCATCTGGGGTTATCTCTACGGCCCCACCTTCGGCCCGTTCACGCAGATGGCCAAGGCGTTCAACCTGCCGCCGCCGGACTTCCTGTCGCCGGGCGCGATGATCTTCTCATTGGCCAATATCGTGACGTGGGAATATGTCGGCTACAATATGGTGATCTACTACGCCGCGCTGAAGGCGATCCCGTCGGACCTCGCCGAGGCCGCGCGGATGGACGGCGCCTCGCCCTGGCAATTTGCGCGGATGATCCAGCTGCCGCTGCTGTGGCCGGCGATCCTGCTCACCATCATCTTTTCGATCAACGGCACACTGCAGCTGTTCAATGAGCCGTACTTGATGCGCGCGCTCGCCAGTAACACCATCAATTCGAGCTACACGCCGAACCTCTATGCCTATTCTCTGGCGACTAAGAACCAGCAGTATGGCTATGCGGCCGCCGTTTCGTTCGTGCTTGGCATCGTGATCGCCGGTGCCTCCTACATCTTCACCCTGATCGCCAACCGCCGTCGGCCGGAGCAATGATGACTGCGACCACCGACATCGCCACTTTCGAAGCTGCCAGGCGCCGGCCTGGCGAAAGGCGGCGCTCGCGGATCATGCTCACGCTGCTGCTGTCACTGTTCCTCCTCTACAGCTTCATGCCGCTGGTCTATCTGGTCCTGTCGGCAACGAAGACGAATGGCGACCTGTTCACCACGTTCGGCTTCGGCTTCGGCACCGAGTTCAACCTCTGGCAGAATCTGAGCGATCTGCTGGCGCGCGACAACGGCGTCTTCATGCGCTGGATGTTCAACAGCCTGCTCTATTCGACCGTCGCCGGGCTCGGTGCCGCGATCTTGGCTACCGCGGCAGGCTATGCGTTAGCCAAATTCAAATTCGTCGGCCGCAATCTGCTGTTTGCGCTGGTCTTGGGCGCTGTCATGATCCCGCAGACGGCCCTCGTCGTGCCGACCTTCCTGCTGCTGGCACTTTCGGGACTCAGCGACAATCCGCTGGGCGTGATCCTGCCATCGATGATCTCGCCGATCGGCGTCTATCTGATGCGCGTCTATATCGAGCAGGGCGTCGACGACGAACTGCTCGACGCAGCGCGTCTCGATGGCGCCGGCGAGTTCGTGATCTTCCGCGCCATCGTGCTGCGGCTGGTGGCGCCGGGCATGGTGACCGTGGCGCTGCTCTCGTTCGTCGGGACCTGGAACAATTACTTCCTGCCGCTCATCGTACTGCGCTCGCCGGAATATCAGCCGATCACGGTGGGCCTTGCGACCTGGTATCAGCTCGCGCAGCAGGGCGGTGGCGGCGGACAGGTGCTGTTCTCGATCATCATCACCGGCGCTCTGGTCAGCATCATCCCGGTCATCGTGGTATTCCTGCTGCTGCAGCGGTTCTGGCAGGGCGGCCTCACCGCCGGCGCCATCAAGTAGACTATCGCCTGGAGTTTTCCGCCTATGACGACCGCCTCGAAATCCGCGCCGCTCTCTGTCTGGCGGCCGATCGCGACCGACACTTTCCTCGTCGGTAGCCCACATTACCCCGAGCATGTCGATGAGAGCTATTGGCAGCGCGATGCCGACCGCATGGCAGCCGCGGGCTTCAACACGGTGCGACTTGCGGAATTCGCCTGGCATATTATCGAGCCGCATGAGGGGACGTTCGACTTCGATTTGTTCGACCGAGCCATAGATGTGCTGGGCAAGGCTGGCATCAAGACCATCATGTGCACGCCGACGGCGACGCCGCCGCGCTGGCTGACGGCGCGTTATCCCGAAGTGTTGCGCGTCGATGCCAATGGCCGCGCCATGAGCCATGGCTCGCGCCAGCACGCCAATCTTGCGAGCGCAGTGTTCCGTAAGCATTCGAAGCGCATCACTAAAGCGATGGCCGAGCATTATCGCGGCAATTCGCACATCATCGGCTGGCAGACGGACAATGAGTTCAATACCTCTGGATCGCTGTCCTACGGTCCGGTGACTCTGGCCGAGTTCCAGGCCTTCCTCGAGGACAAGTACAAGACTATCGCCGCGCTCAACGATGCGTGGGGCGGGCATTTCTGGGCCACCGCCTACGACGATTTCGATCAAGTGGTGCTCCCGCTCGACTACGCCCCAGCCCCGGTCGGGCCGACCCATGTGGTCGACTATCACCGCTTCCTCGCCTTCGTCACGGCGCGGTTCCAGCACGATCAGGTGCTGATCCTGCGCGCCACCAATCCAGACTGGTTCGTCTTCCACAATCTGGGGCGGATCGACGACATCGACTTCCGCGGCGAGTTCTCGACCGATCTCGATTTTCTCGGCTTCGACATCTACCCGCATCTCTATGACGAGATGCAGCGGGTAGGCGGCGTCGGCGAGGTGCAGGCGCTGCATCTCGACATCTGCCGCGGCTTCACCGGCAACTTCATCGTGCCCGAGCAGCAATCGGGCTTCGGTGCGCAGCCGAACATCTCGACGCTGACGCCCGAACCCGGCGAGATGCGCCGCATGGCCTATACGTCGGTGGCGCGCGGCGCCGATGGCGTGATGTTCTTCCGCTGGCGGCCGGCGCATTTCGGCGCCGAGATCTATTGGATGGGCATCATCGATCACGACGACATCCCGAGGCGGCGCTACGACGAGGCCAAGCAGTTTGCGGGTGAGGTCACGGCGCTCAAGGACAAGATACTCGGCACGCATGTGCGCATGGATTTGGGCATCGCCGGATCAGATTTCGACAATCAGGAGATGCACCGCTCCTACCCCGTCGGCATGCCGAGCCCGCAGGACGACGCGACGCTGCTACACCGCTATTGCTACCGCCACAACATCGCCTGCGGCTTCATCCATCCCGAGGATGATCTCAGCAAGCTCAAGGCGCTCTACGTGCCGCATTGGCTGAAATGGACCGATGCGTGGACGGCGCGGATCGAGGCCTTCGCCAAGGCGGGTGGAACGGTAATCCTGGGCGGCCGCACCGGGTCGCGCGACGTTAACAATCACGTCATCCGCGACACCTCTCCGGGCAAGACGCTCTCGGCGCTGGCCGGGATCACGGTCGAGGAGTTCGGGTTGCTGACGCCGATCGGCGGCGACGGCCTGTTCGAGCATGGCGGCCGCTTCGGCGCCAACACGGTGCGCAAGAAGCTGCCCGCGTCGTCGGCGAGCCGCCAATACGAGCTCAAGATCGGGAATGCGCAGGTGACGGCGGCGCATCTTTATGAGCTGCTTAACGTCGCGCCCGGCACCGAGGTTATCGGCAACTGGGCCAGCCGCTTCGCCGAGGGCCAAGCCGCGATGACTTCGCGCAAAGTCGGCAAGGGCAATGTGATCTACCTCGGCACCTACCTCAGCGATGCTCTGGTCGAGGTGCTGGCCGATCAGGTTCTGGCGCCCGCCGGTATCGTGCCGCTCATCGCCGACATACCGGCCGGCGTCGAAGCGAACATCCGCGAGAGCAAGGACCGCCGCCTGCTGTTCATCCTCAACACGCTGGGCGAGCCGGCAAGCATCGGCAATGTCCCCGCGGGCAAGGATTTGCTCGGCGATGGCAAAATTCGCGGCGGTAAGCTGTGGCTCCCCGCCTATGGCTGCAGCATCATCGAACTCGACCAGGTGATACTGAGATCGCAAAGGGCTGTATTGTCGTAACCCATTATTGCCACGTCGCCTGGGAGATGCGGACTCAGCTCCCTGGCAACACTCAAACCCTCGAAAGCCACGAAATCTGTCCAACAAAAAACCGCGTCGGGTCGAAATATTCGACCTGATCGTCGCGGGTATGACGGCTGGCGCGGCAAAGGGGTGGGAAGTTATGGACCCGTGTCCGCTTTGGGGCCAATCCCGGACATCATGTCGCCCAAGCCGAACGGCTGCTTTGATGAAACGGCGAATTTGATCTCAACAGCCGACACGGGGCGCAAAGCTGCCATTCTTTTCAGGATGAGAGTAGGCGTCGGCTCGCAAACAGCGCAAGTAGGCGGACAACTCGACCGGCACTCGTCAGAGATGACGCCGCCGCGCGCGCAGCAATTGGCGATAGCCGCGCTCGACCATGCTCAGCCCGTCGCGCACGAGGCGATATGTCTGGTAGCGAAAAGTGGAGTCGTGCCAGTCGGCGGCGCTGACCAGCCGCGGACCGAACAAGGCGGTCGCGACTTCAAAATGGGAAGCCTGCTGGGCGCGACCATCAAGGCATCGCAGCATGTGGCCTAGGCGCCGGCGCTGGGCCGTGGTCAAGCGGGCGTCGGGAACGTGTTGCCTGTGGATAGAGCGGATGAAACGCTCGATCGCTTGGAGCCGGTCGTGCGCCATGTCGTCGAGCGGGATGATGGCGGCAAGGGTTTCGCCTGGCTTCGCGTCGCGGAGGAGCGCCAGTTGCGTGCCGCCCGGCGAAGAGCGCATGTGAAGGCCGACCTCGTCAAGGCGGCCGGCGGCCAAGGGGACATCGAAGGCGATGCCCTGTTGCGCTCGCAGATCCCGCGGAACCTCGACGAGGGTCACGACCCCAGGGTCGACCTGAGGCGCCCAATAGACGGGCTGCTCGACGGCGGACTGATCAGGTCTCGCTGCGAAATTGCAAACCCCAGCGCTTGCGCAATGCGTGCATCGCCTTGGCCGATCGGGAGGCGGCGAAGTCCTGCTGATACTGGGGATTACGTCGCAGGAACTCCCAGGCGATCGCATCGGGGGCGGCGCCTTTGACGAATGCATATGCCTGTGGGTCGCGCCATTGCGATGTATCCGGCTTCATCCGCATTCTTCCCTTCTCAAGTATTTGATAGGGGGACGAAGCGTTGAACGAAATCCTTGGATTCCGTCATTGACGCAGGGACGAATAGCGATCTCGGAGCTGAGCGATCAAGTGGAGATTTTTGGGATGTCTACTAGCTCGCGCCTTGCAGTGTTTTGAAAGTGTCCGTCCAGGCGCGATACTCATCATCATTGCCCTGGCTCCAGGCACCGAAGGCGCGCCAGGCGGCGAACGATGACGCAGGCTGCTCGAACAGCGCGCCGATCGACTGGTCGCCTGCGGGCCAGCCGGCAGGCTCGTTGCCTGTCGCTTCGTGCGTGAGGCGCCTTAGATCGGCCAAAGCAGAGCGGATATGCGGCAACGGAAATTCGCAGAGGTCTGTGTTGTCACTTGCCTCACGAAGGATGACCGCGAGCTTAGCCACGACACCCGCAAAAGATTGGGCAGGCGTCGCCGCAATCTGAGCCAATAAGGCATCCGCCTTTTCAGCGGCATCCTGCTCTTCCTTCAGGAAACCAGGACAGTCGCGGTCGGCGCAAGCCCCCTCCCCGCGCCCAATCACTTCGCCGACAGGAAAGAGCGCGCCGCTCTCCAGGAACCCCTCCTCAGCCTGCTGCTGCCGGACACAGGAGGCCAGCATCCCAACGTGAGCGTCGATCCAGGCAAGGGACAGGACAAGCGCTGGATCGGCCTGCGGCTGATCTTCGGCTGCATGGTCAGCAGAAGGCTCAGAACGCTCTGCGGTCAACGGAGATCGAGCTCCCATCCCAGCGTGACGGAAGGCAAAGTCGTGGTATTGTCGGAATCAGCCATGATCCGAGCTCCACACAGCTTGGCGTTTGGTCAGGTCGAAAAGGGTGTTTGCGCACCCTCTTCGACCGCAAGTTCGAGGCAGGGATAATATACAAATTGATTGAGGTCAATCAGAATATTGGCGATAGGGCGGCGAATTTCAGCGCCGAACAGTGCCGTGGTGCGCGTGCAATGTTGGGATGGAGCCAAGATGATTTGGCCCGGGCGGCAAACGTCGCAAGGCAGACAATCGCTGATTTCGAACGCGGCGCTCGGACTCCAATCGCAAACAATATATTAGCGATCGTGAATGCGCTTGAGAGAGCTGGCATCGAAGTACTGCCCAGCAACGGAATTCTGTTGCGAAAGAGCAGGTGATCGCGGCTCCGCCGCTGAAGCCAGCTGTCAGATGCCGAAGCCCGTCCGACCGAAGTCGAACGGGCTGGCTTAACTGTTACTCGCCGTTGCGACGGTTGTTGGGGCGGGACCAGATGAGGCTGTGGCCATCGCCTTCCTCGTCGGCGAAGAGGTTGGCGTAGATCGGAGCGGTGAAGCTCGGATCGTCCAGCTTGAGCCCGAGATAGTCGCGGCCCTCATTGGAGCGCTTGGACCAGGCGGCGCCGATTTCGGCTTTGCCGACCACCACGCGGTGGCTCGGAGCGTTCTCGCCGCTGGCCCTTGTGTCGGGGACGATGCGCACGCCCTTGGCCTGGACGCTGAGGGTGACGATCTCGCCGGTGAACTCGTTCGTATTGGTCTTCTTGAAAATGCCAATGGTAGCCATTTTCAGTCTCCGTTTTCTCGTTTCCGAGCCCGCACCATGCGACCTCGATGGCGATCGTGAGGCCGGAGGCGACCGCGGCCGCATCGCTTGCGACCGCAGCGAAGCGGAGGATGGCGCAGGCGCGCGTTTCTTGGTTCCGCGAGGAATGGGCTTGCCCAGGGGAAGAAACGCGCGCTGCGCCATTGCGGCATAGGCGCTCGAGGCTTCAGCCGTCCTTCGGCCAGATCAGCCCGTTCGAGAGGTCGTTGGTGCAGTCCGCGAACTGGGAGAGGGAGGAAATGGCGGCCCATGCAATTAGAAGATCAAGCCACCGGTCTCCAAGATGTCTTTCGATGTCGCTTGGCAGAGGCTGTAGCAAGCCCTTATCACGTCGGCATGAGGCGACCGCCACCTGGTCCGCAATGGTGGCTCGGCGCCCGGCCCGCGCGAGCTAACCAAGTTGCGCCGCCGCGACCTCTACATTCCGGATCTGCACATCGACAACATGAAGTGAGGACGCTGGTTCTCCGGCGCGCCGCTGAATTTCTTGCCGGCTCAGGATCGCAAGACGACCCAAAACGTTACAGGTCGAACGTCGTGACGTCGCAGCTATGGAAGCAAGGAGCCGACAATGGCAGACAACAAATCGAAGCGAGGCGCCGCCGACCCTCGGCAAGTCTCCGGCGATGAAGGCTACGAGGTCAATTACTTCGCTCGCAAGCACGGCATCGGCAAAGATCAGGCCGAGGCGCTCATCAAGCGGGTCGGCAACGATCGCGACAAGCTCAATGCCGCCGCGCAGAAACTAAAGAAATAGGCCGCGCGTCGGGAATGGCGCGTCGGACAGTTGGGTTTGGTGAGAGTCAATTCGGTGAGCAAGTCAGCGTCGCGTCGCGCCACGATTAGAGGATCTTCAACTCCCCCTGCGAAGCCAGCGTCGCGGGGCGCGGCCAAACTCACGCCACCTGCCTTCCGGCCTGTCCAGCTCGCAAAACTGGTGGACACGGTTCCCCCTGGCCATCGCTGGATTCACGAGATGAAATACGATGGCTACCGCATTCTCGTCGCGGTGGGTGGCGGAGAGGCGCGCGCCTATACGCGCTCCGGTCTCGACTGGTCCGACCGCTTTCCCTCGATCCTGTCCGAGGCACGCAAGCTCAAGGTTCGCTCGGCGCTTATCGATGGAGAGGCCGTCGTCACCGACACCGAGGGACGATCCAGTTTCCAGGCGCTTCAGAACGCATTGAAAGGTGCTCCGGCGAGCATTGACTATTTCGCATTCGACCTGCTCGAGCTCGATGGCGAAAACCTGACGAGGCTTCCGCTCCTGGAGCGCAAGGAGAAACTGGAGACCATTCTGCCGGCCAGGAACCCCATCTTTCGCTACTCCGATCATATCCAGGGGCGTGGAGAAGAATTGCTGAACCGCTTCTGCGACGCCGGCCTGGAAGGGGTAATCTCCAAGCTCGCGGATTCGGACTATGTCGGAGCCCGGGACGGCAGCTGGCTGAAGATCAAGTGCATCAAACGTCAGGAATTCGTGCTCGTCGGCTGGACGCCGTCGGACAAGGATCGCGCGTTTCGATCCCTGATTCTCGGCGTCCATGATAGCGGAAAGCTGCGCTATGCCGGCAAGGTCGGGACCGGTTTCGATACCGCCGAGATGGCCCGGCTGATGAAGACCATGGCGCCGCTCGAGCAGAAAGCCGCCACGGTCGATGCGCCGCGCGCGGAGGTTCGCGGCGCCCACTGGCTGCGTCCCAAGCTTGTCGCCGAGATCGCGTTCACCGAGATGACCAATGAAGGAACGCTGCGTCATCCAAGCTATCTTGGCCTGCGCGAGGACAAGAAGCCGGGGGCCGTCGTGCTCGAGACGGAACACCGCACGGCAACCCTGACGTCGCCGGCAACCAGCACGATCGCGATCAGCAATCGCGGCCGCGTCATCTACCCGGAATCCAACATCACCAAGGGACAGCTAGCCGATCATTACGCCGAGCTCGCCGAGGTCATGCTTCCCTGGGTCGGCAACAGGCCGATCAGTCTGGTCCGCTGCCCGCAGGGCCGCGCGAAGAAGTGCTTTTTCCAAAAACACGACGCCGGCAGCTTTGGCGACAAGGTCCACCACGTCGGGATCACCGAGAAGGACGGACACGAGGAGCCGTACCTTTATGTGGACGATGCCGACGGGCTGATGACCTGCGTCCAGATGGGAACGATTGAGCTGCATGGATGGGGCGCCCGCATCGAGGACGTCGAAAAAGCCGACCGGTTGGTGTTCGATCTGGACCCGGATGAGGGCTTGGATTTTGAAGCCGTGCGCGCCGCTGCCTTTCAATTCCGCGACATCCTCAAATCGCTGGGACTGACGACTTTCCCGATGCTGACGGGCGGCAAGGGGGTGCATGTGATCGCTCCGCTGACCCCCCAGGCAGAATGGCCGGAGGTAAAGGATTTCGCGTCTCGCCTGGCTCAGGCGGTCGCCCAGAGCGACCCGGCCCATTTCACGGCGGTGTTGTCGAAGGCCCGCCGCAAGGGTCGCATCTTCGTCGACTATCTGCGCAACCAGCGCGGGGCGACCGCGATCATGCCGTACAGCGCGAGAACCCGGCCGGGTGCTCCCGTGGCGGCGCCGATCACCTGGGCGGAGATGAAGACCATCGATGCACCCTCGCATTTCCATATCGGCGACGCTCCGGAATTGAAGAAACGAGCGGCTTCCAAGGCTCTGGCGGGCTGGGGGCGCGCTGACCAATCCCTGCCACATCTGTAGCGCCCCGCGGGCCGCGGAGAACCCACGCCCGTTTTGCCAACGCCGCGCCATCGGGGCCAAGGATTCTTTGGAACTTGCCAAGACCGGCCCCGTTTGCCTGAAGCCATGGCAAAAACCGACACGAGGACCATCGCCAATCTTTTGAGGGAATACGCGCATAGGACATCCCTGCGTGGCGGTAATCCCTATCGCACAAAGGCGTATCTACGTGCCGCTGACAGCCTGACGGCACTCTCCCAACCGCTTGATCGCATCATCGCCGCCGGCGCGCTCACCAGTATCCCGGGGATCGGGGACGCCATCGCGGACATCGTGACAAAGCTCCATCAGACCGGCACGCACCCAAGCCTCGATAAACTGCGGGAAGAGGTGCCGGCAGGCGTGATGGAGCTGTTTGCCGTTCCTGGTCTTCGGCCCGACAAGATATTGAAGCTTCATGAGGCGCTCGGCGTGAGTTCGCTGGCGGAACTCGAAACCGCGGCGAAGGAAGATCGCATCAGGCCGGTCAAGGGGCTTGGCGCCGCGCTTCAGACGAAGATCCTGGAGAACCTGGCTATCGCGCGAAGCGGTCAGACACAGCTTCATCTCCATAGGGCCGCTGCTCTCCGTGAGCACGCAATGGCATCGTTGCAGCAAGAACATCCGGAGTTCTCCCGCGTCGAGATCGCGGGTGAATTCCGGCGCGGGTGCGAGCTCGTTTCCGCCTTCGCGCTGGTAGCGCAAGGCAAGGAGCCGGCCGAGGTCGGTGATGCGACCCTGCGGGTTGTCATCACCGACAAGAAACATTTTGGCGCCAGACTCCTCGACGCGACCGGTTCGGCAGATCACCTCACGCAGCTGAAGAGGGTCGCGGCCGACAAGGGATTTGTCCTGAAGGGTGACGGGCTCTATCGCGGCCGAAAGCTCGTCGCCTCAGCGACAGAAGAGGAAATCTACGACACCTTGGGCCTGCAGTTCATCGAGCCCGAACTGCGCGAAGGCAGGGATGAGATCAGACGGGCGGCCAGCCACGAGCTGCCCGCACTTGTTCGCGACCAGGATCTGCGGGGCATCCTGCACTCCCATACGACAGCGTCCGACGGCACCGAGACGCTCGAAGCGATGGCCGAAGCCACGCGCAAGCGCGGGTTTGAATACTTTGGTGTCGCCGATCATTCGCAGTCCGCTCACTATGCGGGTGGCCTTTCGCTGCAGGAAGTAACCGAACAGCATCGCGAGGCCGACCGGTTGAACCGGCGGTATGGCGAGAAATTTCGCATCCTGAAAGGCATTGAGGCTGACATTCTGGCGGACGGCTCGCTCGACTATCCGGATGATGTCCTGGAGCAGTTCGACTTCGTGGTCGCCAGCGTGCACAGCCGCTTCAAACTGCCCAAGAAGGAGCAGACCGATCGCCTCATCGAGGCGATCGGCAATCCCCGAACGACGATCATCGGCCATATGACAGGCCGCCAGCTGTTGCGGCGCCCAGGCTATGATCTCGACATCGCCAAAGTTCTACGGGCCTGCGCCAAATTTGGCGTCGCCGTCGAAGTCAACGCACATCCATGGCGTCTCGATCTCGACTGGCGCTGGCATCAGGAGGCACTCGACTACGGCTGCATGTTCAGTATCAATCCGGATGCTCATTCCATTCGCGAGTTCGATCACATGCACTGGGGCGTTGAGATGGCGCGCAAGGGCGGCGTCCCTGCGAAGCGAGTCCTCAACGCGATGCGCCTGCCGGCTCTGCTTTCCCATCTGGCAAAGCGCAAGCGCACATCCAAGAGGATCAGTCGACCACGCGCGACGGCGAGGGAAGCTGTGCTGTAATCCAATTGGCTGGCCTGGTGCGGCGGCCTACTTCAACTGGTGAACGCTCCGCGTATGATATTGGAATTGAGCCAACGGTCCAGCTAACCACCTGCTCGACCGACAATGTCCCTGCCGGCAACGGCCTGATCAATGATTTGGCGGAGAGCGACGGATCGAGCCACGCGGCCCGATCCTTACGTTCGAGGATGACGATTTGACGGTCATGATAAGGGGCAATGTCCGTAACTGAAGATTGTAGTATCCGGCAGCACGAAGCTTATATTCTGGCGGAATGACATTGCAGGCAGATGGCTCTGAACGCGGCGCTGACTGGCGCAAGATCATCCATGTCGACATGGATGCGTTCTATGCGTCGGTCGAACAGCGCGACAATCCAGAACTACGCGGCAAGCCGCTTGCCGTCGGTGGAGCGGCCGCCCGCGGCGTGGTGGCTGCCGCAAGCTATGAGGCCCGCGCCTCCGGCGTTCGCTCCGCCATGCCTTCGGTCACGGCAAAGCGCAAATGCCCCGAGCTGATCTTCGTGCCACCCCGCTTCGACGTCTACCGGGAGGTCTCGGCTCAGATCCGCGCCGTCTTCGCCGAACATACCGATCTCATTGAACCGCTCTCGCTCGACGAGGCCTATCTCGATGTGACGCAGAACCGGCTCAACGTTTCGTCGGCCACGATCATCGCCGAGATGATCAGGGCAGAGATCCTGAGGGTGACCGGTCTCACCGCTTCCGCGGGAATCTCATACAACAAATTTCTCGCAAAGATGGCCTCCGACCAGAACAAGCCGAACGGCCAGTTCGTCATCACACCACGCCATGGGCCTGCCTTCGTGGAGGCTTTGCCGATCAAAAAATTTCACGGTGTCGGTCCTGCGACAGCCGCGAAGATGGAGGCGCTCGGAATCGAGACCGGCGCCGATCTCAAGAGCAAGTCGCTTGCATTCCTGCAGCAGCATTTTGGAAAGTCGGGGCTCTGGTACTATCAGATTTCGCGCGCCATCGACGAACGAGCGGTCGAACCAGATCGGCCGCGCAAATCAATCGGGGCCGAAGACACGTTCGCAGCCGACATCTTCGACCTCGATGCATCGCTGGCTGAAATCAAGCCGCTGGTTGCCAAAGTGTGGGGATACTGTGAAGGGAAAGGCATCCGGGGAAGGACCGTCACGCTGAAGGTCAAGTTCGCCGACTTCCAGCAGATCACGCGCAGCCGCACGGTGGCGATGCCGATCGAACTTTCCGATTTCGAACATCTCGCAGCCGATCTCCTTGAATCGGTGTTTCCAGTGCGCAAGGGAATCCGCCTGTTGGGTGTCACGCTTTCGTCGCTAGGCGATGTGTTGCCGCCCGATCAACGGCAGATGCGGTTCGAGCTGTAGCGCGGCCCTGGGGCCGAACCCAAGGACCACCGGCCGCAACTTGTCGGGATCATCGCTCGTGAGGATCGATCTCGCGCACGATCTGGGAGACCTCTCCTTCATATTCGTCTGCCCGCACGACTGTGAGTGTTCCGTCGCCGGCGCGGAAGATGACGATGCTGACCATCAGGCTGGTGGCGAGGCTGAAGGCGAAGGCGTTGGCTTCTACGAGGGACATTTTTCCGGCTCCTGTTCTTGAAGCGGGGAGCGATCCCCGCGTGACAGGCGCCCGATGCGTCCGGCGGAGGGCCGCAATCACCGTGAAGGCAAGGCCGAAACGGCGGCACGCTTTGCGTAGTCCGACCCTTTATGGGTTGATGGCATCAGGCCCTCGGACCGGACCAAGGAATTGCGCCGACCAACGCGGGGATAGGTTTCCCTGTTCTCCATCCCCAGGACGGGATGAACCTCGTGGTTCGCCACTTCGCATTCATTGACGCCAAATCGTCAGGAGCGATCGTCCAATCAACGCGCTGAGAACGACGGAAATCGGCGCGAATGACTTGAGGCGGGTGGACTGGTGGTCCCTTCACGTGGCGCCGAACCTCATCACCGGAATGCCGAGCCTGCGGGCCTTGTCGGCGAGGTTGTCCTGAATGCCAGAGCCGGGGAAATGAATGACGCCAATCGGCAAAGTGTCGAGCATGGCGTCGTTGCGCTTGAAGGGCGCGGCCTTGGCATGCCTGGTCCAGTCCGGCTTGAAGGCAATCTGCGGCACCTGGCGGCTGTGAGCCCATTTAGCCGCGATCAACTCGGCACCTGTTGGCGAGCCGCCGTGCAGCAGAACCATGTCCGGATGCTTGCCATGGACCTGATCGAGTTTGGCCCAGATCAGCCGGTGATCGTCGAAGTCGAGACCGCCGGTGAAGGCGACTTTCGGTCCCGGCGGCAACAACACCTGGCTGTCTGCATGCTTCCTGGCGGCAATGAAGTCCCGGCTGTCGATCAGTGCCGCGGTGAGGTTGCGATGGTTGACGACAGAGCCCGAACGCGGACGCCAGATCGAGTGTGTGTGGCGCTCGTAATGCTCGGCGGCCTGATCGCGCATCAGTTCGAAGGCGTTGCGGCGTTCAAGCAGCGTCTGACCTTGGGCGATCAGTTGCTCAAGTTCGACAGACTTGACCTCGGACCCATCCTGTTCGCGCTGCAGCCGTTGCTGGCAAAGCTCGTTTTCATCGAGCTCGCGTTCGATCCGCTTGGTCGCGCGATGGAACAGATTGACCGTACCCCATAGCAACTCCTCGAGATCGGGTTCCAGGCGTGTGTCGGTCATCGCCACCAGGAGAGCGTCGAAGATGTCGGCGATGCTGGCCGCGACCACCCGGCCTTCCGGAAGCGGGCGCGGATCGGGTTCGTCGTCGAAGGGACGGTAGCCATAGAGCTGAAGCTCCTGAAGGACATGGTCGATGGGAGATGATGCGGGTTGCGGCTCGAAGTCGGTATCGTGCTCGGTGCTCATGGCGGCTTGCCTTCGTGGGATCGGCCGCGCCCATCGCGGCCTTCATGGCGACGAAGGCGACGGACGATCCGGACCTGCACCCGAAGCGCCAGCGCAGGGCCGAAACGAAAGTGAAGGATGGCTGCGCCCGGCTATTTTGGTTCGCGATGGAAAGGCCCGAAGACGGGGTCCGCGCGGCTCGCCGTACGGGTGGCAGGGCCGCCGGAAAATAGCCGGGCGCAGCCATTGCCTGTCCGGACCGGCCGGCGCCCGATCGCCCTCTGGAAGGCCGTGGGCCGGCCCTCACCCCAGCGAAGGTTCACCTGCGACCCGAGCCACGCATCGCTGGCACGCCCCCCTCCTTCCCTTCCAGGTCAGGCCGCCAGCTTCATGAAGCGCTCGACATCCTGTGGCGCGATCTGAACCCGCAGGATGCCCCTCAGCGCATTGGCGCCGAGCAGACGCAGATCCTCGTTGAAGTCGCCAAGTTTCGGCGTCAGAACCATCGCCTCGATACCGGCCGCGCTGGTGCGTTCAATCAGGGTTGCCACTGCTGCGTCGCCTGCCGGATCATTGTCGCGGACGATGTAAAGGCGCCGCAATGTGTCAGGAAACAGGATTGCGGACAGATGTGCCGCCGACAAGGCTGCGAGTGCCGGCATGGCGGGCAGGACAGTGCGTTGCGACAGCATGGTCTCGATGCCTTCGCCGGCGGCCATGACATCGCAGCTGCCGCCGAAGCGGACGGCGTGCCCGAGCAGTTCGCCCATGGCCCGTCTCGGTGTCTCGAGCGGAGCGCGGCCGAGATGGGCTTCGCTAAACCCGCCCGGATCGAGCCAGGTGCGGTGCACCCCGGTAAGCTGGCCTTTGAGGTCGGTGACCGTCGCGATCATTGCCGGCCATGCTTCAGTCGGGCCGTGGTCTGGACGGTAGTAGCAGCGGGGATGAAACCGCAGGCTCCCGGTCTCATGCAAGGCTGTGATCGCGCGTGCGCGCAAATACGTCTCCACAAGTGTTCCCCATATCGGCTGCGACATGGAAACCAGCCGCCGCGCCGCTTCAGTGGAACCGCCGGCAGCGGGAGGGTTTTGTTCCCACCGGCCCTTTGGTTCGTCCGTGCGCGGCATGGACAGAAAGCTGCGCGCCTCGTCGCAGACCTCCTTGAAATCGACAAGGCCAAGCGATTCCCGAATGACGTCCAGAAGGTCGCCATGTTCGCCGGTGGCGGCGTCGGTCCACTTGCCTGCCGCGCCTTTTCCGGCATGCGGCCCCTCAAGGCGGACAAACATTGACCGCCCAGGCGAATTGCGAACATCGCCAACCAGCCAGTACCGGCCCTGGCGTTGACCATTGGAAAGAAAGCGACGGCATACAGCCCCGGCATTTGCGGCAAGCCTTCGCGCAAGATCGGTGGCATGGTGCATTGTGGACTCCCAAACGAAAAAATGGGCCCGCCGTTGCCGACGGGCCCTCGGGTTACGTGGTGCTCCTTCAGCTATTCGGCCGCGACTGCCTGTGTATCGAGTGCGGCTGCTTCATTGTCGGTCTGCAACTCTGCTTTCGCGACAGCCAATTCGCCGCCGCCTTCCGCCGTTTCCCCGACCCGCTGTTCGACGGAGCCATCGACCGCGGTCGACGAGGGTTCAGCGACCGTAACGCCTGGTCGGCCGGGGGTGCGCAGTGGCTCCGGCAACCATCCGGTACCCGAGAGCAGTTGCTGCGCCGTCTCCGCCATGTCGTCCTTCTTCAGATGCTCGATCCGATCGCCGGCTCGTGTGCCCTTTGCCTCGCGAACAGACGCGAGAATACGCGCCTTGCTGACACGGCCGAGATAGGTGTCGACCGTTGGCACCCATCCAGCCGCCACCATGTCGAGATCAACGGCCTATGCGAGCCGGTCGGCGTGGGATAGCGCACGCGGTCGACGATTATACGCCTCGTAGATCGCGTTGACCGAGAGGGACACACAATGCGAGAACAGCGCCTGACGGCTGTCGATTTCGAACGTCTGCAAAGCCTCCCACAGATCCTCTGGTTCTTTCGGGAGCACCGCCACCCATGACTGATGGCGAACATCGACTGCCTCTGCCATGCGGCTTTCATTCAAGCCCGGTGTCTGGGCGCCGAAACTGATAATTTTCAGATCGAGTTCCAGGCACGTATCCGAGCCGTAGCGATAGAAAGCCCGGAGCGTGAGCGCATGAAGCGCAGCGAGGAATGCGACATCAGGCTGCTCGCCGAGCGCATGGCGCAAGGCAAGCGTTCGATGGGCAGTCAGCTCGGTCATCAAGCGATCCGGTATCGGCTTCAGGCCGTTGTCTTCGTCCTGCTCGATCGTGGTCTCTGGGCCGGCGGTAGAGCCATTGAGTAGGCGCTCCGCTCGCGCCACGCCGGCATCAGCCGCGGTCTCGTCATCGACCCCCGCTTCAACCGGCCGTTCGTGTTCGGGGCGAACATATCCACGCTCGACCTTGAGGTTACCTGATGCATCAATGCTGACAAAGGCGCCGCGCACCCGATCTCATCGGGGTTGAAGATCTCCGGCCGTTCGTCAATCGCACTGATCGCAGTTTCGATCTCGCCGAGCCGTTCGTCGACCTCCTCGGGTAGTTCGTCGGAATCGCGGTAAGCCTCCTCAAGCCCGTTCAACTCGGCCTCGAGTGCGTCGCGTGTGGCTTGTTCTTGCGCCGTGAGAGCGGGCTGTTCGCCACGAAGGCGGCGGAGGCCGTAAGTGTGCCCATAAGGAAAATCGGGGGCGACATCGATCCACTTCCAGCCCTCAGCCGAAACTGCATCGGACTGCACCCGCAGCTTGTCCGCAACCAGTCTTTCCAGGAGGCTGACATCCTGCAGCCAACCGCCGTCGTCGCCTTGGAACAGGTCACGCAGAACGACGCCACCAGCCTCGGCATAGGCGTCGAGGCCGACGAATTGTGCACGCTTGTCGGAAACGCGAACCGCTGCCTCGGTCAGCATGCGGCGGATGGTATGTGGTTCTTTGTTGTAGCTCTGAGCGAGACGCTCGAAGACCTGCTCTTGTCGTTCATGGTCGCCATTGACGGTGAACGCCATGAGCTGATCAAGGGTCATGCCGTCTTCGGCATATACATCAAGGAGTTTGGGCGACACCGACGCAAGCCGAAGCCGCTGCCTGACGACAGACACGGAGACGAATTGGTTGGCGGCGATTTCCTCTTCAGACATGCCCTTCTCACGGAAGGTCAGGAAAGCGCGCGGAACTGGTCCAGCGGATGAAGCGGCGCGCGCTGTATATTCTCAGCGAGCGAGTCTTCCTGGGGCAGACCGCCTTCGCGTATGACGCAGGGCACCGGCGCATTCTTGGCAAGCCGCTTCTGCTTGACAAGAAGTTCGAGTGCGCGATAGCGGCGCCCGCCAGCGGGAATCTCGAACATGCCGGTCTCGTTGCCGTCGGCATCGCACACAGGCCTGACGGCGATGCTCTGTAGCAACGTTCGCCGGGCGATGTCCTCCGCCAGGTCCTCGATCGACACGCCGGCCTTGATCCGCCGTACGTTCGCCTGGGAAATGACGAGCTGATTGAAGGGGATGTCGCGCGAGGACGACAGGGTGATTTTCTTCGCAGCAGTAGCCATTGAGATGCACTCCGCGACGGGCGGCCGAAAGCCTCTCTCTCGACCTCCAACCCGTCATGAAGCTACGGCCCACCTCTCACTCTGAGAGGCGAGCCATAGATCCGGACGGCAGGAAAAATGCGAATCCGCAGAGGCCAAGTGGTTGTCAGGTGGCGCGGTCGAGTAGCCTCTTCGCCTTGGCTTCCAGGTCGAGGCGCGCGTCCTGATGCGTCTTGTCCCGTGCCATCGCGGTGATGCCCTGAACAAAGTCGAAAACGCTCTCCGGCTTGTGGCCCTCCTCGCCCAGCACGGTCTCTATGATCTTTGTGGCCTCGGCTTTGCTGAAGCCGCGCTTGCGCAGGAAGTCGGTGCGGTCTTCGTCAGATCTCGCCACGATCCGCTCGCGGGCCGCCTTGATACCGTTGACGAAAGGCGCCGGGCTGGAATTGGCGAAGCGTGCGAGCGCTGGTGCCGCCTCGTGGGCGAAGCGTGACGCGGCATATTTCGAGTGACGGATTACGATCTCCTCAAAATCCTCGACGCCCCACAGATTGCGATTCTGGCAGACGGCGCGGAGATAGAAGGACGCCATCCCTAGAGTCCTCGCACCAACCTCCGAATTCCAGCAATAAAAGCCGCGAAAGTAGAGATCCGGCGAACCGTCAGGCAATCGTCCAGCCTCGATCGGATTAAGATCATCCACGAGGAACAGGAAGACATCACGATCGCTCGCGTAAAGAGTCGTCGTGTCTTTGCTCACGTCGACACGGGGATTGTAGAGTCCAGTCGACCAGTTCAGCACGCCGGGCACCTTCCAGCGCGTGTCGCCGGTGCCGTCGCCGGCGATTCGCTGAACTGCAGCGACCAGCTCATGATCGTAGATCCGGCCATAGTCAGGCCCGGTAACAGCGCGCAATTCCACGCGTCTATCGCCTGTCTCAAGCGTCTTGATATGCTCGCCGCGGTGTCTGGCCAAGCCATACTGCAGATTGATTCCGGCCAGCGAAGCGGGGAGTTGGCGAAGGTATGTCGCCGGCGCGCCGATCAGGCCCGCGAGTTGTCCAAAGCTCCAGTGGGTCGGTGCAATTGGCTCGACCGGACCAGGAAGAACCAGTGATAGGCGTTCGGCGTTGTCTCGGCTGGCTTCAACGCGAACAGTCGTGGTCTCGACGGTGCGCGTCCTGCTGTGTTGGCTGCGGGTGTGGACGGACGCGAACAGATCTGACAACGAAAGGAACCGCTCGTCATCGGGTCGAGAAAACCATTCCGACGACACGCGACCGATCCGGTGCCCCCGGGCCACATCGACTTTGT
Source organism: Mesorhizobium sp. B263B2A (assembly GCF_020165775.1). Lineage (NCBI taxonomy): Bacteria > Pseudomonadati > Pseudomonadota > Alphaproteobacteria > Hyphomicrobiales > Phyllobacteriaceae > Mesorhizobium > Mesorhizobium sp. B263B2A. The sequence continues at coordinate 357,499 of NZ_JAIUIU010000002.1, forward strand.
AGCCGCCGCTAGCGTCCCGCACTGCATCCAGAACTTCAACATTACTCATGGCTGATCTCCATGACAGACCGCCGGAAGCCTCTCTCCCGATCTTCAATCCGTCACAGCCAAGAAGACAGCCCTCTCACTCTACCCGAGCCTGCCGCGACGTTCGGGTCGCGGAAGCGACGGATCGAGAGAAACGCCGGGCTCTGGCGAAGTGTCAGGCCTTTTCCTTTCAGCTTCAGGCTTTAGGTAACAATGGGCCGTGATTTCGGCTGCGCGAGGATCAACCCATGTGCAATGATTACGAGCAGCATATCGCCTGGGCCGAATATTGCCGGATGATGCGATCGCTGGCGCTCGACATTCCTAGCCATCAGACCGAACTGGATTTGCCACAGGCGGATGACATTCGCATCAGTGACCCCGCTCCGATCATGCGCGCCGCCGGCGACACGATCGAATTCACACGCATGACCTTTGCCTTTCCGCCGTCCGGTCCCAAAGGCGGGCCTGTCTTCAACTTCCGCTCCGAGGGTCGGAATTTCTCCAACAGCAAGCGCTGTCTCATCCCGGCATCAGCCTTTTTCGAATTCACCGGAAAGAAGTCACCGAAGGCGAAGCATCGCTTCACGCTCAACGGTGCTTCGTTCATGGCGATCGCAGGCCTGTGGCGCGATGGCGAAGGCAACAAGCCGCCAACATTCGCCATGCTGACGACTGAACCCGGGCCTGACGTGGCGCCCATCCACAATCGCCAGATTGTGGTGCTGCCTCCGCAGGATTGGGCGGCCTGGATCCACCTCACCAAGCCCGAGGCGGAGCTATTGAAGGCCTTGCCTGCCGGGTCATTGGCGGTGGAAACCGTGCGACAAGGGAGCGACTAGATCAGATGCCTGTGCGCTTTGCGCGAACCCGGGAGATCCTCAATGGCATCGCTGCGGCAATGGTTGCCCCACGAGATCGCAGCTCTCGCCAAAGCGCGGGCGCTTCGTTGCCCCTGGTTGCCGAGTGGCCACTTCCGCCATCGGCAACGCTTGGCTCGTCGGTGCGCACGAAAGGAATCGAGCGTGAAATACGGGCTCACCTGCCCTGGGCGGTGAGGAAGTACGCCAAGGCCGAGACTGGTCGCATCATACTGCGGATGGGCGAAGACGATGCAGAAGAGTTCGAGGCCGCCTCGAGCAAGATCGCCAAGATGCTGGAAACCATCGAAGTGTTGCCGGTCCTGCCGCGCGAAGCCGAGGACATCCTCACAATCTCTTCGCGGGAGCGTCACAAGTGGCTCAAGGACGGACGGCTGCTAAGCATCGGCACCCGCACCGTGAAGATGCGCGGTCGATCCAAGGCCGTCACCTTCCACGTTTTCGATCCCAAGCACATCGAGGAGATCCTTGATCGCGATCTGCCGAGCCTTTGGCGCGAAGAGGACGCGCAGCACGTTACGGAGAACAGGCGACGCGGCGCCGGCAAGGCCGCCCTGACGCGGGCGGGAAAGAGTAGCGGCAAGGTTCACGGTGCCGGGAATGACCCCAGAGAGGACGCGCCCCGGCCCAAGTTGAAGGGCTGGGATGCGTTCGACGATGAGGGACTTCTCCGTTAGATCCGTCTTGGAGCCAATTCGCGTCGAGAAGTGGCCCTAAGCGAAAGCTTCCCGGAAGCCACGCTGCAGTCGCGATTGCCCGTCCTGAACCATTCCATATTCAAAGAGTTCTTCAAGCTGACAACCGCCCATTTTTAAGGATGGCCGATGTTCGAAAACTTCGTGCTTGAAATGATGGAAACCGAGGACGTGCCGATACGGCTGCGGCATGGCGGATCTGGACCGCCGCTGCTTCTGATTCATGGCCATCCTCGCTCGCATATGACGTGGGGCCAGGTCGCGGACTTGCTGTCAGCACATTTCAGGATCGTGTGCCCCGACCTTCCGGGCTTCGGGCGCTCCTAGATACCGGGCGACGACCCAGAGAGCAGGTTCTCGTCCAAGCGAGCAAAGGCTTCGGCGCTGGTGGAGGTGATGGAAAGGTTGGGCCACCACACTTTCTTCGTCGCCGGGCATGACCGTGGCAGCCTGGTCGCTTTCAGAATGGCGATGGACCATCCCGACCTGGTGCGAAAACTGATTGCCGTGGATGGATTGCCAGTTATCGAGCATCTGGAGCGTGCCGACTGGAAATTTGCCCGCGATTGGTACCACTGGTTCTTCTTCGCTCAGCCCGATAAGCCGGAACGGGCGATCCTGGCAGACCCGTTGGCCTGGTATAGCGCGTTGCGGCCAGATGAGATGGGACGCGAAGCCTATGACGAGTTGGTTTCGTTCATCCACGATCCCACTATCGTCCATGGGATGGTCGAAGACTACCGCGCAGGTATCAGGATCGACCATCGCCATGACCGTGAGGATCGCGATGCCGGCCGGAAGGTGGGCTGTCCGATGCTCTGCCTTTGGTCGCTCGACGACGACCTGGAGCAGATCTATGGCAACCCGGTTGCGATCTGGAAGCTCTGGGCGGATGACGTGAGCGGCTACGGGATCAAGAGTGGGCACCACGTCGCCGAAGAAAATCCAGCCGCTCTCGCAGCAGCGTTCAAGGCCTTTCTCTGAAAAATGACAGAGCAGCGATTGAGCGATCGCCCATGCGTATCGACGAACCCAGCCATTGTTCGGCAGACCCGTTCTTGCGACGCCCTATTTGAAATCCCGCGTCTTCACCTTGATCTGGTCGATGTGCAGATAGGGATCGATGATATTCCTCGGCCTCGGTCCCTTGGGCATGCCGCGCGGGTCGGGCGTCGGACTGCCATAATGAAACTCGTCGCCCCGCCCATGCGGCAGCGGGAAGGCAGTGTCCCGATCACCAACGCTGGCCAGATCAGACGAGAGATCGCTGAGTCGGTGTGCCACGAGATGGACCACATCGCCTTCCCTCTGGATGCGCCCATAGACGCCAATCATGCCGGCGCCCAGCACCACCCTTCGATATTTTTCGAAGATCTTCACCCACACCACCAGATTGGCGATGCCGGTCTCGTCCTCGATCGTGATGAACATCACGCCCTTGGCCGAGCCCGGTCGTTGGCGGACCAGCACGAGACCAGCCGCTTCCAGCCATTGACCGTCGCGGGCCTGCATGGCCTCCCGGCACGAGACGATACGCTTGCGACGCAGGTCTGCCCGCAGGAAGGAAAGCGGATGGTCGCGCAGGGTCAGTCCGACATGCCCGTAGTCCTCAACCACCTCACCGCCGGCGGTCATGGCACGCAATGTCACGCCCGGCTCCTGGATCTCCGGCGCCGTCCGCTGTTCACGGGCAGATGCGGCTGCAAACAGCGGCAGCGGCTCGTCGCGCAGCGCCTTGATCGCCCACAGTGCCTCCCTCCTCGCCAGCGACAGTGACGGCTGAAACGCGTCGGCCTGGGCGAGCTCGACCAGAGAAGCAGCGGGCACGCCGGCGCGATGCCAGAGGTCATCCACTGAGGCAAATGCCTGGTCAGCGCGCACAGTGATGATGGAAGCCGCATCAGCATTGGCAAGGCCCCGAACCATCCGCATGCCAAGGCGAACGGCGAACCGGTCTTCATCCTCGGCGGGCTCGAGCGTGCAATCCCAGCGTGATGCGTTGACGCAGACTGGAAGCACCTCGACACCATGGTCGCGCGCGTCGCGAACGATCTGCGCCGGCGCGTAGAATCCCATCGGCTGGGCGTTGAGAAGGGCCGCGCAGAAAACATCCGGGTGATGGCATTTCAGCCAGGACGAGGCGTAGGCGATCAGCGCGAAGCTCGCCGCATGGCTCTCGGGAAAGCCGTAGCTGCCGAACCCCTCGAGTTGCCTGAAGGTCTTTTCGGCGAACTCGCGCTCATAGCCGTTCTTGACCATACCGCCGATCAGCTTGGCGCCGAAGCTGGAAACGCCGCCGGTGTGCTTGAAGGTCGCCATGGCGCGGCGAAGTTGATCGGCTTCGCCCGGCGTGAAGCCGGCGCATTCGATCGCCACGCGCATGGCTTGCTCCTGGAACAGCGGTACGCCCAGCGTTTTTCCAAGAACTTTCTCCAGTTCAGGCTTGGGATAGACCACCTCTTCCTTGCCTTCGCGCCGGCGCAAATATGGATGCACCATGTCGCCCTGGATGGGGCCTGGCCGCACGATCGCGACCTCGATGACCAGGTCATAGAAGGTCCGCGGCTTGATGCGCGGCAGCATTGACATCTGGGCGCGGGATTCAATCTGGAAGGTGCCCAGCGTATCGGCCTTGCGGATCATCGCGTAGGTGCGCGGATCCTCAGCCGGAATCGTCGCGAGATTGAGATTGATGCCCTTGTGTTCGGCCAAGAGATCGAAGCCGCGCTTCATGCAGGACAGCATGCCGAGCGCCAGTACGTCGACCTTCATGAACTTCAGCGCGTCGATGTCATCCTTGTCCCATTCGATGACCTGACGATCCTTCATCGCGGCGGGTTCGATCGGCACCAGATCGTCCAGCCTGTCACGCGTCAGGACGAAACCGCCGGGATGTTGCGACAAATGCCGCGGCGCGCCTATCAATTGCTTGGCCAAATCCAAAGCCAGGCGCAGACGGCGGTCGCCGAGATTGAGGTTCAGCTCTTCGGCATGTTTTGGCTGGACACCTTCGTCCGACCAGCCCCAGACCTGCGATGACAGCATCTTGATCAGGTCTTCGGGCAGGCCAAGCGCCTTGCCGACGTCGCGCAAGGCGCCTTTCGAGCGATAGCGGATGACGGTCGAGCACAAGGCCGCGTGCTCGAGGCCATAGGTTTCGAACACCCATTGCATGACGATTTCTCGCCGCTCATGCTCGAAATCGACATCGATATCAGGGGGCTCCCGGCGCTCTTCGGAGACGAAGCGTTCGAACAAGAGGTCATTGCGGTCGGGATCGATCGAGGTGATGCCGAGCACATAGCAGACGGCGCTGTTGGCCGCCGACCCCCTGCCCTGGCAGAGAATGTCCTGGCTGCGCGCAAACCGAACGATCGAGTTGACCGTCAAAAAATATGGCGCGTATTGCAGCTTCTCGATGAGCTGCAGCTCATGTCTGAGCGTGCCGATAACCTTGTCCGGCACGCCCTCGGGAAAGCGCTCCGTCGCGCCTTCCCAGGTCAGTTTCTCCAAGGCCTGCTGCGGTGTCAGGCCCGGCAGCATGCGCTCTTCGGGATATTGATAGGCAAGTTCGTCGAGGGAGAACCGGCAGCGCTCGGCAATCTCGGTGGTCCGCGCGAGCGCTTCCGGATAGCGGCCAAAAACCCGCGCCATTTCTTCCGGCGGTTTCAGATAGCGGTCGGCGTGGCGCTCACGCCGAAACCCGGCATCGTCGATCGTGACATTGTGCCGGATGCAGGTAACGACGTCCTGCAGGATGCGCCGTGACGGCTCGTGGAACAGGACATCATTGGTGACAACCGTTGGCACGCCGATCTGTGCCGCCAGCTGGGAGAGATCGTGCAGCCGCAGCGCGTCATTGGGGCGGCGCCGCAAGGTCAGCGCCATATAGCCGCGACCGCCAAATGCCTCGCGAATCCGCCGCAGCCAGAGCGAGCACGTGTCATCGGCCTGGTCGGGAACGAACACCGCAACGACCCCTTCGCCATAGGCGACAAGGTCAGCCCAATGCAGAACGCATTTCGCCTTGCCGCCACGTTTCTTGCCAAGCGAGAGCAAGCGGCAAAGGCGCGAGTAACATGCGCGGTCGGTGGGATAGACCAGGATCGAGATCTCTTCCGCGAGGTCCAGCCGGCAACCGACGATTAGCCTGACACCGGTCGCCTTTGCAGCCTCATGCGCCCGCACGATTCCCGCCAGGCTGTTGCGATCGCAGATTGAGAGTGCGGGCATGTCCACGCTTGCTGCTTGCGCAAACAATTCCTCGCAGGAGCTGGCCCCGCGCAAAAAGGAAAAATGCGAGGTGCATTGCAGTTCGACGTAAGACGCCGTCATCCGAAGATGCCATGCAGGAACCAGCGATGCGAACCGGTCGCCGCATCCTCGCCGTCGCCTGCGCGGTAAATCCAGAACCGTTCGCCGGCTTCATCCTCGACCTGGAAATAGTCGCGCACGGCGGCAAGCTCGGCGTCGCGCTTCCACCATTCGCCGAAAACCCGCTCAGGTCCATCGGCGCGCTTGACCCGTCGACGGATGCCTTTCCAGGTGAAGCTCGCCGGCGGATGGTCCGGTAGCAGCGCGATGGCCTCGATCGGCTCCGGCACGGTAAACAAGCGAGCCGGACGCGGCCAATGGTCTGGCCATGCGTCGCCGGTCTCAGCGGATCCGGCGGCTACGCGCCGGAAAGATCGCTCGGGTACATCGCTGGCAACCGGGGTAAACCGATAGAGCTTTTCCTCACCGACACGATTGCTGAGTGTGTCGATCAAATCCGAGATGTCTGCGTCCCGTTGCTCGATCAGCGACGAAACCGTCTGCCTGGGCATCAGTGATTCTGCCAACGGCGCGGACAACCGCATCAGCTCGATGCCGAAGCCCGGATCGACCGTCTCGATCTTGTCGCAGATGAGACGCGTGAGCCGCCTCACATCGCGGACCGGCAAGGCAGTGCCGACGCGAATGGCTTCGACGAGGTTGTCGACGCGGTAGAGCAGCAGGTCGAGCCGCCGGGCGCCGAGGCCTTTGGTCTCCAGTTCGGCACACAACGCCTGAACAAGCTTGCCGACATAGCGCGCGATCGTCTCGGGCGCGCCGATGGGCTCGCCAAAGGCACGTTTCACCTCGACCACATCGGCTGGCCGCACGGGCTCTATCGGTTCGGCAAGGCGCCCAGCGGCCTGGTCAAGGCGGCGGCCGAGTTCCGGTCCGAAGCGCAGCGTCAGTGGCGCACGTGGCTGCTTCAGAAGCTCGCCTACCCTTTCGAAGCCCAAAACCCGCAGACCGCCAACGATTGCATCGGGCAATCGCAGTGCCGCGATGGGCAGAGGGAAAATCGCGTCGTAAGCTTCACTGACGGCGACCACGCTGACGGTCTGCCTGACATATCGCGCGACAGCATGGGCGGCACCCCAGCTGTCCGCAACCGCTGCCCGCGCCGTGACGCCGGCTTGGCCGAGGCGTTCGACCATGTCAGTCAGCATCAGCCGTTCACCGCCATGGAGGTGATCGGCGCCCGTGATGTCCATGACCAATCCGTCCGGAGCATCCGCGGCGACGATCGGCGCGTACCGCCGCAAGGCCCACAGGGCCAACCGCTCCAATGCCTTCGCGTCGGCATCGGGTTCGGACTCCATGACCGCCAGCCCCTTCACGAGCGCCTGCGCCTTCGTCGCCGGCATTCCCACGCGCAGGCCCGCTTCCAGTGCCGCGCGATCGGTCGCAACCACCAAGCGGCGATTGCCTTGCCGCCCGACCAGCACCAAAGGCTTATCCGGTGGCGGCGAGACGTCGCCCAATTTCCTTCTGAGCCGGTCGGTCGACCAGCTTGGAAGGAAGAGCGAGACGACCCTTTGCATCACAAGCCTCCACTTCGATATCCAGTGTTTCCCCTCCACGAGACCGGATCAGTTCAAGTTGCCATCGCGCCCGGCCAACGCCGGGTACAGGCAGCGGCCGCGATGGCAGCACGGAGACCCGCCAGCGGGTGACAGACGCCGTCGGTTGCCCGAAATCGGCCGCTTCGGTCTGCCGGCGCCAGCGGCGGATGGCGATGCCGATCGCGCCGGAGCCTTCCGATGCCAGTTGCAACCGGCGCGAGGCAGTCATGGACAGACGCGCCACTTCCGCGACCACAGCTCCAAGCCCGACATGCCGCAGACCTTCCTCGAAGCAGGCGAGCAAGGATTTGTCGTCACCGGCTTCAACATAGATCACCCGGTCGGGGTGAAGCCCGACCTGGGCGATTGCCGGCGCAAACAGATCCTGGCGCGTCACGCACCACAGCACCTTGCCTTGCGTCCTCGCTGCAATCCCGGCTGCAAATAGCGACGCTGCGGCGCCATCGATCGCTCCGTTGCCGCCGCCGGCAACCTCATGAAGTGCGCCAAGCGCCACACCCCCGCCTGGCAGATGACTGTCGATCGAGGAGATTCCGAATGGGAGCACCGCTCTTTTGCTCGCATTAGCGCCTTCGAGACGCGCAATGCGATCTCGCAGATCGGAAATAGCAGCGTTTGGCGCCGATGCACTCATCTGTCCCCTGAACGCGGAATGCTGATAATATGTTCCTCATTTGTTCTCTTCCTAATGAAGAGTCAATGGTACGGCGAGGTGGCGCTGCGGAAGAAATGTTTGGCGCGACCGCCTGGTGACACCGACAGAGTTGTTTGCCGACAGGACGATACGTCGAGGCCACGATGCTGCGCTGGACGTCGCGCCGGCGGCTGCCGGCGCCCAAAGAAAAACGGCGCATAAACCGCAGTCCTGCGCGCGTCCGCAGCAGCGGATGATTGTCGCGCGCGGGACGAAGGAAATTCGCCCCCGCCGGGGGCGGTTAACAGGACAGCCGTAGGAGCGTCAGCATAGCGCCGGCCGCAGGACGGGACGCGGGACCGACTGTCCCCGTCCGCGGTGGTCCGCGTGCAGCATCGGCCATGAATGCAGTTGCCTTGGAAATTGAGCACGGAGCTCAACCGATTGTCAGTGTGACTATCCCATTGAAAAACCAGCCTATTTTCCAACCATCAGGAGTCTATTGACACCTTTGTTCTTATTTTGTTCACTGTTGGGAGGATTGATACAGGAGGCGAACCATGGAACTTCGCTTGAACATTGAAGGTGCAACGCCCGAGGAACTGGCACGCGGGGTCGCGGCAGCCGAAGCAGTCTTCGCGCGCGCCGGCATTACGGCTTTGCAAGGCGCGGAAGGTTTGTTCGCGTTGGAAGGCTGGGATATCAAAGGCTTTCCGGAAGACGACCAGCCAACCGAGGACGAGGACCAGGCTGCTTCAGTCTGGATGGAAGCCGACGAGGCTGCGACGACTGCATGTTGTGCGGGCTGGCCGGAGGATAAAGTTCCGCGCCATCAGATCATGGAATTGATCGACGTTCCCCGAACGCGGTTGCAAGCCGAGGCGCTTCCGGACACGTGGCCGGCGCGCAGGCAGCTTTATCCTGACGTCGTCAAACGGCTGGAGGTTGCAGCTGGCCCGGACCGCCAGATCGATTTCGATATTGCCTTCGTTCTTGGTTGGGTGCCCGAGCGGCCGGCGCTGGATCGGGTCGAGCCGCTTTCGGAAGATGGCGACCGTATCCCCTTCTTCACCAGCGACCTTGCCCAGGTTGAGGAAATGGCCCGCAAGGCGCTCAAGGACTGGAAGATCGAGATTGACCGAGATCCCTATGATGCCCACGTTTTCGACCCTGCAGCCGCCGATGATGGTGACGAATTGCGCATGGCGGCGTGGCGCGATTTCGACGGCTCCTTGCTCATGGAGAAGCCGCCTGCAAATCCTGCAATCGCGCTGACCCTGGCAATGATGCGCGGCCAATCCATGCATTTCGAATAATGGTGAACGGCAATGACATGACCGCGATCGTCTATCGATCGTGCTTTGTCACTCCGGCCGAGCGGCTGACGAGGCCACACCGCGTCTGAGGATGTCAGAAAAACCACCCTATATGCCGACCGGCATTGGAATGGGCATGATGAGCGACGACGAGATCCAGGTCGGCGTTCTGATATTCGAAACAGCGCAAGGTAACTTCGACTTCGCCGTCAATCTGCAGGCAGTCGATGTCCTCACGAAGGCAATCAATAAGATCGAGATGCATCTCCGCTCCGGCCAGACGCACTGAGTGTCTGACGATGTGCCAGATCAGAAAAAGCCGAAGCTGATCGTTGTCGTGGCATAGGACCGCGGCGACGATGGCGACCGGTTCACCGCATACGGCCCGACCACCAAAGCGAGGATCGGCGATCCGCACGGCAAAGGCGCTGGCTTCAAACCATCTCGGTGCCTAAGCACCAACCTTGCGCACCTCGGTCGAGGACGCATCGATCGGGCGCCCTTCGGCATTGCGAAGAATTAGGGGGGCGACTGGCTGGCCGCTAGCCTTTTCCACGAGCACTGAATGCGCTTCGCCAAGGTTGAAGCAATGAGCCTCTCCCCACTGCCTCAGTCCCACGATCACGGCGAATAGACCACGCCCCTTTTCAGTGAGCACATAGTCGCTGTGCGCTCCACCGTCTTTTGGCTTTTCTGAGCGTAAGATGTCGGCCTCTTCAAGCGCCTTTAGCCGAGCTGCAAGAATACCCTTCGATATCCCCAGGTTGCGTTGGAACTCCCCAAAGCGGCGTATGCCATCAAATGCGTCACGCACGATCAGCAGGGTCCACCAGTCGCCGATGACATCCAGAGCCCGAGCCACCGGGCATTCGGCCTTCTCCATGCTCCTGCGCTTCAAGCGGCTTCTCCAAATCACCCAACTTGGTTCTATAATAGTACTTGACATCTTTTTTGCAAATGGTTCTATCATGGAACCACCAGCAGAAAGGTCTCTTATGTCCAAACATCAAGACGAGATTGGGAAGGCGGTCGAACCGCGCCGCAACAGCCCGGTACGGGTAGCAGTGGTTCAATTCAATCCCCAGGTTGGATTGGAAAATCGCAAGGCCAATCTTGCCGCCGTCCAGCGGCGCCTCGAAACAGCCGCAGCAGAAGGAGCAGAGCTCATCGCCCTGCCGGAGCTTGCCACGACCGGCTACACCTTCTTCTCGCGCGAAGAGGCGTTTGCCCATTCCGAACCTGTTCCGTCCGGCACCACGGTCCGGGGATGGGAAGAGCTCGCCAAAGCCAAAGGCGTTTACATCGTTGGCTGCTTGCCCGAGTTGGACGGAGCCAAGCTCTACGATACTGCCGTTCTGGTGGGACCGGAGGGCTACATCGGGAAATACCGCAAGACCCATCTGTGGAATGAGGAAAAGCTGTTCTTCACTCCTGGAGATCTAGGCTATCCCGTGTTCGATACGCGGATCGGCCGTATCGGTCTTCTCGTCTGCTGGGACATCTGGTTTCCCGAGACAGCTCGCATCGTCGCGCAGCAAGGCGCCGATATCATTTGCATTCCTACCGGTTGGGTATGGACGCCTCCGCCCCTCTACGATGCGAGCGGCACCTGCATGGCCGCCTATCTCACCATGACGGCAGCGCATGCCAACAACGTTTTCATCGCGACCGCCGACCGCATTGGTGTAGAACGCACCTCCGGCTTCATGGGCAATTCGCTCATTGCCGCAACCAATGGCTGGCCAGTTGGCCGCATCGCCGGACCGGATGAGGACACAATCCTCTACGCCGATATCGACCTCGTCGAAAGCCGCACGGCGCCCATCTGGAACCAGCTCAACGATCTACATCGCGATCGGCGCGTCGATCTTTACGACCAGATGCTGGGCTATCGGGGCGGCAATCCGCACCCCCGCTGAAAAACAATAATGGGAGGAAAGACAAAATGGAGACGCCCTCAATTGGCGGGCGCAGGCCTCGTTTGCCAGCAATCGCCTTGCGTATGCCAGTGGCCACAGGTTCCGGCATCGTCGTCCTCACGATCGCTCTGTTATGGCCAGACAAAGGTAGCTACACCCCTTGGAGCGGCGAAGCCGCTCCAATTGGTGACCTCGCCAGATGGCTCCTCTCGGCGTGGACTGAGCCGGCGTTCTATACGTGCGCGTTCGCCGGAGCGGGGCTGCTCATCGGAGCGATATTTGCCTACTGTCTGGAGGCGACCGGATCTCCTTGGCGGGGCATCGGCCTAGCCTGTGGCTCGGGCCTATGGCCGTGGACGGTGGCTAGCTCCCTACTTGGTCTCGTTTTCAGCAATATCGCCTGGGGTTGGACACTCCGCGACACCGGCATGTGGCAGCCTACCTTCGTGGCTGTAGTGTCGGTCGCGCCGACCATCGTACTCACTTATGGAGCGGGCTGGAGACCAGCGCTGACTGGAGCGGTGCTATCCGCCGTCCTCGTCGCACCATTGTCCATCGCGGCCACGCATCTCCTTTGCCGCCCGCTCGGATTGCCGCTTGTCGCGGGTGTGACCGGAGGCATGGCGATCGGCGCGTTCCTTTCATTTGCGGTCTGCCATTTCCTGCCCTGGCTGTCCTCCTATTCCGTGCAGACCGACGGAGCGAAGGCACAAGAGGTAAAGGCGCCTGATCGCGGCCTTGCTTGGGCGCTCCGCCGGATGCTCGCTGATTTCTCCGAGGCACAGTTCTTTGGCAATGAATGGGCAAGTATCGGCCTGATCCTGGGGGCTGTGCTGGCGTACGTCGTCGCGCCCGGCGTGCCTGTCTATGGCAGTGGGCTATTGCCCATGGTGCTGACTGGGCAAGGTATCGCGGCTATGATCGGTATGACGCTCTGGCACCGCAAATGGACTCAGAGCGGCTTTTATCCAACGTTCGTACCAATCGTCTCCGTGGTGCCTGCGGCAGCGCTGGCGTTTGGAGGGGCGACCATGCCGGTGCTGGGCAGCGCCGTGCTTGGCGCCATCATCGGGGCGCCGCTTGCCGCCGCGATTTCGGCCCGGCTGCCAGAGGGCTTCCATCCCTTCATCGGCAATGTGGCATCAATGGCCATCAGCACCGTCGCCATCATCCCGGCGCTCGGCCTGCTCTTCACCGCGTCATGAGTATGAGGCCTGAAGCATGACCCATTCACCACTCCCGTCATCCAACACCGGTCCAGCTTTCTCGCATCGTGACCGGGTAGGCCAATGCCTCGCGCGCATCGCCGATCCTGCCGGTGAAGGTTCGAAAGCCTTTCTCACAGTCTGGAATGAGGAAGCGCGGATTGCAGCCGAAAGCCTCGATCGGTTAAACGATGCCGGCTACCGTTCTGCGCTCGATGGCCTGCCGGTCTCCATCAAGGATCTGCTCGACGTAAAGGGCGAGGTCACGCGCGCGGCAGCGCGTCCTCTCGACGATACGTTGCCAGCGCGTGAAGACGCACCAGTGGTGGCACGCCTCAAGCAGGCTGGCGCTATCCTGATAGGTCGCACGAATATGACCCCGTTCGCTTACTCCGTCGTCGGCCTCAACGGTCATTTCGGGACGCCAGGCAACCCGGTTGATAGGACCCGAACCCCTGGTGGCTCCTCCTCCGGCGCTGCGGTGTCGGTTGCGACCGGCATGACCGCAGCGGCGATCGGTTCCGACACGGTCGGCTCTATTCGCGTGCCGGCGGCACTTTGCGGGGTCGTAGGGGTGAAACCAACGCAACGCGCCGTACCCCTGGATGGCGCCTTCCCGCTGTCCACGACGCTCGACAGCATTGGTCCGCTCGCACGAACGGTCGAGGATTGCGCAAGGGTGTTGGCTGTGATCTCCGGAGGCCAATTGCAGTTATGGCAGCGAACGAATGTCGAGGGTGTCCGCCTAGCTCTCCCCGGCGGCCGCTTCCTTGAAAGCCTTGACACGACGGTATCGGGTGCCTTCGAACGAGCCTGTCGGCGACTGAGTGCTGCCGGCGCCCTCATCCGCGACCAAACCTTCGAAGCCCTGGAAGCAGCAGCCGACGGCTCTCTGGCGCGCACAATACAATCCGTTGAAGCCTTTACCACGCACGAAGCGCTGCTAGCCCGCCGCGGCGGGGATTATGATCCCCGCATCCGTGCCCGCATCCTTCAGGGGCGAGAAGTTTCAGCTGCGGACTATGTCCGCGCGATCCGGATACGCTCCGGGCTCATGGCAGCATTCATGGCGGACATGGCGGAGGTCGACGCCCTCATCTTGCCGACTGTGCCGGTTGTGGCGCCCCGCTTCACCGAATGCGAGTCGGATGAAGACGGCGTTCGCACCCGGCTCCTGAGGAACACGGCGCCCTTCAACGTCCTCGACGCCTGCGCCGTCACCCTGCCAATCCAGGACCCGGACGAACTGCCGGTCGGCCTCATGCTCGCAGCACCGCCCGGACGTGATGCTCAGCTCATTGACATCGCACGCGCCATAGAAGCCGCGCTTCGCACATAAGGAGAAACCCGGTGCCCTATCTACAACTCGATGTCTCACGGGCTTACCCGACCGACGTCAAACGTGAACTCGCACGTCAATTGGGCGAGATTTATAGCCGCATCATGCAGGCCGACGTGCGGCGCATTTCGATCGCGATTCGCGAATTGGGCGAGGGCGGACTATGGCGATGCACCGGAGAGGAGCCCTACCCCGCCGCTTTGCTCATGTGTGACATCCGTCGCGGACGCCCGGCCGAGCAGCGTGCCATGCTCGCGGAGGCTCTAGTCCGCGCCTGCATGGAGAGCCTCAAGCTAATGATCAACGAAGTCAATGTCGAGTTCACGCAGCATGCGGGGGACGAAATGTACCACCCGATGCTCGGCGGTCTCAGCGATGACTGGTCCGAGAACGAAGCCAGTAGCTGATACACGCCGTTGGGACGACGTGACGGGCCGATAGCGGCGGTCTATCTGCACCCGCTACGCGCCGAGTTCGCCGACGGTCCAGGTGATGGTCGCTGCAACAACAAGGCTTTCCCGGAAGCCGAGACCGAAATGGCTCAAGGCACAAGGTTGATGCTGAGCATTGTCGTCGAACTCACGAGCGCCAATCGGACCGTGTCGAAATCGCAAGAAGAAGAATCGAAGGCATGACCTCGACCGCAGGCGCTCAGGCAGCATGCGCAAGGTCTTTCCTGGACTGATCGAAGCCGATCCGCAGAAGGCCTGGGAAATACTCCATGGCGGCCGAGGAATTCATCACCGAGGTCGAAAGAAGAGAGGACCCAAACTGGCCTGACGGGCCAGGCCGCAAGCTGTCCCAGGCTTTCGATGGCAGTGTCGCTTCTGCGCCTGCATCGCTCGAATTAGGACCTTCCAACATGGCGGGGCACATTTCTAGGACGTCAATAATCACCTAGACAGGAGCGTCGTCCTGGATGACGCGACGAAGCGCCGTCACATGATGCCAGCTGTGAGCTAAGTGACTACGCCTACGCGGCAACGAAGTGCAAAACGCGGCGAGGCTGAGTCGGGGGGAAAGGCGGTAGAGCTCTCTGGACTCGCCCTCCGAACTCGCACAACCATCCCATTTATACGTCCTGGCCGCAATTTGCCGCACAGCTTGATCGGCGCCCTTTCGACGGTGACTGATACAATCTAGATCCTGATCTCGGAACGGAAATCCGCGCACAAGGGCGGGAGCGAGGTCATGAAAAGCGACACCCTTTCCTATCCTCCTCGGGGTCTCCCACGCGAAGAAGCGGCTCGATATGTTGGCGTGGGCATAACCAAATTCGACCAAATGGTTGCTGACCGCCGCATGCCGAAGCCGAAGAAAGTTGACGGCCGCATAATATGGGATCGGCTCAAACTCGAAGCGGCTTTTACCGCGCTGCCCGGAGACGATGACGAGAATATCGTCGACTTCCTGTTGCAAGGGAATCATCGCAGGGAATAGATTCATTCTGCCATGACCGACAAATATCCCGGCCTCTCCTCCTACACTGATCGCCACGGCAAGCTGCGGTGGCGCTATCGGACGAAAGAGCGTGCGGTTAGTCTGCCTGCTCCCAATCAGCCGGGATTCAAGGACGCGTACCAGGCAGCGGTCGAAGGCCGGAAAGTCCCCAAGGCCCCTGTCGTCCAAATGCCTGGAGCCGCCCTGCCCGGCACATTTGGAGCGGCCTTTCAACGATTGAAGATCTCGGTCAAGTGGTTGGCGCTTGACGAAGCCAGCAAACGCAAGAACATGCGGCTGATTGAAGAGTTTCTAGAACTGCGGGTGGTCCCAGATCACCCCCTTATCTGGCGCGACGTACCGGTTAAGAACCTTAGACGTATCCATGTTGAGGAGCTGCTTGGACGCTTCATAGCCACACCCCATAAGGCCAAGCACCTGCTGGTGGGCATACGCAAGCTGGTCTATGTCGCACTGCGGCAAGATTGGATTGAAATCGACCCCACTGCGGCAGTCGAGTGGCGCCCGGCCTATGCCGGCTGGAAAGCCTGGTCGCGCGAGGCGATGGCGCGATTTGAAAACCGTTGGCAGCTCGGCACTGCGGCACGCACTTGTTACGGATTGGCGCTTTGGCTGGGCAACCGCCGCGGCGACGTCGCGGGCCTGCGCTGGGACCAGAGGGTCACCCGCCGTGTCTTCATCGATGGCGTCGAGCGTCACTTCGACGGGTTTGATATTGTTCAGGGCAAGAACAAGGGACGAACAGGCGGCAAACGCCTGTTCGTGCCGATCACACCGATGCTGTCCGAGATCCTGGATGCGGCTGACAGGCGCGGCGAGACCGTCCTGGTCAACGCCTATGGTCAGCCCTTCTCCGCCAAGTCCTTGACTGGAATGATGGCGCATTGGTGCAAGCTTGCCGGTCTTCCGAAGGGCCTTACCCTGCATGGTTTGAGGAAATCGCTCGGTGTTTATCTGGCGGAGGCCGAGGCCTCGACCAGGCAGATGATGGACGTGCTCGGGCACGAGGATATCGATCATGCGGAGCTCTATTCGCGCGAGGCATCGCAGGTACGGTTGGCGGTCCAGGGCATGGATCGAGTCGTGCGGCTGGTCACGCGCAAGCCGATGCTTGGCGAACCTGTTGGCGAACCTCGTGGCGAACCACCCTATAACTCACTGATAAATAACGATAATGGTGGGCCCGGAGGGCGTCTTAAGATCGTTGATTGTATTGAGTTTTTCGTGGGCCAGAAACGGAAAGCTTCCCATATCGTTCCGTATGCTCCCGTGACGCCATTTGGTCCGTTCCAACTAAGTTTGCGAAAGTTTCAGAGCCATGCTTCAGAATCAGCACATTAGGCGTGAAAGCAGCTCTTCTGGAGAATCGCTCGCAGAAGAGCTGCAGTGCCTACCCCTCTCCTGGAACCATGGGGTCTTGTCGAACACGGAGTGCAGTATGCATGGGCTTATCGAAACTCGCGATGGCGCCTCCATGGTTAGATAGAGGCCCGTCACCATGCGAGAAGAGATGTCCAACGCCAATTTCAGCCAAGGCCAAGGCCGTCCGAGCGGTAGACGCGTTTCTTCGTCGACAACGAATACGTCAACTATGATCGGTTGCACAAGTTCAAGCCGCCGCGGCACCGAAAGGGCACCTGGCGTGGTTGTAGCTTTGATGACCTCGCTCTCGCGCTTACACCCCTCACCCGTAGATCGACATCTTCAACCCGGGATTTGATGGAGAGCCAGTTTGGTGGAGCAAGGCCGGCCGCTTGCGCAAGCGATTTGGACTTGGCGAACCAACTGCGCGAAAGGGGGGGTGTCGGCTTGAGATAAAAGCCTTCCATCGTTCGACGCACGAGGGCTTCTCGATCTTTGTCGAGGGCGCGATGTCCCTGGCGTCGACCGCGCTTGCGGTGACCGGGCTGAGGTCCAGTTCCTGACCGCCCAAACTTTGTAGATACCGCTCCAGGAATTCGCGGATTGCCTCTTCGCGCCGGCACGCCTCGGTCCACCGCCCTCGCTCCCCGTAATCATTGCTGTCGTCGCCCATGCTGCCTGCGAAGAATTCAAGCTAACCGAGTGCATCCGCTTTGTTGTCGGCCTTCAGACATGAACGTCTTCAACCGGACACTTTTGAACGCCACGGCGGATGGTCCCATAAGAAACCGCGATCCCGCAATCCAGCAGCATTTCTCCGACCACACGCCTGAAGCGACCGATGGCGCATGTGGCCGACAATCGCGGTGTTAATGCCGCAAACCCACCGATTCTGCGACAAGTCCTAAGCTGGCGTCTGACGAGGACAGCGAATCGCAAGTCCCACCATCCGGATCAGGGCCGCTTGACGACATCCCGATCGTCGGGCGCGTAGACGATGTGGCGCATCGTCAGGCGTGCCTTCAAGACCTTGGCACGAGCCTTGCGTAAGTGGAAACAAACCACGAGCTCGCGCTGAGCCGCATTGAAGGAAAAGTCGGATGTCCGGTATTGCGGGCGCATTTGTGTTGCCTTCAAGTCATTCACAGCAGACGGTTTATAATCGGCTCAAGCACATGGTTCCGAAGCTTGACAATCGTGGACAAGCTGGGTTCGGTCTTGCAGCGTTCATGCACGCAAAAGGAATTCGACATATAAGGTCGTGTCGGCCACCACGCGAATTGGTAACCATCGATTGCGATGGGCAGGACGCGAATTTCAGGCCTCATGTAGCGATTGCACATATTCGAAGTCCATCTTCCCTGGAAAACGATGGCAACGTCGCCCAGCCTGTTGATAACCATAAAGCAGGCTGCCGCCATTTGGCCCTTTCGTTGAATGGGGCTTTAGTCAACGCTAATGAACTTCGGAAAGAATTGCACGCGCGAGGGCATAGCTTCGACGGCCAAACGGATGCAGAGCTTCTGCTCAAGCTTATTGAGCACATTTGCCAAAGAGCTTTTTGGCAGCATGCTCTCCCGGTCAACTACGAAAATGTCTTTCGTGATATCGATGATCGGATTGATGGAGCCGTGAGTGCACTTGTATTAGATGGCGAAGGAAATCTGATCGCTTTCCGCAATAGTAGCGGTTTACGTCCGCTGGAATTTATGCAAACGGAAGATGGTGATATACTTTTTGCTTCTGAAAATTCAGCTTTTGCCGGATTACAAGGCACCACGGAGGAAGTTTCGCCAGGCCACATCAAGTATTTGGATGGAAAAACAGGAGAATGCATTGACAGCTTCGTTGGCCATACCCGATACAGCCCTAAGCTTTGCGTCTACGAAACGCTTTACATCGGAAATCTCGAAACGTCCATACGAGGTCAATCTCACCTGGCCACGCGGCACAATATAGGCGCGAGTCTCGGTGGAACTATTTCGCCGAAAGTGGCGGCACAGATGGGCTCTGCCCCTATTGTCGTTTCCTCCATGCCGCATACCGGGGGCCCGTACGCCGACGGCTTGTTCGCGTCTCTGGCCGAGAAACACGGCGCTTTCGTCCAGCGACGTGAAGTAATCGCAACACAACTTCAGCAGCGGACGCTTATAGGTATCGTTGGCACTCGCAACTCGCTTATCGCGCAGAAATACTGTGTCAATGCAGAGAGCGATGTTAGGGGCAGAGTTGTCATGATGGTGGACGAAGCACTAATTCGGGGGGATACAAGCCGGGCTGTAACAGCAATGCTCCATGCTGCCGGAGCGAAGGCTGTGCATTGGGCGATCGGTTCGCCGCCTATCGTCGCACCGAATTACTACGGCATGGGCATCGAGACGATCGACGAGCTGGCGTTCTGGAAGGTATGGAAAACACTGCCATCCAAAAAGCGGAAAGAAAGCCTTAGCTTTCATAAAACCGAACCGCAAATCCTCAGGATGATCGAAAGCAAAATAGCCCTATCAATCAACGCTGCGTCCATCACCTTTCTGCCCTTTAAGGCTCTGATATCGTTGCTGCCTGGAGGGTCCGATGGGATTGATCTATCTCCGTTTACGTTCGACATGCCAACTCCAGAAGGAGAAAAACGCGCGAATAAGAATTTGAATAGATCGACTATCAATCTCGCCTTAACCTGACTATGCCTGCCTGAGGTCACATAATGAAACCTACTCTTGTATTCGATTGGAACGGGACCCTGCTTGACGATGCCGAGGCATTTCTACAAACAACCAACGCTATTCTGAGCCGCTTCGGTCGCGCTGCCATCGATATGCATACTCTTCGGGAACAGTGCGAGGTTCCACTTTCTATCCTTTACCGCAATCTTGGAATGTCGGAGCGCGAGGTCGCAGAAGTGGAAAACGATGACAGCGCTTTTTTTCACGACATGTACGAACCGCTGGCGAGCAAAGCCGATCTACGCGAAGGCGCGCGCCTCATTTTGGAAACGGCGCGTCAACAAGCTGTCTCAACCATCATTCTCAGCAACCATATAGTCGAGCCCCTTCGTACCCAACTGCGAAGGCTCCGAATCGACGATTGTGTTACCGAGGTTCTGGCATTTGAAAGCCGCGCCACTCAATATAAATCTATGAGTAAGGGCGACCGGCTTGGCGTGTACATGCAAACGAACAATCTGAGTGCCGAGTCGACCTTCATCATTGGCGACATGCCGATCGAAACTGATATTGCACGTAACCTCGGGCTGATCAGCATATCTATTACAGGCGGATTTGTTTCCGAATCACGTTTGCAGGCGGCGCAGCCAGACTACATCATCGATGACCATCACAAGCTGCTGCCCATTCTGAGAAAGTACGGCTTCTTTCGGAATGCGTAAATGAGTTATGCAATAGACCTGACCGGAGATCCGGCATCACCCGCAACGCGTACGACACAGGACAAAAGATCGGCCTGGTCGGCGCAGGAGACATGGGGAACTGGTATGACCCAGTCTTTTACGTCCTGGTACCGAACTGCATATCAAAGCCCGCGCAATGCGCTGTCGCGGATGAACTTGATCGCGCGGAATGCGAACACAATCCCAGGGCCGATTGTGATGCCCGCGCCGGGATAGACCCCTCGCATGACTGAAGTCGCGTCATTGCCGCAGGCGTATAACCCATCGATCGGCTTTCCCCACTGGTCGAGCACCCGGCTATAGGTGTCTGTCGCAAGACCGGTAGCCGTCCCCAAGGTGGCTGGAACGATCCGCAAGGCAACAAAAGGACGGGTCTTGATTTGACCGAGGTTTGAATTCGGCTTGCCAACGGAAGGATCACCGAGCGTTTGGTTGAACGCGGATTCACCTCGCTGGAAATACGGGTCGACACCCGTTCGGGCATGCTCGTTATGCTCCTGAATCGTCTGTGCGAGCGCCTTGGGATCGAGGCCGATCTTCACGGCCAGCGCCGCGAGGGTATCCGCCACCTGGATGTACCCGGCACGCTCATAGGATTTCGTGCTGAGGGTCCACGGCCACGGAAGAACTTGGCCCATTCCGCGCTTTTTGAGAAATTCATGATCGCAGATGAAGTAGAAGTGCTTATCCTTCGGGTAGCCGTTCTCGAACATCGCCATGCAGATGTCGTGATACGGGTTCGACTCGTTGACGAAACGCCGCGCGTCCGGGCCGACGGCGATCACGCCAGGGCGGCCGCGGTCCAGCCAGCCGTAAGGAACCGTCTGCATTCGCCCGCCTTTCTCGCGCAGCAGCGACACGGGTGTCCAGAAGCCGGCACTCGCGACCTCGTTGTCGATCTTGCCGCCCGCTTGCAGTCCAATCTTGATGCCGTCGCCCGTGGCGTCCGCATGGGCCAGGCTTTGGTCATGCTGGTGATCGCCGCTGAGAGCACTGCGAAGTCCGGCATCATGGGGGAACCCCCCGGTTGCGAGCACAACGCCGTGAGTTGCCCGCACGCGCATGTCCCTGCCGTCCTTGCGTATGACCGCCCCAACCACCTTGCCCTGATCTATGATCAGTCCGGTGGCTGGCGCGCTGGTCCAGATATCCACCTGCAGCTGTCTCAGGCTCTTGATGAACCTCGCAATCAATGCGTTTCCGCCGCTGAACTCGGTGCCGCGCCTGTAGCGCATCCGGTCGCCGATGTAGCGCCCCAGGCGCCTCAGGACATGCTTCGTGGAATCCCCCGACTTGAAGGGATTGAGGAATCTTCCAACCTCGCCGGAAGAGATCATCATGCCTCCGAGAACCACGCGAATGGGATCGCCAACCAGATCGAAGTCCTTGTCCAGCAGGCGGCCATCGTACGGAGCGGGGCTCAACGCGCGGCCTGAGTTCATCCCGCCGGGCCGGCTTGAGTGGTAATCGGGAGCCGCGGCGAGCGTGAACCTGACCTCGGAGTGCTTCTGGATCTCGATGAGTGCCTCGGGTCCATCCGCCAGATAGGCTTCGACGAACTCCTTCCGGTAGTAATTCCCGAGTTCTCCCTTCAGATACGTGCGAGCATTGTCGATGCTGTCTTCGACCTTCGCAGCTAAGGCCTGCGGCGAGCAGGGTACCCATATCATTCCGTTCGACAGGGCGGTCGTGCCGCCCAGCTTTGGGGATTTTTCGGTCACCAGCACACTTAGTCCCGACTGGGAAGCATAAAGGGCCGCAGACAAGCCCGCCGCGCCGCTTCCAATCGCGACCATGTCGTAGGCCGCGTCCCAGTGTGTGGGGTCCTCCTGCTTGGTCACGAGTGGGGTTACAGTGTCGGCCATGGATTCCTCGGCAGTCGTGCTTAGGGTTTCTTGCGGTTCAGGGGGACGGCCTTGAAGGCTTCGGCAGCCGATTTCACGGCCCGCTCGATCGGAATGCGCTCGATCGAGGACGCGCCGACAAAGCCGATGCAATCGGTGGACCTGTAGACTTCTTCGGTGTCCTGCGGTTCGGCTATCGCGCCGCCATGGGCAAGAAGGATGACGTCGCCGCGGACAGTGCGCGCCGCGTTGTTGATCCGGTTAATCCGTTCGATCGCCTCGCCGATCGCCTGACCCTCGTCATGGCCGACCAGTCCGCCACGTGTGGCGCCGACATGAGGAACGATGCAGTCCGCGCCTGCTTTGGCCATGTCCGCCGCGTCGTTCGCTGAGGCGACATAGGCCATTGAGAAAATGTCCTTCTTCCGCGCCGTGGCGATCATCTCGACTTCGCGCGCGAAGCCAAGGCCTACGCGGCCACGGCGGTCGCGCCACTTGTCGCCCATCGTCGAAATCGTCGGGTAGTTGATCACGCCGGAGTAGCCAGCGGCCCAAAACTTGTCGAGAAGCCTGTCGAGATCGAGCCGGACCGGGTCCCACGCTTCAACGCCACCAATCACCGGAACGTCGGAGATGACATTGCGGATCTCGTCGGCCATTTCTATGGTCCGCGCGTTCGAATCCCCAATCCGGCTGGTCGGCAGGCCCATGAGCCGCGAGAGGCCCGTGCTGTAGACGACAAGCATGTCCGCACCGCCAAGCGCGGCACATTTGGCGACAAGGCCGCAGCTGCTACCGGCAGCCAGGATCGCGGCGCCTTTTACGGACTGCTCGGCGATCCGGGCCAGGATTTCGTTGCGGTCAAACATTCTCATCGGCGGTCTCCGTATCAATGTGGTCAAGTACCCATTCGACCGCGGCACTTGCGAATTCGGGATCGTTGATGTGGCAATTGAGTTCCCGGACGGGGATGTTCCCGGGAAGCGCGGCGCGCAGGCCTGAGAGCCATGCGCGGTTCGCCTCGGGGTCGTGAAACGGCCCGCCTTCGCGGTCGTAATCCGATACACCTTTCGAGGGCCACAGGACTTGCGCGGGTCCTCTCGACGCCGACAGCTTTTGCGCCGTAAGACGTCCGATCGCGTTCGTCTCTTCAGGCGTCGTGCGCAGCAGGGTCGTATACGGTGTGTGCGCGTACAGCCTGCGCTCGGCGAACTCGGGCGGCACCGAGGAGAGGACACCGAAGTTTACCATGTCCACGGCGCCGGGAGCGATCAATTGCGGAATCCCGCACCGCCCGGCTGCAGTCAGCCGATCCGGTCCGGCGCTGGCGGTGCCGCCCAGGAGCTCGTCGGCCAGCTCGGTCGTGGTGAGATCTATTACGGCATCGAATTCACCCGCGTCGACCAGCGATTCCATCTTTCGACCGCCAGCGCCATTCGCCGGAAAAACGATCGCCTCCATCTTCTTGTCCCCAAGAAGCCGGACGCATGCATTGGCCGCGGGGGTCGTCACGCCAAACGACGTGATGGCTACGATCTTTCGCCGTGATTTCGCTTTGGGAAGGTAATGCATGGCGGCGATTGCCCGCGCCGCGTTTTCAAGCACCCGCGAAGTGAACCCGTTCACGCCGAAGAGATCGACCAGCGTGGGATAGAGCAGGACATCCAGCTTCCCGGCCAGTTCGGCAAGCAGGGCCGGGCGTGCGCTGGAGACTAGCAGCTTGGGAAAACCGTATGGCAGGTCGGCGACGACTTCGCCGAACACGCCGCTCCCCTTGCCGCCGCCGATGCCAATCACGGCGGAGACCTTGCCGGTCTCGAAAAGTCCGTTCACCGACTTGCGGGCCTCGCGCGCGATTCCCGCAAGCAGAACCGCCGGATCATTGGACCGGAACCTTCCGTCCTTTGAGGTGCCCACATCGACGAATAAGACGCTGCGTCCCGCGCCCCTGACGATGTCGGCCACGAACGAAGCCTCGACTTGCTTCGTGTCCATCGTCGCGACAATGGCCACGGAGTTATCAACGGTTGTCTCTGCGATCACGATGTTCCGTACCTTCCTGCAGGGGATGGAGGGGACGTCGAACCTTGAGCTCCCATGTCTTCGCCCTCCAAGGCACCGCTCTTGCTTTGTTGCCCAGGACTAGTAAACGCTTCGGGCAGGCTGGATAATCGGCTGCCGAAGGAGAGATGGGTAAATATGGGTAGGTGGGTAATCGTAGACCGACCGATCTGGACCGATGCCCCGAGCGCCGATGACGCCTACGTGTTTGCGCCGAGCCTTCGCGCCTTGCCCGCTGGGTTTCCCCTTGTAATCGCGACGCTTCCCGTTTGCGACTGGAATGGCGAGTTGCTGCGCGGCCTCAACGAGATCGAGCCCGTTGCAGGCGCTCGTTGCTACGCAGCGATCTTGATGATCGACCCGTTCGCGCTTTGGGAGGACGTCGCGGATGCTCTGACGGAGAAAGGTTTCTGCGGCGTGGTGAACCTTCCGCCAGCCTCTCTCATACAAACCAGCTCGGAGGCGGGGGCCGAAGACCATCTGAATTCAATTGAGCTGGAGCGCATGAGATGGTTCGCGGAGAATGGCTTGGGCTTAGCTCTGACATCGACTAATCGAGACGCAGCCGCGGCAGGGAACCTGTTCGAGAAACAGCCGGAAGCCATGCTCTATCTACCGGCGACGGCCCTTTCCTGTCCGATAGCGCCGATCACGTCGCTTGTGCGTCTGGGCGAAACGGGTAGTGAACTGCCTGTTTGGTCGCTGCCGGCGCCCTCGCTCGCCAAGGCTGAGACGTCATTCTAGGATGCGGTGCTTCTTGATCTTGTTGTATAAGGTTTTGCGGGTAATGCCGAGCGCGGCGGCAGCTTTGCCGCGGTGAAGCTTGTTCCGGCGCAAGGCGTCGATGATCCATTCTCTCTCCGAAAGGGTAGTGGTCGCTTTGGTTGCCGGTTTGGCTCCAAGGACCGGAAGGACCCGTTCCGCCGTGATCGACGTGTTCGAGGGCAAGGTGGCCAGCTGTTCGACGACATGGCGAAGCTCCCTGACATTGCCTGGCCAGGCATGGCTGGCCAGCGCCAAAAAGGCGGAGTTTTCGATCGTCAGCGCCTTTGCATCCGCATCGCCCTTGGTCTCCACTGTGAAATGATGGATGAGCGCAGGAAGGTCTTCCAGACGGTCCCGCATGGGAGGAAGGATAATTTCCAGTCCGGCGAAGACGCTTCTCAATCGTGGCGATAGGGGCAGCGCTTCCAGGCTTGCTCCGGCCGGCACGGTGCAGGTGGCGATGATCTTTGCTTCCGATCGCGTCGCAACCGCGCCGTTTACGGCGCTGAAGGTGCCGCGCTCCAGATAATCGGCAAGCTGCTCCTGGCCGTCTTCAGAAAGTGTGTTGAGGTGAAGAATGACCAGGGAGGTCTCCGTTGACATCTCCAGCAGCGACAGCCGGCGCCGTGCGTCCTTTTCCGCTTCCATGCCGAAGAGCGCCATCTCGTTCTGGTTGCCGGGCGCCTTGCGGCAGGGGAAGGTAACCGGCTTGCGGTGCTTTCTCGCGCCGAAGGCATGCACCAGGGACGCGACGCGACGCTTCCCCGTGCCCGGTTCGCCGACGATCAGAACCGGGTTCGTGCCCGTCGAAAGACGCTTTGCCGCGTCAAGCGCCTGATTCATCAACGCCGATTGCGCGATCACGCCATGGCGGTAGCCGTTCAGCTGGAGCTGCCGCTCCATAAGATCGACCTTTTCCCGCAGAACGTTGATGGTCTTGAACCCCGAGGTCATCTCCAGCACCGACATTTCGAGCGGCACCCGGTCGAGGGAAGAACCGCCTATGAACCCCTGCGTTCCTGTCTCGCGGCAGACGTCCATCAACTCCTGGGGCTTCGTGATCGGGCCGCCTCCGAGCAGACAGACGACATTCCTGTTGATACCGTGAGCCGCCCGGGCGATGTCTCCCGTTCGGGCGGCGAGTTCCGCCAGGCCGATGGACGACGACGACACGGCAGTTTCAGCAGGGTTGAGATTAAAATTCATGCAGATCGCGCCCACGCCCGCTTCGACCATTCGGCGGGCCTCAGCCTGCGTGCGGGTGTAGGCGATCGTCATCAGCCCCCGCGCCGCGGCGTTGATGAGTAGTTCGACCTCGCGCGCATATCCGAGGCCGCAGCCCTCGAGAATCGACCTGCGCGCCTCGTCCACATGGATCACGGACGGAAAATTCGTGATCCCTGCAAACCCCCATCGGGTGATGTTGTCGAGGAAGCGATCGAGGTCGAGCCGAGGGTCGAACGTACAGGCGCCGAAGAACACCGGGAGTTTTGTGCTCCTGAGGATTTCGGAGCGGGCGAAACCGGCAACGAATTCGTTGCTGTTGCGGATGGGAAAGATCGACGCCGGAGACGACCCCCCCATCGCACGGAACCGGCCGGCGTTGAGCGCTAGCACGAAGTCCGCCCCCGCGCGCTCGGCGGCCCGCGCTGTCATGCCGGAGCCGATCGCGGCTCCCAGGATAAATGAACGCGAGTTGCCGAGGATTTGCTTGAAGTCCGTTATCTCAGGCTTTCCCATTGGAATGCCGCGATCCTAGCACGTTTGCGGATCCAATGTTCAATTCCAGCTCCCGGGCGCCTCCAGCCTCGTCAGTGCCTTCCCTTCGGGGTCGAAGAGGTGACAGTCGGCAGCGGAGACGGCGAGCGATACCCGCCCGGCGTTGCCGGCGGGAAAGTGGTGGTTGGGCGATCGGGCGACGACATGGTCGCCGAGAGCGGTCCCATAGAGATATGTCGCACTTCCCAGATGTTCAACGAAGTCGACGTCGATCTCGATGACGAGCTCGCCCGGCATGCCGGTTGGCGCCACGAAATCGTCGGGGCGGATGCCGAGTGTCAGCGCGCGGCCGCCTTTCGACGATGTCGTCTGTATCGGCAGCCAACGGGACATCTTATCGCTCAAGGTAATCTCGGTCCTTGCCTGGTCGGAGCCTTTCTCCTTGCAGGGCAGAAAGTTCATTCTTGGCGACCCTATGAAACCCGCCACGAACTTTGAGGCGGGCCGATGGTAGAGATCGTGCGGCGACCCGACCTGTTCTATGCGCCCGTCCTTTAGGATCACGATCTTGTCGGCCATGGTCATCGCCTCGACCTGATCATGCGTCACATAAATCATGGTGTTGCCCAGCTGCTTATGAAGCTTGGCTATCTGCACTCGCATCTGGACACGCAGCTCGGTATCCAGATTGGATAGCGGCTCGTCGAACAGGAACACCTTGGGCTCTCGGACGATTGCCCTTCCGATCGCCACGCGCTGACGTTGTCCGCCGGACAGCTGCCTTGGTTTTCGGTCGAGAAGGTGCTCGATCTGGAGCAGTGCGGCGGCGGCTTGGACGCGGTCGGCGATCTCGTCCTTCTTCATCTTTGCCATCTTAAGCGGGAACGCGAGATTGTTGCGGACGGACAGATGCGGGTAGAGCGCATAGGACTGGAAGACCATGCCTAGATTGCGGTCCGCGGCATCAATCTTGTTTACCACCTTGTCGTCGATCCTGAGCGTTCCACCGGTGATCTTCTCCAGTCCGCCGATCATGCGCAGCAATGTCGACTTGCCGGATCCGGAGGGACCCACAAAAACCACGAACTCGCCATGCCGAATGTCGAGGTCGATATCGCGCAGGATCTCAAGGTTGCCATAGGCCTTCCTGATCCCTTCGAGGCGAACCTCAGCCATGATTTCCTCCCAAGGTGCCGGCGCGCATCAGCGCTTCAAAAATATTTGTTTCAGGCTCGATACGGTAAAATCCGGCGCCAGCAGCGACGGATCGTCGATCGGCGGAACGCCCGTGGTCACCAGGACTGAGCATAGCCCGGCGCGTTTCCCGGCCTGTATGTCGGTTGGTATCTGGTCGCCGATCATCAGCGTCGAGGCTCGATCTGTGCCGAGCTGCGATAGTGCAGCTTCGATCATGTGCACTTCCGGCTTTCCCACGATGATGGGCTTCACACGTGCGGCAGCCGAGACTGCGGTCAGACAGGCACCTGCCCCGGGCTCGAAACCGGTCTGGGTGGGCAGCAGGAGGTCCGGATTGGTTCCAATCAGCACCGCGCCTTTGAGGATCGCGTCGACTGCGATCGTGAGCTTCTCGTACGTGATTTCCCGGTCGAGCCCCATGACCACGACGCACGGTTGCTTGTCGGTGATCTCGAGCTCCGCATCGGTGATGGCCTTCTTCAGCGAAGGCGCTCCGATGACATAGGTCCGCGTCCCCGCGGGATAGGTTTGCCGGATCATCTTCGCGGCGGTGACTGCGGATGTGACGACGTTCTCCTCCCCCGCCTCCAGGCCAAAGCCGCGCAGCTTCGAGACGACGTCGCCGGCCGTGTGGGTCGAGTTGTTGGTGACGAAGCAGAATGGGATCCGCTCGGCCTGCCAGGCCTTGAATGCCTCGACAGCATCTTCGATCGCATTCTTGCCACGATAGACGACGCCGTCGAGGTCGGAGACGATCCCCGTTATGCGCGGCCACGCAAGCGTTGAAACCATATCAGCCATTCATCAACATCCCGCCGTTTACATGAACGATCTGACCGGTAATGTAGGCGGCCGCGGGGCTCGCCAGGAACACCGCCAGTCCGGCGACGTCTTCCGGCGATCCGACCCGTCCCAGCGGGATGCGACCCGCATGCCTTGCTTCGGTCTCCTCCTTTGGGCGGCCATGCATGGGCGTATCAATTATGCCCGGCGCGACGGCATTCACGTTGACGCCCATGGGTGCGCATTCATAGGCGAGAAGTTTTGTGAGATCGTGGACTACGGCCTTGGAGAAACAGTAGTCGGCTCCGCCTGCCTGATAGTTGAATACGGCGCCCTGCGACGACAGGGATGATCCGATGTTGACGATGCGTCCGCCGCCGTCACGAAGAAATCGTTGCACGACCGACTTGGAGCAGAGGAGCACCGCGTCAGAATTAATCAGCATCGTGCGGTCGATCTTGGCCTTGTCGCCGCAAAGAAGCGACTCCGCCGATTTGATCCCGGCGTTGTTGACGAGAACATCCAGTCGTCCGAAGCGCTCGGCGACGATGTCGAGGACGCGGACGATGTCCTGTTCGCTCGTCACGTCCATGGCGAGCGTGAGCGGTTGGCCGTTGGCTTCAACCATGCCGTAGGTCCGGGTGAGCGCCTCACTGCTCGCATCGGTCGCCACGACATTGGCACCGCTCGCCAGAAAGGCGTTGACGATGGCGGCACCGATACCGCCGCCCGCGCCGGTGACGAGAACCGTCTTGCCGGACATCGTGAAAATTGGTGATGTCATCGTATCTCCAGTAATGTTCTGTGGTTCAGGAACTCGTCGACAGCTGCGGCGGTGGGCATTGACGGCTGTGCGCCCCTTCTCGTGACGCAGAGCGCCGCAACGGCCATGGCCTGGCGGACCGCTTCGCGGACAGGCACATTCCTGGCGAGCGCTGCCGCGAACCCTCCGTTGAAAGCATCGCCTGCCGCCGTGGCATCCACCACGACCACAGGGAACGAAGGAAGGAGAAAGCTTTCCTCGCCGTTCGAATAGAACGCCCCGCGCTCTCCCAGGGTAATGAGGGCTGCCCTGGCCCCCAGTTCGAGTAGAATCGTCGCAGCTCGGGCTGCGCTCTGTGGATCGACGACTTCCACTCCTGTGAGTTCGAAGGTCTCTGACTCGTTGGGGGTGACGAAATCGACCTGGGACCAGGCCTTGCGAGAGAGCCCGGTGCGCACGGGGGCCGGATTGAAGATAAGGCGAAAGCCGAGCCTGGGCTTCAGCGCGAAAAGCCGCTCCAGCGCATTCACGGGGAGGCCCATTTCGGCGACCACGATGGACCTGGGCTCTATGTGATGCGCGACTTCGTCGATCACGGCCGCGGTGACATTCGCGTTTGCGCCAGGATCGATGATGATCATGTTGCTACCGTCGTCTGCCACCATGACGAGCGCTGACCCCGAGGCCTCGCCCGACGCGATCTGGACCGCCTCGGTCAGGACCCCGGCGTCTGACAGGGCGCGCATTAAGACGTCTCCCGCCTCATCATCGCCGAGGCGCGTGAAGAACTTTGGCCGCATGCCAAGCTTCGCCGCGGCCACGGCTTGATTGGCACCCTTGCCTCCGGGGTGACGGACAAGAGAGCCGATCAAGCTTTCACCTATCGTGGGTAGCCGTTCCACATTGAAGCACAAGTCGAGATTCGTGGTGCCAAAGAAGATCAGGGGGCAAGGGTTCATTTAACAGCTCCGAAGGTCAGCCCGCGCTCAAGATGGCGCTGTCCTATGACGATCAGGATAACCGGCACGATCATGGTAACGACCAGCCCGGCGGCCATGACGGGATAGAATTGGATACCGGGATTGAGGAGTTTCAGCAGCGCGACGGTGACAGGCGCCTTGGTTGAACTCAGCATCAGTCCGAGCGCGAAGTTGTGCCAGGCAAGGAGGAATACCAGCAGGGACGCGCCGATGAGGCCGGGCTTCAGCAACGGAAGGACTATGTGCAGGACGACACGAAACGGTTTCGCGCCGTCGATTGCCGCAGCCTCCTCGATGTCTTTCGGGATGTCCTCGACATAGGATCGTGTCAGCCAGACGATCATCGGCAGCGTCACGACCTGGTAGACCCAGATCATGCCTATATAGGTGTCATAAAGGCCCAGGGACTGAAACAAGCTAAAGAGCGGGATCACCACCAAGAGAACGGGAGCGAAGCGAAACCCAAGGATGAAGAACGCGATGTCTTCCTTGTAGGGGATGTCGCGTCTGGCCAATACATAGCCGGCAGGGACTCCCGCGATCAGCGAAACCACAACTGCGCCGAGGGCGATGACGACGCTGTTTATCACGGGTTTGAGGAAGTCGACCTTGATGGTTCCATAGCTCGTGGCGCCCGCCTGGGCCGCATCGAACAGGACGCGGAAATTGTCCATTGTGGGAGTGAAGACGAAGCTCGGAGGCCAGGCCATGACGTCGCTCTGCTGCTTCAACGCCATCATGACGATCCACACGAGCGGAAATGCGAGCACGGCGACGCAGATCAGAACCATTGCGTTGAGCACGATCCTGGTCGTGAGGGAGCGCGTGAAATCCATGGGTCTGGCTCCTATTGCACGCGGCGGCGAACCGCCCGCCAGAGTTTCACGGTAAAGAACGCGCCGATCAACACGATGAGCCAGTTGACGACCATCAAGGCCGCGCCGCGGCCGAATGTAAGGTTCTGAAAAGCCGTGATGTAGGCTTGCACGGAAAGCGCCGAGGTCGAGTTTCCCGGACCGCCCTGCGTGGTTCCGAAGATGATGTCAAACTGGTTCAGGGACTCGATAAGCCGAAAGATCGCGGCGATCAGGATGTGGGGCGCGACCAGCGGCAGCTCGATGTTGACAAATGTGGCCCATGCCTTCCCGCCGTTGATGCGGGCGGCCTCGCGAATATCGTCCGTGATGCCCTGGAGCCCTGCGAAGATGATGAGCGCGAAGAATGGGGTGTAGGTCCAGACATCAATCATTATCACCGAAAGCAGTGCGGTCCTGGTATCCGAAATCCAGGCGAAAGGCGCCAGCCCGATCAGGGACAAAAGATAGTTCATGATGCCGCTCTGCGGGTTCATCATCGTCGTCCACATCAACGCGACACTCATGGGTGGAAGGACGAGGGGAAGTAGGATGACCGGACGCAAAGCCCTGGCCATGAACACGCCGGAGGCGAACAGTTTCGCGACTGCTAGGCCCAGCAGAGCCTCCATCACGACCGACGAGAGCGCGTAAGTTACGGTGACGCGAACACTGTTCCAGAAATCAGCCGTCCTGCCGAGCGCTATAAAGTTGGCGAAGCCGACGAACTTAGCGATCGGCCTGCCCAGGCGAAGGTCAGTCAGAGATTGGTAGACACCATAGAAGAACAGAAGAAGGAAGCCGAACAGGATAAGGACGGCAGGAAGAATGATTGCAAGGCTGAACCAGTCGATGGAACGCCCCTCCAGCGAATCCGAACCGGACGAAGCGCACGCGCCAGGTCCTTCGGCTGCCACCGGCACGATGGGTTTAAGTGCTTGGGATGACACGGCGTGGTCTCCGTCGTTGGCGGGAACAGGGCAGTGCAATAATACTGCCCTGTTCCTTTTGATCAGAGACCAGCGCGGATTTCTTCGGCAAGCGCCCTCAACGTTGTCTCGACGTCATCGCCGTTTACCATCTTCTGCATCGCCACAGCCCATGCGTTCATAGCTTCGCCGAAGCCGACACGCGGTGTGAAAGCCAGCGCGGCGTGGTCCTGTGTCTTTTTGAAGCTGTCAACGAAATTGTTGAACTCGGGCTGCGAAGCGTACTTAGTCCAGGTCTCGTCCTGCCAGGTCGACGTGCGCGGCGGATTGACGAGCTGGCCGGCAACGGCACCCTTGAGGGCCACCTGCTTGGAGGTGGCCCACTGCATGAACAGCCAGGCCGCGCCCTTCTTTTCGGAAGCCGCGTTCATGGCGAGAGCCCAGATCCAGATGTTGGAATCGAAGCTCGTGGCGTTCGGTGCGCGAAGCGGCGGAGCGAAGGCGATCTTGCCGGATGCCGGCTTTCCCGCAACATCGTTCCAGAAGCCGAACATGTTTGAGTCGATCGCCATCGCGGTGCGGCCAGACGAGATGCCGTCCACGACCTGGTACCAGTTATCATTGGCGAAGGAAGGAGCCGCGCACTTTTTGATCATGTCCACGTAATCCTTGTGGAACGCGATCGATTCCGGCGAATCCAGTCCCGTGTCGAGCTTGCCGTCCTTGACGACGAAATCGTGGACACCGTAAGAGCGGGCGATCGAGACTGCGGCGGTGTGGATACTGCTCCAGAAACGCACGCCTCGGACGCCCAACGGCGTGATGGAAGGATCGGCGGCTTTGAGTTCTTCGCACGCGTTTGCCATTTCCGGCGGAGTCGTCGGAACCGCGATGTTGTATTTGTCCAAGATATCCTTGCGGTAGAACAGCTGGATGTTCTCAAATGCGTGCGGGATTGCCCAGATTTGGCCACCATCCCCCGTTGCGACTTGGCCATCTTCCAGCTTCCAGGTAAGCGCCGAGCGTAGGCTCGGGAAGAAGTCGTTGAAGTCATATCCAGCATCGGTAAGCTTCGGATCGCCGAGGTATTTGTCCAGCGGCTCCAGAGCGCCACTCGGAGCGAGGTCCCACGCGGGCTGAATGCCAGTGCCGAACACATCCCATGCTGGCGACTTCGTCGTCAGTTGGATCGTCATCTTGCTCCAGTAGGAGTCGTCCGGGTACAGTTCCGGCGTGACCTTGATGCCGGTCAGCTTCTCAAACTCGGGAAGTTGCGCGGCCAGAGCATCGGCATACGGGTGGATGTCGTAGGCCCAAGTTATGCTGGTCCCTTCGAATTGGCGCCAGTTCATGGTTTCGGCAGCGGCCGAATTGGAGAGCGATGCCGAGACGGCAAAAAACGCTGAAGTCAAAAGCAAGCTGTTTGCGTAGCGACGGGCACCTGTAAAGAGTACGGCGAATGAGCGACCCATGTAATCCTCCCTGGGGCATTTTGCCAATTTCTGGGTCCACTCCTCCATCCCGAGTTCGCCCAAAGCCACCATAAGCGATTTCCAAATACCTCGCTCTGAATGCACCAGGCGAACTGGGTAAAAACGGGTAACCGGAATCTAAAGGTGTTGCAGTATCCCCATCAGGAATACTGCCTCCGTGGTGCTGGTCTTTGCCCGCGCCCTTCCGTGCGATCGGGACGCTGCCCGGTGACGACAACTACCAGCAGGCCGTAGGGAGGTACCCCATTGCCGCCGTTCATTCTTGCGGATCGGCGCGTAATAAACTGTCATTGAGGCTCGCGAAGTGGGTGTGCTCCTGAGCAAGACCTAGGCTTTTCGACCATCGCAAAGCTCGCCGGTTGGTCAAACGAGACGATGCGATCGTAGTTGAGAGCTATACTCAGATTGAAGCAGATGCGCGATCATTGGCCCGAAGGAGCCCTTGGTATGCAAATGGTCAAACGGGAGAAGCAAACTCAACACGAAAGCTGCCAAGGCATAGAGGCCGCGCCAGCGGATCGCTCCCTTCCGGTTCTACCTCACATTGCGGCGCGACAGGTCGTGCGAACTGTTCGCCGATCACAGTTGCGAGAAATCGTCCCGCTATCGGACACGACCATTTATGAAATGGAACAACGAGGCGAGTTCCCACGACGGTTCAATCTGACCCCCCGCTGCGTCGTTTGGGACCTGGGAGAAGTCGAAGCCTGGATTCAGGAACGGCGGAACGCGTCCTCTGCCGGTTCAATCGAACTGGCCCCAGGACCAGACGTGCGGTCACGGAAGAGAAGGCCCGTCAAATCGGATCGAGGATGACGGCTGCCCCGGAAATCGGCTGCAGTGTGGGTGCGTGTTTATTGCCAGCCGCCCACGCTTCAATCATGTCGGCCCATTCCTGCAGCATGTGGCGCCGCTGCGGTTCGTATTCAGCCTTGTTATAGACGCCCCGGGAGGAGCGACTGTCTTCGTGGGCAAGGCATTTTTCGATCCAATCGCGATTGAATCCGATCTCGTTTAGGAGCGTGGACCCGGTCCGCCGTAGATCGTGCACGGTAAAGGGAGCTAGCGGCAGATTTTGTTGTTTTGCGCGTTCCACAATCGCCATCGTAATCCGATTGAAGGTCGCGCGCGACATGGGTTCGTCGGCGTCGTAGCGAGATGGAAGCACGTATCGAGAGTTCGCGGCGCAAGTCTTAAGCGCAATCATGATGTCGAGGGATTGGCGGGACAGGTAGACGTTATGTGGCTTCTTCCGTTTCATTCGCTCTTTGGGAATGCTCCATAGCGCGTTCTCGAAGTCAACCTCATCCCACGTCGCGTCCAGAAGCTCACTTTTCCGAACCATCGTGAGCAGGATCAGCTTTACGCCCAGCCGAATGGTCGACAACGTCGGCACATTTTCCAACTCTTTCAGCATGAGTCGAATTTCTGCGGGTGACAACGCCCGGTCTTTCGCCTCGAAGGTGGCTATGGAAGCTGGCCCTACCTCGTCCGCCGGATTGGCGATCTTCTCGCCGTGCAGAATGGCATAACCATAGACCTGCTTAACGATATCCCGGACATGAATGGCCGTTGCCGGTGCGCCACGGTCCCTCACCTTTGCGCACAGCGCCCGCAAATCGTCCGATGTTATTTCTGCGAGGACCCTTTTGTCCCAAATCGGCAAGATGTCGCGATCAAAGACGGCTTTGCGCATCGAGCGCGTGCTGTCCGCCATCTTCGCCTCTTTAAACCATCTTCTGCCAGCATCGCCGAACGTGGCCGTCCCAGACAGGCGCCGCTTGTCACGCTGCTTTTCCTGGGCTGGCGATTTTCCGGCTGCAACCATTTTTCGTGCGGCAAGACAGCGGTCACGCGCCTCTGCAAGCGAGATGCCTCCCTCCCCATAGCGGCCAAGCGTCACTGTCTCTCGCCGACCATTTACTCGGTAGTCGTATCGGAATGATATCTGCCCTGTGGGAGCCACGGTCGCGTACATACCGTCACGATCAGTGACTTTGTATATTTTATCTTTTGGTTTCAGCTTCTTAAGTGCGATATCTGTGAGCATAGGAGGAGACGGACGGGCGCATCTAGGATTGTGAAACGCCTAATTTTACCGTCATTCGTTTTACCGTCAAGGCTCTGCGAGAGCCCATTGGATTCAATGCCTTACCTCGAAAGATGCCAACATGCTTGAGTCCGGCGCACTGACGGCATCAGTCTGCAGCGAAGATGACGCGAAAAGGAATGCCGTCAGATATACCGTCAAATGATTCCGCTTAGGGGCGATAGTCAGCGATAGACCTAGAGAGAAAAGAAGATAAGATTCAGAGGTTTAATGAAGTTTCTTCGATAGTCGCCGAATGCTGGCGAACGACCGACCTTTATTCCCACTCGATTGTTCCGGGCGGCTTCGAGGTGACGTCGTAGACGACGCGGTTGATGCCGCGGACCTCGTTGATGATGCGGGTGGCGGCGGCGCCGAGGAAGGCCATGTCGTAATGATAGAAATCGGCTGTCATGCCGTCGACCGACGTGACGGCGCGCAGCGCGCAGACGAACTCGTAGGTGCGGCCGTCGCCCATCACGCCGACCGTCTGCACCGGCAGCAGCACGGCGAAGGCCTGCCAGATGGCGTCGTAGAGGCCGGCCTTGCGGATCTCGTCGAGGTAGATTGCGTCGGCCTCGCGCAGGATCTCCAGCTTTTCCCGCGTGATGCCGCCGGGGCAGCGGATGGCGAGGCCCGGGCCCGGGAACGGGTGGCGGCCGATGAAGCTTTCGGGCAGGCCAAGCTCCTTGCCGAGCGCCCTCACCTCGTCCTTGAACAGTTCGCGCAGCGGCTCGACCAGTTGCATGTTCATGCGCTCGGGCAGGCCGCCGACATTGTGGTGCGACTTGATGGTCACCGACGGGCCGCCGGTGAAGGAGACGCTTTCGATGACGTCGGGGTAGAGCGTGCCTTGCGCCAGGAAATCGGCACCGCCGAGTTTCTTGGCTTCTTCCTCGAAGACTTCGATGAACAGCCGGCCGATGGTCTTGCGCTTCTTCTCCGGGTCGGACTCGCCTTCCAGCGCGGAGATGAACTTGTCCGAGGCATCGACCAGGATCAGCGGCAGATTGTAGTGCTGGCGGAACATCGCCACCACGCCCGCTGCCTCGTTCTTGCGCATCAGGCCGTGGTCGACGAGGATGCAGGTGAGCTGGTCGCCGACCGCCTCGTGGATCAGCAGCGCGGCGACGGAGGAGTCCACGCCGCCCGACAGCGCGCAGATCACCTTGCCCTTGCCGACCTGCTTGCGGATCGTTTCGACGGCATGTTCGCGATAGGCGCGCATCGTCCAGTCGCCCTCGATGCCGGCGATGTTGTGGACGAAGTTCCTGAGCAGCCTGGCTCCATCAGGCGTGTGCACTACCTCGGGATGGAACATGATGCCGTACATACGGCGCTCGACATTGCCGAAAATGGCAAAGGGCGAGCTCTCGGACTTGCCGAACACCTCGAAGCCCGGCGGCAGGGCGACGACGCGGTCGCCATGGCTCATCCAGACCTGGTGCCGCTGCCCAGTCGCCCACAGGCCCTCGAACAGCGGGCTGTCCTTCTCGATCTCGACGAAGGCGCGGCCGAATTCGCGATGGTTGGAGCTTTCAGCGACACCGCCCATCTGCACGCACATGGCCATCTGGCCGTAGCAGATGCCGAGCACCGGCACGCCGGCGTCAAAGACGATCTGCGGCGCACGCGGGCTGCCGATGTCCGACGTCGAGGCGGGGCCGCCCGACAGGATCACGGCTTTCGGGTTGATGCGCTTGAACGCGGCTTCGGCCGACTGGAACGGCACGATCTCGGAAAACACACCCGCCTCGCGGATGCGGCGGGCGATGAGCTGGGTAAACTGGCTGCCGAAATCGACAATCAGGACGGTGTCGGGATGATTGGCTGTTTTCATGGCGAGCGTTTAGAGAAAGAAACGAGTCGGCGCAATGGGTTGCGGTGCCTGACTTTCAGACTGGCCTCGGGTCTTCACGGGTCGGCTGGACGCGAAGCAAGCCAGAGCCGATCGCCTGTTCGAGGCGAATGACGGCGTCTGCCAGCTTTTCGTCGATGATGTGCAGATATTCTGTCCAGTCGCCGAGGTGCCTGAGATCGGCTGCTCCATCTGAAATACCGCGCAGGCCGATCAGCGGGATATCGAACAGCTGGCAGGCGCGCAGGCAAGCGAAGGTCTCCATGTCGACCATGTCAGCCATGATCGTCTCGTAGGCCGCGCCGGTGATGATCGCGCCGCCGGTCGATAGCGTGGCTTCCTTGACCTGCGGAATCCTGAAGGGCAGCGGCACGCTCACCGGCAGGTCGAGGAACGGCGTTGCGCCTTTCTCGAAGCCGAGCGGCGAGGCATCGATGTCGCGATAGCTGACGGAGACGGCCTGGTAGATTTCGGCCTGTTCCAAGGTCCGGCTGCCCGCTGAGCCGAGCGATACCACGAGATCCGGCAAGGTCTTCTCGGATTTCAGCCAGGAGAGTTCGGCGCAGAGGCGCACACCTGCCTCGACCGGGCCGACACCGGTCATCAGCGGCGTGAACAGTTTTTGCAGATGCGGACCGTATTCGGCTTGCACCGCCATGACGAACAGGACGTCCTTGCCGCCAATTCGCGCAACATTGCCCATCAGCCTGCAATCCCGTCACGGCCGACCACCGTCATCATGGTCCCGGTCATGGTGGCGATCAGCTTAGCCTCGCCGTCGACGGCGAAGGCATACGCCTGGCCATCGGCGACGATTATGGTGCGGCCGGGTTTGGTCACCGAACCGCGGAACAGGAACCGTTCGCCCCGGCCCGGCGCCAGCAGGTTGACCTTGAACTCGATGGTCAGCACGCCGGAATTCTCCGGCATCAGCGAGAAGGCGGCATAACCACAGGCCGAGTCCAGCGCGGTCGAAATGACGCCGGCGTGCAGAAAGCCATGCTGCTGGGTCAATGCAGCCGAATAGGGCATCTCGATCTCGATGATCCCCGGTGTCACCAGCGTCAGTTCGGCGCCGATCGTCGCCATCGCCTGCTGGCGCGCAAAGGACGCCCTGACGCGATCCTCATAGTCTGGAGCCGGTACGATCTTTGCCGCCATCGCCATTGCCTTCACTTTTGCCGGAAAAGCTTATTGCAGAGGCACAGGCGGCAGGCAAACGCTTTTGCTGCAGTGCAGCAATCAGCTTGACCCGCGACAGCGAAACGAACCCGGCACGCATCGGCGCCATCCGATACGGTTCAGCCGGGCCTGCGCATGGCACAGACATAAAAACCATCGGTGCCGCTCAGCGCGGGCGACAGCGAAATATCGCCACCGGCGCCGATCCGCGCGGCCGCCTCGTGCCCCGGGAAATGGCTGTCCCACAGCGCGCGGTGATCGACCGGGACGAAGCCGCTGTTGCGCCCACGAAACGCGGCGACCTGTTCGCCATTTTCCTCAGGGAATACCGAGCAGGTGATGTAGACCAGCAGGCCGCCGGGTTTGACATAGATGCTGGCGGCATCGAGGATCGCCGACTGCTCGCCCTTGCGGGCATCGAGCTGTCTTTGCGTCAGGCGCCATTTGGCGTCGGGACGGCGGCGCCAGGTGCCGCTGCCGGTGCACGGTGCGTCGACCAGCACGACGTCCATATGACCCGAGAGCGGCGCAAGCTCGGCCGGCTTGGTGACCACCTGCACATTGCGGTTTTCCGACCGGCGGATGCGGTCGAAGATCGGCGCCAGCCGCGCCTTTTCGGCATCATGGGCAAAGATCTGGCCCGTATTGCCCATCTGAGCCGACAGCGCCAGCGTCTTGCCGCCGGCGCCGGCGCAGAAGTCGAGCACCTGCATGCCGGCCCCGGCAACGGCCAGCGTGGCCGCGATTTGCGAGCCTTCGTCCTGGACCTCGAACCAGCCCTTCTGGAAGGCCGGCTCTGCCTGCACATTCGGATGCCTGCCGTCGCCATCGATAGGCGGAATGCGGATGCCGTTTGGCGCTATGCGGGCAGGCTTGGCGCCGGTATCGGCCAGTTCCGCCAGCACCTTGTCGCGATTGGCCTGCAGCGTGTTGACCCTGATGTCGAGCGGCGGACGTGTCGCCAGCGCCGCGCCCTCGTCGACCCATGTCTCGCCGAAGGCCCGTTCGAAAAGCGGTTCGCACCAGTCGGGTATATCGGCCCGCACCGCGGACGGCGCGTCGGCAAGCCGGCGTTCGGCGATTGCCTGGAGCTCGGTGGCGCCGAGCAGCGGCGGCGCGAACTTGTCACCGTCGAGCGCGTCGTTGAGCGACTGCGCCGTCTGGCCCCATTCGAGCAGCAGCGCGCCGAAGCCGATGGCGCGCGGCGTGTCTTCGCCGAGCAGCCAGCCGGCGGAGCGCTTGTGGCGCAACGCGTCGTAGACGATGTTGCCGATCGCCGCGCGATCGCCGCCGCCGGCGAAACGGTGCGAGAGGCCCCAATCCTTCAGCGCATCGGCCACCGGCCGGTGACGCCGGCCAATGTCTTCCAGCACTTCGATAGCCGCAGCCAGCCTTCCGCCCAGTCGCATTCGTCATTCCATCAAATCGAGCACAGCATCTCGGCCTGCTCTTAGAACCTTTCACGTCCGGATTGAACCCCGCTCCGCCTGGCGGCGTGGAGTCATCCCGACTGTTGCCAGCGAAATTGGCCAACCAATAACTCTCCCTGGAAGCCAACAGCAGATCGATCAATAGATGAAAGGTCTCTAATGTTCATATCTGGCGAGTTCAAGCACGGCGCGTGGCGCAACAGCTCTGCTTTCCAAGTTTTTCGGTTGAGAATACTCTTGCCGCCATGATTCGCGGCGCAGAAAACGTTGACCGGCGGATCGTCACGAGGAGAGGGCAATGAAGACTTATCTGGCGGAAGTTCTAGGCACATTTCTGTTGGTGTTCATCGGCACGGCGTCGGTGGTGACGGGCGGCTTCGGCGGCGCGCTGCCGCTCGGCCAGGAAGGCATCGGTCTGGCATTCGGCATCGGCCTCATCGCCGCGGCCTATGCGATCGGTCCCATTTCGGGCGCACATCTCAATCCGGCGGTGACACTCGGTGTCTTCCTTGCCGGACGGCTGCCAGCCAAGGATGTCATCCCCTACTGGATCGCGCAGATCATTGGGGCCATCCTGGCTTCGCTGGCGCTGTGGATCATCGTTTCCGGCCAGGCCGGCGGCCATACCGGCGGCTTCGGCGCCAATGGCTGGGACGAGACGAAATGGGGCATGAGCTCGGCGTTCCTGTGGGAACTGATCGGCACCTTCACCTTCGTCACCGTGATCCTCGGCGTTACCGCTGAAAAGCACTCGACGGCGTTTGCAGGCCTGGTCATCGGCCTGACGCTCGCAGGCATTCACTTCGCCATGATCCCGGTCACCGGCACCTCGGTCAATCCGGCCCGCTCGATCGGTCCGGCGCTGTTCACGGGCGGTGCGGCACTCAGCCAACTCTGGCTGTTCATCGTCGCGCCGCTGATCGGCGGCGCCATCGCCGGCGTCGTCGCCAAGGCGCGTGTCTTCGAGAAGGATTGACCTCGAAAGCTGAAACACAAAAGGCGCGGGCCGTGGCCCGCGCCTTTTTTGTCGGGTCCTTACGCCGGGATCAGGCGGCGATGTCGAAGCGGTCGGCGTTCATCACCTTGGTCCAGGTGGCGACGAAATCCCTGACGAATTTCTGTCCGGCGTCGCCGGATCCATAGACTTCGGCAAGCGCACGCAGTTGCGCATGCGAGCCGAAGATCAGGTCGGCGCGGGTGCCGGTCCATTTGACCGCCTTGGTCTTGCGGTCACGGGCCTCGTAGACTTCTTCCGCACCTGGAACAGAGCCCGCTGCCGGATCCCAGACCGTGCTCATCGAGAGCAGGTTGACGAAGAAGTCGTTGGTCAAAGTGCCAGGCCTGTCGGTGAACACGCCGTGCTTCGACCCGCCGGTGTTGGCGCCGAGAACGCGCAACCCGCCGACCAGCACCGTCATCTCGGGAGCGGTCAGCGACAGCAATTGCGCGCGGTCGACCAGCATGGCTTCGACCGACATCGGCTGCTTGCCCCTGACATAGTTGCGGAAGCCATCGACTTTCGGCTCGAGCGCGGCAAAGGAGTGGACATCCGTCTGCTCCTGCGAAGCGTCCATGCGACCGGGCGTAAACGGCACCTTGGTCTCATGGCCACCGTCCTTCGCCGCCTTCTCGACCGCGGCGACGCCGCCGAGGACGATCAGGTCGGCGAGCGAGATCTTCTTCTCGCCCGTCTGCGCCGCGTTGAACTCCTTCTGGATGCCTTCGAGCTTGGCAAGCACCTTCGACAGTTCAGCCGGCTGGTTGACGTCCCAGTCCTTCTGCGGTGCCAGCCGGATACGGGCGCCGTTGGCGCCGCCACGCTTGTCGGAATTGCGGAACGTCGAGGCGGATGCCCAGGCGGTCGAGACGAGCTCGGAAACCGACAGGCCCGAGGCCAGAATCTTCGCCTTCAGCGAGGCGATATCCTGCTCGCTGACCAGTTCGTGATCGATCGCGGGGATCGGATCCTGCCAGATCAGTTCTTCCTTCGGCACCAACGGGCCGAGATAGCGCACGACCGGACCCATGTCGCGATGCGTCAGCTTGAACCATGCGCGGGCGAAGGCATCGGCGAACTGGTCTGGATGCTGATGGAAACGCCGCGAGATCTTCTCATAGGCCGGATCGACCCGCAGCGCGAGGTCGGTGGTCAGCATGGCCGGCGCACGGCGCTTCGAGGGATCGTGCGCATCCGGCACGGAGCCGGCACCGGCGCCGCCCTTGGGCGTCCACTGATGGGCGCCCGCCGGGCTCTTCGTCAGCTCCCATTCGTAGTTGAACAGATTGTCGAAGAAGTTGTTGCTCCACTTGGTCGGCGTCGTCGTCCAGGTCACCTCGAGGCCCGAAGTGATGGCGTCGCCGGCAATCCCGCTGGCATACTTGCTCGACCAGCCGAGGCCCTGCGCCTCGATGCCGGCGCCTTCCGGCTCGGCACCAACCAGCGATGCATCGCCGGCGCCATGGGTCTTGCCGAAAGTGTGGCCGCCGGCGATCAGCGCCACGGTTTCCTCGTCATTCATGGCCATGCGGCCGAAAGTTTCACGGATGTCGCGGGCCGAAGCCAGCGGATCGGGCTTGCCGTTCGGGCCTTCCGGATTGACATAGATCAGGCCCATCTGCACGGCGCCGAGATGGCCCTGGAGTTCGCGATCACCGGAGTAGCGCTGGTCGTCGAGCCACTTGGTTTCAGAACCCCAGTCCACGTCCTGCTCAGGTTCCCAGACGTCGGCGCGGCCGCCGGCGAAGCCGAAGGTCTTGAAGCCCATCGATTCCAGCGCGACGTTGCCGGTGAGGATCAGCAGGTCGGCCCAGGAGATCTTGCGGCCGTATTTCTGCTTGACCGGCCAAAGCAGCCGGCGCGCCTTGTCGAGGTTGGCATTATCCGGCCAGCTGTTGAGCGGTGCGAAACGCTGCTGGCCGGCACCGGCGCCGCCGCGGCCATCACCGATGCGGTAGGTGCCGGCGCTGTGCCAGGCCATGCGGATGAAAAGCGGGCCATAGTGGCCAAAGTCCGCCGGCCACCAATCCTGCGAATCCGTCATGACCTTGTGCAGGTCCTGGATGACCGCATCGAGATCGAGGCTCGCGAATTCCTTGGCGTAGTCGAAATCCTCGCCCATCGGGTCCGACAGGTTCGACTGCTGGTGGAGAACGCCGAGGTCGAGCTGGTTCGGCCACCAGTCACGGTTGGTCCGGCCGGCGGATCCATGCGCCACAGGGCATTTGCCCGCGCTGTTGTCGTCGGTTTTCGCGTCCATGTTCGTCTCCGATTTGCCGAGGTTTGATCTTTGCCAGGATTCTGGGGGGCAGCCAGTGGCCGCACCAATCTGGAATGGTTCCAGACTAGGCTGCCTTGCCGATAAAGACAAATTGCCTTTCCTGTTTGTTTTGATAGGATTTCCTTATGATAAGATTGCCCGCATGATCGGATTGACGGTTCGCCAGATGCATTATTTCGAAGTGCTGGCCCAGACGCTGCATTTCGGGCGTGCCGCGAAACTTGCCGGTGTCAGCCAGCCGGCCCTGTCCGCGCAGATCGCGGAGATGGAGCAGCGCCTGAATTGCCGGCTGTTCGAACGTGGCGGCAAGTCGGTCCGGATGACCGACGAAGCGGCAGCGCTTTTGCCGCGCATCGAACGTATCCTGGCCGACATACGCGACGTCGAAACGACGGCCCGGCGCGGCCGCATGGCGATGGAGGGACGCTTCCGCCTTGGCATCATCCCGACCGTCGCGCCCTATCTCTTGCCGCGCGCCCTGCCCGAGCTGAAAAAGCACTTTCCGGCCTTGCTGCTCGAACTGCGCGAGGCCGTCACCACGTCCCTGGTCGAGGACACCGCATCGCGGAAGCTCGACGCCTTCATTGCCGCGCTTCCGCTCGATCATCCCGGCCTGACCACCGAGGCATTGTTTCCCGACAGGTTCTTCCTCGCCGTGCCATCAGGCGATCCCGCCTTCGCCTCGCCGCCGGTTCCGCCAGAGAGCCCGGCACTGGAGAGGCTGATGCTGCTGGAGGAAGGTCATTGCCTGCGCGAACAGGCGCTGGCCGTCTGCGGCAATGTGCGACCGGTGGCGATGGCAAGCTACGGCGCCACCAGCCTGACCACGCTCTTGCAGATGGTGGCGCACGGGCTCGGCGTCACGCTCGTCCCCGAAATGGCGGCCGGGCCAGCGGGCACCATCCCGGACCTGAAGATCGTGCCGTTCCAGGAGCCGATGCCGCAACGCATGATTTGCCTTGCCTGGCGTGGCAACAGTACCAGGCACGGCGAATGCGTCGAACTTGCCAAGATCATCCGCAGCCTAGGCCCAGCGGCGTTGGCGGCATGATCCCGAGAAGTGGCAACCGCGCCCCGAC
Source organism: Mesorhizobium sp. B263B2A (assembly GCF_020165775.1). NCBI lineage: Bacteria > Pseudomonadati > Pseudomonadota > Alphaproteobacteria > Hyphomicrobiales > Phyllobacteriaceae > Mesorhizobium > Mesorhizobium sp. B263B2A. Next base: position 401,945 of record NZ_JAIUIU010000002.1, read on the forward strand.
AAGGAGACCTCACAGAACCCGGGACAGGAACTCGCGGGTTCGCGGCGATTTCGGGTTGGCGATCATCTCGCGCGGCACACCACGTTCGACGATCACGCCGCCATCCATGAAGACCAGCTGATCGCCGATCTCGCGAGCAAAGCCGATCTCGTGGGTGACGACGACCATCGTCATGCCGCTCTCGGCCAGGTCGCGCATCACCTGCAGCACCTCGCCGACCAGTTCCGGATCGAGCGCCGATGTCGGCTCGTCGAACAACAGAACCTTCGGCTTCATTGCCATGGCGCGCGCAATCGCAACGCGCTGCTGCTGGCCGCCGGACAGTTCGCGCGGATAGCGGTCGATCTTGTCGGCGAGGCCGACACGCCGCAGCAGCACCTCCGCCTCGGCCTTGGCCTGATCGGCGGGAATGCGCCGCACCTGGGTCGGCGCCTCGATCAGGTTCTCCATCACCGTCATATGTGAGAACAGGTTGAACGACTGGAACAGCATGCCGATTTCTGCCCGGCGCCGGCACAGGAGATCGTCCTTGACCTCGTAGAGCTTGTCGCCCTGGAGGTCGTAGCCGACGAACTGGCTGTCCACCAGCAGGATGCCGGCGCTGAGCTTCTCCAGATGGTTGATGCAGCGCAGGAATGTGCTCTTGCCGGATCCCGACGGGCCGATGATGCAAGCCACCGATCCCTCGGGCACGTCGAAGTCGACACCCCTGAGGACTTCGAGCGGGCCATAGGATTTGCGTACGCCGCGCGCGAAAACCATGGAGTCGGCCGGCACGCCGAAGCGGGCGCGATTTTCGGACTTCACATCGCTCATCGGGCGACGCCGCGCAGGCTGACAGCGTTGCGCAGGGCGCGCATCGTCAGGGGCTCGCGGCGCGTGTCGCTGCGGCCGAAATGGCGCTCCAGGAAATGCTGTCCCACCGACATGATGCTGACCACCGCAAGGTACCAGAAGGCGACCACGATCAAGAGCGGGATCGTCTCGAAGGTGCGCGCATAGATGCTTTGCGCCGTATAGAACAGGTCATCGACGGCAATGAACGTCACCAGCGACGTCATCTTCAGGAGGTTGATCGCCTCATTGCCGGTCGGCGGCAGTACGAAGCGCATGGCCTGCGGCAGGGTGATGCGCTTCAGGATCATGCGGTAGGGCATGCCGAGCGCGCTCGCCGCTTCCGACTGGCCGGATGGCACCGACTTGATGCCGGCGCGGATGATCTCGGCCATGTAGCCGGCTTCGCACAGCGAAAGTGCAATGACAGCCGAGAAGAATGGCGTCATGAAATCATTGGTGCGCACGGCAAACAGCGTGCCCAGGAAGGGCAAAGTGAGCGAGATTTCGCGCACCAGCAGCGACAGGTTGAACCAGAAGATCAGCTGGATCAGGGCCGGGACACCGCGGAAGAACCAGACATAGACACCCGCGAAGGCGCGCAGCACCGGGCTTGGCGACACCCGCATGATGGCAATGACGGTGCCGACCACGATCGCCAGCACCATGATGATGACCGTGAGCATCAGCGTGTTGCCAAGGCCGCGCATGATCGAGGGATGGAACAGGTAGCCGGCGGCCGTGCCCCAGGCGAAGGCCGGATTGCTGGCGAAGGCGCGAATGATCACAAACGCCAGCAGCAGCGCAAGCGCCGTGCCGACCCAGATGCCGTAGCGGCGCTGCGGCACGACGGTCAATCGCGACACGGCGGCGGCGACACCTGCTGGCTCGACGCCGATCTCGGTCGGGTGGGCCACGCCCATCGCTGGTCTCCTGATCGCTGGCCCGGGGGGGGGGGGGGGGGGGGGGGGGGGGGGG
>NZ_JAIUIU010000020.1:0-120890 GCF_020165775.1 Mesorhizobium sp. B263B2A
CCCCCCCCCCCCCCCCCCCCCCCCCCCCCCCGCACCCCCCCCCCCCCCGGGCCGCCTTCGGCTGGCTCGGCGGCCTCGATGGCGAAGCCGGGCTTTTCCGGCGCCGGCGAGGCAAACAGCGCATCGGACACAATGCCGACCGAGAAAACGACGAAAACGGTTCCGAGCAATCCGGCAAGCAGCTTGTTGACTTCGTTGGAATCCATACGCCCCTTGCTCCCTTTTCCGGCGGACTGATCCGTCCACTCCGTCCGTCGGTATCGAGACCCGCCCTCCAGGGCCGGTCAAATCGGGCGGAAACTAGGTCTTTTGCTCGGGCGTTGCAACACCTATAAGGGCGCTTCCAGTGAGACCTTTTGCCACTTTTCCCCTCCTCTTTCCGAACGCCTTGCCATCGCGATGTCCACCTTGATCCTGATCCCGGCCCGCATGGCCTCGACCCGCCTGCCGGGCAAGCCGCTGGCCGACATCGCCGGCGCTCCGATGATCGTCCATGTCGCCCGCCGCGCTGCCGAAGCCGGCCTTGGCCGGGTGGTGGTGGCGACCGACACGCAAAGCGTGGCCGAGGCCGTGCGCGCCCATGGTTTCGAGGCGGTGATGACACGGATCGACCATGAATCGGGCTCCGATCGCATCCACGAGGCGTTGGTCACGCTCGATCCCGGGCGCAAGGTCGAAACCATCGTCAATGTCCAGGGCGACCTGCCGACCATCGATCCCGGCATCATTGCGGCTTCGCTCAGACCGTTCGAGGACAGGGCCGTGGATATCGCCACGCTCGGCGTCGAGATCGTTCGCGACGAGGAAAAGACCAATCCGAACGTCGTCAAGATCGTCGGCTCGCCGCTATCGGCTACCAGGCTCAGGGCACTGTATTTCACCCGAGCCACCGCGCCGTGGGGCGAGGGCGCGCTCTATCACCATGTCGGCCTCTACGCCTATCGCCGTGCTGCACTCGAGCGCTTCGTCGCGCTGAAGCCGTCGCCGCTCGAGCGCCGCGAGCGGCTGGAGCAGTTGCGGGCGCTGGAAGCCGGCATGCGCATCGATGCCGAGATCGTCCAGTCGCTGCCGCTCGGCGTCGATACGCCGGAAGACCTCGAACGCGCCAGAACCATCCTTGTAAATTGAACTGTCCTCGCAAATTCAACGATCCCCTTCGAACTGAGACATTTTTGAATCGAGACTTGGCCCATGCCTGAAAAGACCAACAGAATATCCTTCCAAGGCGAGCCGGGAGCCAATTCCGACACCGCCTGCCGCAATGTCTTCCCCTCCATGGAGCCGTTGCCGTGCCCGACCTTCGAGGATGCATTCAACGCGGTCGAGACCGGCAAGGCCGATCTCGCCATGATCCCGATCGAGAACACCATCGCCGGGCGTGTCGCCGACATCCATCATCTGCTGCCGGAATCGAAGCTGCACATTGTCGGCGAATATTTCCTGCCCATCCATTTCCAGCTGATGGTGTTGCCCGGCGTCAAGCGCGACGAGATCAAGACCGTGCACAGCCACATCCATGCGCTTGGCCAGTGCCGCAAATACGTCCGCAAGAACGGCTGGAAGGCGATCGTCGCAGGTGACACGGCGGGTGCGGCCAAGATGGTCTCCGAGGTCAAGGACCGCACCATGGCTGCCTTGTCGCCGGCGCTTGCCGCGACGCTCTACGGGCTCGACATCATCGAGGAGAATGTCGAGGACACCGATTCCAACGTCACCCGTTTCGTCGTGCTGACCAAGAACAAGCAATGGGCCGAGCGCTCGTCACCCGACGTCAAGATGATGACGACCTTCATCTTCCGCGTCCGCAACGTGCCGGCCGCGCTTTACAAGGCGATGGGCGGCTTCGCCACCAACGGCATCAACATGACCAAGCTGGAGAGCTACCAGCTCGGTGCGTTCACGGCGACGCTGTTCTATGCCGACATCGAGGGCCATCCCGACGATCCGCTGGTCAAGCTGGCGCTGGAAGAACTCCGCTTCTTCTCGCGGGAAGTGCGCATCCTGGGCGTCTACCCGGCCAGTGAGTCACGTGAGCAGTGGAAGGTGGCGGACTGAGCTACCAGCCCAGCGGCACGTAATCGATCTCGAGAAATTTCTCGACCTCCGGCACCCAGCGGTCGCGCACGAAGGCGACATGGTCGGGATGGTCGTTGTATCTCGTATAGGCGGCCTGGTCGGCGAACTCCATCGAGAAGCCGAACTGATAGTCGTTCTTGGGGCTGACCTGCCGCAACTGCTCGAAATGGGTGACACCCCGGATCGCCGTGAGGATTTTCCTGGCGTCGACGAGGAACCGCTTCTCCTCCAGCGAGTGTGGCGGATGTTTCAGCGTGAAGACCACTGTGTGACGGATCATTTGCCTCTCCTGCAATGACTTTCGGTATTCGTTATTCGCTGTCCACCCAGGCTCGGATCAGGTGATGCGCAATGGCGCCTTTCGGCGGCGTGACCAGATTGCCGGGGTGTTCCCGGGCCAGCATCAGGCGCACCTCGTCGCGGCCGAACCAGCGGCAGTCTTCCAACTCGTTGAGGTCGGCCTGGATGTCCTCGTTGAGCGGCTCGCCGAAGCAGCCGATCATCAGCGAATAGGGAAACGGCCAGGGCTGGCTGGCATGATAGACGACGCGACCGAGCCGGATGCCGGCTTCCTCCAAGGTCTCGCGACGCACCGCCGCCTCGATCGTCTCGCCCGGCTCGATGAAGCCGGCAAGTGCGGAATACATGCCCGGCGCGAAATGGGCGCCGCGCCCAAGCAGGCATTTCTCCCGGGTCGCCGTCAGCATGATCGCCACCGGGTCGGTGCGCGGAAAATGCTCGGTGCCGCAATTCGGGCAATGCCGCTTGTAGCCGCCGGCCCGCATTTCCGATTGCGTGCCGCATTTGCTGCAGAAGCGATGGCTGGCATGCCAAGCGAGCAGGGCGGCGCCCTGCGCCATCGCGCCGGCGGCCGCTTCGTCGATCAGCCCTTGCATGTAGACCGAGCGGTAGTCGATCGCCTTGACCGTTTCTGGCAGCTGTTCGGGATCGACGCCGGCCAGCACGGCGACAACCGGCCCCTGTTCGGAGAAGCCGAGCAAAACGCCTTGGTCGAAGGCAGGCTTGAAAGGCTCGCTCTCGGTGAGCCCGAACCAGGGATCGAGGCTGCCGCGTTCCCTGAGCTTCAGATGAAGCCGGCCGCCATTCATCAGGAGCAGCCGCGTCGTCGGATCGGCAAGCGCCTTGTCGACCGAATCGTCGGCGCGGTTTTCGGATTGGCGGTCGATCGTGTTGCCGGCAAAGCCGACGAATTGGCTCGGCTCGCGCAAGGGCGCGTCAAACAGGCTGAAGCTCATAGGGACTCTGATGCTTTGGGATGACATGTCTTGGGATGAACACAGGGGAACGCTTATAGCGCCGCCCTTATCGTTTCGGCAAACCGGCGCAGCTCGGAACGCTGGTAGGGCTCGCGCAGGCCGTGCCCCCATACCGGGCCTGGCCAGCCGGCATCGCCTTCGGAACGGGCGACAATATGGATATGCAGCTGGCGCACGATGTTGCCGAGCGCGCCGGTGTTGATCTTGGTGCAGCCGGTCACTTTCTTCAGCGCCTGCGCCACCATATTGGTCTCGAAGGTCAGCATCGCCTGGTCGAGCGGCGTCATGTCATGGATTTCCTCCGCGCCCGGCCGCTGTGGCACTAGGACCAGCCATGGCCAGCGGCGGTCGTTCATCACCCGCAATTCGCACAGCCCAAGCCACATCAACTGTTCGCTGTCCGCCTCCAGCCGGGCATCCAGCGTGAATCCGGCCTTGAGGCCCGGCAACATCGGCGTTTCCCTTACTTTGCTTTTCTTGGTTTCCTCAAACCATGAACGCTAGAGCGGCTGCATCGGGGCTGCAAGCGAATCTCTTGGGGATGGTCTCGATTCGCTTGCGCACTTGCATTTCGTCGCGCAATTGCCGATATGGACAGCGGGAGGTTGGTGGTGGACGATCCACTCGCCAACCGGGTCAGGTCCGGAAGGAAGCAGCCCTAACGAGCCCGGAACGGGTCATTGTTCCAGCCTCCCACCTCATCGGCCCTCCTCGCGACATTGACGACGCATTGCAGCGCGGGCGAGACTATGCGCAGGAATCGGCCGCCTTCGGGCGCAGCCTTTTGGAGCTTTACGGGCGAATGAGCGAAGCGGGAAATGAAAAGGCCGCTGCCTATCGCGTGCTGGCGCGCAAGTACCGTCCCTCGAATTTCTCCGAGCTCGTCGGCCAGGAGCCGATGGTGCGCACCCTCACCAACGCGTTTGCCACCGGCCGCATCGCCCAGGCGTGGATGCTGACAGGCGTGCGCGGTGTCGGCAAGACCACCACCGCGCGTATTCTGGCGCGGGCGCTCAATTACAAGACAGCCACCGTTGATCAGCCCTCGGTCGATCTTGCCGTGCTCGGCGAGCATTGCCAGGCGATCATGGAGGGCCGCCATGTCGACGTCATCGAGATGGACGCCGCCTCGCACACCGGCATCGACGACATAAGGGACATCATCGAACGCGTGCGCTACGCGCCGGTCTCGGCCCGCTACAAGGTCTACATCATCGACGAAGTGCACATGCTGTCGACGCAGGCCTTCAACGGCCTTTTGAAGACGCTGGAGGAACCACCTCCGCACGTGAAATTCATCTTCGCCACCACCGAAATCCGCAAGGTTCCGATCACCGTCCTGTCGCGCTGCCAGCGTTTTGACCTGAGGCGCATCGATGCCGGCGCGCTGGTCGCGCATCTCTCCTCGATTGCCGGCAAGGAAGGCATTTCGGTCGACGACGACGCGCTGGCGATGATCGCCCGCGCCGCCGAGGGTTCGGCCCGCGATTCGCTCTCCATCCTCGACCAGGCGATCGCCCATGGCGCCGGCTCCGTCAGCGCCGAGGCGGTGCGAGCCATGCTGGGTCTCGCCGACCGCGCCCGCATCGTCGATCTGTTCGAACATGTGATGAAAGGCGATGTGGCGGCGGCCCTGGCCGAATTCCGCGCGCAATACGACACCGGCGCCGATCCTGCCGCCGTGCTGGCCGATCTCGCCGAGTTCAACCATCTGGTCACCCGGCTGCGGTTCGTGCCGACCGCCATGGACGACGCCTCGCTGTCGCAGGACGAGCGGCAGCGCGGAGCCGACTTCGCCCGGGCGCTGTCGGTCAGGGTGCTGTCGCGGACATGGCAGATGCTGCTCAAGGGCATTCCCGAGGTGCAGTCCTCCAACCGGCCGGTCAGCGCCGCCGAAATGGTGCTGATCCGGCTGGCCCATGCCGCCGACCTGCCGACACTGGACGAGGCGCTGCGATCGCTCGAGGGCGCGTCTCCGGTTCAAAATGGCGCGCCGCGCCCGAACGGCGCGCCCGCGGGTCCCGGCAATGGCGGCGGCGCCAGCGCGGTCGCGCAGACCCGCATGCCATCCGGGCAGGGCGGCGCACAGACCATGCGGCTGGTCGAAGCCACCCCTGCGCCGGTCGCCTTCGTAGCACCTCCGCCGCCGGCGCCGGAGGCGCAGCCGGTACCGCTGAAATCGCTCGCCGACATCGTTGCGCTTGCCGATGCGCAGCGCGACATCGCCTTCAAGGTGCTGGTCAAGCGCTGCATTCGCCTCGTGCGCATCGAGCCCGGCCGTATCGACGTCAGCCTGACCGACGATGCGCCCAAGATGCTGCTCAACGACCTGACGATGAAACTGCGCGCCTGGACCGGCCGCAACTGGCTCGTCTCGTTGTCGAAGGAAGAGGGCGGACAGACGCTGGCCGAAATGGAATCGACCAGGCGCGAGAACGCTTTCCTCGATGCCAAGAGCGATCCGGCCGTGGCTGCCATATTGGCGCGCTTTCCCGGTGCCAAGATCATCGACGTGCGCATTCCCGACGCGCCGGAAGCGGACGCGGACCAAGCCGAAGTGCCGGTCGAACCGCCGGCGGATGACGACGACGCCTGACAAACCAAGAACCCCGACCAACCAAGAACAAGGATCGGACCATGAAAGATCTTCTCGGCCTGATGGGCAAGGCAAAGGAAATGCAGGCCAAGTTCCAGGCCATGCAGGACGAGATTGCCACGGTCGAAGCCGCCGGCCAGTCCGGCGGCGGCCTGGTAAGCGTCACCCTGACCGGGAAATTCGAGATGAAGTCGCTGAAGATCGATCCGTCGCTGTTCAAGGAGGACGATGTCGAGGTCCTCGAGGACCTGCTGCTCGCCGCGCACAATGACGCCAGGGTCAAGGTCGAGCAGATCATGCAGGAAAAGACCAAGGCGCTGACCGCCGGCCTGCCGATTCCGCCGGGAATGAAACTGCCGTTCTAGGTCCGGCGGCCGCAGCTCCATGACCGATGAGCCGTCCGAAAGACTGATCGAGCAGCGTATCCGCAACAGGATCTACGAGATCCTGGAAATCCTCGCCGATTGCGATGCGGGCGTCGATCTCGTCGGCATCAAGGGCTACTTCTATCTGTTCGAGGACTTCGTCCACCGCCCGTCGATCGAGGCCGGCACGTCGGCGCTTTCCAGGGAGGAGCGCGCGGTCGTGCTGGAGATCGCCGAATTCCTCGAGGCGGCCTCCGAAACAAATCCCGACTTCACCAAGGCCGAATTCATCCACAGCGACTGGCCGGGAAGAATCGCGCCGGCGGCCAGGAACGCTCGTAGGCTCTTCCTCGCACGCGGCCTGTTTTCTGAGAAAGTCGAGGAACTCGAGCCCGGCCAGCCGGCCGTGGCGGCGGCAGGACGATAGAGCGGTTCAGGAAGAGCGTGATTCGGATTTCCCCTTCCGAATTGCGGCGAAACAGAGAGAAAGCGGTCATCGGTTTTGTGAAACGATGGCTCGATCTATCTGAAAAGCCAAGAAATTGTGCTAATTATGCAACAGTACCCTGCTAATAACGTTTTGGCCATCATTTTGCCCGAAAGTGTCTCATTCTTGCCGCAGCCTGGGGGCGGGCATCGAAGTGAAGTGAGAGGGTTACCTGTTGATTGTCACGCGATGGAAGGCGCCGCTGTTGCTCGGCGTCGTTACCTCTCCGCTGTTCTTGGCTGCATGCAGCCAGACCACGTCGCACGGCATGTCGGTTGCTAGCCTGACTGACGCCATCACGCCGAGTTTCCTCAGTTCGCGCGCCTACAGCCACACGCCGAAGGACAGGGAATGCCTGGAAAGGGCGATGTTCTTCGAATCCAACCGCTCGAGCCGTGACGGCATGATCGCCGTCGGCACTGTTGTGATGAACCGGCTGCGCTCCGGCAATCACGGCAGCACCATCTGTCAGGTTGTGGGCGAACCCGGCCAGTTCGCCCCAGGCGTCATGACCAGGGCGATGAATTCGCGCGCGATGCCCGATGTCGAGGAAGCCGCCGACGCCGTGCTCAAGGGCGAGCGCAAGACCAAGCTCAAGAACACCATGTATTTCCATACCGCCGGCCTGCACTTCCCCTACAAGAACATGCACTACACCATGGTTGCAGGCGGCAATGCCTTCTACGAGAAGCGCGGCCGCAATTGGCAGCCGCTGCCCGATGAGCCGATGGTTGCCTCGGTGGAGACAGAAAAGCCGGCCGTCCCGGTCACGATGGTTGCTTCGGCTGAGCCGGTTCGCTCGGACAGGAAGCTCGTTCGCAACGCCCCGGCACAGCAGCAGGCCCCAACACAACAGGCCCCAACACAACAGGCCTATGTGACTGCGGCAGCCGAACCGGCGCGCCCGTTCAAGATGGCCACTGCCCCTGCCCAGCAGACCTACGTGACTGCGGCCGCGGCACCCTCGGCGAAGTCTGCCCGCGTCGCATCGAAGCCGGTGGCAGTTGCCATGCAGGAGCCGATGGAAGAACCGGATGCCGCCCGTTTCGGCGGAACCTTGAACAAAAAAATCATCAGTTCGGTCCAGGGCGAACCGCAAGAGGCGTCAATGGGATTCCAGTCGACGCCCGAAAATACCGACGCCATTGGCGCGATGATCGTCAGCCAGGGCCGGCCGCTCGAAACCAATTGATCCGCGTCGCATGGCAGCATGGGGTGCCATGCGCTGCCGCGGGATGTTCCAAAGCGCTCTGAAAAATCCTAGATCAGAGCGATGTCGAAACGAATCGCCGGTCCCGAGATCGAACGCCTGATCCAACTCCTGGCCAAGGTGCCGGGTCTTGGCCCCCGTTCGGCCAGGCGTGCGGCTCTCCATCTGATCAAGAAGAAGGAGCAGCTCCTGTCGCCGCTCGCCGCCGCCATGGGCGAGGCCGCCGACAAGGTGCGCATCTGTTCGACCTGCGGCAATGTCGACACGTCGGATCCTTGCATGATCTGCACCGATCCGCGCCGCGACGCCACCACCTTGATCGTCGTCGAGGACGTCTCGGATCTCTGGGCGCTGGAGCGGGCGGCGGCGATGAACGTGCGCTATCATGTGCTCGGCGGCACGCTGTCGCCGCTCGACGGCGTCGGCCCCGACCAGCTCAACATCCGCTCGCTGATCGACCGCGTCGCCGGCGGCGAGGTCAAGGAAATCATCCTTGCCGTCAACGCCACGGTCGAGGGCCAGACCACCGCGCACTACCTCACCGACCAACTGTCCGGCTTCGACATCAAGGTGACGCGCCTTGCGCATGGCGTGCCGGTCGGCGGCGAACTCGACTATCTCGACGAAGGCACGCTGGCGGCTGCGCTTAGGTCGCGGACGGCGTTTTGACGAAGTTGCGGCAGAGGATGCGGATCATGAATGTTGCGCGTCTTTCCGGGCTGGTGCCAGGCGCCCCCCTCTGTCCTGCCGGACATCTCCCCCTCAAGGGGGGAGATTGGCCGTTTCATCGGCGGCGCTCTTCCTGCTACGTCGGCGATTGGCGAAGGCAAAGACAACAACCGATCTCCCCCCTTGAGGGGGAGATGGCCGGCAGGCCAGAGGGGGGCGCCACAGAACGCGGACTTCGCCGGTTTTGTCTGGCATTTTTCGTGGCTGCGCTTGCCGTCCTCGCCACACCAGCCTCCGCCGCCAAGATCGACGACCAGTTCCGCGCCTGGCTGCAGGACGACCTCTGGCCGCAAGCCAAGGCCCAAGGCATCTCGAAGAACACCTTCGACGCCGCCTTCGACGGCATCAAACCCAATCTGAAGCTGCCCGACCTTGTCATGCCAGGCGAGAAGCCGAAGACGCCGCAGAAGCAGCATCAGGCCGAATTCGGCTCGCCCGGTGCTTATTTCGCCGAGAAGACCATTGGCGCGGTCACAGCGGGCGGACGCGTGCGCGAAACCGCCAACGCCAAGACGATTGCCGCGATCGAAAAACGCTATGGCGTCCCCGGCGAGATCCTGCTGGCCATCTGGGGCCGCGAGACCGGCTTCGGCGCGGCGAAGATGCCTTACGATGCCTTCGAGGTGCTGGGCACCAAGGCCTTCATGTCGACCAAGAAGGATTTCTTCCGCACCGAGCTTTTGGCCGCGCTCGAAATCGTCGAGCGCGGGCTCGCCCCGGTCGGCGCGATGAAATCGTCCTGGGCCGGCGCACTTGGCCAGCCGCAATTCATGCCGACCTCGTTCCTCAAGCATGCCGTGGATTTCGACGGCGACGGACGCGTCGACATCTGGAACTCGACGCCGGACGTGCTTGCTTCGATCGCCAACTATCTCGTCCATTATGGCTGGGTGAAGGGCCGTGGCTGGGGTTTCGAGGTGACCGTGCCCGAGACGGTCTCCTGTTCGCTGGAAGGCCCGGACCAGGGCAAGAAGATCTCGCAATGGGCAGCGCTGGGCATCAAGCGTGTCGGCGGAAAGCCGTTTCCGGCGAGCGAGCTGAAGGCCGAGGGCTTCCTGCTCATGCCGGCCGGCCGCAGCGGGCCTGCGTTCATCGCCACGCCCAATTTCTACGTGCTGAAGGAATACAACACCAGCGACCTCTACGCGCTGTTCATCGGCCATGGCGCCGACCGTATCGCCCACGGCGACTCCAATTTTTCCGGCGCCTGGGGTCCGGTCGGCGATCTCCACCGCTCCGACATAGCCGCACTGCAGCGGACCCTGGAGGCCAAGGGCTATGACGTCGGCAGCGCCGACGGCCTGCCCGGCTTCAAGACCCGCCGTTCGATCGGCAAATGGCAGGCCAAGAACGGACAGGCCTCGACCTGCTTTCCCGACGCCGGCCTGGTTACCGCGCTGAAATAGCTCCGGAATTGGCAGATTTTTCTCGATAGGCGGGTCCGATTGGACTGTGTATGCGTCGCCATGCCGCCTGCGATTCTGGTCCAATGAACCGTCGCATAAATGCGCGTTGCCCGCCACGAAGTCGCCGGATATGGTGTTGACCAACTGGACAAAAACCACGACGGTAAGTGGGCAGAGGGCCATGGCCGGCCCCGAAAAAGAATACTGCAACCCTGAGCCGGGAACTCAGGTCAACAAAACAGGGAACAATCACCATGATGATGGAAAAGTTTGCTCTACGCTCCCGCATCTTGCTCGCGGGTGCCGCCATGTCCGCGCTGCTTCTGGCCGGCGCGCCGGCAGGTGCGGTCACGCCCGCAGATACGCTGGTCGAAGGTTTCGCGATCGACGACATCATCTCCATGGATCCGGGCGAGGCGTTCGAGCTGTCGACCGCCGAGGTCACCGGCAACACCTACGATCTGCTGGTCCGTCTCGATCTCAGCGACACCTCCAAGGTCAAGCCCGATCTCGCCGAGAGCTGGACCGTTTCGGACGATGGTCTCACCTACACATTCAAGCTCAAGCCCGGCCTGAAGTTCGCCTCCGGCAACCCGATCACCGCGGCCGATGTCGCCTATTCGTTCGAGCGCGCCGTCAAGCTGGACAAGAGCCCGGCCTTCATCATCGACCAGTTCGGCATCAGCGGCGACAACGTCACCGAAAAGGCCAAGGCGGTCGACGACACCACCTTCCAGTTCACCGTCGACAAGGCTTATGCGCCGAGCTTCGTGCTGAACTGCCTCTCGGCAACCGTCGCTTCGGTGGTCGATGCCAAGCTGGTCAAGGAACATGTCGCCGCGGTCACGCCGAGCGCCGACTACAAATGGGACAACGACTTCGGCAATGCCTGGCTGAAGACAGGCTATGCCGGCTCCGGTGCCTTCAAGCTGCGCGAATGGCGCGCCAACGAAGCCGTCGTCATGGAGCGCAACGACAATTACTACGGCGAGAAGGCCAAGCTCGCCCGCGTCATCTACCGCAACATGAAGGAAAGCTCGGCCCAGCGCTTGGCGCTCGAAGCCGGCGACATCGACGTCGCCCGCAATCTCGAGCCGAACGATCTCGACGCGATCGCCAAGAACGCCGACCTCACCACCACCAGCGCGCCGAAAGGAACGGTCTATTACATCAGCCTCAACCAGAAGAACCCGAATCTAGCCAAACCAGAGGTTCGCCAGGCCTTCAAATATCTCGTCGACTACGACGCTTTGAGCTCGACCATCCTCAAGGGCATCGGCGAAATCCACCAGACCTTCCTGCCCAAGGGCGTGCTCGGCGAACTGGACGAGAACCCGTTCAAGCTCGACGTCGCCAAGGCCAAGGAGTTGCTGGCCAAGGCCGGCCTGCCCGATGGCTTCAGCGTAACCATGGACGTACGCACCGGCCAGCCGACGACCGGCATGGCCGAATCGATCCAGCAGACGCTCGGCCAGGCCGGCATCAAGCTGGAAATCATCCCGGGTGACGGCAAGCAGACGCTGACCAAGTACCGCGCCCGCAACCACGACATCTATATCGGCCAGTGGGGCCAGGACTATTTCGACCCGAACTCCAACGCCCAGACCTTTGCCTCGAACCCGGACAATTCGGATGCAGGCAAGTCCAAGACATTGGCTTGGCGCAACGCCTGGGACATTCCGGATCTGACCAAGCAGACGGAAGCGGCCCTGCTGGAGAAGGATTCGGGCAAGCGCGCCGATATGTACAAGGATCTGGAGAAGAAGATCCTCGACACCAGCCCCTTCGTCGTCATCCACCAGCAGCTGGAAGTGGCTGGCTTGCGCAAGAACCTCAAGGGCTTTGCGCTCGGTCCGAGCTTCGACACCAACTTCGTCGGGCCGGTTTCCAAGGAATAACGCCGGCGGACGCGCAGCATGAGCGCAGTTGAGAACGAGGGCGGGCGCGGCGGCGCCCGCGCCTATGCACTTGCGTCGTCGCTCGGCCGCTTCCTGGTCATCGCGGTGACGACCTATCTTGGTCTTCTCGCGGTGACCTTCTTCATCGGCCGAGTCATCCCGATCGACCCGGTGCTGGCGGTGCTCGGTGACCGGGCGCCGGCCAATGTCGTCGAACGCACGCGCCGCGAGATGGGTCTCGACCTGCCATTGATCGAGCAGTTCTACATCTATGTGAAACACGCGTTGAGTGGCGATTTCGGCACTTCGGTGCTGACCACCAATCCGGTCATGACCGACATCCGCCGTGCGCTTCCGGCAACGACCGAGCTGGCGACGCTCGGAACGTTGATCGGCGCGCTGCTTGGCGTACCGCTTGGCGTGCTGGCAGCGGTCAGGCGAGGCAGCCTCATCGACCAGATCGTTCGCGTCATCGGCCTGATCGGCTACTCCGTGCCGATCTTCTGGCTCGGCCTGCTCGGGCTCGTCCTGTTCTACGCCAAGCTGCAATGGGTGGCTTTTCCGGCCCGGCTCGACGTCGTCTACGAATACACCTTCACGCCGATCACCGGCTTCTACCTTCTCGATTCGGCGATGCAGGGGCAGTGGGATGTCTTTTACGACGCCTTCCGGCACATCATCCTGCCGGCCTCGCTGCTCGGCTACTTTTCGCTCGCCTATATCAGCCGCATGACGCGCTCGTTCATGCTCAACGAACTGGCCCAGGAATACATCGTCGCCGCGCGTGCCAAGGGCCTGTCGGAAACGCGCATCATCTGGGGCCATGCGCTGCGCAACGCCGCGGTGCCGATGGTGACAGTGATCGCGCTTTCCTATGCCGGGCTGCTCGAAGGCTCGGTGCTGACCGAGACCGTCTTCTCCTGGCCGGGCATCGGCCTCTACATCACCAATTCACTCCAGAATGCCGATATGAACGCCGTGCTCGGCGGCACCATCGTCATCGGCTCGGTGTTTATAGCCATCAACCTCCTGTCCGACCTGCTCTACCGCGTCCTCGATCCGAGGACGAAGGTTCAATGAGCAAAGGTATCCCACTTTCGGGCTCGGTTGCGGCCAACCACCCCCACTCCGGCCCTTCGGGCCACCTCTCCCCCTGCCGGGGGGAGAGGAAAACCCGGACGTACGCTCGGGGCATTTCCTCTCCCCCGTCGAACGGGGGAGAGGTGGTCTGCGAAGCAGACCGGAGTGGGGGTCGACACCTTCAAGAGGCATCGACATGACCGCCTCCGACCTTCGCCCCCTCTCCCGGCGCGACTGGCTGCTCAGCGAGCGGCCGGCATCGCGCATGCAGGCAAGGCTCGGCCGCGCCTATGTCGCCTGGCGGCGGTTTTCCGCCAACCGGCTGGCCTTCGTCGGCCTGCTCATCATCATCGCCTTGCTGGTTATTGCCGCCCTTGCCGGCGTGCTGGCTCCCTATTCGCCAACCTTCGGCGATCTCAAGAACGCGCGGCTGCTGGCGCCGAGCGCCGAGCACTGGTTCGGCACCGACGATCTTGGCCGCGATATCCTTTCGCGCATCCTCTATGGCTCGCGCTGGACACTCTATGTGGTCATCCTGGTTGCCATCATCGCGGCGCCCATCGGTCTTCTGGTCGGCACCGTCGCCGGCTATGCCGGTGGCTGGACCGATGCGATCCTGATGCGCATCACCGACATTTTTCTTGCCTTTCCCAAGCTGGTCTTGGCGCTGGCCTTCGTCGCCGCGCTTGGCCCCGGCATCGAGAACGCGGTGCTTGCCATCGCCATCACCTCCTGGCCGCCTTACGCGCGCATCGCCCGCGCTGAAACGCTCACCGTTCGCAATTCCGACTACATCAAGGCGGTGCAACTGATGGGCGCCTCGCCGTTTCGCATCGTGCTGCGCCACATCATGCCGCTCTGCATCTCCTCGCTGATCGTCAGGGTGACGCTCGACATGGCCGGCATCATCCTGACCGCCGCCGGCCTCGGCTTCCTCGGCCTCGGTGCGCAGCCGCCATTGCCCGAATGGGGCACCATGATCGCGTCTGGCCGTCGCTTCATCCTTGACCAATGGTGGGTGGCCGGTGCGCCGGGCTTCGCCATCCTCATCGTCAGCCTTGGCTTCAACCTGCTCGGCGATGGCCTGCGCGACGCGCTCGATCCCCGGAGCGGTGACCAATGAGTGGCGACCAATGAGCGGTGATCAATGAGCAGGGAGACGAAGACGCTGCTTGAGGTCGACGATCTGCACGTCACCTTTCCGACCCGCACCGGCCTGATCGAGGCGGTGCGCGGCGTCTCGTTTTCGCTTGGCCGCGAGCGCCTCGGCATCGTCGGCGAGTCGGGCTCGGGCAAGTCGCAGACCGGCCGCGCCATCATGGGACTGACACCGCCCCAGGCAAGGATATCGGCGAACAAGCTGGCGTTCGACGGCATCGACCTGCTCGGCATCTCGCCGCGCCAACGTCGCGCGCTGCGGGGCAACCGCATCGCCATGATCCTGCAGGATCCGAAATATTCGCTCGACCCGGTGATGAGCATCGGCCGCCAGATCGTCGAGACGCTGCGCACGCATGAGAAGGTCTCCAAGGCCGAGGCACGCGAGCGCGCGCTGGCCATGCTGGAGGCGGTGCAGATCCGCGACTCCAAGCGGGTGTTCGACCTGCATCCGCACGAAGTCTCCGGCGGAATGGGCCAGCGCGCCATGATCGCCATGATGCTGATCGCCGGGCCGGAGATGATGATCGCCGACGAACCGACCTCGGCGCTCGACGTCACAGTGCAGCTCGATGTGCTCGGCATCCTCGACCGGCTGGTCAGCGAGCGCGGCATGGGGCTGATCTTCATTTCGCACGATCTGCGCCTGGTCTCGTCCTTCTGCGACCGCGTCATCGTCATGTATGCCGGCAAGGTGGTCGAGCAGCTCAAGGCCTCCGAGCTCGGGCGCGCCCAGCATCCCTACACGCGCGGCCTGCTCAACTGCATGCCCAAGATCGGCGCCGACCGTCACCCGCTGCCGGTGCTCGACCGCAAGCCGGAGTGGGCGGCATGACATCAGCGATTGCGGTCGACGGGCTGGAAGTGATCTTCGACCGCTTTCGCGCGCTGAAGGGCGTCAGCCTCGACGTGCAGCCGGGCGAATCCTTCGGTCTTGTCGGCGAATCCGGCTCCGGCAAATCGACGCTGCTCAGGGCGATCGCTGGCCTCGCACCGGTCGCTTCCGGCAGCATCGCCGTCAACGGCAAGACGCTTGGCACGCGCCGCGACAAGGCTTTCTACCGCGAGGTGCAGATGGTCTTCCAGGATCCGTACGGCTCGCTGCATCCGCGCCAGACCGTCGACCGCCTGCTGCAGGAGCCGCTGGCGATCCATGGTTTTTCCGACGGCGAAAAACGGATCCAGCGGGCGCTCGACGAGGTCGGCCTCGGCAACGGTTTCCGCTTCCGCTACTCGCATCAATTGTCTGGCGGCCAGCGCCAGCGCGTGGCGATCGCGCGCGCTCTCATCCTCGAACCCTCGATCCTGCTCTTGGACGAGCCGACCTCGGCGCTCGATGCCTCGGTGCAGGCGGAAGTGCTCAACTTGCTGGAAGAGGTCCGCCGGCGGCGCAAGCTGACCTTCCTGATGGTCAGCCACGACCTCGCCATCATCACCCATATGTGCGAGCGGCTGATGGTGATGCAGAGCGGTGAGGCGGTGGAGAATCTGACAGCAAGCGACCTTGTCGAGCGCCATGTCACCAAGGATTATACGCGCAATCTGCTGAGGGCGAGCGAGGGGTTCGTGAGAACCGTTTGAATTCGTTCTTCTGTGCACAGATCGACGGTCTTGGGGGATTCCATGGAGCAATGGAGATTTGAAGACCCACCCAACGTGGCGGTGCTATCGGACCGAGGCATATTTAAAAGTGGCGATTGGATCGCATACGTTGTGCATGAAGCTGATGACGACGATAGCTACAGCGATGAAGGTGGCAGCTGGCAATTCCACAGCAGCGACACTCGAGATTGGAACGAACGCGAGATAATGCTCGTCAGCTTGCAAAATGTTTTGCGGCGGGATGAAAGCATCCTGGAATTGGTCGATTTGCCAAAGGGCTGGCATGCTTGGCGCAGTTCCAATCGTCGCCGTGGCAGCGCGCCAAATCACTTCCTGTACCCTCCAACGACAATGAATGATCCGGTTACGTCCTAGGCCGGAGTTTGCACTGGTTCGCCGATATCCGGAACGGGTGGCTCATCCCGGGCTTTCGGCTCCTTGATCCGGAACCACGTCACGTAGAGTGCCGGCAGGAACAGCAGCGTGATCGCCGTACCCGCGATGATGCCGCCCATCATCGCATAGGCCATCGGCCCCCAGAAGACTTCGCGCGCGATCGGGATCAGCGCCAGGCTGGCTGCCGCCGCCGTCAACGCGATCGGCCGCATGCGGTGTTCGGTCGCCTCGATGACGGCCGCCCAACGGTCCTTGCCCTCCCGGACGAGATCCTCGATCTGCACGATCAGGATAACCGAGTTCCGGATCAGGATGCCGATCAGCGCCAGCACGCCCAGGATGGCGACGAAGCCGAGCGGGGCGCCGCTCGGTACCAGGGCCGCCACCACGCCGATCAGCCCGAGCGGCGCCACCGCCACCACCAGGAACAGGCGCTGGAAGCTTTGCAATTGCACCATCAGGATGGTCGCCATCACGAACAGCATCAGCGGCACCACGGCGGCGATCGGACCTTGGCTTTTGGCGCTCTCCTCGACCGAACCGGCGGTTTCGACTGAATAGCCTGGCGGCAGCTTGGCGATGAAGGCATCCACCGATGGCTTGAGTTCGTTGACCACCGTGGCCGGCAGCACGTCGCCGACCAGGCCGGCCCGCACGGTGATCGTCGGAATGCGGTCGCGTCGCCACACCGTCGGCTGTTCGAGGTCGTAGCGGAAATTGGCCACAGCCGCGAGCGGGATGGCCTCGCCGCTGCTGGTCGGCAGCTGCATGTTCTGCAGCGTCCCGATCGAGCCGCGCTCGGCATCGCGTGAGCGCGCCACGACATTGATCAGATAGGTGGCGTCGCGCACCTGCGTGATGGTGGCGCCGCCGACCGTGCTGTTCAGCGCGCTGGCGATGTCTGAGGAGGTGATGCCGAGCTGGCGTGCCTTGTCCTGCAGCACGTCGACCCTCAGCACGCGTTGCGGCTCGTTCCAGTCGAAGGTCGATGCGGCGAGCTTCGGATTGGCCGAGATGACGCCGGCGAATTGCTGCGCCAGCTCGCGCACCGTCTGGATGTCGGGTCCGCCGACGCGGTATTGCACCGGGCGGCCGACCGGCGGGCCGAGTTCGAGCAGCTTGACGAAGGCGTCGGTGCCGACGAACTCCTCGCGCAGCAGCTTTTCCAGCGCCGGCTTCACCCGGTTGCGCGCCTCGATGCTCTTGGTGACGATCACGGTCTGGCCGAAATAGGGGTTGGCCGGCTGCACGTCATAGGCCAGCACGAAGCGCACCGCGCCCTGGCCGATATAGGACGAGAAATGATCGATGTCGGGATTGCCGACCAGCGCCCGCTGCTCGAAGCGCTCCATCTGGTCGCGTGTATCCGCGATCGACGAATTCTGCGGCAGGTTCCAGTCGACGATCAGCTCTGGTCGGTCCGACGGCGGAAAGAACTGCTGCTGCACCAGGCCGAAGCCGGCGATCGAGCCGGCAAACAACAGCACGGTGGCGATGATGGTCAGCCAGTGATGGCGCACCGAGCCGACAAGCACCCGCCGGAACAGCGAGGTGAAGCGGCCCGGCTGGTCGTGATGCTTGGTCTTCATCGTCGCCGGCAGGATGGTGACGCCAAGTAGTGGAGCAAACAGCACCGCCACGATCCATGACACCAGAAGCGACACGGCGATCACCACGAACAGCGTGAAGGTGTATTCGCCGGCGGCGCTGTTGTTGAGGCCGATCGGGATGAAGCCGGCGACGGTCACCAGCGTGCCGGTCAGCATCGGGAAGGCGGTGGAGGTGTAGACATAGGTCGCTGCCTTGCGCAAATTGTCGCCGACCTCCAGCCGCGCCACCATCATCTCGACGGCGATCATCGCGTCGTCGACCAGGAGCCCGAGCGCGATGATCAGCGCGCCCAGCGAAATACGCTGCAGCGAAATGCCGAGATAGGCCATGACCGTGAAGGTGATGGCCAGCACCAGCGGGATCGACAGCGCCACCACGAAGCCGGCGCGCATGCCGAGGCTGATGAACGACACCGCGAGCACGATGGCCACCGCCTCGAACAGCGCGCGGGTGAAGCCGGAGACGGCCTCCTCGACGATGACCGGCTGGTCTGCGACCAGATGCACGCCGACGCCGACCGGCAGGTCGGCCAGCACCTTGTTCATCTCTTTGTGCAGCGCTTCGCCGAATTCGAGCAGATTGGCGTTGGGCTTCATGCCGATGGCGAGCCCGATGGCATCCTGGCCGTTGAAGCGGAACAGTGCTGTTGGCGGATCGGCATAGCCGCGCGTGATCGTCGCCACGTCGCTCAGCCGGAAAAAGCGGCCGTTGACGCGCAGATTGATGGCGCGAAGGCTGTCCTCGGAGGTGAACTGGCCGCCGACGCGCACGCTGATGCGCTCCGGTCCGGACTGGATGACGCCGGAAGGCGTGATAGCGTTCTGCGCCTGCAGGCTTGCAACGATCGCCTGCTGGTTGAGGCCGAGTGCCGCGATCTGGCGGGTCGAGAATTCGAGGTAGATCGCCTCGTCCTGCGCGCCGACCAGATCGACCTTGCCGGCATTGGGCACGGTGAGGATCTTGGTGCGGGCATCCTCGACATAGTCGCGCAGCTGGCGTGGCGTCAGCCCGTCCGACGTGAAGGCGTAGATGTTGCCGTAGACGTCGCCGAAGCGATCATTGAAGAACGGTCCTTGCACACCTTGCGGAAACTGCGCCGCGATGTCGTTGACCATGTTGCGCACCTGAATCCAGTTCGGCACCACATCGCGCGCCTTGGTGGTGTCCTTCAGGTTGACGAAGATGACGGTCTGGCCGGCGGTGGTGACCGATCTGGTGAAGTCGAGACTGTCGAGCTCCTCGAGCTTCTTCTCGATGCGGTCGGTCACCTGCTGCACGGTCTCCTTGACCGAAGCGCCCGGCCAGTTGGCCTGGATGATCATCGTCTTGATGGTGAAGTTGGGGTCTTCTTCACGGCCGAGGTTGAGGTACGAGAACACGCCGGCCACGACGAAGACCAGCATGAAATACCAGACCATGGAGCGGTGGCTGAGCGCCCAGTCGGAGAGATTGAAGCCCTTCATCAGACGCCGCCCTCCGGCACCTTGACCTTCTGGCCTTCGCTCAGGCTGTGGACGCCCGCGGTGACCACGCGCATGCCGGCCTCAAGCCCCTCGGCGACGATGAAGGTGGCGGCACCCTTCGCGGCCAACTTTATCTCTTTCGCGCTTACGCTCGATGTCTGTGGGTCGACGATCCATACCTTGTCGGCACCGTCCTTTTCGAGCAGCGCCGACAGCGGCAGTTCGATCGTCGGCGTCACCTTGGTCATGCGCGTCGCCGTCACCGTCGAGCCGAGCCGGAAGGCTTGCGGCGGATCGGTTAGCGTCAGCTTGACGCGCCGGGTGCGGGTCGAGCCCTCGGACTGCGGCGCGATCTCGCGCAGCTTGGCCTCGGTCTGGATCGTCGGCAGCGATTGCAGGATAATCTGGAACGGCGTGCCGGCCGCGAGATCGCCGGTCAATTGGTCGGGAATGTCGACCACCGCCTCGCGCAGGTCCGAGCGCGCCACGGTGACGACCGTCTGGCCTGGCGAGACCGTCTGGCCGACCTCGGCGCCGACGGCCGTGACGACGCCGTCGAAGTCCGAGAACAGCCTGGCATAGCCAAGCTGTTCCTGCGATTTGGCAAGCGAAGCCTTCGCCCGCTCCACATTGGCCTCGGCCGCTTTGCGTGCCTGCTGCGCGGCATCGAAGACAGCTTGCGTGGCGTTGGCCGCGGCAAGCAGCTGGCGCTGGCGCTCCTCGCTGGCGGCTGCGTTGGCAAACTGCGCCTCGGCGTTGGAGAGTTCCGCCTTGGCCGCCTGGACAGCGAGCTCCAGCGCGGTCGGATCGAGCGTGGCGATCGTCGTGCCCTTGCTGACGATGTCGCCGACCTTGACATCGCGCGAGACAACCCGGCCAAGCAAACGGAAAGCAAGGTCGGCGCTGACCTGCGGCTCGACCGAGCCGGCAAAGCCGAAAATCTGCGTGGTGCGCGGCTCGACCACCACCGACAGCACCGGCCGGATGATCTCGGGCGGCTTTTCATCGGACTTCGAGCAGGACGCGAGCGCGCCCAACATGAACAGGCCGAGCAGGATGGATGGCAGCCGGCTCATTGGCCTGCTCCAGATATCTCTACGGTCTGTCCAGGGCTAAGCAACTGTCCGCCCGCGGTGACGACGCTTTGGCCCTCGTTCAGTCCCTTGGCGATCGCCACCGTGCCGGAACCGAACGCCAGCACCTCGACAGGCGCCATTGTCACCGCCTTGGTCGAGGGGTCGACGATCCAGACCGCCGGCTTGCCGGCGCTGGACGTCAGCGCCTGCCAGGGCAGCAAAATAGCCTTCGCCTGTTTGGCGCCGACCGAACCGATGACGGCTGCCCCCAGCGGCATGCCGGCGGGCGTATCGGGAATGCCGACCTTGACCCGGATCGAACCGGAGGCCGGATCAACCGCCGGCGAAATTTCGCGCACCTTGCCCGTCGCCCTGACCTGTGGATCGGACAACAATGTGATCGTTACCGCCGGGGAGGCGGGAGTCCGGGCGACCAGCGTCTCCTGTACGTTGAACACCGCGTCGCGGTCACCGTCCTCGGCGACGGTGAAGACGGTTTGCGCCGCTTGCACCACCTGGCCGGTTTCGACCTGGCGGGCGGTGATCACGCCGGCGGCTCCTGCCTTGAGCTCGGTGAAGGACAGGTTTTGCTGGGCGTTGGCGAACGCGCTCCGCGCGGCATCGACGCTGCCTTGCGCCACCTTCTGCGCCTGGTCGGCCGCGTCATAGTCGCGCCGCGTGGTGAAGCCCTGGGCCAGCAGTGTCTTCTGCCGCTCGAAGGCGGCGGCGGACTGGGTCAGCTGCGCCTGCGCGGCATCGAGATCGGCCTGTGCCGAACGCAGATCGGATTCCTGCTCCTGCGGGTCGATGCGGGCAAGCACCGTGCCCTGGTCGACATGCTGGCCGACATCGACGAGCCGCTCGGCCACGCGACCGCCGACCCGGAACGACAGATTGTTCAACGTGCGCGCGGCGATCACGCCGGTCAGCGAGGTTCTCGGCGCATAGTCGGCCATCGCCACTGTCTCGGTGCGCACCATGATGGGCAGTTTTTTGGCCGCCGCCTCCTGCTTTTGGCAGCCGGCCAGCAGCAGCACCGTCGTGCAGGCGAAGATCGTCGAAGCGGCTGTAAAAGACAAAAGGCGGGGAGCTTGGGCCGATGGCGGCGAGACGGACGATGTCGCGTTCCTGCTCATGGGCTCCCCCAGCCGCGGGCCGCTCGCTGAGCGCGATACCTCGCGGACATCGGGAGGATAATCGATCCCCGGAAAAAGGAAACCGCTCTCGTACGCGTATCGCACGGCTGGTCAAGGTTGGGGATCCGCCTGCCGCAGGCCCAATCGCCCGCCGGTGGTGCCGACTTGAGGAAAACATGAAATAAGGTCAGAAGACGGTATCAAACGAGAACGGGCGCCGGCCCGATGAGGGACATCATGAAGAATTCAGCCATTTCCGAACGCAAGAACCAGTCGATCTCGCGCGGCGTCGGCATGACCACGCAAATCTATGCCGACCGGGCTGAAAACTCGGAGATCTGGGATGTCGAAGGCCGCCGCTACATCGATTTCTCCTCGGGCATCGCCGTCGTCAACACCGGCCACCGCCACCCAAGGGTGATCGAGGCGGTCAAGGCGCAGCTCGATCGCTTCACCCACACGTGCCACCAGGTGGTGCCCTATGAGAGCTATGTGCGGCTGGCCGAACGGCTGAACGCCATGCTGCCCGGCAAGTTCGAGAAGAAGACCATTTTCGTGACCACCGGCGCGGAGGCGGTTGAGAACGCCATCAAGATCGCTCGCAACGCCACCGGCCGTCCGGCGGTCATCGCCTTCTCCGGCGGCTTTCATGGCCGCACCTTCATGGGCATGGCGCTGACCGGCAAGGTGGTTCCCTACAAGGTCGGCTTCGGCGCCATGCCGGGCGACGTCTACCATGCGCCGTTCCCGGTGCCGCTGCACGGCGTTTCCACAGCCGATTCGCTGGCCGCGCTGGATCGTTTGTTCAAGGCCGATGTCGATCCGGCCCGCGTTGCCGCCATCATCGTCGAGCCGGTGCAGGGCGAGGGCGGTTTCTACGAAGCGCCGCGCGAGTTCCTGACCGCGCTGCGCAAGCTGTGCGACCAGCATGGCATGCTGCTGATCGCCGACGAAGTGCAAACCGGCTTTGCCCGCACCGGCAAGATGTTCGCGATGGATCATCATGAGGTGGCGGCCGACATCACCACCATGGCCAAGAGCTTGGCCGGCGGCTTCCCGCTGTCGGCGGTCACCGGCCGCGCCGAGATCATGGATGCGCCCGGCCCCGGCGGCCTCGGCGGCACCTATGGCGGCAGCCCGATCGGCGTTGCCGCCGCACACGCGGTTCTCGACGTGATCGAGGACGAAAAGCTGTGCGACCGCGCCAACACGCTGGGCGCGCGGCTGAAGCAGCGCCTGCAGTCGATCCGTGACGACGTTCCCGAGATCGTCGATATAAGGGGCCTCGGCTTCATGAACGCGGTCGAGTTCAACGACGTCAAGAAAGGCTTGCCGTCGGCCGAGATCGCCAACGCGATCCGGCTGAAGGCGCTCGACAAGGGCCTGATCCTGCTGACCTGCGGCGTCTACGGCAACGTCATCCGCTTCCTGGCGCCGATCACCATCCAGGACGAAGTCATGAACGAAGCGCTCGACATCTTGGAAAGCTCGATCCGCGAAGTCTGCGCCGCCTGAACTGAAGCGCTCCTCTTCTCCCCGTCACTATACGGGGAGTTGAGGAGCGATCCGCGAAGCGGGCGAAAAGCCAATTGCTTGGCTTTTCTGACGACGAACGCCGGCAGGCGGATGAGGGGCGGCGCAGACGTTCTAAACTGACGCCTATCGCCATACAGCCTCGTCTCGACCGGCAGATTCCTTATTGGCCCTGCGCTCTTTTTCGCAGTGCTGCGAAATAGCCATCATCAACCGGGGCGCCCGGCTCGGATGACGCGCCCTCAAGGAGGAGACGTCGAAGCAGTTGACGGTCTTGATCGCGGCGGATCAACTCTCGGACATATTCGCTGCTCACGACGTCTCTCCGACTGGTGATTGCTCGAACAAATTCTTCAAACTAGCCGACAGCCTTCGCCGGTTCGACGGCTTGAAACGCAGCTAGCGCCGCTTTCAGCCCATCCGGTCCCGCCGCCACCGTTTCCGGCGTCGGTGAGAAACCCGCACCGAGCATCTTGCGGCCAAGCATGTGGTCGCCGGGCCGGTTGACCGATTCGATGCCGAGCAGCCGATCCCCGGCATAGTGGTAGATCGAGAACTTGTTGTCGGGCAGGTCGCCCAGCAGGACATGGCTATTGCCGCCGGCGGTCAGCCCGACCATCTGCAATTTCATGTCGCCAATGTCGGACCAGAACCACGGCACCGCGCAATAGGCATCGGCATGGCCGGTGATGGTGCGCGCCGCGAGCCGCGCCTGGTCGGTGGCGTTCTGCACGGATTCCAGCCGCACGTCGCCGCCGGTGAACCAGTGCCGGTAGGAGGCGGCATCGCCGATGGCCAGGATTTCCGGCACCGAACTGCGCATCTGGTGATCGACGCGGATGCCGTTGGCGATGGCAAGGCCGGCGTCCTGCGCCAGTTCGACATTCGGCACGGCGCCGATGCCGACGATGACCATGCGCGCCGGCAGCCTTTCGCCTGATAAGGTGATCGCGGCGGCGACATGGCCGTTTTCACCTTCGAGCTTTGCAATCGAGGTGCCGGTGAGGATGCGCACGCCTGTCGCTTCCAACCTTTGGCGGACATGGCTCGCCACCACCGGTGCAACCGCGCGGCCGAGCAGACGGTCGACTGCCTCCACCACTGTCACCGTGCGGCCGGCCGCACGCAGCGTCGCGGCGATCTCCAATCCGATGAAACCGCCGCCGAGGATGACGACGTCGTCGCTCCTTGCACTCAATTCCCGGATCAGCCGCGCATCGGAAAGCGAGCGCAGCGACAAAACGCCGGAAAGATCCGCACCTGGCAGCGGCAGCAGGCGCGGGCGCGATCCGGTCGCCAGGATCAGATGGTCGAAGGCAAGTGCGCCGCCGCCGGAGATCTCCAGGCTACGACGGCCGGCATCGATGCGCTCGATCCTGATGCCGGGCCGGTAGTCGATGGCGTTACCGGTGTAGAAGGCTTCGCCACGCAAGGGTTGCGGCTTGGCTTCGGCATCCTTGATGAAGGTCTTCGACAGCGGCGGCTTGTGATAGGGCAGTTCGTTCTCATCACCGATGAGGATCACCGGCCCGTCATAGCTATCCTCGCGCAGGCTTGCCGCCGCTTGCACGCCTGCATGACCCGCACCGACAATGACCACGCCGTTCTTCATCGCATTCCAATCCCGGTTCGATTCTAGGATGTCTCGCCAAGTGGCAATTGTCTGACGCCGCCGCAAGAGCGTGTCTGCGGGTCGCACCCGGAATGGCGGCTGTCAATCGTGCAGTTCCCTGGCCTGCAGTCCCGGGCAAGGACGGTGCAGCAAGGTCATAAAGTTGACCGTTGTAGTTTAGAATAGTTCTAAACTATTGTTTCAATTGGCTTTTCCTGTCGATTTTCGTTGACTTCCATCGGCGTCGAAGCTTTATGGAAACCTGCGCGCTGGCGCATCCCCTGATGTTTGGGCCTTGAACCCGTTCGATTGGAGGCATTTTGGTGTCTTTCTTCCGCGAACCGCGCGATGGCGGCAAGTCTTGTGCCTTATGGCATCGATGTGGCCTGGCGCCGATTGCCGCGCGCGCCATTCATGAAATTCCCGAGAAACTGGAGAGCGATAATGACAGCACGATATGGCGGCAGGCTTGCGGCGATGGGTGCCACGGCCTTGCTGACAGCAGCGGTGTTCGTGCTGCCCGCCAAGGCGCAAACCGATGCTAAAGCGGTCGTCACGACTTATTCCGACATCGCGCTCGCCAAATACGAGGATTCGCTGACCACGGCGCAAGCCCTCGACAAGGCGGTCGACGCGCTGCTCGCCAACCCGTCGGCGGATACGCTCAACGCCGCGCGCGACGCCTGGAAGGCATCGCGTGTTCCCTACCAGCAGACCGAGGTCTACCGTTTCGGCAACAAGATCGTCGACGACTGGGAGGGCAAGGTGAATTCCTGGCCGCTGGACGAAGGCTTGATCGACTATGTCGCCAAGAGCTACGGCACCGAGTCCGATGCGAATTCGCTCTATACGGCCAATGTGATCGCCAACAAGGAAATCGAGATCAACGGCAAGAAGGTCGATGCCTCGAAGCTTTCGCCGGAATTCCTCTCCGGTACGCTGCAGGAGGCTGGCGGCGTCGAGGCCAACGTCGCCACCGGCTATCACGCCATCGAGTTCCTGCTCTGGGGCCAGGACCTGCATGGCACCGGCCCGGGCGCCGGCGAGCGCCCCTATACCGACTATGATCTCAAGAACTGCACCGGCGGCAATTGCGACCGCCGTGCCGAATATCTGAAGTCCGCCAGCACACTCCTGGTTTCGGACCTGCAGGAAATGGTCGACGACTGGAAAGCGGACGGCGCGGCGCGCAAGGCCCTGGCCGACGGCGAGCCGAACACCGCCATCTCGACGATCTTCACCGGCATGGGCTCGCTGTCCTACGGCGAACTGGCCGGCGAGCGCATGAAGCTCGGCCTCTTGCTGCACGATCCCGAAGAGGAGCATGACTGCTTCTCCGATAACACCTACAACTCCCATCTCAACGACGCCATCGGCATCCGCGCCGCCTATCTCGCCAGCTATACCAGGCTCGACGGCACTGTCGTCTCGGGACCTTCGGTGCACGAGATGGTGAAGACTGCCGATCCGGCGATCGACAAGGAACTGTCTGACAAGCTCGACGTCACCGTCGCCAAGATGGAGGCGATCAAGGCGCGGGCCGAGGCCGGCGAGGCCTATGACCAGCAGATCGCCGAGGGCAACACCGAAGGCAATGCGACCGTGCAGGCCGCGATCGACGCCTTGATCGACCAGACCAAGTCGATCGAGCGCGCCGTCGGTTCCCTGAAGCTCAACGCCATCGCCTTCGAGGGCTCCGACAGCCTTGACGCACCCGACAAGGTGTTCAAGTAAGCGCCGAACTGGAGCCTGGTCCGGAGCCCAATAATCGGCTTCGGAGTGGGCTCCGGAAGCGAAACAAGCCACGGCGCGGAAGGCGCCGTCAGCCACTCGGGCACTGTAAATGCTGATCTGCCATTGCAACATTATCACCGAGAAAGAGATCGAGCAGACGATCATCGATCTGCTGGACCAGGATCCATGGCAACTTATCGTGCCGGCAAAGGTCTACCACACGATGCAGAAGCGCGGTCGCTGTTGCGGCTGTTTCCCAAATGTGGTCGAAACGATCATTCGGGTCACCGAGAATTACCACACCCGCTCGGAGGCGAGTGGCGTGGACATCGTTTCACACCTGGACCGCGTCAGGGGCCTGCGCGTCCAATACGGGAGCAGAATTCATGAAAGGCGAACCGCAGGTCATCGAGCGGCTTAACGAAGCTCTGTTCTTGGAACTCGGAGCGGTCAATCAGTATTGGGTGCATTTCCGTCTGCTCGAGGACTGGGGGTATGCCAAGCTGGCCAAGAAGGAGCGGGCGGAATCGATCGAGGAGATGCACCACGCCGACAAGCTCGTCGCCCGCATCATCTTCCTCGAAGGCCATCCGAACCTGCAGTCCGTGGCGCCGTTGCGCATCGGGCAGAACGTCAAGGAAGTGCTCGAATCCGACCTTGCCGGCGAATATGACGCACGCACCGCCTACAAGCGCTCGCGTGAAATCTGCAACGAGGCCGGCGACTATGTGTCGATGAAGCTGTTCGAGCAATTGCTGGCCGACGAGGAGGGGCATATCGACTTCCTGGAGACGCAGCTCGATCTGCTGGCCTCGATCGGCGAGGAAAAATACGGCCAGCTCAACGCCGCATCGGCGGACGACGCGGAGTAAGGATATGCGGGAATGCGGCGCCCATTAGAATTCTTGCGCCGCTTGCGGCGGGCGGAAAGCTCGCCGCCCCTTCGGAAGCCAGCCGGTTCGACGGGTCGGCGCTGCGCCATTCTCGTGCTGGCGCTGACCTCGTCGGCGCTGGCCGGCGACCTTCAACCCGCCGGCCTCGCCACCACGCGCACCGACCTCGATGCGAAGGATCAGGCGCGTGTCACCGCCATCACCAGGCCGACCGCGGATTTCTCCAAGCCCGAGCGGTTCGAGTTGATGCAGGGTGGCGCCGGAACCTCGGAGAAGGACGTCAACCGCGACGCCTTCTCGCAATCGTCGGCCAACATCACCTTCGAGGAAGAAGGCACCTTCAAGCTCGGCAATGCGCTGTTCCGCAAGAACTGGGTGTCGTCGCCATCCTCGACGCAGGCCTCGGACGGGCTTGGCCCGCTGTTCAACGAACGCGCCTGCCAGAATTGCCATCTGAAGGATGGCCGCGGCCGCCCGCCGCAAGGCGACCTTGGCAGCACCTCGATGTTCCTGCGCTTGGCCCGAGACGCCAGCAGCGCGGAAGAGAAGGCCGCCCTTGCCGACCACCAGGTGCTCAACTTCCCCGACCCGGTCTACGGCACGCAGCTGCAGGAACTAGCGGTGCCCGGCCTGCGCGGCGAAGGCAGGATGCATGTCGACTATCAGGAACGTAAAGTAGAGCTGACGGATGGCACCGTGGTTTCCCTGCGCAAGCCCAGCTATTCGGTCACCGATCCCGCCTATGGGCCGCTTGATCCGCGCACGACATTGTCGCCGCGCCTGACGCCGCCGATGATCGGGCTTGGCCTGATCGAGCAGATCGCGCCGGCCGACATTCTGGCCCATGCCGATCCGCAAGACCATGACGGCGACGGCATTTCCGGCAGGCCGAACATCGTGCGCGACGGCCAGGGCGGGGAACTGACGCTTGGCCGTTTCGGCTGGAAGGCGCAGACCGCATCGATCCGCCAGCAGGCGGCCGATGCCTTTGCCGGTGACATCGGCATCTCGACGCCTGAAGAATCGAAACACTGGGGTGACTGCACTATAGCGCAGGCAAAATGCCTTGCTATGCCGAACGGCGTCCAGCAGCGTCTTGGTTCCGCCGAAGCGCCGCCACCGGTGATGGATCTCGTCACCTTCTATTCGCGGAACCTGGCCGTGCCCGCACGCCGCGACCGCGACGCGCCCGATGTGCTCGCCGGCAAGAAGGTCTTCTACGACATCGGCTGCGTTTCCTGTCACGCGCCGAAATTCGTCACCCGCCGTGATGCCCCTGACAAGGCGCAGGCCTTCCAGCTGATCTGGCCCTATTCCGACTTCCTGCTGCAC
The DNA here is from genome assembly GCF_020165775.1 of Mesorhizobium sp. B263B2A. NCBI lineage: Bacteria > Pseudomonadati > Pseudomonadota > Alphaproteobacteria > Hyphomicrobiales > Phyllobacteriaceae > Mesorhizobium > Mesorhizobium sp. B263B2A. Next base: position 28,671 of record NZ_JAIUIU010000020.1, read on the forward strand.
GACATGGGGCCTGATCTTGCCGACGGACAGGCCGTGGGTGAGGCCACGGGCAACGAATGGCGCACCCCGCCGCTGTGGGGCATCGGCCTTACTGGGACCGTCAACGGCAATTCCTTCTTTCTGCATGACGGACGCGCGCGCAGCCTGACCGAGGCGATCCTGTGGCATGGTGGCGAGGGCCAGAAGGCGCGCGACCGTTTTGCCGCCGCCAACGCCGCTGAGCGCAGTGCGCTGCTCGAATTCCTGGAGTCACTTTGATGCTGAAGCGTTCCGCGCTGTTTCTCGTTCTTCCGCTGGCCCTGCTGGGCGCCTTGCCCGCATCGGCGGCGGTGAAGGCCTCCGATGTCATCCAGCGCGCGATCGACGGCTTTGTCCGCCCGGCCTATGCCGGCCTGCATGAGCACACGCAAGCCCTGGCGAAGGCGATGCACGAGCTGTGCGAAGCGCCTTCGCCAGGGGAACTCGACGCGGCGCGGACCGAATTTTCGGCCACGGTCTATGCCTGGTCGTCGGCCGAGATCATCGGCCTTGGGCCGATCAAGGAAAACAACCGGCTGGAGCGCATGCTGTTCTGGCCGGACCGCAAGAGCATCGGCCTGAAGCAGGTGCAGGCGGCATTGTCGGCCAAGGATCCGACCGCGACCGATCCGGCACAGCTGGCCGGCAAGAGCGTTGCCATGCAAGGGTTGGGCGCGCTGGAATTCGTGCTTTTCGGCGACGGCGCCGACGCGTTGGCGGGCAAGGACGATCCCTACCGCTGCGCCTACGGCGCGGCGGTAGCCGGCAATATCGGGACCATGGCCAAAGACGTCAACGACGCCTGGAACAAGCCCGACGGCTTTGCGGCTCTCTGGGCCAATCCAGGGCCGCAAAACCCGCTTTACCGCGACGGCAACGAAGCCGTGACCGAACTGGTCGGCGTCTTCATCAACGAGCTGGAAATGGTTCGCGATGTCCGCCTGAAGGGGTTTCTGGGTGGCAAGCCTGAGGCCGACAAGCCGAAACAGGCGATCTACTGGCGTTCGCAAAACACCGGCAATTCGCTGGCCGGAAACCTGGACGGCATCGATCGGCTGTTCCAGGTCTCGAAGCTTGGCAACGCATTGCCTGAAGATGCGCGCTGGATGGCGGAATCGATCCACATCCAGCTCGTCAACGGCGTCGCCACCGCGAAGTCGGTCCAGGGTCCGATCGACAAGGCACTCGCCGATCAGGCGCTGCGCGGCAAGCTCGAGCATTTCGCACTGATCACCTCCAGCCTGTCGACCCTGATCGGCACCCGGCTGACCGCCGAATTCGGCCTGACCGCCGGCTTCTCGTCGCTGGATGGAGACTGATCCTTGAAAACGCCACTCATCGATCGCCGGGATTTTCTCCGGGCCGCGGGCATCGGCTTTGCCGCGGCGATGGCGCCGTCGGCGTGGGCCATGACGCTTGCGGCGGACGCTGTCTTCGCCACCGCCTTCGTCAAGCGTGACGGCAGTTTTGGCGCCGCCGTCCTGTCCGAGGCCGGCAAGGTGCTGCACACGATCGACCTGCCAGATCGCGGTCATGACGTCACCTTCGATCCGATGTCGAAGCGTTCGGTGGTCTTCGCCCGCCAGCCCGGCACCTTCGCTGTCGTCTTCGATCATACCGGGCGCGACGCCCCGCTGACCATCGCCAGCATCCCTGGCCGGCATTTCTTCGGCCATGGCGTGTTCTCGCCCGACGGCGCCTTGCTCTACGCCACCGAGAACGACTTCGACAATGCCGCCGGGGTCGTCGGCGTCTACGATGCGCGCGCGAAATTCAGCCGTGTCGGCGAATTCCCGACGTATGGGATGGGGCCCCACGAGCTTCTGCTGCTGGGCGACGGCAGGACGATCGCGGTTGCCAATGGCGGCATCGAGACCCATCCGGATTACGGCCGGGCCGAGCTCAACATTGCCACCATGAAGCCGTCCTATGTGCTGGTCGACCGCGTCACCGGCGATCTCATCGAAAAGCACGAACTGCCGGCGCCACTGCACCAACTGTCGATCCGCCACATGGACACCGACCAGGCCGGCACCGTCTGGTTCGGTTGCCAGTACAGGGGGCCGGGCACGGATCGTCCGCTGCTGGTCGGCCGCGCCGCGCGCGGCAAGGACTTGCAGTTGCTCGACATGCAGGGGGACGTGCTGGCCGGCTTCCGCAACTATATCGGCTCGGTCGCCGCCAATCCTGGATCCGGCACCGTTGCCGTATCGTCGCCGGAAGGCAATTCGTTGGTCGTGATCGATGCTGCCAGCGGCCAGGTCCTCTCGAACAGCGCGCTGGTCGAGGTCTGCGGCGTGGCGCCGGATGGGACTGGCTTCATGGCCACCACGGGTGCGGGCGAGATCATCGAGGGCAGCGGTGCGATGCGGTCGGAGCCGGACTATGTCTGGGACAACCACATGCTGCGCATCGAACAGGTCGCATAGCTCGCCCTTCGAAGCGAAGCCGCTTAACAAATTATGCTTGCGGTGGCGCGCCTTGGCGGGCACAGGGAGGTGTTTCTCGGAACCGGTTGTTTCATGAAAGTGCTTGCCATCGACTGTGCCGCCAGCCTCTGCGCCGCCTGCGTCTACGACGCGGCGGTTGGGCTGGAGCTTGGCCGCTCGGTGCTCGATCTCGGCAAAGGCCATGCCGAGCATCTGATGGCGGTCATCGCCGAGGCGCTGAAGGCGGGCGCGACCGACTATGCCGGTCTTGGCGCCATTGCCGTCTCCGTCGGCCCAGGTTCCTTCACCGGCCTGCGCGTCGGCGTCTCGACCGCGCGTGGTCTGGCGCTGGCGCTTAAGATTCCCGCGATCGGTGTGACGACGCTCGAGGCGCTGGCGGCTGAAGCAGCAGCGGCATTTCCTGGCCGCGCCGTGCTGGCGGCGCTCGATGCCGGGCGTGAAGAGATCCATGCTGCTCTCTATGATCAAATGTCAGTTTTGACTTACGGTCCGGCCGTGGCCACGCTGGCTGAGGCCACTGGAATGGCGATCGAAAGCTCTGCGGTGCTCGCCGGCACCGCGGCAGCACAGATCGCCGCATCGGCCGGTCGTGGTTTCGATATCGGGCCTCGGACGGCCACCGCCGACATCCTCACCTACGCCCGGCTGGCCGCCGTCAAGGGCGCGGGCGAGAGGCCGAAACCGCTTTATTTGCGCGGTGCCGACGCTAAGCCGCAGGCCGGGTTCATTTTATCAAGGCAACAAAATTAATGCGCATTCCTTTCCTTCAGCCGCGCCGCCGGGACTATGCGCTCGAGCCGCTCAGGATTACCGACAGCCCGGCCGTCTCGCTGCTGCATCGCGAGGACTTCGTCCGCCCGTGGACCGATGGCGAGTTCGCCGCCTTGCTCGAACAGGACACCGTGTTCGGTTACGCCGCACGCGAAACGGGGCAGGGCGCCAAGCCGCCGGTGGGCTTCGTGCTGGCCCGGCTGGCCGCCGGCGAGGGCGAGATCCTGACAGTTGCGGTGGGGCGATCGCATCGTCGCCAGGGGCTTGGCTGGCAGTTGATGGATGCGGTGCTGCGTGAGCTGCACGCCCAGCGCGCCGAAGCGCTGTTCCTCGAAGTCGACGAGACCAATGTCGCCGCGATCGCCCTCTACCGGCGGCTGGGCTTCCGCGAGGTCGGCAAGCGGCCGGACTACTACAAGTCGCCCGATCGCGGACCCACCGGCGCGCTTGTCATGCGCCGCGATCTTCGCTAGCCAGAGATCGGGGTAGGGCGATGATCAAGAAAATCAGGATTTTCCTGGCCCTGGGCCTCGTCGTCGCCGGTTCGCTGATCCTCGTGCCGTTGCAGATGCTGTCGATGAAAACCGGCTGGTGGCCGGAAACATTCATCCTCAAGATCTGGCATCGGCTGATCCTCAGGGCGCTCGGCATGCGCGTCCATGTCAAGGGGACGCTGTCCGACAAACGGCCCTTGCTGGTTGCTTCGAACCACATTTCCTGGACCGACATCATGGTTCTGGGTTCTTTTGCCGATGTAAAATTCATCGCCAGGGCCGATATGGAAGGCTGGCCGCTGATCGGCATGCTGTCGAAGCTGCAGCGCACCGTCTTCATCGAGCGCGAACGCAAGCGCTCCTCGGGCGACCAGGCGAGCGAAATCGCCAATCGCATGGCCAAGGGCGACGCCATGGTGCTGTTCGCCGAGGGCTCGACCGGTGACGGCAATGCCATCCTGCCCTTCAAGAGCACCCTGTTCGGCGCCGCCTCGATGGCGATTTCGGAGGGCGCGGCCGAGCAGGTCTTCATCCAGCCGGTGGCGATCGCCTATACCCGCCTGCACGGCGTGCCGCTCGGCCGCCGCCACCGGCCGATCTCGGCCTGGATCGGTGACGAGAATTTGATGCCGCATCTCAAGGTGCTGATGGCGGAAGGCGCACTCGATGTCGAAGTGCATTTCGGCGAGCCGATCGCATTTTCCAAGGGTTCGAACCGCAAGGAAACGGCGAAGCTGATGGAAAGCCAGGTGCGCAAGATGATGATGGCGGCACTCGCCGATCCGCGCCCGAGCCGCTAATCCCGGCCCCGCGTCTGCGGGCGCAGGGCGAGAATCGTCTGTTTTTTGTCACGGAAAGGCGTTAGAAGCCGCCGGATGGACTTGAACACAATCGAAAGCGACGACATCGGCACGCTGGCTGGACAGCCGGCGGTGCACGCCGTGGCAGCGAAAAAGGTCTTCATCAAGACCTATGGCTGCCAGATGAACGTCTATGATTCACAGCGCATGGCCGACGCGCTGGCCGCCGACGGCTATACCGCGACCGATGCTATCGGCGAGGCCGATCTGGTGCTGCTCAACACCTGCCATATCAGGGAAAAAGCCGCCGAGAAGGTCTATTCCGAACTCGGCCGCATCCGCGACATGAAGGCGGAGCGCGCCAGCGTCGGCCGCGAGTTGCTGATCGGCGTTGCCGGCTGCGTGGCGCAGGCCGAAGGCGCCGAGATCATCCGCCGTTCGCCCGCCGTCGATCTGGTCATCGGGCCGCAGACCTATCATCGCCTGCCCGACGTGTTGGCGAGAGTGCGCGGCGGCGAGAAGATCGTCGAGACCGACTATGCCATCGAGGACAAGTTCGAGCATCTGCCGCAGCCGAAGCGCGCCGAGGTCATCAAGCGCGGCGTGACTGCCTTCCTCACCGTGCAGGAAGGCTGTGACAAGTTCTGCACCTTCTGCGTCGTGCCCTACACCAGAGGCTCCGAAGTCTCGCGGCCGGTGGCGCAGATCGTCGCCGAGGCCGAGCGCCTGGCCGAGGCCGGCGTGCGCGAGGTGACGCTGCTAGGCCAGAACGTCAATGCCTGGCACGGCCAGGGCGATACCAATGGGGGCAGGACCGAGGAATGGGGCTTTGGCCGGCTGCTGCATCGGCTGGCTGAAATCCCGGGGCTGGCGCGGCTGCGCTACACCACCAGCCATCCGCGCGACATGGACGACGAACTGATCGCCGCCCACCGCGATCTGCCCTCGCTGATGCCTTATTTGCATCTGCCTGTGCAGTCCGGATCGGACCGCATCCTCAAGGCGATGAACCGCAGGCACACGGCCAGGGATTATCTGGCGCTGCTCGACCGCATCCGCGCTGCCCGGCCCGACATCGCGCTATCAGGCGATTTCATCGTCGGTTTCCCCGGCGAGACGGAAGCCGATTTCGAGGCGACCATGGAACTGGTGCGCAAGGTGAACTATGCCTCGGCCTTTTCGTTCAAATATTCGCCGCGTCCGGGCACGCCGGGCGCCGAAATGGCCGATCACGTGCCGGAAACGGTCAAGGACGAGCGCCTGCAGCGTCTGCAGGCACTGCTTCTCAAGCAGCAGCAGGATTTCGGTCTGAGCCTGATTGGCAGTACAATCGACACGCTGATCGAGAAGCCTGGCCGGCAGGCTGGCCAGAAGGTTGGCCGCTCGCCCTGGCTGCAGCCGGTTATTGTTGATGAAAAGGCCGGCGAAATCGGTGACATTATCCAGGTGCGAATCACGAAGACGGGCTACAATAGCCTGTTCGCCGAATTGGCCTGAGGGTCTCGGCAGATGAGGAGAGACGGTTGAGCGCAGCAGAGCTGAAGAACCTGCCCCCGGTACCGGCATCTGGGGCTTCTGATATGGCGCACATCGTTCTGACTTTCGACAACAACAAGCTTGCCAGCGCCCTTTACGGCCAGTTCGATGAAAACCTTGCCCGGCTCGAGCAAAAGCTCGGCGTCGACATACGCTCGCGCGGCAACCAGCTGACCATCAAGGGATCCGCTTCGGCCGCCGAGCAGGCACGCCGCGCCTTGGACAATCTCTACGGGATCCTCCAGAAGGGCGTCGATATCGGCCAGTCCGACGTCGACGGCGCCGTGCGCATGGCGGTCGCCGCCGACGATCAGCTGACGCTGCCGACGCTGGAGCGCAAGGGCAAGGTTTCCGCCGCCCAGATCGCCACCCGCAAGAAGACGATCTATGCCCGCTCGCTCAACCAGGACGCCTATATGCGGGCGCTGGAGCGGTCGGAACTGGTGTTCGGCATCGGTCCGGCCGGCACCGGCAAGACCTATCTGGCGGTGGCGCACGCAGCCATGCTGCTCGAACGCGGCATGGTCGAACGCATCATCCTGTCGCGGCCGGCCGTCGAGGCGGGAGAACGGCTGGGCTTCCTGCCGGGCGACATGAAGGAGAAGGTCGATCCCTATCTGCGGCCGCTTTATGACGCGCTCTACGACATGATGCCGGCCGACAAGGTCGAGCGTGCGATTGCCGCCGAAGTCATCGAAATCGCGCCGCTCGCCTTCATGCGCGGCCGCACGCTGGCGCATGCCGCCGTCATCCTCGACGAGGCGCAGAACACCACGCCGATGCAGATGAAGATGTTTCTCACCCGTCTCGGCGAAAATTCGCGCATGATCGTCACCGGCGATCCCACCCAGATCGACCTGCCACCGAGCACCAAATCGGGCTTGGTCGAGGCCTTGCGTGTGCTCGACGGTGTGGCCGGCGCGGTAACCGTGCGCTTCAACGATATCGACGTCGTTCGCCATCCGCTGGTGGCGGAAATCGTCAGGGCCTATGACCGCGACGCCAAGCTGGCGCGCGGCCTCGGTGCCGAGAATTGATCTGACGATGCGGCCTCATGCCTGAGGACAGCACATCCGTCGACGGGAGCCTTCCCGTCGAGATCGATATATCGATTGAAGCAGGCGACTGGCCCGCTGAGGCAAGCCTGGCGCGATTGGTCGATCGCGCTGTCGCGGCTGCTTTCGCCGAAACTGGTGCGGCAGGACATTCCGAACTCAGCATCGTTTTTTCCGACGACGCTCATATCCGCACCTTGAATGCGGGCTGGCGCGGCAAGGACAAATCCACCAACGTCTTGTCTTTCCCGGCTTTTCCACATGTGAAGGATGGTCCATTGCCGCCGATGCTGGGCGACATCGTGCTCGCCGCCGAAACCGTGGCGCGCGAGGCGGCACTGGAAGACAAGCCCTTGGAGAACCATATCACCCATCTCGTGATCCACGGCCTGCTGCACCTCATGGGCTACGACCACGAGACCGACACCGAGGCCGAGGCGATGGAAGCCGTCGAACGCGCAGCGCTTGCAAGGCTTGCCATTCCCGATCCCTACGCGTAACTACAAAAGACCAATTGACCGGACGAAGATGAACGACAAACCAGAGACTGCCGCCCGCCCCGACGCCGGCAGTGCACCCAAGGCTTCCGATACGTCGGAAGAGGGATCAAGTCCGAGTACAGTTACCGGCAGCGTTGCCAGCGAAACTTCGCCTGCCGGCCCCTCCCTGTTCGAACGCGTGCTAGGTCTGTTCCGGCAACGCAACGGCACCAGCCTGCGCGAGGAAATCGCCGGCGCGCTGGCCGAGACGGCGAGTGATGCCGGCGCCTTTTCGCCTGGCGAACGCGCCATGCTCAACAACATCTTGCGCCTGCGCGAGGTGCGGGTCGAGGACGTCATGGTGCCGCGCACCGACATCCAGGGGGTCGAGATCACGACGACGCTCGGCGACCTCCTGGGCACGTTCGAACAATCCGGCCATTCCCGCATGCCGGTCTATTCCGAGACGCTCGACGACCCGCGCGGCATGGTCCATATCCGCGACGTGCTGGCCCACATCACCAAGCTCGCGCGCGTCAAGAAGGGCCGCACGACCAGGAAGACGCCCATCGCCACGCAGCTCGATCTTGCCCAGGTCGACCTTTCGCGCACCATCGGCGAGCTCAACCTGATCCGCCAGGTTCTGTTTGTGCCGCCATCGATGCTTGCCTCCGACCTGATGGGCCGCATGCAGACGACGCGCACGCAAATGGCGCTGGTCATTGACGAATATGGCGGCACGGATGGCCTTGTCTCGCTCGAGGACATCGTCGAAATGGTCGTCGGCGACATCGAGGACGAGCATGACGACGACGAGCCGATGATCACCCAGGCCGGTGACGGCGTGTTCGTCGTCGACGGCAAGGCCGAGATCGACGAAGTCGCCAAGATGATCGGCGAGGGTTTCGCCGCCGGCGAACATGGCGAATATGTCGACACCATCGGCGGCATGATCTTCAACACGCTCGGCCGCGTGCCGGCGCGCGGCGAGGTGGTGCAGGCCATCCCCGGTTTCGAGTTCCATGTGCTCGATGCCGATCCGCGCCGCGTCAAGCGCGTGCGCATCGTGCAGAGCCAGAAGGGCGAGCGCCGCCGGCGCGCCACCGCGCGCACCGAGCAGGCGTGAGCGTTTCGCGCGCTCGATGACGATCGACGACCCGTTCAAGCATGCGAGCCTGGGTTCCGGTGTATTCTACAGGGATCCGCGTGCCGCGTTGGACTGGCTCGAAGCGGCTTTCGGCTTCGAGCGCAGCATGGTGGTCAGCGATGCCGAGGGCAAGCTCGTCCACGCCGAGATGCGGTTCGGCGATTGCACCATCATCGTCGATTCCGAATGGAGCGATTATGTCGCCAGCCCGGCTTCGGTCTCGGGCAAGAACACGCAGTCGGTCTATGTCAGGTTGAAGGACGGACTGGATGGCCATTGCGAGCAGGCGCGGGCGGCCGGTGCTGTAATAATCCAGGAGCCGGCGGACCAGTTCTACGGCGAACGCCAGTATCGGGCGCGCGATCCCGAAGGCCACGTCTGGACTTTCTCGCAGACCATCCGCGTCGTGTCCCGCGAGGAGGCCGAACGGCTTGGTGGCATGCGGATAGAGGGCTGGCACCGGTAGCCGCTTCGGTGGGAAACCATAGTCGACCGGCCAGCGTTTGGAGCGCGGACCGCGGCCTGTTAAATCTTCCTTCCTGATTCGCACGACTCGGAAGTATGCATGGTGCGCCTTGCCGGCCGGATAATTCTGCTTTGGGGTTGGCGGCGCGCGCTCGTGGCCTTTCTCGCAGGCGCCCTGGCGGTGCTTGGCCAAGCGCCATACGATTTCTTCGCCGCTTGCTTCATCTCGTTTCCGGTGCTGGTCTGGTTGCTCGACGGCGCGACCGGCGAAGCCTCCGGCAGCCTGTTTCGGCGCCTGCGGCCGGCTTTTGCCGTCGGCTGGTGGTTCGGCTTCGGCTATTTCCTCGCCGGTCTCTGGTGGATAGGTTCGGCGCTGCTGGTCGAGGCCGACAGCTTTGCCTGGGCGCTTCCGTTCGCGGTGATCGGCATTCCCTTCGCGCTCGCCTTTTTCTATGGCTTTGCAACAGTGATCGCCCGGCTCTTGTGGAGCAGCGATATCGGCCGCATCGCGGCACTCGCCTTCGGCTTCGCGCTGGCCGAGTGGCTGCGCGGCTTCCTGTTCACAGGTTTTCCCTGGAATGCGATCGGCTACGCGGCGATGCCCGTGCCCCTTCTGATGCAGAGCGTCTCGGTGACCGGCATGGTCGGCATGAACGCGCTCGCCGTGTTCCTCTTCGCGCTGCCGGCGCTGCTGGCGGCGCGCCGGCACCTGCGCCTTGGCGCGGCGCTGTTTGTCGTGCTCGCCGCCGCCCATGTCGGCTTCGGCTATGTCAGGCTCGCTGCTCCCGAAAAACCTGCGGAGCGCAGTTTGAATGTCCGCATCGTTCAGCCGGCCGTGGACCTGTCGGAGAAGTGGGACGCCTCGGTGCGCGATCGCATCTTCGCCACCTTGCTGGGCCTGTCCGCCAAGGCGCCGGACCCCGGTCACGACAGGCCGCAGCTGATCTTGTGGCCGGAAACCTCGGTGCCGTTCCTTTTCACCGAGCGCCCTGACGCGTTGACGGCGCTGGGCGACATGCTGGGCGACGGCCAGATGCTGATCGCCGGCGTCGTTCGCGAGGAAGGCAGCTCGGCCGCCGGCGCCGACAGCCGCTACTATAATTCGGTGGTGGCGATCGACGACACGGGCGAAATCGCCGATGCCGTCGACAAGGTCCATCTGGTGCCGTTTGGCGAATACCTGCCTTTCGCCGATCTGCTCAGCCGTTTCGGCATCGAACAGCTCGTCGCCGGGCCGATGACATTCACGGCCGGCAACGAGCGCCACGCCATCACGCTGCCGGGCGGCCTTCGTGCCCTGCCATTTATCTGCTACGAGGTGATCTTTCCCGACCTGGTGGCAGTTGACGCTACGTCAGCACAGCTTATTGTGAACGTTACCAATGATGCCTGGTTCGGCGACACGCCGGGGCCGTATCAGCATTTCAGGCAGGCTCAGATTCGCGCTGTGGAGAACGGGTTGCCCTTGTTGCGTGCCGCCAACAATGGCATCTCGGCCGTTGTCGACCAACGTGGACGCATCGTCGATGCGCTGGCGATCGACGCGCGCGGGGCCATCGATGTGAAGGTGCCTATCGCCGAACAGGCAGTCGTTTCCGAGGGGCAGCGACGCATTAACGGAATGCTGATCATGTTGCTGTTTGCGCTGTGCGGGGCACTGTTGAACGTAAGGCAAAGGCTACGGGTGAATTGACAGTTGGCACATTAGAAACTCATACTGTACCGCCTGAAATTTCTCGAAGCCGGTGGATCATACTGTTGGGGCAGTCGCCTCCGGCTTTGTTTGGGCGAGAAAAAAATCACAAAGCCGAAAAAATTCGGCGAGGAAAAAATGACAGAAGAAAACAAGAAAAAGCCGAATCCCATAGACATCCACGTTGGAAGCCGCATCCGGCTTCGCCGCAATATGCTCGGAATGAGCCAGGAAAAGCTGGGCGAGAATCTCGGCATCACATTTCAACAGATCCAGAAATATGAAAAGGGCACCAACCGCGTCGGCGCCAGCCGCCTGCAGGCGATTGCTTCCATACTCGGCGTGCCCGTCGCCTTCTTTTTCGAGGATGCGCCAGGCCAGGAATCCTCAGTCAACCGCGGCTTTGCCGAGGATGCGTCGATGGCTTTCGCCGTCGAATTCTGCGGCAGTCCAGAAGGACTCCAGCTCAACCGTGCCTTTGTCAAAATCGCCGACGTCAAGGTGCGCCGAAGGATCATCGACCTTGTGAAGTCGCTCGCCGCCGACGATCTCGACTGATCCGTAATGCGCTTCGAACCGGCGGCACCGCGCCGCCGGTGGCATAAAATATCGGCTCCGACATTCATGCCAGGACGGCGGCGACGCTTGACGAGCAGCGCTTTGCCCCGCTAACACGTGGCGCGCCAAAATCGGCAGCCTGCCGATCGTTTTTCAAGAGGGGACACCCGTGACGCGGCAGAACTACTTCTTTACCTCGGAATCCGTTGCCGAGGGCCATCCCGACAAAGTCTGTGACCGGATTTCCGACGAGATTGTCGATCTGGTCTACCGTGAGGCCAAGAAGACCGGCATGGACCCGTGGAAAGTCCGCGTCGCCTGCGAGACCTTGGCGACCACCAACCGCGTCGTCATCGCCGGCGAGGTGCGCGTTCCAGAGACGCTGCTGAAGAAGGACAAGGCCGGCAACGTCCTCATGGACGCGGCGGGCCACCCTGTCGTGAATCCGGCGAAGTTCAAATCTGTCGCCCGCAAGGCTATCCGCGAGATCGGCTACGAACAGGCCGGTTTCCACTGGAAGACGGCGAAGATCGAAGTCCTGCTGCATGGCCAGTCGCCTGACATCGGCCAGGGCGTCGACAACGCCGCCGATCGCCAGGGCGAAGAAGGTGCCGGCGACCAGGGCATCATGTTCGGCTATGCTTGCCGCGAAACGCCGGACCTGATGCCGGCGCCGATCTACTACAGCCACAAGATCCTCGAACTTCTGGCCGCCGCCCGTCACCAGAATAATGGCGAGGCCGGTAAGCTCGGGCCGGACGCCAAGAGCCAGGTCACCGTCCGCTACGTGGACGGCAAGGCCGCCGAGGCTACGCAGATCGTGCTGTCGACCCAGCATCTGGATTCAAGCTGGGATTCCAAGAAGGTCCGCAAGGTCGTCGAACCCTACATCCGCGAGGCGCTCGGCGACCTCAAGATCGCCGACGACTGCATGTGGTACATCAACCCGACCGGCAAGTTCGTCATTGGCGGACCGGACGGCGATGCCGGGCTGACCGGCCGCAAGATCATTGTCGATACCTATGGCGGTGCGGCACCGCACGGCGGTGGCGCCTTCTCCGGCAAGGACACCACCAAGGTCGACCGTTCGGCGGCCTACGCGGCGCGCTATCTGGCCAAGAATGTCGTGGCGGCCAAGCTTGCCGACCGCTGCACCATCCAGCTTTCCTACGCCATCGGCGTCGCCCAGCCCTTGTCGGTCTATGTCGACCTGCACGGCACCGGCAAGGTCGACGAGGCAAAGCTCGAGGATGCGCTGCGCACCGTGATGGACCTGTCGCCATCCGGCATCCGCCGTCATCTCGATCTCAACAAGCCGATCTATGCCAAAACGTCGTCTTATGGCCATTTTGGCCGCAAGGCTGGCCGTGACGGGTCCTTCTCCTGGGAGAAGACCGATCTGGCCAAGGCGCTCAAGGATGCTGTCGCGGCCTGAGCGCCCGACAGATCCTGCGGCACCAGATGAGCCCCGACGACAGGCCAAGCCGTGCGACCGAAGCCTTCTTCGGCCGTCGGCGTGGCAAGCCGGTCCGCCCGCAGCAGGCGGCTGCCCTGGAAAGCGGTCTCGGCACCTACCGACTCGATCTGACGGCTGAAGCGCCGTCGGAGCTGCGCACCCTGTTCGAAGCCGACGTCTCGGCCGTTCGCCTTGAGATCGGCTTTGGCGGCGGCGAACATCTTCTGCACCGCGCCATCGAGGCGCCGACAACCGGATTTGTCGGCGTCGAGCCCTTCGTCAACGGCATGGCCAAGATGATGATGGCAGTTAGGCAGCGGCCGCTGGCCAATCTGCGTGTCTTCGATGACGATGCCACCCGGCTGCTCGATTGGCTGCCGCCGGCATCGCTCGACGGCATCGATCTTCTCTATCCGGATCCCTGGCCGAAGAAGAAGCACTGGAAACGGCGCTTCGTCAGTGCGGTCAATCTCGACCGCTTCGCGCGCGTCCTGAAGCCAGGCTCAAAGTTCCGCTTCGCGTCCGACATCGACACTTATGTGAACTGGACCTTGCTGCATTGCCGGGCGCATGGCGCCTTCGCATGGCAAGCGGTGGATGCCGGCGACTGGAACAGGCCGTATGAGGGCTGGCCGGGTACGCGTTACGAGGCGAAGGCCATTCGCGAGGGCCGGCGGCCGGCCTATCTGACCTTTGTCAGGACATAGGCGCCCTCACGGCGCCTATGTCGGATTTCAAAAACGGCCGATCCTGTTGAAGATAGCCGGGTCCATGTCCAGCTTGCGCAGGTCGTCGGCACGCGGCTTGCGGCCGGCTTCCACGGCGCGCGAGGCGGCGACCGCGCCGCCGAATGCGGTGAAGAGGTCGCCCAAGGCGGAAAGTAGTCTGCGGTTGCCCATGATTTTGTCCTTTCGCGCGCCACAGCGCCGCGTCCATTCGTGTCGTGGCTAATAAATAAGACACCCTGCCGCCTTTCGCAGGGGGGGTTGCCGCATGGGCGCCATGCGCCTGGAGCAATGCTGACGCCGTCAGGGCTTTTGCCGGTCTTGCACGGCGAGCTGTCACGGCGGGCTTGAAACACAGGCGGTGTTCGTTTATATCAGCCTCAAATTCTTGGTCGGTATGACGAAGAGTGGGTCCACCCGGTCCCGCTCTTTTTTATTACCTGCCGGGTGAATCGGACCGAAAAGTGCGAAGCGGTTTCGGATGGTTCCGATGCGCAAACCAAAGAACATTGCGAAACGAACGACAGGCAATTGATGACTGCAATGACAAGCGAAGGTGACGACCGCATCATCCGCGAAAGCGGTATCGATGCGCGCATCGCGCTGATCATCCAGCCGGTGCTGCGCGGCATCGGCTTTCGCCTCGTGCGGGTGCATCTGTCCGGCCAGAACGGGCTGACGCTGCAGATCATGGCCGAGCGCGAGGACGGCACCATGACCGTCGAGGATTGCGAAGAGGTCAGCCGCGCGGTGTCGCCGGCGCTCGATGTCGACGATCCGATCGAGAAGGCGTATCATCTCGAAGTCTCTTCGCCCGGCATCGATCGGCCGCTGGTGCGCAAATCGGATTTCGTGACCTGGACCGGCCATTTGGTGAAGATGGAAACATCGGTCGTCGTCGCCGATCGCAAGCGTTTCAAGGGCAAGATCGCCGAGGCTGGTGAGAACGATGTGCTCATCGAGCGCGACAAGGCGGCCTATGGCGAGGAGCCGACGGTGCGCGTACCCTACGACGCCATTTCCGAGACCCGGTTGATCCTGACCGACGACCTCATCCGCGATGCGTTGTCGAAGGACAACAGGGCGCGCAAGGAAGCCAAGAAACGTCGCGGCGAGCCGGACGACGACGTGCCCGAGGGTACGGAAGCCGACGCCACGGAAGAACACGAACAGGAAAGTTGATTGAGCTGCCGGGCGTAAAAGCCCGGCTGACAGGCTCGGGAGAAAAAACATGGTTGTAAGCGCCAACAGACTTGAACTGCTGCAGATTGCCGACGCCGTCGCGCGTGAAAAGTCGATCGACAAGTCGATCGTCATCGCCGCCATGGCCGATGCGATCCAGAAGGCGGCGCGCTCGCGTTACGGCCAGGAGACCAACATCCGCGCCGACATCAATCCCAACACCGGTGAGATGAAGCTGCAGCGGCTGATGGAAGTGGTCGAGAAAGTCGATGACTACGCCACCCAGATCGCCATTTCCTCGGCGCGCGAGCGCAATCCCGATGCCCAGCTTGGCGACTTCATCGCCGAACAGCTGCCGCCGATGGATTTCGGCCGCATCGCGGCCCAGTCGGCCAAGCAGGTCATCGTGCAGAAGGTGCGCGAGGCCGAGCGCGACCGCCAGTATGACGAATACAAGGACCGCATCGGCGAGATCGTCAACGGTACCGTCAAGCGCGTCGAGTATGGCAACGTCATCGTCGATCTCGGCCGTGGCGAGGCGATCATCCGCCGCGACGAGCTGATCCCGCGCGAAAACTACAAATATGGCGACCGCGTCCGCGCCTATGTCTACGACGTGCGTCGCGAGCAGCGCGGCCCGCAGATCTTCCTGTCGCGCACCCATCCGCAGTTCATGGCCAAGCTCTTCACCATGGAAGTGCCGGAAATCTACGACGGCATCATCGAGATCAAGTCGGTCGCCCGCGACCCGGGCTCGCGCGCCAAGATCGCCGTCATCTCGCGTGACAGCTCGATCGATCCGGTCGGCGCCTGCGTCGGTATGCGCGGCAGCCGCGTCCAGGCCGTCGTCGGCGAACTGCAGGGCGAGAAGATCGACATCATTCCGTGGTCGCCCTCGGCCGCCTCCTTCATCGTCAACGCGCTGCAGCCGGCGGAAGTCGCCAAGGTCGTGCTCGACGAGGACGCGGAGCGCATCGAAGTGGTGGTTCCCGACGATCAGCTGTCGCTGGCCATCGGCCGCCGCGGTCAGAACGTGCGTCTCGCCTCGCAGCTCACCGGCTGGGATATCGACATCCTGACCGAGGCAGAGGAATCCGAACGCCGCCAGAAGGAATTCGTCGAGCGCTCGGCGCTGTTCATGGAAGCCCTCGACGTCGACGAGATGGTCGGCCAGGTGCTGGCCTCGGAAGGCTTCACCAGCGTCGAGGAAGTCGCCTATGTCGATGCCGGCGAAATCGCCTCGATCGACGGCTTCGATGAGGACACCGCGTCGGAAATCCAGACCCGTGCCCGCGAATATCTCGAGAAGATCGAAGCCGAGCATGACGACAAGCGCAAGGCGCTGGGCGTCTCGGACGAGCTGCGTGAAATCCCCGGCATCACCACCGCCATGATGGTGACGCTCGGCGAGGACGGCGTGAAGACGATCGAGGATTTCGCCGGCTATGCCGCCGACGACCTGACCGGTTGGAAGGAACGCAAGGACGGCGAGACCAAGGTGTATCCCGGCGTTCTGGCCAATCATGGCGTTTCGCGCGCCGATGCCGAGCAGATGGTGCTGAATGCCCGTCTCAAGGCCGGCTGGATCACCGAAGACGAGCTTGCAGCCGAAGAAGCACCGGCTGACGAAGCCGTTGGTGCGTGAGGTGAAACCGCATCGCACACAA
Organism: Mesorhizobium sp. B263B2A; assembly: GCF_020165775.1. Lineage (NCBI taxonomy): Bacteria > Pseudomonadati > Pseudomonadota > Alphaproteobacteria > Hyphomicrobiales > Phyllobacteriaceae > Mesorhizobium > Mesorhizobium sp. B263B2A. The sequence continues at coordinate 45,167 of NZ_JAIUIU010000020.1, forward strand.
CCCGCCCTTCGACGAGATGAACGATCGCACCTGCATCGTCACCCGCAAGCAGGCCGAACCAGATGAATTGATCCGGTTCGTCGTCGGCCCGGATTCGGCCGTCGTTCCGGATCTCAAGAGAAATCTGCCCGGCCGCGGTTGCTGGGTGAGCGCTGACCGCCTACATATCGAGAAGGCGGCGGAAAAGAACCTCTTTGCCCGCGCCTTTAAGGCACAGGTGGTCGTGCCGCCCGATCTGGGCGGCATGGTCGACGGGCTGCTTTCCAGATCCGCTCTGGGTATGCTGGGCCTTGCCCGCAAAGCAGGCGCGATTTCTCTTGGTGCCACCAAGGTCGAGAGCGCAGTGCGCGGTGGACTGGCACTTTTCGTGCTCCACGCGACCGAGGCGTCCGACGACGGCGTACGCAAGATCAGCCAGGCGCGGCGGGCGACCGTCCATATCGGCGGCCCCTCCATCCTTGCCTACAAACTTTTCTCCGAGGCCGAGTTGAGCTTGGCATTGGGGGGTACAAATGTGATACATGCTGCCGTCCTCGCGGGAGACGCGGGTAAGGCGGTCCAGAAGCGCATGGTTGCGCTTGACCGATATCGGGGCGGTACCCCGGACGATCTGGCAATGCTTGCGGCCGTTGCTGACGAAGATGATGCTGCAGAGGATATGGAATGAGCGATACGAAATCGGGCGACGACAAGACGTTGAGCGTTACGCCGAAGAAGACCTTGACGTTGAAGCGCCCCGGCATGGAACAGGGCACCGTGCGCCAGAACTTCTCGCATGGCCGTACCAAGTCGGTCGTGGTCGAGACCAAGAAGCGCAAGTTCTCGCTGCCCGGCGACAAGCCGGAGCCGGTTGCTGCTGCCCCCGCGCCCGTCTTCACGCCGAAGCCCGCGGCGGTCGTGGCCGCGCCACCCGTGGTGCAGGAAGCGCCCAAGGCGCCTCCGCCCCCGCCGCCTCCGGTCGAGCGCAGCGGCATGGTGCTGAACGAACTGTCGCGCTCCGAAATGGAAGCGCGTCGCAGGGCGCTTGAAGGCTCCAAGGTCCGCGAGGTCGAGGACCGTCAGCGCGCCGCCGAGGAAGCCAAGCGCCGCGCCGAGGACGAAGAGCGCCGCAAGCGTGAGCGTGAGGAATCCGCGCGCCGTCAGGCCGAGGAAGAGGCACGCCTGCAGACGGAAGCCGAATCCCGCCGTCGTGCCGAGGAAGAGGCGCGCCGCCGCGCGCCGCTGGCAGCCGAGTTGGCGACCGCCGACGAGGAGGAAGAGGTCAAGCCGAAGCGGACAGGTGCCGGTGCACCGGTGCGCCGCCCGGTCACGCCCGAAGTGGCGCGTCCGGCCAAGCCGACCAAGGGCGAGGAAGACCGCCGCCGTGGCAAGCTGACGCTGAACTCCGCGCTTTCCGACGAGGATGCGCGGGCCCGTTCGCTGTCGTCGATGCGTCGCCGCCAGGAAAAGTTCAAGCGCGCGATGCACAATGAACCGCGCGAGAAAGTCATGCGCGAAGTGATCCTGCCTGAGACCATCACCATCCAGGAACTGGCGCAGCGCATGTCCGAACGTGCGGTCGATGTGGTCAAGTTCTTCATGAAGCAGGGCCAGATCCTGAAGCCGGGCGACGTCATCGACGCCGACACGGCCGAACTGGTCGCCACCGAATTCGGCCACACGGTCCGCCGCGTCGCCGAGTCCGACATCGAGGAAGGCCTGTTCAACATCGCCGACAATGCCGAGGACCTGGTGTCGCGTCCGCCGGTCGTGACCATCATGGGCCACGTCGATCACGGCAAGACCTCGCTGCTTGATGCCATCCGCAATGCCAATGTCGTTTCCGGCGAGGCCGGCGGCATCACCCAGCATATCGGCGCCTATCAGGTCGAGAAGAATGGTCAGAAGATCACCTTCATCGACACGCCCGGCCACGCCGCCTTCACGGCGATGCGCGCTCGCGGCGCCCAGGCCACCGACATCGCCATCCTGGTGGTGGCGGCCGACGACAGCGTGATGCCGCAGACGATCGAATCGATCAGCCATGCCAAGGCGGCCGGCGTTCCGATCATCGTGGCGATCAATAAGATCGACAAGCATGACGCCGATCCGCAGAAGGTTCGCTCCGAACTGCTGCGCCATGAGGTCTTCGTCGAATCCATGGGCGGTGAAGTGCTGGACGTCGAAGTGTCGGCGACCAAGGGCACCAATCTCGACAAGCTGCTCGAGGCGATCCTGCTGCAGGCCGAAATCCTCGACCTGAAGGCCAATCCGGACCGCACCGCCGAGGGTGTCGTCATCGAGGCGCAGCTCGACAAGGGCCGTGGCCCCGTCGCCACCGTGCTGGTGCAGACCGGCACCTTGATGCCGGGCGACATCCTCGTCGCCGGCAACGAATGGGGCCGGGTGCGCGCTCTGGTCAACGATCGCGGCGAGCAGATCAAGGAAGCGCCGCCGGCAATGCCGGTCGAGGTACTCGGCCTTCAGGGCACGCCGCAGGCCGGCGACCGCTTCGCCGTGGTCAACAACGAGGCCCGCGCCCGCGAGATCACCGAGTATCGCCAGCGTCTGGCCCGCGAGAAGGCGGTCGCCAGGCATGCCGGCCAGCGCGGCTCGCTCGAACAGATGATGTCGCAGTTGCAGACGAGCGGGCTGAAGGAATTCCCGCTGGTCATCAAGGGCGACGTGCAGGGTTCGATCGAGGCGATCAACGCCGCATTGGACAAGCTCGGCACGGACGAGGTGCGTGCGCGCATCGTCCACGCCGGCGCCGGCGCCATCACCGAAAGCGACGTCTCGCTGGCGGAAACGTCGGGTGCGGCGATCATCGGCTTCAACGTCCGCGCCAACGTGCAGGCACGTGCCGCCGCCGCGGCCGCTGGCATCGAGATCCGCTACTACTCGATCATCTACAACCTCGTGGATGACGTGAAGGCGGCTCTGTCGGGCCTGCTGTCGCCGGAGCGCCGCGAAACCTTCATCGGCAATGCCGAGATCCTCGAGATCTTCGACATCACCAAGGTCGGCAAGATCGCCGGCTGCCGTGTCACCGAAGGCAAGGTCGAACGCGGTGCGGGCGTGCGCCTGATCCGCGACAACGTCGTCATCCACGAAGGCACGCTGAAGACCCTCAAGCGCTTCAAGGACGAGGTTTCGGAAGTCCCAGGCGGCCAGGAATGCGGCATGGCCTTCCAGAACTACGAGGACATGCGGGTCGGCGACGTCATCGAGTGCTTCCGCGTCGAGATGGTGACCCGGACGCTCTGAGTTCGAGTGGCTTGCTAATATCGGGCGGTGGTCGAAAGGCCGCCGCCCTCAAGCCTGTTGAGATCGCCTGTTGAGAATGACTGTTTGAGACATGAGGCACGGTCCTATCCCGAGCCTCACGCTTTCAGGATTGAGAAAAATGCCCCGTTCCACCACATCCGGCCCATCCCAGCGCATGCTGCGCGTCGGCGAGCAGGTGCGCCATGCGCTCTCCGAAACCTTGCAGCGCGGCGACATCATCGACCCGCTGATCGAGAATTCGGTCGTTTCGGTCTCCGAAGTGCGTATGTCGCCCGATCTCAAGATCGCCACTGCCTTTGTTTCTCCGCTCGGCGCCAAGGATGCCGAGGCCGTGATCGAGGCGCTCAACAAGCATGCGAAATTTGTCCGCGGCCGTGTCTCCGGCGCGCTTCGGCAAATGAAATACATGCCGGAGTTCCGCTTCAGGCTGGACACCTCCTTCGACAATTTCGCCAGGATCAACGACCTGCTGAAGTCGCCCGAAGTGGCGCGTGATCTCGACGCGGACGACGACAAGGCCCAAGAAGACAAGGCCCAAGAAGACAGGGCCAAAGACGACAAGGCCAAAGAAGGCAAGGACAGCGAATAATGGCGCGCCGCGGCAAGAAGAAGGGCCGGCCGGTCTCCGGCTGGGTGGTGCTGGACAAGCCCGTCGGCATGGGTTCGACCGAGGCCGTCTCCAAGATCAAATGGCTGTTCCAGGCCGAAAAGGCCGGCCATGCCGGGACGCTGGACCCGCTGGCGTCCGGTATGCTGCCGATCGCGCTCGGCGAAGCCACCAAGACCGTTCCCTACGTGCAGGACGGCGCCAAGGTCTATCGCTTCACCGTGGCCTGGGGGCAGGAGCGCTCGACCGACGACCTCGAAGGGCCGGTGACGAAAGAGGCTGACCAGCGACCGTCGGAAGCCGAGGTCAGGGCGCTACTTTCCAAATACACCGGCGTCATCATGCAGACGCCGCCGCAATTCTCGGCCATCAAGATTGCGGGCGAACGCGCCTATGACCTTGCCCGCGAAGGCGAGACGGTCGATATTCCGGCCCGCGAAATCGAGATCGGCCGTCTCGACATCGTCGAGCACGGTGCCGATCAGACTGTTTTCGAAGTCGAATGCGGCAAGGGCACCTATGTGCGCTCGCTGGCCCGCGACATGGGCCGCGATCTCGGCTGCTTCGGCCATATCAGCGAATTGCGCCGGGTCGAGGTCGAGCCGTTCACACAGGAGGATTTCGTCACCGTCGCGGAACTCGAGGCGGCCCGCTTCGGCGCGCCGGGCGAAGACGTTGTGGGCGAAGACATTGAGGGCGAAAGCAAGTCGGAAGCGGCCGATGCCGTCGACGTTGTGGAAGCGCCGGTCGATTTCGGGGCGATCGATGCGCTTCTGGTCGATACGTCCGCCGCGCTCGATTGTCTGCCGCAGATCGCCATCAGCGACGACGCGGCGACCAAGATCCGCCTTGGCAATCCGGTCATCATCCGTGGCCGCGACGCGCCTGTCGAAGCCGAGGAAGCTTGCGCCACGGCACGCGGCAAGCTGGTCGCCATCGGCGCCATCGAGCACGGCATGTTCAAGCCCAAGCGGGTCTTTGCCGGGTGACGGCTGTCGCCTAATCTCGGTTTCATTCTACGCTCGAGGGGCACATGGCAAAGGCCGAGGCGGTGAAAAAGCGGACGCCGGTGAAGACGCGGCGGCCACCGGTCGGGGCCTCGCCAGGCACGCTGATCGCCGATCCGGCGGCGCGCCGTTCGGAACTGCGGCTGACGATGATCTCGCCGCAGAAGTACAAGACCATCGAAAACGCCAGCATCGACGATGTCGAGGCCAATTGCCACAAATGGCCTGTCATCTGGCTCGACTGCACCGGTCTCGCCAACATCCAGCTGATCGAGGAGATCGGCCGCATCTTCAATCTGCATCCGCTGGCGCTGGAGGACGTCGTCAACACCGGCCAGCGGCCAAAGGTCGACTTCTTCGAGGACCATGCCTTCGTCGTTGTCCGCATGATCGACGATGTCACCTCGCACCGCTATGAACAGATTGCCCTCTTCGTCGGCGAGAACTTCGTCGTCACCTTCCAGGAGCGCGAGGGCGACCCGTTCGATCCCGTGCGCAAGCGCATCGAGAGTTCGGCGCCCAACCGGTTGCGGGCGCGCGGCGCCGATTATCTCGCCTATGCGCTGATCGACGCCATCGTCGACAGCTATTTCCCGCCGATCGAGGCGGCCGGCGATCTGGTCGACAGCATCGAGGATGAGATGCTGCACTCACCGCACAAGCATCAGATGCGGCAGCTGCACGAATTGCGGCGCGACGCCAATGTCCTCAAAGGCGTGCTGTGGCCGATGCGCGATGCGCTGGCGACGCTGATCCGCAACGACGTGCCTTATGTGAAGGCTGAAACCAAGGTTTTCCTCAACGACACGCTCGACCATTCGCTCAGGCTGATCGAGCTGGTCGAGACCCAGCGCGACATGCTGACGGGGCTGATCGAGATGCACCTGTCGCTGAGCCAGGCCCGCACCAACGACGTCATCAGCTATCTCACCATCGTCTCGGTCATTTTCATGCCGCTCACCTTCCTGGTCGGTGTCTGGGGCATGAACTTCGATCCTGAATCCTCGCCATGGAACATGCCGGAGCTGAAGTCCTACTACGGCTATCCCGTATCGCTCCTGTTCATGGCAGTTGTGGCGGTCGGGCTGATTGCCTTCTTCAAGTGGAAGAAATGGCTTTAGCAGCGACAAAACTTGCCATTTGGGCTGGAAAAGCCGGCTTGTGAATTGGGCTGGTGTTTTCCGGGGAATTGCACTATATGCGCCGCAGCATAGCGCCACGACGCTTTGCTTGCACCGGCCCCTGCTGGACGACATCCCGGCTGAGGGCGACCCGTTTCCTCGAACAGATAAGGAAAAGCACGATGTCGATTACTGCCGAGCGCAAACAGGAATTGATGGGTGAATTCGCAACCGCCAAGGGCGATACCGGTTCTCCGGAAGTCCAGGTGGCCATCCTTTCCGAGCGCATCAAGAACCTGACCGACCACTTCAAGGACCACAAGAAGGATAACCATTCCCGCCGTGGTCTGCTCGCTCTCGTCTCCCAGCGCCGCAGCCTGCTTGATTATCTCAAGCGCAAGGACGACGCGCGCTACCAGACGTTGATCGAGAAGCTCGGTCTGCGCCGTTGACGAATTGACTGGCGGGCTTTCCTCGGAAAGCCCGCCAGTCGCGCATTCTGCCAGTCTTATGGATTGGCCAGACCCGGTTTCGAGCGCGCAGAGGGCCACTCGAAACCGCCCATGGACGGTCATGGGGCAGGATTGCAGGACGCTCGCGCGCTCACCGCGCTGAAACCACCCGAGCTTCCCGTTGTCTTGCCCGTGGCTGCCCGAGAAAGGAAGCCAGGGAAAGGGCATCCGCGCACCGTGAAACGGCGCGCCCCTTTCCGCTTATTAAGGACAAGATATGTTCAACCACCACAAAGTGGAAATCGAATGGGGCGGCCGTCCGCTCATCCTCGAAACCGGCAAGATCGCGCGCCAGGCTGATGGCGCCGTGCTTGCCACCTACGGCGAGACCAAGGTGCTGGCCACCGTCGTTTCGATGAAGGAGCCGAAGCCCGGCCTCGACTTCTTCCCGCTGACCGTCAACTACCAGGAAAAGACCTATGCCGCCGGCAAGATTCCGGGCGGCTATTTCAAGCGTGAGGGTCGTCCGAGCGAGAAGGAAACGTTGGTTTCCCGCCTCATCGACCGCCCGATCCGCCCGCTCTTCGCCGACGGCTACAAGAACGACACGCAGATCGTCGTCACCGTGGTCCAGCATGACCTCGAGAACGATCCGGACATCCTGTCGATCGTCGCCACCTCGGCCGCGCTGACCCTGTCGGGCGTTCCCTTCATGGGCCCGGTTGGCGGTGCCCGTGTTGGTTACATCAACGGCGAATACGTTCTCAACCCGCACATCGACGAGATGCAGGAATCCAAGCTCGACCTCGTCGTCGCCGGCACCGCCGACGCCGTGCTGATGGTTGAGTCCGAAGCCAAGGAACTTGGCGAAGAGCTGATGCTCGGCGCCGTCATGTTCGGTCACAGGGGCTTCCAGCCGGTCATCGACGCCATCATCAAGCTGGCCGAGGTCGCCGCCAAGGAGCCGCGCGATTTCACGGCGCCGGACTATTCCGTGCTCGAAGCCGAGATGCTGAAGATCGTTGGTGACGAGCTCAGCAACGCCTACAAGAACGTCGACAAGCAGAAGCGCTACGCCGCCGTCGACGCCGTCAAGGCAAAGGTCAAGGCAGCCTTCGCCCCGGCCGAAGGCGACGAGGCCAAGTACACGTCCGAGCAGATCGGTTCGGTGTTCAAGGAACTGCAGGCCAAGGTCGTGCGCTGGAACATCCTCGACACCGGCTCGCGCATCGATGGCCGTGACTTGAAGACGGTCCGCAAGATCGTTTCCGAAGTCGGCGTGCTGCCGCGCACCCACGGTTCGGCGCTGTTCACCCGCGGCGAGACCCAGGCGCTGGTCGTTGCCACGCTCGGCACCGGCGAAGACGAGCAGTATGTCGATTCGCTGACCGGCATGTACAAGGAGAAGTTCCTCCTTCACTACAACTTCCCTCCCTATTCCGTCGGTGAGACCGGCCGCATGGGTTCGCCGGGCCGCCGTGAAATCGGCCACGGCAAGCTCGCCTGGCGCGCCATCCGCCCGATGCTGCCGAGCGCCGACCAGTTCCCCTACACGCTGCGCGTCGTCTCCGAGATCACCGAGTCCAACGGCTCGTCCTCGATGGCCACCGTCTGCGGCACCTCGCTGGCGCTGATGGATGCCGGCGTTCCGCTGGCCAAGCCCGTCGCCGGTATCGCCATGGGCCTGATCAAGGAAGGCGAGCGCTTCGCCGTTCTGTCCGACATCCTGGGTGATGAAGATCACCTCGGCGATATGGACTTCAAGGTCGCCGGCACCACCAGCGGCATCACCTCGCTGCAGATGGATATCAAGATCGAAGGCATCACCGAGGAGATCATGAAGATCGCGCTGGACCAGGCCAAGGATGGCCGCCAGCACATTCTCGGCGAAATGGCTCATGCCCTGACCGGTGCCCGTCCCGAACTCGGTGAGTTCGCGCCGCGCATCGAGGTGATGCACATCCCGACCGACAAGATCCGCGACGTCATCGGCTCGGGCGGCAAGGTCATCCGCGAGATCGTCGAGAAGACCGGCGCCAAGATCAACATCGAGGACGACGGCACGGTCAAGATCGCTTCCTCGAACGCCAAGGAGATCGAGGCGGCGAAGAAGTGGATCCACACCATCGTCGCCGAGCCGGAAGTCGGCGAAATCTACGAAGGCACGGTCGTCAAGACCGCTGATTTCGGCGCCTTCGTCAACTTCTTCGGTCCCCGCGACGGCCTGGTCCACATCTCGCAACTCGCCAACGAGCGCGTTGCCAAGACCTCCGACGTCGTCAAGGAAGGCGACAAGGTCTGGGTCAAGCTGATGGGCTTCGACGAGCGCGGCAAGGTCCGCCTCTCGATGAAGGTCGTCGACCAGGCCTCGGGCAAGGAAATCGTCCGCGACAAGAAGTCCGAAGGCGAAGAAGACGCCGCCTGAGCGGTCTGACAGGAAAATCGAAGCGGGGGGGGCTTATGTCGCCCCCGCTTTCGTTTATGGAGCAAAGGCATGTCCGCTGAGGCGCTGAAGACGCTGTTCCATCCGTTCGAGGCCGAGGCCATCGCTCTGCCGCGAAAGGATGAGCGCATGCTCTTCCTCGGCGCCGAGCCTGGCCTGCGGCTGCCGCAGGGTTTCGAGGCCGCGCTGCATGTCGTGCAGGGCTTCCGCCCGCATTTCCGCGCGTTGCAGGCGGCGAAATTCACGGTTACGCCGCAACCGGAGGGGGACGGTTTCGATGCCGCGCTGGTGCTCGCCGGCCGCCATCGCGGGCAGAACGAACTGCGCATCGCGGAAGCGCTGGAGCGCGTGGTGCCGGGCGGATTGATCGTCGTTGCCGGCGGCAAGGATGATGGCATCGCCAGCCTGCGCAAGCGCATCGACGAGCTTGTGCCGCTCGATGGCCATATGCCGAAATATCACGGCATTGCCTTCTGGCTGCGCCGTCCTGCCGATCCGGCGGCCGCACAAGAGTTGCGTGCCGCCAATCCCGTCTTGCTGGTCGAAGGCCGATTCCACACCGCGCCCGGCATGTTCTCCTTTGATCGGATCGACGTCGGCTCGAAACTGTTGGTGGATAATTTGCCCGGCGATCTGCGTGGCAACATCGCCGATTTCTGTGCCGGCTGGGGTTATGTGGCGGCGGAAGTCGCTTCACGGTCCCCTGGCATCACGGCGCTTGACCTCTACGAGGCGGATTTCGCGGCGCTGGAGGCGGCCAAGCGCAATCTCGGCGCGGCGGCCCTGGTGCCGGGCTTCTTCTGGCTCGATCTGCTCGCCGAACCTGTCGAGCGGCGCTATGACGCCATCGTCATGAACCCGCCATTCCACCGCGCCCGTGCGGCTGAGCCGGAAATCGGCGCCGGCATGATCCACGCGGCAGGCAAGGCGTTGAAGCCGGGCGGGCGGCTGTTCATGGTCGCCAATCGCCAACTGCCTTACGAGCCGGTTCTCAAGACCGCCTTCTCCAGCCACGCGGAACTTGCCCGCGACGGTATGTTCAAGGTGTTGTCCGCGCGTCGCTGAAACGATGCGTTCAATGCAGATTGGCGACGCGCCGGACTTCATCGGTGGCGTGGGCGTCAGTCACGCTGAACTTGAGCGGAGCCGGCCGGCCGAACAGGTAACCCTGCACCACTTCGCAGCCAGCTGCCCGTAGCAATGTCGCCTGGCTCTCGGTCTCGACGCCTTCGGCGATGATGCTGACGCCGAGTGCACGCGAGAGCCCGACAATGGTCGAGACGACCGCGCCCGAGCTGGAATCGGTGTCGATGCGGCTGACGAAGGAACGGTCGATCTTGAGCTTGCCGAACGAGAAGTCGATGAGATAGCTGAGGTTGGAGTAACCGGTGCCGAAATCATCGACGGCGACCGAGATGCCCATTTCGGCAAGCTCTTTCAGGATGGCGGCCGCACGGTCGCGATCCTGCATCATCGCCGTCTCGGTGACTTCCAGTTCCAGCCGTGACGGCTTGATGCCGGTGGCCCTCATCGCGTCGCGGACGATACCGACGAAGTCCTTGGTCATGAACTGGACCGGCGAGATGTTGACGGCGACGAAGCAATCGTCCGGCAGATGGCGGGCGTCGCTGCAGGCTTTGCGCAGAACCCACTCGCCGATCGGATTGATCATCCCGGTTTCCTCGGCGATCTGGATGAACTCCATGGGCGGGATCATGCCGCGTTCGGGGTGGTTCCAGCGGATCAGGGCTTCATAGCCGACGATGCGGCCGGTCGGCAGGTCGAGCTGCGGCTGATAGTGAAGGTCGAAATCCCCGCGTTCGAAAGCAGTGTGCAACTCGGATTCGACCCACTGGCGATAATCGGCGACACGCCCCATCTCGCTGTCGAAGACCGACCAGTTGCCGACGCCGCTGGCGCGCGCATTCTGCAGCGCCAGGTTGGAGCGGCGCAGGATAAGCACCGGATCGACGCCATCCTTGGGCATGGCCACGATACCCACCGACAGGCTCACCGATTGCTGATGGCTGCTGAGTTCATAGGGCTCCATCATTTCGTCGATGAGCCTTTCGACCATGCTTTCCATCGTTCCCGGGATCTGATGATCCGGCAGCAGCACCGCGAACTCGCCGGCGCCGATGCGCCCGATCAGCGCGCGTGCGGGCACGCAGCTCTGCAGCCGCTTGGTGAAGGCGCGGATCAGTTCGTCGCCCTGGGTATAGCCGATCGCGTCATTGATCTGCTTGAACCGGTCGATGTCGATGTCGATCAGGAACACCGGTTCGCCGGTCCGGCTTGTCGTGCATGCCGCCTCGGCGATTTTGCCGACCATCGCCGGGCGCCCCAGCAGTCCTGTCAGCTTGTCGAAATGGGTTTCGTTGAAGACGAAATCCGCCGATTCATCGACGCCGGCGAAGAAGGACATTGCCGCAACCGACGCCGCCAGCGCGCAAAGCGCAGCCATGATCGCGACCATCATGTCCGCCGATATGCCGGCAAACCCACCGCCGAGGCCGTACTTGAGACCCCAGATGCCAAGGACGAAACTGCCAATACCCGAACTTGCTATCGTGAGCAGTCGGAACACTGGTGTTCGCTTCGGATTGCTGACGGCAGGCATTAAAAATCCCCAGACTGCGGGACTCTATAGCGGAAATCTTCTTAAAATGAGTTGCCGCGAATGCGTCCAATTTTACTGGAGAGCATCTTTTTTACTGAAAGGCACTTCGGACGCGGCTCAAGGCAAGACGACGCTTCAGTCGCGCGTGCCATCCGTCTGCTTCAACTCGTCGAGCGTCGGCATCGAGACGATGTGGTAGCCTGAATCGACATAGTGGATTTCGCCGGTGACGCCCGAGGAGAGGTCCGACAACAGATAAAGCGCCGAGCCGCCGACCTCGTCGATGGTCACCGTGCGGCGCAGCGGCGAGTTGCGCTGCTGGTAGGAGAACATGTGGCGGGCGTCCGAAATGCCGGCGCCGGCGAGCGTGCGCACCGGTCCCGCCGAGATGCCGTTCACCCGGATGCCGCGCGGGCCGTAATCATTGGCGAGGTAGCGCACGCTGGCCTCGAGTCCCGCCTTGGCGACACCCATGACATTATAGTTCGGCATGACGCGGACCGAGCCGGCATAGGTCAGCGTGATCATCGACCCGCCATCGTTCATCAACGCGGCCGCATGGCGGGCGATCTCGGTAAAGGAATAGCAGGAGATCACCATGGTGCGGACGAAGTTGTCGCGGCTGGTGTCCGCATAGAGACCCTTAAGCTCATTCTTGTCCGAAAAGCCGATGGCATGGACGACGAAGTCGAGCCCGCCCCATTCCTTGTTAAGCGTCTCGAACGTGGCGGCGACCGAAGCGCTGTCCTCGACATCGCAGGGGACGACAAGTGCGGCGCCGAGCTTGTCGGCAAGCGGTTTGACCCGGCGGCCGAAGGCCTCGCCCTGGTAGGTGAAGGCGAGTTCCGCGCCATGCTCGGACAGCTTCTTGGCAATGCCCCAGGCGATCGAATGATCGTTGGCGACGCCCATGACAAGCCCGCGCTTGCCCTTCATCAGTCCGTTCATGGCCGCCAAATCCTTTTTAAAATTGCTGGCCTTGTACAAAGACAATGGCCCTATGCGGAATAGCGCTGGAAAACGAGCGTCGCGTTGGTGCCACCGAAACCGAAGGAATTCGACAGAACGGTGTCGATCTTGGCATTGTCGATGCGCTTTCGCACGATCGGCATACCCTCGAATTCGGGATCGAGCGTCTCGATATGGGCGCTCTCGCCGATGAAGCCACCTTGCATCATAAGGATCGAATAGATGGATTCCTGCACACCGGCCGCGCCCAGCGAATGGCCGGTCAGCGATTTCGTCGAGGTGATGAACGGCATCTTCTCGCCGAAGACCTCGCGGATCGCGCCCATTTCCTTGGAATCGCCCACCGGCGTCGAGGTGCCATGGGTGTTGATGTAGTCGACCGGCGTGGAAACGGTCGACAGCGCCTGGCGCATGCAGCGGACGGCGCCTTCGCCTGACGGCGCGACCATGTCGTAACCGTCAGAGGTCGCGCCGTAGCCGACGATTTCGGCGTAGATCTTGGCGCCGCGTGCCTTGGCGTGCTCCAGCTCTTCCAGCACCAGCACGCCGGCGCCGCCGGCAATGACGAAGCCATCGCGATTGACGTCATAAGCGCGCGAGGCGGTCGATGCCTTGTCGTTGAACTTGGACGACATGGCGCCCATGGCGTCGAACAGGTCCGACATCGTCCAGTCGAGATCCTCATGGCCGCCGGCAAAGACCATGTCCTGCTTGCCCCACTGGATCAGTTCGTAGCCATTGCCGATGCAATGCGCCGAGGTCGAGCAGGCCGACGAGATCGAATAGTTGACGCCGTGGATCTTGAACCAGGTGGCCAGGGTGGCCGACGCGGTCGACGACATCGCTTTCGGCACCGCGAACGGGCCGATGCGCTTGGGACTGCCGTTCTTGAGCGTTGTTTCGGCCGCCTCGACGATGGTGCGGGTGGAAGGCCCGCCCGAGCCCATGACAATGCCGGTGCGTTCATTGGTGACGTCGTCCTCGCCGAGTCCCGCATCCGCGATCGCCTGGTCCATGGCGACGTGGTTCCAGGCCGCGCCCTGCGACAGGAAGCGCATCGCGCGGCGGTCGATCATGGCGGACGGATCGAGCGTCGGCGCTCCCCAGACCTGGCAGCGGAAGCCGTGCTCGGCGAAGGAATCGGAGAAGCTGATGCCGGATCTGGCGTCATGCAGCGAGGTCTGCACCTCGTTGGCATTGTTTCCGATCGACGACACGATGCCGATGCCTGTGACTACGACACGTCTCATTCGCAACTCCTTCCAGGGATGCTGGCCAGTGGATCGGCCAGGGCTGCGGTCAAGCGACCGCCGACTGCTTCGACAGACCGACTTTCAGGTCCGTCGCCGCATATATGGGCTCGCCATCCGCCTTCATCCAGCCATCGGCGATGCCCAGGACCAGCCTGCCGCGCATCACGCGCTTGAAATCGACGCCATATTCGACCTTCTTCACCGATGGGGTGACCATGCCCTTGAACTTGACCTCACCGGTCGACAGCGCCATTCCCTTGCCGGGTTCGCCGAGCCAGCCGAGGTAGAAGCCGGTCAACTGCCACAGGGCGTCGAGGCCGAGGCATCCAGGCATGATCGGATTGCCGATGAAGTGGCAGGCGAAGAACCAAAGATCCGGCTTGATGTCGAATTCCGCGCGGATGAAACCCTTGTCGAAGGCACCGCCCGTTTCACTGATCTCGGTGATGCGGTCGAACATCAGCATGGGCGGGTAGGGCAGCTGGGCATTGCCCTCTCCGAACAGCTCGCCGCGGGCGCAGGCCAGCAATTCGTCGTAGTCGTAGCTGGGTTTACCCGCCATCAATCTCATCCCCATTCGTCCGGGCGGTAACGCGCCCTTGTCGTCGGTGTCCTAACACAATCTGTTTCAGGCCGGAAACCGGCGTTTGCGCTTAACCCGCCAGTCTGCCCGGGTCAATGCGCGCTATTGATCGCATTCCGGCGACAGAATATATGTCAACAGGGGTCCGGTTTCGGCAGACATTCATTTTTTTGCCATTCTGGGCGTGTCTTGAAGCGGGACTGTGAGCTTGGAAGACCAGATGGACCGGGGCTGCCGGAAGGAAAATGTCGCTGTGGACAAGCGGGTACGTGAAGCCGGCCTGAGGCCGACGCGTCAGCGCATCGCGCTGGCCGACCTGCTCTTCGCCAAGGGCGACCGCCATTTGTCGGCCGAGGAACTGCATGAGGAGGCGCTGGCCGCCGGCGTGCCGGTGTCGCTGGCCACCGTCTACAACGCGCTTCACCAGTTTACCCAGGCGGGGCTGCTGCGCATCCTCGCCGTCGAGGGCGCGAAAACCTATTTCGACACCAACACTTCCGACCACCATCATTTCTACATCGAGGGTGAAAACCGGATTTTCGACATCGCCAACGGCCCGGTGACGGTCACCAACCTGCCTGACCCGCCCGAGGGCATGGAAATCGCCAATGTCGATATCGTGGTGAGGCTGCGTCCCAAGCGCCAGGAATCACCGGCCGGCCCAGAACAGTCGGCGAAGCCAGAATAATCCGCTTGGCCGGACAATCGGGATGAAACCCATCGACCTGATAATCCGGCTCGAATGGGTCGTCGTGGCGGTGGCCGCTATTGTCTTCTACGCTTCGTCGGGCATTTCCTGGTGGCTCTTTGCCGTGCTTATCTTGGCGCCGGATCTGTCGATGCTCGGCTACCTCGGTGGGCCGCGCCTTGGCGCGATAGCTTACAACGCCTTGCATATGCTGATCGCACCGGTGCTTCTGCTGCTCGCCGGCCACCTGCTAGGCAATGCGGCCGCTATCACGGTCGCGCTGATCTGGATCGCCCACATCGCCATCGACCGTTCCTTGGGCTACGGCCTCAAGCTGTCGACCGGCTTTCAGGATACTCATCTCGGCCGCATCGGGCGCAAACCGGGGGCGTTCAGTCCTTGACCCGCTCGCCGGGATAGGCGCCCCACACCGTCGACTGGGCGAGCCAGCCGGTGTGGCCGCCGAGCGTCATTTCGCACCACTGGCCGTCGCAGGACTTGATCATGCCCATGACGCCCGGCTCGACGATCGCTATCACCCTGGCGTCCTTGTCCGGGCTGTTCAGAAGGTTGATCTGGGCACCCTTGCCGCGCTGCCAGGGCGCAATGATCGCGGTGCGCCGGCCTGAAAGCAGCGACTGGTTGATCCAACCTTCCGAACCGTCGGCATCACGCACGCGGCGCCACGTATCGAATTCCTGGATGATCTCCATCGGCAGGCCGGCCTTCATATACATCCAGTCGACCGAGTAATTGGCCCCCGGGCCGACGCGCGAGTTGACGCGTCCGGATTTCAGGCTGACGAATCGCGGCAGCGGCAGGCCGCTCGGCCCCAGCGTGACGGCGCCCTGGGCAGGTGCGGCCGCGCCCTGCGCCGCCGCGAGCGGAGAATAGAGGAGAGTGCCGAGAAATGCTGCGCTGAGGACCAGGCGAAGCGACGCGAAACCAGACACTTTCGTTCCTTTCGGCGCCGGCCTGATGGCTGCTGCGCCCCTTTTTCTTTGTCTTCGGCGGCACCGCTTGTTACATGGGTAAATCGGCTACCGCGACCGGCTTTCAGTTTCGCCGGTCTTGGTTAAAGAGGTCTCAACGAGGGAAACAATGGCAGGCAAAAAGAAGCCTCTCGTGGTCATCACGCGAAAGCTGCCCGACCCGGTCGAGACCCGCATGCGCGAACTGTTCGACGCGAGGCTGAATGTCGAGGACAGGCCGATGACGCAGCCGGAGCTGGTTGCCGCAGTCAAGGAAGCCGACGTTCTGGTGCCGACCGTGACCGACCAGATCGACGCCGCACTGATCGCCCAGGCCGGCGACAACCTCAAACTGATCGCCAATTTCGGCAATGGCGTCGACAAGATCGACGTGGCGGCGGCTGCCAAGAAGGGCATCACCGTCACCAACACGCCCAACGTACTCACCGAAGATACCGCCGACATGACCATGGCGCTGATGCTGGCGGTGCCGCGCCGGCTGGCGGAAGGCGCCAACGTGCTCACCGGCGACAGGAAATGGGCCGGCTGGTCGCCGACCTGGATGCTTGGCCGGCGCATCTGGGGCAAGCGGCTGGGCATCGTCGGCATGGGCCGCATCGGCACGGCCGTGGCGAGGCGGGCCAAGGCTTTCGGCCTTTCCATCCACTATCACAATCGCCATCGCGTGCTGCCGGCCGTCGAGGACGGGCTGGAGGCGACCTACTGGGAGAGCCTCGACCAGATGCTGGCCCGCATGGACATCATCTCGGTCAATTGTCCGTCGACGCCAGCCACCTTCCATCTCCTGTCGGCGCGGCGGCTGGCCTTGCTGCAGCCGACGGCCTACATCGTCAACACCGCGCGCGGCGACATCATCGATGAGGAAGCGCTGGTCAAGCTGATCCAGGACGGCAAGATCGCCGGCGCCGGCCTCGACGTCTACGAGCACGAGCCGGCGCTCAACGGCAAGCTGCTCAAGCTTGCCGCCAGGAACAAGGTCGTGCTGTTGCCGCATATGGGCTCGGCGACGCTGGAGGGCCGTATCGACATGGGCGAGAAGGTCATCATCAACATTCGGGCCTTCGTCGATGGCCATCGACCGCCGGATCGCGTGCTGCCGCTCCGAACCTGACGGCAAATGAAGCTAGTTCTTACGAAAGGGCCTTGCGCATGGTGATCGAGGTCGGCCTGCTGTAGCCCTCATGCGCCGTCCGTTCGGTCTCGTGAAAGCCGAGGCGGGCAAAGGCGGCGTGATTGGCGGTGAGCTCGATCCGCGTCTGGAGCTCCAGCGCCGCCTTGCCGCGGTCGAGCGCAAGAATTTCGACCGCCCGCATCAGCTGCCGGCCGATGCCTTGTCCTTGGCAGTCCGGCTCGACGGCGAGCTTGCCGACATAGAAGTCGTCAGCCCTTTCGATGGCAAAGACGCAGCCGACGATCCTGTCGCCGTCGAGAGCCACGAAGCCGCTCTCCAGGCGGGCCTTGTCGCGCAGGGAATCGACGGTGAGCCGGTGAGCCGATGACGGCGGATCGATGACGCCGTCCATGAAGGCGAAGGCGCGCATGATGAGTGCGAGCACATCATCCCAGCGGCCGAAGTCCGCCGGGATTCGCGTAATCGAGGGCGCCGCGATCCGCGCCAAGGTCAACTTCTCTTGTAGCGGATCGTTTCGAAGCGCGCGGCGAGTGCATCGTAGAGCAGCAGCCGGCCGACCAGCGGCTCGCCGATGCCGGTGATCAACTTGATCGCCTCCATCGCCTGCAGCGTGCCGACGACGCCGGTCAACGCGCCAAGCACCCCGGCTTCGGCGCAGGACGGCACCAGGCCCGGCGGCGGGGCTTCCGGGAACAGGTCGCGATAGCCGGGGTTCGGCTTGCCATCCTTGCCGTCCTCGAAAGGCTTCAGCACGGTCACCGAGCCGTCGAAACGACCGACGGCGGCATGCACCAAGGGCTTGCGCTCGCTCGCGCAGGCGTCGGCCACCACGTAGCGGGTCTCGAAATTGTCGGAACCGTCGACGACCATGTCATAGCGAGCGACCAGCGCAGGGGCGTTGTCCGCGGTCAGCCGGAATGTGTGCGTCTCGACGTTGGTGTTGGGATTGATGCGGGCGATTGCGGCCTCGGCGCTATGGGTTTTCAGCAGGCCGACAGTATCGGTGCCGTGAATGACCTGACGCTGCAGGTTGGAGAGCGACACGGTGTCGTCGTCGACGATGCCGAGCGTACCGACGCCGGCTGCCGCGAGATATTCAAGCACCGGCGCGCCCAGCCCGCCGGCGCCGATCACCAGCACGCGTGCCTGCTTCAGCTTCTGCTGGCCCGCGCCGCCGACCTCCGGCAGTACGATGTGGCGGGCGTAGCGTTCGATCTCGTCGGCGGTGAGCGCGGTGGTCATATCAGGACCATATAGCGGCCGAAAAATCTTGACGACATCCATGCAACAAAAATCTAGACGGTTGGCCCAACCATGCCATGGTCGACCGTCAGGAACTGCGCGCGGCCCTGCAGGCTGGAAAACAGCGCCGCATCGGTTCCCGTCATGAAAGCCTGGCAGTTCAACTCCTCGAGGATCGAAAACAGTGCCGCCCGCCGTCCGCCGTCGAGATGTGCCGCGATCTCGTCGAGCAGCAGTATCGGTGTCATCCCGGACATCTCGCCGGTCAGCCGCGCATGCGACAGAACGATGCCGACCAGCAATGCCTTCTGCTCGCCGGTCGAGCAGATCTCGGCCGGCATCGCCTTGGTGCGATGCCGGACCAAGAGATCCGAGCGGTGCGGACCCTCCAGCGTACGCCCGGCGGCGCGGTCGCGGTCACGGCCATCGGCAAGCGCCCGCCGGAACCGCTCCTCGACATCGACCGCCGGCGTGCCGGAGATCTCGGCTTCCAGATCGCCTGCAAGGCCGATATCGGCCTGCGGGAATGGCCCGCTGTCGGGCAGCCTGTCGATCATGGCGGCCAACAGACGCACCAGCTCGGCGCGTGCCGCGGCGATGGCGACCCCGGTCTCGGCCATCTGTATCTCGATCGCCTCGAACCAGCGGTCGTCCCGCGAATTTTCGGTAAGCAGGCGGTTACGGCCCCGCATCGCCTTCTCGTAATCCAGGGCGCGCTGGCCGTGACCGGGATCGATCGCCAGCACCAATCGGTCGAGAAACCGCCGGCGATCCGCGGCCGGCCCGGTGAACAACGTATCCATGGCCGGTGTCAGCCACACGACGCGCAGCCATTCCAGCATGTCCTCGGCCGACCGTGCGGTGACGCCGTTGATACGCACCCGCCTGCCGCCCTCGCTGTCACCGCCGGAAACGCCGGTGCCGATCTCGACCTGGCCGTCGGGCCCGTCGAGCCTTGCGTGCAGTGCAAAGCCGCCGTCGCCGCCCGCGCGCGCGACATCGGCGTAGGGAGCGCGGCGCAGGCCACGCCCGGGCGTCAGAAAGGAAATTGCTTCGAGGAGATTGGTCTTGCCGGCACCGTTGTCGCCGGAAAAGACCACCGCGCCTGGCGCGAGATCGATCGCCAGCGCCGCATAATTGCGGAAATTAGTAAGTGTTAGCTTACTTATGTGGGTTTGTCCTGGCAACCGCTATCCGCCTATAGAAGTCGCCGCAACATAGCTTTCGCTGCCGGCCGTGCCGCGAGGCAACCGCCGCGCGGGCTATACCCGCATCGGCATCAGCACGTAAAGCGCGGTCTCGTCGGCCATGTCGTGGATCAGCGTCGGCGAACCGGCATCGGCCAGCATGAATTTCGCTTCCGTGCCAGTCAGCTGCGCGGCGACATCGAGCAGATACTTGGCATTGAAGCCGATCTCGATCGGGTCCGACGAATAGTCCGCCGCCAGTTCTTCCGTGGCGCTGCCTGAATCCGGGTTGTTGACCGCGAGCGTCACCTGGCCTTCGCTGATCGAAAGCTTCACCGCGCGGCCGCGTTCGGAGGAAATGGTCGAGACGCGGTCGACCGCGGCAGCAAAGCTCTGGCGGTCGAGGATCAGCTTCTTGTCGTTGCCGGTCGGAATGACCCGCTGATAATCCGGGAAGGTGCCGTCGATCAGCTTCGAGGTCAGCACGACGCTGCCGATGGTGAAGCGGATCTTGGTGTCCGACAGTTCGGTGGTCACGGCGACATCCGGATCGTCGACCAGCTTCTGCAGCTCGCTCACCGTCTTGCGCGGAATGATGATGCCCGGCATGCCCTCGGAGCCAGCCGGCGCGTCGATCTCGGCGCGTGCCAGGCGGTGGCCGTCGGTCGCCACCGAGCGCAGCTTCAGCTTGCCGCCGACCTCATGCGTGTGCAGGTAGATGCCGTTGAGATAGTAGCGCGTCTCTTCGGTGGAAATGGCGAACTGCGTCTTCTCGATCAGGCCCTTCAGGGCAACCGAATCGAGGCGGAAGATATGCGAGAAGGATCCGGCCGATAGCTCGGGAAAATCGGATTGCGGCAGGCACTGCAGGCGGAAGCTCGAGCGGCCGGACGTCACCGTCATGGCGTTGCCGTCCTCATCCGTCTTCAGCATCACCTCCGCGCCGTCGGAAAGCTTGCGCACGATATCGTAGAGCAGGTGCGCCGGAACCGTCGTCGCCCCGCCGCGCTCGACCTTGGCCGGCGTCGCTTCCGTCACCTCCAGGTCAAGGTCGGTGGCCTTCATTTCGAGGCTTGCGCCGTCGGCGCTGAGCAGCACGTTGGACAGGATCGGTATGGTGTTGCGCCGTTCGACCACACGGTGGACGTGGTTGAGCGACTTCAGGAGATTGGACCGTTCCAGGATAACACGCATGACGAAACAGGCTCGCTTGAAAGGATGAGCGGGTCTCCGGCTGGCGGCGCCCCGCGAAAGGTCTGAACAGGCTCAGAATCTGCGTAAACTGACAGGAAAAAGCCAGTAAACGCAAGCCCGCGCGACCGGTTCGGGCCGGCCGTGCGGCCTTTCTGGGGATAAAGGGTACGAAGACCGCCAGCCGCTGGGCAGAATCGGGAATCCGGATCGTCTCCAGGCAATGCCGCGAGCCCGTTCCGGGCCCATGGCATTGTAAGCAAGTCATTGAATTCCAGCGCGGTTCTGGCTTGCCTGTCCCGGATCGGTCAGGCCTGGTCGTTGATCAGGCGCCGCAGCAGCTCGAGTTCCTGCGCCAGCGTGTTGTCGTTGCCGGACAGATCCTCGATCTTGCGCACGGCGTGCAGCACCGTGGTGTGGTCGCGGCCGCCGAAACGCCGTCCGATTTCGGGCAGCGAACGCGGCGTCATCACCTTTGACAGGTACATGGCGACCTGCCGCGGCTTGACGATGGTGCGCGTGCGCCGGTTGGACAGCAATTCCGTCTTCGACACGTTGTAGTGGCGTGCCACGATGCGCTGGATGTCCTCGATCCGGACCCGCTTCGGTTCGCCGGTGCGATAGATGTGGCCGAGGATCTCGTCGATGCGGTCGATGGTGATCTGCGGCTCGAACGACTGACGGAACAGCAGCTGATTGAAGGCGCCTTCCAGTTCGCGGCCGCTGCCGGTCACGGTGCGGGCGACGTGGTTGAGGATTTCCTCCGAGATGTCGAGCGATGCGTCGTCGACCCTGGCGGTGGCCAGGCGCAGTTTGAGCATGCCGAGGCGCATGGCGAAATCGGGCGCCGACATTTCGAGCGCGACGCCGCCGTTGAGACGCGAGCGCACTCGCGGTTCGAGCGATTCCAGTTCCGACGGTGGCCGGTCGGCGGCAACGACCACTTGCTTGGCGCTGTCGAGCAGCATGTTGATCAGATGGCAGAATTCGTGCTGGATCGACTTGCCCTGCAGGAACTGCATGTCGTCGATGATCAAGAGATCGATGTCGCGCAACTGTTCCTTGAGCGTCAGTGCATTGTTGTCACGGATCGCGGTGGCAAAGCGCCACATGAAATACTCGGCCGTCAAATAGACGACGCGTGATTTGGGGTTCTGCTTCAGGGATTCCGCGGCGATTGCTTGCAGCAGATGGGTTTTGCCGAGCCCGACGGTCGCGTGCAGGAAAAGCGGATTGAAGCGCACCGCGCTCGATTGCGATTCCGCCACGGCCTTGGCGGCGGCGAAGGCCACCCGGTTCGACGGCCCCTCGATGAACGAGCCGAACGTGTAGCGCGGGTCAAGCGGCGATCCCAGCACATTGTGGCGGAATTCGCTCTCGATCGCGGCGCCGGGGCGCGGCACCGGGGATCGCTCGATCCTGCCAGGGCTCACGGTGCCGGCGGCCAGCGCCGTCTGCGTCTGCCGCGTCATCTTGCGCACTGGCGCCAGTTCCGGCTCGGCATGGCTGCGTCCCTGGCGGGTGGCTGTGCGCACGATGATTTCGATCTTGAGGAGATCGGCATCTTCCTGCTTCCACAGTTCGGAGATCAGGTCGAGATAATGGCCGTTGATCCAGGAGCGCAGGAACGCGGTGGGCACCGAGATGCGGACAATGCCCTTGGAGGCCTCCGCGACCTTCATGCGGCCGAACCAGCTCGAATAGACCTCGGCTCCCAGACGCGCCTTCAACTGGGCCTTGACCCGGTCGAACTTCTGTTCCGCGTCGCTGGAGACCGCCATGCCGTTTGCTCCAATCAAAGTTCCTGGAAATGGAAGGTCGCCCGTAAGCTCCCTTTCGACGCCGCTCTGCATGATCGAGTTCCTTGTCTTTTTGTACCTGTTTTCCGCCGGGAATGCGCCTCCTGCATCCGTGATCCGGCGACCTAAGTCTTTGCTACGATGCCCGCTGCCGCCGCCGGCAGATGAACGTCGCCCATTACCGGGGGGACCGGTGCCGGCCTTGAAAGCCAGTCCGCGTTGGGTATGTCAGGGCAATACAACACCGCCCGGCGAAAAGAGCGCCGGCGCGCCGTCTACCTGCCATGTCTTGTTACGCCAGTCCCCTACCGTATCAAAAAAAGACAAACCAAACCCGTTCGCGGACTTGATCCGCGTTGCAAATCCCGCCAATTTGCGCTGGCCGATTCGGGCTGGGTTAAGGGCCAATGGCCCGTCCCTTTTTGATGAACCGACATTACCGAAATCGCTGTGGATAGGGCAAGGCCACCTCTAACGGATTTTTAAGGAATCTGGTTAGCGCCGGCAGGTTGGTGCTCTATGGCGTAGTGGTATATTTTGACAAAGCCATTGTGATTCAAACCCTTTTCCGGCGAATATGAAAAAGCCGGGCCGGCGCGAAATTTTCTGAAATAATTCTCTTGACAGCCAGTTGTCCTCCCGTCGCCCCGACGCGCTGTGGACAAGTTGTGGATGACCATCAATAACTGGTTGAAAAATAAGGGCTATTTCTGAGGGGTGAGAATTTTTTAGGCGACGCTTTTCAAGCATGTCGACCTTCAACGGGCATGCATGTGCCGGCAAAACACTTTGAACCGTGCAATCCGTTCTTGACGCTGCTTGCGGGCATTCTTTTTAAGTACTTGCCGGCAAACGAAAAAACCCGGCGCGATCGGCCGGGTTCAAAGAAGATCAGCCTTGGAAGGCGATATCAGGCCGACAGCACCTTGAGGCGCTGAGCCAGACGCGACACTTTGCGCGACGCGGTGTTCTTGTGGATGATGCCCTTGGTCGCGGCGCGCATCAATTCCGGCTCGGCGGCCTTGAAAGCGGCCTGCGCGGCGGCCTTGTCGCCGGAAGCGAGTGCCTCCTCGACCTGGCGGACGTAGGTGCGGACGCGCGAGCGGCGGTTCTTGTTGATCTCCGCACGGCGGGCGATCTTGCGCGTTGCCTTTTTGGCCGAGGATGTGTTGGCCATGATGCCTCTCTTCTGATCTGGTCGGCGCACGCGGCATGCCGCAGGGCGCAAAAAACAAACGGGCAGCCACGGGGCCGCCTCGGTTGGTGCGGCTTATAGTTCAGCTTTTCCGGCGCGTCAACGCTGCCTGGCGTTCTTTTTGGCCGATGCCGTGGGGTTTCGGTCGCGGCCGGCGAAGCTCACCGGTTGGTGAAATTCGGCTTCCGCTTTTCGGCGAAGGCCGCCATGCCTTCCTTCTGGTCTTCGAGCGCGAAAAGCGAGTGGAACAGGCGGCGTTCGAACCGCAATCCCTCCGCCAGCGTCGTCTCGTAGGCGCGGTTGACGGCTTCCTTCGCCATCATCACCGACGGCAAGGAGAAATCGGCGATCTTGGCCGCCGCCTTGACGGCCTCCTCGACAAGCTCGCCGGCAGGCACCACCCGCGACACCAGGCCGGAGCGCTCGGCTTCCGCGGCGTCCATCATTCGTCCGGTCAGGCACATGTCCATGGCCTTCGATTTGCCGACGAACCGGGTCAGTCGTTGCGACCCGCCCATGCCAGGAATGACGCCAAGCGTGATTTCGGGCTGGCCGAATTTGGCCGTATCGGCGGCGATGATGAAATCGCACATCATCGCCAGTTCGCACCCGCCTCCCAGGGCATAGCCGGCCACCGCCGCGATGACAGGTTTTCTGACACGCGTGAACTCCTCCCAACCGGCGAAGAAGTCCTGGCTGTAGGCGTCCACATAGGAGATGGCCTGCATCTCCTTGATGTCGGCACCGGCGGCAAAGGCCTTGTCGGAACCGGTAACGACCATGGCGCCGATGCCGGGATCGGCGCCGAAAGCGTTCACCGCCACGACGAGTTCAGCGAGGATCTGGGAATTCAGCGCGTTGAGCGCCTTTGGCCGGTTCAGCGTGATCAGCCCGACCTTGCCGCGCGTCTCGGTGATGATCGTTTCATAGGCCATGGCTGCGCTCCTCGCTTGATCCGGTCTAACTCAGCTCTGACACGTCCGGCAATAGAAGGTCGAGCGCCCGCTCTGGACGACGCGTTCGACGTGGCCGCCGCAGCCGGGTTTCGCGCAAGGCTCACCCTCCCGGTCGTAGACGGCGAAGGAATGCTGGAAGTAGCCCAGCGATCCGTCCGCGTGCATATAGTCGCGCAGCGAAGATCCGCCAGCGGCGATGGCATCCGATATGACAGAGCGGATCGCCTCGGCGAGGCGTTCGCTCTGTTCCCTGGCCTTCTTGCCCGGTCTGGCGATGGTGCCTGTTTCGCGCAGCGGCGACAGGCCGGCGCGCCACAACGCTTCCGACACATAAATATTGCCAAGCCCCGCGATCAGCCTCTGGTCGAGAAGCGCTGCCTTCAGCGGCGATCTGCGGCCCTTCAGCAACGAGGCGAGCAGCACGCCGTCCAGCGCGTTGCCCGTGGGCTCGACGCCCAGCCCGGCCAGCATCGGATGCGTCTCCGGCGATCCTTCCGCAAACAGCATGAAGCCGAAGCGGCGCGGATCGTTGAAGATCACGCGCGACCGGGCACCGGCCGCGGAGGCGACATGGAACACGACATGGTCGTGCACCGCGCTCTTCGACCGTTCGTGATGGAACGCGCCCAGAGTCCCGTTGTCGTCGGCCTCGTTGTCGTCATCGGCCTCGATGCGAAAGGAGCCCGACATGCCGAGATGGCAGATCAGCACCGGACCGTCCTGTACGTGCATGGTCAGATATTTGGCGCGGCGGCCGAGCGCGGTGATCGTCCTGCCGGTCAGCCGCTCCGAAAACCGTTCGGGAAAGGGAAACCGCAAATCCGGTCGTCGCGTCTCGACACGGACAAGGCGGGCGCCTTCCATAACCGGCTGCAACCCGCGCCGGACCGTTTCGACTTCGGGCAATTCAGGCATGGCCACCAATCATTGGGCCGCCAATCGCCGGGCCGCCAATCGCTGGATAGAAGGAAGTGCCATGACGGCCGTGCGCCAGTTCGAGATGTTCGGCCACGG
Organism: Mesorhizobium sp. B263B2A; assembly: GCF_020165775.1. Lineage (NCBI taxonomy): Bacteria > Pseudomonadati > Pseudomonadota > Alphaproteobacteria > Hyphomicrobiales > Phyllobacteriaceae > Mesorhizobium > Mesorhizobium sp. B263B2A. The sequence goes on from NZ_JAIUIU010000020.1 coordinate 70,885, forward strand.
TCTCGCCGATATCGGCGAATGTCGCACGCAGCCCGATGTCGCCACCCCCGAGGTCCGGCCCGATGCCGATTATCGGGACACGCTCACGCGTATGATCGGTTCCGCGCCAGGTCGGATCGTTGCCGTGATCGGCCGTCAGGATGAGCAGGTCGCCCTGCCTCAGCCTGGAGAATGCCTCCGGCAGCCGCCGGTCGAAGGCCTCGAGCGCGGCGGCATAGCCCGCCACATCGCGGCGATGGCCGAATTCGGTGTCGAAATCGACGAAATTGGCGAAAACGAGATCGCCGGCGCCGGCGTCGTCCATCGCGCCCAACGCCTTGTCGAACATAGCCATGTTGCCGGCGGCCTTGCGCACTTCCGAAATCCCGCGATGGGCGAAGATGTCACCGATCTTGCCGATGGCGATGACGCGGCTTCCCCGCGCCGTCAGGCGGTCGAGCAAGGTCGGCTCCGGCGGCGGCACGGCGTAGTCGTGGCGGTTATACGTTCGCGTGAAGGTGGCGGCGGTTTCGCCGACGAAAGGTCGGGCGATCACGCGTCCGATCCTCAATGGATCAACCAGCCGCCGCACCACCTGACAGAATTCATAAAGCCGCTCCAGGCCGAAATGAACCTCATGCGCGGCAACCTGCAGGACAGAATCGACGGATGTGTAACAGATCGGCTTGCCGGTGCGGATATGGTCCTCGCCGAACCGTTCGATGATCTCGGTGCCGGGCGCATGACAATTGCCGAGAATGCCTGGAACCTTGCCCTCGCGGATGATCGCCTCGGTCAGTTCCGCCGGAAACGCGGGAACCGTGTCGGGGAAGTAACCCCAGTCGAAGCCCACCGGCAGGCCCGCCATCTCCCAGTGGCCGGAAGGCGTGTCCTTGCCGCTCGAAACCTCTTGCGCCGCACCGTGGAAGGCATAGGCGAGCAGGTCCGTCCCGAAATGGGCAAAGCCCAATCCCGTCGCTGTCTCGGCCGCCTTGCCAAGCCCGAGCGATGCCATGTTGGGGACAAACAGCGGACCTTGACGAAGCCCCTCGCGGTCCGCGCGCCCTTCCGCGCAGGCTTCGGCGATGTGGGCGAGGGTATTGGCGCCGGCATCGCCATAGCGTTCGGCGTCGGTCGCGCCGCCGATGCCGAAGGAATCCAGGACAAAGAGGAAAGCACGCGCCATCGGATCATCGTTGCCAGTGTGAACGACCAGACATAGGGTCCCACGGTGGCATTGGCAATTCGGAAACCAAACGGCAACGGCTTGGCGCGATAGTCAGGTCCATGTCGCCCAAAAGTGCGCAGCGGTTTTGGGATAACGACATGGATAGGCCAAGAGTCCATGTCGCCCAAAAGTGCGCAGCGGTTTTGGATAACGACATGGACAAAACAAAAGTGTGGCGACGCGGCGGGCGTGGCATGGATGGAATAGAACCCGGGACGGTCCTGTCATGAAGGCTGCGCCCAAGGCATTGGCTGCCCTTATGCTCGTGCATGGTGCGTTCTGGTGCGGGCCGGCGCAGGCCGACTGGCGCGACGATATCGGCACATTCCGCATCGGCGTCGTCGCCGAGCCTGGCGCCGGCAACACCGTTCCCGGGCTGGCGCAGTTGACGCAAGCCTTCACCAACGCGCTCGGCATGAAGGTGGAGTTCGTCGTCGCGCGCGATTATGCCGCCCTGATCGAGGCGCAGACCAACGCCCGGATCGAATACGCCATCTATTCGGCGACTGCCTACACCACGGCGCTGCAGCGTTGTGGATGCGTCGAGCCGCTTGTGGCTCCGGTCGATTCCGACGGTGCGGCCGGCATCCGTTCGGTGCTGCTCACCAGGGACGGCAAGCTATCAGGCCTGGCGGCGATGGAGAGCCACCGGATCGCCATGCCGCCATCGGACAGCGTCGGAGGTTCGCTTTTGCCGCTGGCGGGCTTGGCCGCCGAACACGTCAAGATCGCCGAAGATTCACCGTTTCTGATCCATGCCGTGACGGCGTCAGCGGCGGAGGCCATGCTCTTCGATGGCAGGGCCGACGCCTTGTTCGGCTGGGTAAGGGCTGCGGCCGACGGCCAGCCGCTGCTATCGGGCGGCACGCAGGCAAGGCTCGAGGCGGCCGGTCTTTCGCCGTCGGCTTTCCAGATCGTCTGGACGTCGGGGGTGCTCAGATACGGTCCCCACGCCGTACGCAGCGATCTTGACCCGGAAGCCAAGCGCCGGCTGACCGTGTTCCTCACCAACCTCAAGTCGACGACGCCGGATGTCTACGATCTCCTGGAATCGAAACATTCCGGTGGGTTTTTGACCGTGGCCCCGAAGGATTACGCGATGGCGGAAGCCATCGTGCGATTTGTATCAACCGATGGCGGGCAGCAGTAAGGCCTCAGCAATCGCTGCAGGGGATCGTCAGGCTTCTGCGGGGACGCAGATAGTAGGTTTCGCCCATCGGTATGGTGGTGCTGAGGGATTGGGTCAATCCGAGCTTTTGTTGGGTATCCGGCTGCCAGTTGATAATCGGCGAATAGCTGAGATTGCTCTGAACGCGGATGAGGAAGGTGCCGGCGACCTTGAGCGTTGTCGGAACCGTGGTGGTCGCGGGCAGGGTAGTGGCGATGCTGGAGACGCCATTGACCAGCTTGCGCGACCACACCACGTTCACCTTGGGCGGCGTATCGGTGGTGACCTGTATTGCCGTGATGATAATGCTGGGCGTCGACCGGTTATAGGGCTGAATGGTCGAGGTGCCGATCTTCATGATGGCATCGAGGTCCGCCGCGACGATGGTCGGCTGCTGCGTGACCAGGTCGGCGACCATGCTGCCGATACGGCTGACCTTCTTGCTGGTCTCGATGGCCTGCGAAGCCTCCATGGTCATGAAGTACATGACCAGCAGGATAGGCACGATGAGAGCGAACTCGACCGCGGCGACGCCACGGCGATTGGACCAGAACCCGACGGCCTTGCCGCGGATCCCTGCGATTTCCGGATGTGCCCCCGCACGCATCATGCCCTTGCCTTTTTTCTTGTTGGTGTTTGCGAACTCAATTGTCGAACGGCTCGTTCTGCCAGGTCACTGACGCGAAGTGCAATGTCCGGCCACCGCTCAGATTGGCCATCGACTTGGCCATCAGATCGGTCATCACAGGCCATTTGTAAAAGACCCGCAGCATGTTTCTCGATTCCGCGAGGCCAGGCGTGGTCGCGAAGGCCTGTGAGTTGGTGCCTTGCATCAGCACGACGTCGCCGTTCTGGATCTTGAAGCTCGCCGAGGCCGCGTCGGCGAAAGTCGGATATTCGCGAAGATCCGCAAGCAACTGATTGGGGCAATCCGTGGAGACGATGATCTCCAGCCTGTCGCAGATCAGGGTCGTCAATTTGCCTCCCGCGACATCGGCCGGCCTCAGCTGGCCCGTGCGCAGCTGGCGCGCGACATCGTCGGTGATGTTGGCCATCACTTCCTGGCCGGCAAACGAGATGCAACTTTCAAGGATAGCGAAGACGAGGAGGGCGAACGGCATTGCCAGCAGCGCGAATTCCAGGGCCGTGCTGCCGCGCCGGTCGCGAACGAAGCGCCTGAAGAAGCTGGAGCGCTCCACCTTGCGCTGACCTTTCGATGTGAATTCCTTGCCCATGCCCTGTTTCCTGCCACCCCTGGACGGTTCTGACAGGTGTTATTAGCGCAAACCAATTGAGGCCCGGTTTGAATGATCGCTAAAGTCGACGCACGCGTCTTAACCAGGCGGTAACCCGGATAGCGGGCGGGCGCCGCCTATTTGCTGCCGCCGCCCATCTCTGCTTCGGAGGATTTTTCCGCCTCGCTCTTGTACGAGCTTTCACAGTAGGGCGTGCAGGACATGGTCTGCACTTCGGCGCGCCGGTAAATGCGCACCGAGGAGGCTGCCTGCCGAACGACTGTAACCTGCGCGTCGACGATCGGGCTGCCCTCCTGGTCGAGAACGACGAGATTGGTGACGCCGAATCCCTTGCCGGTGAGCACGATCGTCGAGGCGTCCTGGACCGAGGCATCGGCGATTGACGGGTTGCCGACGACGATCGTGTCGGCGGGGCGCGACAGCTTCACGATCTTGGCCTGATTCATGGTGACCTCGATGCCGGTGCCGGCGATGGCAGGCACGACGAGGCACGTTGCTGCAAGAAGCGCGGCAATCAGGATTGAGAATCTCGGCTCGGCCATTGGGGCGCTCCACGCAAGCAACTTGTTCAACAGAACATGAACGAGATTGGTGAACCAACGGTTAAGTCTGCCTGCCCGGCATCGGAAGTCGCGATCGAGGGGGTGTTCGGCACGGCTGGATCTCAGCTTGGTCGCGAGCGTTCCCAGCCCTTGCCCTTTGCGGCATTGGCCTTGAAAATGGTATTTTAGCGACCGCTTAGTATGGGGTTAACCACGCAATATGTTCGAGCCGGGAAAGGAATCGGTAAGGCTGTTTATTAAGCCGATCGAAAGAGCTTCTCCCTAGATTGGCAGCATCCGATCAACCATCACAGAAGTTGACGGAAGTGCTGTAACACGTGGAGTAGGAGCTCTCGAATGTCTAACCTTTTTGCACGTTTCGTGAAGGACGAATCCGGCGCGACCGCTATCGAATATGGTCTGATCGCCGCTCTCATCGCGCTCGCCATCATCACCGGCGCCGGCGCGCTCGGCAATGCAATCAATGCCAAGTTCACCACGATCGGAACCACCCTGAACTCCAGCGGCGCCTGATCCGCCGTATTGCTGGGTATCCAGATTGCGTATTGGAAAGGGGCTGCCGCGTGGCGGCCCTTTTTCTATATCCTAGCCAACACAGCCATCTTTCATTCCGGGTCTCATCAATCGTTAATCGAAGATGCATAGATTGAACCCGGTGGAATTCGCACAATAGGCATAGCGCCGATGCTTGAAGCCCTGATCTTCGTCGTCTTTCCGTTCTGCATGCTGTTCGCGGCAATCTCCGACATGCTGTCGATGACGATAGCCAACCGCGTGTCGGTGCTGCTCGTTATCGTCTTTGCACTGGTTGCGCCGCTGACGGGCATGGAATGGGCAACATACGGTTGGCATTTTGCCGCCGGCGCGCTGATTCTGGCCGTGACGTTCGGCCTGTTCGCGATGGGCGGCATGGGCGGAGGCGACGCCAAGCTGCTGGCCGCCACGGCCGTGTGGATGGGGCTCAACGTGCATCTCGTCGAGTACCTTGTTGTCTCGACGTTCATCGGCGGCCTGCTGACGCTCGCCATCGTGCTTTATCGCAAGTCGCCGCTGGCGGTAATTACCGGCCGCAATCCATTCCTGCGTCATTTCGCCGAAGAGTCGGCCGGTGTTCCATACGGGATCGCTCTCGGCCTGGGTGGGCTGCTGACCTATCCGGATTCGCCCTTGATGGTCTGGGCGCTGGCAAGGTTGGCGAGCTGAGTTCAGTCCTAATTTCTTTTCCTGATTTGTGTCGTTGGGCTTGGCCTTGAAAAGGGTCTGGCCGGCAGCATTGCTGGGCTGCGGCCCGATCCGTCTAATTTATGTAAACCTTAAATTAATCACGATCGTAAGCATTACATTAACCTTGTTTTGACGATTGCCGCTGCAAAGTCCGCCTTGGCTACGTGGTTTGCCAAGGGCGAGGGTTCGGACAGATGCCAGCATCCCGATTGATTATCTTAAGCGTGGCGGTAGCCGCGGCGGGTGGTGCTGGCTACGTCGCGAAGAACATGGTCGCCCCGCCACCCGCCCAGATCGTCGTCGATTCCGGCCCCAAGGCTCCCGCGGTGGCTCTCCAGGACGTGCTTGTGCTTTCGGGCGATGTCGCGATGGGCAACCAGCTCGAGAACAACATCGCCTGGCAGTCCTGGCCAGCAGACGGCATCAACGCGAACTTCATCACCAAGGCCACGGCTCCCGACGCGCTGGAGAAACTGAAGGGGTCGATAGCCCGTGTGGGGATGTACGCGGGCGAACCTGTTCGGCGTTCTAAGCTGATCGGCGAGGGGCAAAGCTTCATGTCGTCGATCCTGCCTTCCGGGATGCGGGCGGTCGCCACGACCATATCGGCCGACACGTCGGCCGGCGGCTTCATCCTTCCCAATGATTTTGTCGACGTCATCATGACCCGCAGGGCGGATGCCAACAGCGGCAGCACCGGCTTCAACACCGAAACCATCCTCAAGAACATCCGCGTCCTGGCAATCGATCAGACCATCCAGGAGGACGAGGAAGGCAAGAAGACCAGGGTGGGCCAGACCGCCACGCTGGAACTCACACCCAAGCAGGCGGAGATCATCACCGTCGCCCAGCAGATGGCGGATCGCCTGACACTGGCGCTGCGGGCGATCACGGACACCCAGGAAAAGAATGTGGACGAGGCCGACTATCTCGTTTCCGGCAATGGCCGCAAGGGAACGGTGAGACTGATCAAGTCGGGCGAAGTTTCCGAAGTAGGGGCAAGGAAATGAGGCTAAGCGGTAAACTGCCAGCGATCGTGGCCGCGGCATTCGGCCTCCTGCTTGTCGGGACGAACGTGCAGGGCGTTGTCGAGGCCAAGAGTACGCAGGTGACGGCCACCACGGCCTCCCAGCGTGTCAAGCTTGGCCTCAACAAGTCGGTGGTCATAGACCTGCCGAGCGATGCCTACGACATTCTCGTCGCCAACCCGTCCGTTGCCGATGCCGTGACCCGCACCGCAAGGCGTATCTACCTGTTCGGCAAGGCGGTCGGCGAGACCAACATCTTCGTCTTCGGTCCGAACGGCGAACAGATCGCCAGCCTGGATCTGGCCGTCGAACGCGACGTCGCCGGCCTGGAAGACTACATCAGGCGCTTTATTCCGACCTCGGATATCAAGGTGGAACTGCTGAACGACAACGTCGTCCTGACCGGAACGGTCGATACGCCGCTGGACTCGAAACGAGCCGTTGATCTGGCGACCATCTTCGTCTCGGGCGGTGAAGCAACGACAGGACAATATTCGCAGACCGCGGCCGGCGGCTCGGCCCAGAGCGGTGTCGACATCAACAACCCCGACCAGGAACGCCGCACCAGCAAGATCGTCAACCTCCTGCAGATCATCGGTGACGACCAGGTGACGCTGAAAGTGACCGTCGCTGAAGTCAGCCGCTCGGTGATGAAGCAGCTCGGTGTCAACATGGTTGGCAGCGGCGGCAGCAACGGCATCAGCTACGGCGCGCTCAGTGACCCTTTCACGGGTCTAGGCAAGCCGTTGTCGAATGCGGGCTTCAGTATCAATGCTTCGGGGCTGCAGGCCTATATCAACGCAATGGAGCAGTCGGGAGTCATGAAGACCCTGGCAGAGCCGACCTTGACCGCCGTGTCTGGAGAAAAGGCGACCTTCAAGGTTGGCGGTGAATACAACATGGTGACCGGCGTCTCCGCGAACGTGTCCGCCGACAACCAGACCGGCCTGAAGACCTATTCGGTCGACAAGATCGAGTACGGCATCGGCCTGGAATTCCAGCCGGTGGTTTTGTCGCCCGGTCGCATAAGCCTGAAAGTTAGAACCTCGGTTTCCGAACCGACAACCGAAGGATCCGTGTCGTCCTCCACGTCCAACACGAGTGTCGGCATGAATGCCCTGTCGCTGCGCAAGCGTCTTGCGGATACGACCGTCGAACTGCCCTCGGGCGGCTCCATGATGATCGCCGGCCTGGTGCGCGACGATGTCAGGCAAGCCGTCAACGGGTTGCCTGGATTGACGAAGATCCCGGTGCTCGGTGCGCTCTTCCGCAGCAGGGATTTCGTGCGCAACGAGACCGAGCTGGTGATCATCATCACTCCTTATCTGGTGAAGCCGGTGGCGCGCAACGATCTCGCCAAGCCGGATGACAATTTCAACGCTGCCAGCGATGGCGCCGCCATGTTCCTTGGCAAGGTCAATCGCGTCTACGGCACCATGCAGACCGACAAGCCCAACGGCCGGTACCACGGCGTTGTCGGCTACATCTACAAGTGAATGGGGAAGCGGACATGTCTCAGTCAGCGTTGAAGACAAGCATCGCCACGATGCGCCCTGGCCGTTCGCGGATCTGGCTGCGCGCCCTTCCGGTCCTGGCGGTGGCGGCAACGGCTCTGCTGGCCGGTTGCGCCCAGCGCGACAGTGTCACCGTCGGCGCCATTCCGGACGACTATCGCACCAACCATCCCATCGTCATCGCGGAAAAGAACCAGAAGATCGACCTGCCCGTCGGTGCCGGCGACCGCGGCATGACCGGCTCGCAACGCGATACGCTTCTGGGTTTCCTCGATGGCTATGACAAGAGTGCCGCTCCGGCGTTGACCATCCAGATTCCCAGCGGATCGGCCAACGAGGTTGCCGCAAGGGCGGCCGGCCGTGATTTCGCCAGGCTCGCGGTCGCCAGCGGCATCAAGCGCAACCGGATCGCCGTGGTCTCCTATCAGGCTGGGTCGAGCGAGGCATCGGCCCCGGTTCGCGTCTCCTTTATCGCGGTGAGGGCCCAGACCGACAAATGCGGACGCTGGCCCGAAGATCTGGTCGAGTCGTCCGAGAACAAGCACTACGCCGACTTCGGCTGCTCCTATCAGAACAATCTCGCCGCCCAGATGGCCAATCCGGCCGATCTGCTCGGACCGCGCAAGCAGACCACCATCGATGCGGAAAATCGTGGCGCGGTGATCGATGTCTACCGCAGCAGGGGCATTTCGGATGAGTTCCTCGGCAATTCGGAAGTGACCTACTGAGCCGCCCTCGGGAAAGAGAAGTCACGCAAGAACAGGCTACGCAAAGAACAGGCCACGGAAAGAGCATGACCATGAGCAACCTCGCCTATGACGCCACCGTGGATGGCGGCGATACCTCGCCGCAGGACATCGCCGCGATGCAGGCGTTGCGGCCGATACCGCGCATCTCGATCCAGGCATTCTGCGAGACGGAGGGCGTTGCCAATCCGGTCGAGCGGGCCGGCGAGGACCGCCGCATGACCAAGGCGCATCTCAAGGTCCACATGGGCGGCGTTCCCACCGCAATCGAGTTCTATCAGTCGGCGCCGACGCCCAATCTGATCCTGCTCGAGTCGCGCAGCGAACCCAAGCAACTGCTGGAGCAACTCGCCCAGCTCTCGGAGTACTGCGATCCGTCCTCGAAAGTGGTGGTGATCGGCCACTACAATGATGTCGGCCTCTATCGCGAACTCATCCGCTCCGGCATCTCCGAATATGTCATCGCGCCGGTCTCGATGGCCGACATCGTCAGTGTCGTGTCGTCGATTTTCGTCGATCCGGAGGCTGAACCGCTCGGCCGCTCGGTCGCCTTCATTGGCGCCAAGGGCGGCGTCGGCTCCTCGACGATCGCCCACAATGTAGCCTGGGCGATGTCTTCTCTCTTCAAATCCGAGGTCGTCGTTGCCGACCTCGACCTCGCCTTCGGCACCGCCAACATCAATTTCGACCAGGATCCGGCACAGGGCATCGCCGAAGCGGTGTTTTCGCCCGAGCGCATAGACGAAGTCTATCTCGACCGGCTGCTGACCCAGTGTGCCGAGCACCTGTCGCTGCTCGCGGCGCCTTCGACACTGGAACGCGTCTACGACTTCGATCCGGATGCCTTTGCGCAACTTGTCGATACCGCGCAGCGCAGCGTGCCGCTCCTGGTGCTCGACGTTCCCCATGTCTGGACCGGGTGGGCCAAGAACACGCTGGTCAAGGCCGACGAGATCGTCATCACGGCGACGCCGGAGCTGGCCAACCTGCGCAATACCAAAAACCTGGTCGACATGTTGAAGCGGCTTCGTCCCAACGACCCGCCGCCAAAGCTGATCATCAACCAGGCCGGGATCCCCAAGCGACCGGAGATTTCGCCTTCCGATTTCGCCGAGCCGCTCGGCCTGACGCCGATGTCGGTCATCGGCTTTGATCCGGTCCTGTTCGGCAATGCCGCCAACAACGGGCGTATGCTCGGCGAGATGGATGCCAAGAACCCGGTTGTGGCCACGATCAACGAGATTGCTCATGTGCTGACCGGCCGCAGCGAGATCAAGACGAAAAAGAAGGCTGGCCTGGGCAGTCTGCTCGGCAAGCTGTCGCGCAACAAGAAGTGACGCAGTGGGATCGGTAGTCGATCATGTTTGGTAAACGAGGCAACGACGACGGCAACCGGTTCACGCCGGAATTTCGCCAGCCGGCACCTGCGCCGGCCGCACCGGCAGCCGCGGGTTCGGCTGACACGGCGGTTCTTGCACGGCCGGCGGCAGCGCCGCAGCCGAGCGCACCTGTCGCACCGACGGTTCGCCGCGCGGTCGAGGCGCCGCCCGTCGCGCCGGAGCCCAAGCGTGGCCGCGAAAAGAGTGAGACCTATTACGACACCAAGAGCCAGGTGTTCTCGGCGCTCATCGACACGATCGACCTGTCGCAGCTCGCCAAACTCGATCCCGAAAGCGCGCGCGAGGAAATCCGCGACATCGTCAACGACATCATCGCGATCAAGAATTTCGCGATGTCGATCGCCGAGCAGGAGGAACTGCTCGAGGACATCTGCAACGACGTGCTTGGCTATGGGCCGCTCGAGCCATTGCTTGCCCGTGACGACATCGCCGACATCATGGTCAACGGCTCCAAGAACGTCTACATCGAAGTCAACGGCAAGGTCGAACAGACCCCGATCCGCTTTCGTGACAACCAGCAGCTTCTCAACATCTGCCAGCGCATCGTCAGCCAGGTCGGCCGCCGTGTCGATGAATCCAGCCCGATCTGCGACGCCCGCCTTCCCGACGGCTCCCGCGTCAACGTCATCGCGCCGCCGCTCGCCATCGATGGCACCGCGCTCACCATCCGCAAGTTCAAGAAGGACAAGCTGACGCTCGATCAGCTGGTCAAGTTCGGCGCCATCTCGCCACAGGGAGCCGAAGTCCTCAAGATCATCAGCCGTGTTCGCTGCAACATCGTCATCTCGGGGGGCACCGGCTCCGGCAAGACGACACTGCTCAACTGCCTGACCAACTACATCGACCGCGAGGAGCGCGTCATCACTTGCGAGGATTCGGCGGAACTGCAACTGCAGCAGCCGCATGTCGTGCGCCTGGAAACCCGTCCGCCCAACCTCGAAGGCGAAGGCGAGGTGACGATGCGCGATCTGGTCAAGAACTGCCTGCGCATGCGACCCGAGCGCATCATCGTCGGCGAAGTGCGCGGACCCGAGGTGTTCGACCTTCTGCAGGCGATGAACACCGGCCACGACGGCTCGATGGGAACGATCCACTCGAACAGCCCGCGCGAATGCCTGAACCGTATCGAATCCATGATCGCCATGGGCGGTTACTCGCTGCCGCAGAAAACCGTGCGCGAAATCGTCGTCGGCTCCATCGATGTGATCATCCAGGCGGCCCGCCTGCGCGACGGTTCGCGTCGCATCACCCACATCACCGAGGTGATCGGGATGGAAGGCGACGTCGTCATCACGCAGGATATCGTCCTCTACAATATCAAGGGCGAGGACGCCAACGGCAGGCTGCTGGGAGAGCACGTCTCGACCGGCATCGGCCGTCCGCATTTCTGGGAACGGGCTCGCTACTACGGCGAGGAGCAGCGCCTCGCCATAGCGCTCGAGGCGATGGAGAAACGCGCTGACTGACGTACCCGCAGGCGTGAAGGTTCTGGTCGATGTTTGGAATTGACGGCACTGTATTGGCGTTTGTCGTGCTCGCCGGCTTCAGCGCCGGCGCGGTCGCCTATGCATTTCTGTTCAACCAGATCAGCAATGAGAGACAGACCGGCAAGCGGCTTGAAACGATCAAGGCCGCGGAGACCGACCGTTCCGTCGTCAAGGCCACGCGCGACCGCGCGACGGACGCGGCCAAGCGCCGCAAATCGGTCCAGGATTCGCTCAAGGAACTCGACGAGAAGCAGAAATCCAAGGACAGCGCCATCAAGAAGCCGCCCCTGAAGGCACAGCTTCGCCAGGCTGGGATGAAGGTTCCGATCGAGCGTTTCTATATCTATTCCGCCATATGCGGCATCGCGCTGACAGTGCTCGCGTTCGTGGCCGGGGCGCCGCTGATCGTCTTGCCCGGCGTGCTGCTGGCCGGTGCGCTCGGCCTGCCGCGCTGGTTCGTTTCATTTCGCCGCAGCCGGCGCGTCAAGGCGTTCCTCAACGAGTTTCCAAACGCGCTCGACATCATCGTGCGCGCCGTCAAATCCGGCCTGCCGCTGAACGATGCCGTGCGCCTGATCGCCAACGAAGCCCCCGAGCCGGTGAAGACCGAGTTTCGCCGCATCGTCGATTCGCAGCAGATGGGCCTGTCGATCCCCGACGCAACCTTGCGCATGCCCGAAACCATGCCATGCACCGAGGCGAGCTTCTTCGGCATCGTTATCCAGATCCAGTCGCAGGCCGGTGGCAATCTCTCCGAGGCGTTGGGCAATCTTTCGCGGGTGCTTCGTGATCGCAAGAAAATGAAGGCCAAGGTCCAGGCGCTGTCGATGGAGGCAAAGGCGTCGGCCGCCATCATCGGCGCGCTGCCTTTCATCGTCGCGTTTCTCGTCTACCTGTCGAGCCCGAGCTACCTGATGCCGCTGTTCAACACCAGCGTTGGAAATCTCATCCTCGGCTGTTCGGCAGTCTGGATGTCAATCGGCATCCTGGTGATGCGCAAGATGATGAACTTCGAGGTCTAGGATCGCGACATGACCGATCAAGTCATCAAATCACTGACCGATCCGAGCCTCCTGATCGCGCTGCTCGTCGCCATCGCGGTGTTCGCGACCGTCTTTACACTGCTGCCGGCGTTCAGCGGAAACCAGCTCAAGTCGCGCATGAAATCGGTCGCGCTGGAGCGGGATGAGCTTCGCGCCAAGCAGCGCGCGCGGCTGGCCACCGAGGCCGATCGCCGGCGCAAGGGCTTGCGCGAAGAACAGTCGGTCGGCATGCGCAACATTGTCGACCGGCTCGATCTGCGCCGCGCCCTTGCCGACGAAAGCACCTTGCAGAAGCTCAAGGTTGCCGGCTTTCGCGGCCAGAATCCGCTGACGCGGTTTCTGTTCTTCCGTCTCGTGCTGCCTTTCGTCGGCTTGGCGTTGGCCCTGGTCTACATATTCGTGCTCGGAGGATTGCCCGATAAGCCACTGGTCATCCGGCTGTTCGTTTGCATCCTCGTTGCCTATGCCGGCTTCTATGCGCCGGTTGTCTATGTCAACAACCGCGCCACCAAGCGCAAGCAATCGATCCAGATGGCGTGGCCGGATGCACTCGACCTGATGCTGATCTGCGTGGAATCGGGCATGTCGGTCGAAGCCGCGCTCCGCAAGGTCGCCGACGAGATCGGCGCGCAATCGGTGGCACTGGCTGAAGAGTTCATCCTGACCAACGCCGAGCTTTCCTATCTGCAGGAACGCAAGCAGGCTTACGAGAATTTGGCCAGCCGCACCGGCCTGGAATCGGTCAGGTCGGTGTCGCAGGCACTCGTCCAGGCCGAGCGTTACGGCACGCCGGTGGCGCATGCGTTGCGCGTGCTTGCAGCCGAAAGCCGCGACCAGCGCATGAACGCCGCCGAGAAAAAGGCGGCAGCCCTGCCGCCAAAGCTCACCGTGCCGATGATCCTGTTCTTCCTGCCGGTGCTTTTCGCCATCATTCTGGGTCCCGCCGGCATTCAGGTCAGCCAGCGCGGCATCTTCGGCAGCGATCATGCCTCATCGACTGCCCAGTAACGGCGGCACATCCCCGCATGACATCTAAAAAAGCCGCGCTGAACCAAGCGCGGCTTTCATTCATGGTCGCAACGGATTTTCGCCTGATGCATGTCGCCCGAAAATCCGCATGCATGAAATCGTGAGTTGAGCGCGCCGGCTGAATCCGCTTTCGGCGCGGTGCGCTTCAGTTGGTCGCCGACTTCGACTTGTCCTTGTCCTGGTCCTTGAGCTGGCTCCAGGCATTCTGCTGCGCCAGCATGTGCCTGAGATAGGCGACATTGGCCTGCGCCTGCTCGGGCGAGAGTTCCTGCGAGGCGATCTTCTCGGCTTCGTCGAAGCGACCCTGCAGGCCGACGACGAGCGCGAGGTTCTGACGCACGCGGCTGTCGGCGGTGGGTTGCTGTGCGGCCGAACGCATGTAGGTCTCGGCGGTGCGCAGATCGCCTGCCAGCACATAGGACATGCCGAGATTGGAGAGAACCGAAGGCTCGTTCGGCTTGAGTTCGAGCGCCTTGCGATAGTCCTGGCGCGCCTGGTCCTTCTGGCCGAGTTGATCGAGGATGGCCGCTTCCGCCGACACCAGCCTCCAGTCGGGATATTCCGGCGTCTGTGCGCGCTGCACGGCGTCGAGCGCCGCTTCGAACTGGCCATTGGCGGCCAGCGCCTTGCCATACGAGGCGAGCACGTCGCGATCCTTGGGGTAGGCGATCGCCAGCTTGCGCATCACGGCAAGCGACTGGTCGGCATCGCCGTCCATCTGCAGCGCGGCCGCGAAATTGGTGGCGATTCGCTTGTCGTTCGGGTTCCTGGAGTAGGACTGGCCCAGGGAAGCGGTGGCATTGTGGAGTTCGCCCGCCGACATGGTCTCCAGCGGTTTGCCGCTGGTGGTGCGGCCGATCGAGCCGGTGGTGAGATTGCTGGTTCCACAGCCGGCGACACCCGCTGCGAGCGCCAGCATGAAGGTCGTGGTGATCAGCCGTTTTCCCCTGGCGTCGATCGTGCGGTTGGTCGGCATCGGCCTTGGGCCTCCATTCATACGCGGCCATTGCGTGGCCATCTTTCCTCCCGCAGAAATATTCTGTTAACCCTAACGGACGGTTAAGAAACGCCGACTCGCCAGGGGTCGGCAGGAGAACATCGGATGCCTGTCGAACTCGTCGAGAAGAAATTGCAGGGCGCGCTGCCGGTTCATCTGGTCGCCAGGGATGGCCTGGAGGCCGCGGGCCTTGCGCCGTCCATGGCCGCCTGGGCCGGCGTCAACGGCTTTTCCGGGGAGGCGGGCAGGACGCTGGCCGTGCCCGGCGAAAATGGCGCGCTCGCCGGTGCCTTGTTCGGTCTTGGCGACGGCGATGGCGCGCTCGCGCTCGGCGCGCTGGCGAAAGCCCTGCCCGAAGGCGACTGGCATTTCGCCTCGGGGCCGGCCGATCCGCAACTTGCGGCAATCGCGTTGGTGCTCGGCGGCTATGTCTTTACCCGTTATGGCAAGAAGCCAGGCAAGACGCTGCGCTTCGACCTGCCGGCCGGTGCCGATGCAGCGCGCGTTCGTCGCATCGCCGATGGTGTCTTCCTGACACGCGACCTGGTCAACACGCCGACCAGCGACATGGGGCCGGACGATCTGGAGGCGGCGGTGCGCACCCTGGCCGAGGTCCACAAGGCCGAAGTCTCGGTCATCAAGGGCGACGACCTGCTTGCGCAAAATTTCCCGATGATCCACGCCGTCGGCCGCGCATCCGTCGGCGCGCCGCGCCTGATCGACATGACATGGGGACGACAAGGCGCACCGAAGGTGACGCTGGTCGGCAAGGGCGTCTGTTTCGACACCGGCGGTCTCGACATCAAGCCGTCATCCGGCATGCTTTTGATGAAGAAGGACATGGGCGGTGCGGCCAATGTGCTTGGCCTGGCCTCGATGATCATGGCCGCCCGGCTGAACGTGCGGCTGCGCGTGCTGATCCCGGCGGTCGAGAATTCCATCGCCGGCAACGCCTTCCGGCCGGGCGATGTGCTGGCGAGCCGCAAGGGCATCTCAGTCGAGATCGGCAACACGGACGCTGAAGGGAGGCTCGTGCTGGGGGACGCGCTGGCGCTGGCCGATGACGAGGAGCCTCAGCTGCTGGTCGACATGGCAACGCTGACCGGAGCTGCCCGTGTCGCGCTCGGCCCTGATCTGCCGCCGTTCTACACCGGCGACGAGGTACTGGCTTCCGACCTGGCGGCGGCTTCCGCCGCGGTCGAGGATCCGCTGTGGCGCATGCCGCTGTGGCGGCCCTATGAGGCGAAACTGTCGTCGAAGATCGCCGACATCAACAATGTCACATCGGACGCTTTCGCCGGTTCGATCACGGCGGCGCTGTTCCTCAAGCGCTTTGTCGAAAGGACGGCGAGCTGGGCGCATTTCGATATCTTCGCCTGGAGCCCCGCCGACCGCCCGCACGGCCCCGCCGGCGGCGAGGCGCAGGGTATTCGCGCGTTGGAGCGGATCATCTCGAAACGCTTCGGCTGACAGCTGTGGGCTGAGCCGGCAAATTGCCGTGACTGAAACGGAACCGAAACAATTTGCCGCCATGCTGGCGCAATGTCGATTGCGATGCGCCCAAGCCAGGCCTTGCGACTGTGGCAGCAAGTGATGCTGTCGCAGGTGCGCGACGATGCGCCCGACCTGACCATGCGCCAGACGGCGATCCTGTTCACCATCTATCTCGATCCGCCGCCGCACACGGTGCGCGGGCTCGCCGCCCGCCTCAACGTCACCAAGCCGGTCATCACCCGCGCGCTCGACACGATGGGCGCGCTGAAACTGGTGTCGCGCCACCGCGACGAGCTCGACAAGCGCAACGTGCTGATCAAACGCACGGTCGAGGGCGCGCTCTTTGTCGAGCGCTTCGGCGATGGTATCATTGCCAGAGCCCACGAACTGCCGATCTAACCAACCAACCTTGACCGAGTTGCTGATTTGACTGCCAGGGATGCCCGCCTTCACGCCTTTCGTTCCGACCTTGCCGATGCAAGATTGAAAGGAGAGGTTACCGCCGACCGCTTTGTCGCCGGCCGGCCGGCCCGGGTCACCGCCTCCGTTGCTGATCTGCGCAAGGCGCCGCGTCCGGATGCCGGCATCAACACGCAGCTCCTGTTCGGTGATGATGTCCTCGTCTTCGAGGACAGGGAAGGCTGGGCCTGGGTCCAGGCAGAGCGCGACGGCTATGTCGGCTATGTCGCCGACATGATGCTGGGCGGACGCGACCGCGCGCCCACCCATATCGTCTCGGTACCGCGCACCTTCCTCTACCCTGGTCCGGACCTGCGTTTCCCGATCGCCGGACAGCTGTCGATGGGATCGACGGTAACCGTGGCAGGTGCCGCCGAAACGAGGGGCACGCACTATGCTGTCCTGCCTTCCGGCGAGGCCGTCATATCAGGTCACCTTCGGCCGATCGGTGAGAGGGCGAGCGACTATGTTTCGGTGGCCGAGATGTTTCTCGGCACGCCCTATCTCTGGGGCGGTGTTTCCGGCTTCGGCATCGATTGCTCGGGCCTCGTGCAACTGGCGATGCGCATGGCCGGCAAAAACGTGCTGCGCGATTCCGACATGCAGGCGGCAAGCATCGGCGAGCCGCTCGATCCGGGCGCTGATTTCTCAGAATTGCGGCGCGGCGACCTCGTCTTCTGGAAAGGCCATGTCGCCGTCATGACCGATGCCGGGACCATGATCCACGCCAATGGCCACACCATGCTGGTCTCGCGCGAAGGGCTGAAGGACGCCATCGCCCGCATCGGCTATCTCTACGGTGGGCCGACCGGGTTCAGAAGGCCGTAGCACTGATCTTCCCTTCTCCCCTTGTGGGGTCCGAAGGACGGGGCGAGACAAGTGGCTCGCCCCCGGGCGGTGTCGCCGAAGGCGACGGATGAGGGGTGTTCCAGGGAACGCCAACGTCTCACTCCGCTGGAACACCCCTCAACCGTCTCGGCGCTGCGCGCCGATCCACCTTCTCCCGCAGGGGGAGAAGGAAGAACCGCTCGATCCCCTTTTGTTCCGATTTTCCTTGGCGTTGGGCCGCCGTCGCGCTACCTCTGGGAGCGTGACCGAGCAACCGCGCCTTGCCAATCAGAATGCAGCCGTCGTCCTGCCCGAACCATTCATCAGATGGTTCGGCGAGAAAGGCTGGTCGCCGCGCGCCCATCAGATCGAACTCCTGGCGAAGGCCCAGGCCGGGCAATCGGTGCTGCTGATCGCACCGACCGGCGCCGGCAAGACGCTGGCTGGGTTTCTTCCCTCGCTGACCGAACTCGCCGTCAGGCCAAAGCGAAAGCCAGGGCAGGCGCATCGCGGCATCCACACGCTCTACATCTCGCCGCTGAAGGCGCTGGCTGTCGACATTGAGCGCAACCTCGGCAAGCCGGTGGAAGAGATCGGCCTGCCCGTCACCATCGAGACGCGCACCGGCGACACGCCCTCCCACAAGCGCCAGCGGCAGAAGCTGGTGCCGCCCGACATTCTGCTCACCACACCCGAGCAGTTGGCATTGCTCATCGCCGCCTCCGACGCCCGGCGCTTCTTCGAGGACCTGCGCTATGTCGTGCTCGACGAATTGCACTCGCTTGTGACCTCGAAACGCGGCCATCTTCTGGCGCTCGGGCTGGTGCGGTTGCGCGGCTACGTGCCCGGCCTGCAGACGATAGGCTTGTCGGCGACGGTCGCCGAGCCGGACGAATTGCGGCGCTGGCTGGTTAGCCAGAATCCACCCGGCGATATGTCCGAATTGATCGTTGTCACCGGTGGCGCGAAGCCTGAGATTTCCATCCTCGATTCCGAAGAGCGCGTGCCTTGGGCAGGACATTCGGCGCGCTACGCCACGCCGGAGATCTATCGCGAGATCAAGCGCCACAAGACGACGTTGCTGTTCGTCAACACCCGCAGCCAGGCGGAGCTGCTGTTCCAGGAATTATGGCGGGTCAACGAGGATACCTTGCCGATCGCCTTGCATCACGGCTCGCTCGATGTCGCCCAGCGCCGGCGCGTCGAGAAGGCGATGGGCGAGAACGCACTGCGCGCCATCGTCGCCACCTCGACGCTCGATCTCGGCATTGACTGGGGCGACGTCGATCTGGTCGTGCATGTCGGTGCGCCGAAGGGGGCGAGCCGACTGGCGCAACGCATTGGCCGCGCCAACCATCGCATGGACGAGCCGTCGAAGGCGATCCTCATTCCGGCCAATCGTTTCGAGGTGCTGGAATGCCGGGCAGCGCTCGACGCCAACTATCTCGGCGCCCAGGATACACCGCCGCTGGTCGATGGCGGGCTCGATGTGCTGGCGCAGCACGTGCTCGGCTGCGCCTGTGGCGCGCCGTTCCGTGCCGATGATCTGTTCGAGGAAGTGCGAACGGCGGCGCCCTATGCCAGCCTCGACCGGCCCACCTTCGACCGCGTCATCGATTTCGTCGCCACCGGCGGCTACGCGCTGAAAAATTACGAGCGCTACGCCCGCATCCGCCTCAACAAGGATGGGCTATGGCGCGTCTCCAATCCGCGCGTCGCCCAGCAATACAGGCTGAATGTCGGCACCATCATAGAAGTGCCGGCATTGAACGTGCGCTACGTGCAGGCTGGCAGCAAGGGCTCGGCCTCACGCGGTGGCCGGGTTCTCGGCAAGATCGAGGAGGCTTTTCTCGAAACCTTGACGCATGGCGACACCTTCATGTTTGCCGGCAAGGTGCTGCGCTTCGAAGGGATCCGCGAGAACGAATGCTTCGTCTCGAATGCGCCCGGCAGCGATGCCAAGGTACCCTATTATGGCGGCGGCAAGTTCCCGCTTTCGACCTACCTTGCCGAGCAGGTCCGCATCATGCTGGACGACCCGGGGCGCTGGAAGAAACTGCCCGAGCAGGTGGCCGACTGGCTGAGCTTTCAGGCCGACAAATCGGTGCTGCCAAAACGCGATGATCTGCTGATCGAGACCTTTCCGCGCGGCAATCGCCATTATCTGGTCGCCTATCCCTTTGAAGGCCGGCTGGCGCACCAGACGCTCGGTATGCTGCTTACCCGGCGTCTCGACCGGGCGGGCGCGAGACCACTCGGCTTCGTCGCCACCGACTACGCGCTGGCCATATGGTCGCTGGGTGATATGGGCGCGATGTTCAAGGCCCGGAAGCCCTCGCTCGGTGCGCTCTTCGACCAGGATATGCTTGGCGACGACCTCGAAGCCTGGCTGGCCGACAGCTGGCTTCTCAAGCGCACCTTCCGCAACTGCGCGCTGATTTCCGGACTGATCGAAAAACGCCATCCCGGCCAGGAGAAAAGCGGCCGCCAGGTCACGGTATCCACCGACCTGATCTACGATGTGCTGCGCAGCCACGAGCCCGACCATGTTCTGCTGCAGGCGACACGTGCCGATGCCGCGGCCGGCCTGCTCGATGTCAGCAGACTTGCCGACATGCTCTCGCGCATCCAAGGTCGAATCGTGCATAAGGATCTGGAACAGATCTCGCCGCTTGCCGTGCCGATCATGCTTGAGATCGGCAAGATGCCGGTGAACGGCGAAGCCGATGAAACGCTGTTGATGGATGCCGCGACGCTGGTCGCAGAGGCCATGGGGCCGGAGATGGTCGAGGAATGAACTTTTCGCTGGCGAGGACATCGCTGATCGCCGAGGCCGACCTTGTCGGCATCGCCGGCGAGAGCGCGGTCTGCGATCCGCGCGGCGTGCTCTACTTTCCCGAGCTTCGGCTTCTGGCGGTATCGGACCTGCATCTCGAAAAAGGCTCGTCGCTGGCAAGGCGCGGCACGCTGATCCCGCCTTACGACACCGGCGCGACATTGCTGCGGCTGCAGGCTGTGATATCGGATTATCAACCCTCGATCGTCATCAGCCTGGGCGACAGCTTCCATGATGGCGGCGGCGCCGAGCGCATGCATTCGAGTTTTCGCGAGCGGCTGGAAGCGCTGATGGCAGGCCGCGACTGGTTCTGGGTTGCTGGCAATCATGATCCGGAAGCGCCGGCCGACCTGCCCGGCGAGACCGTGCGCGAACTGGCGATCGGCTCGCTGCTTTTTCGGCATGAGCCATCCAAGCTGCGCGTCGAGGGCGAGATATCGGGTCACCTGCATCCGTGCGCGCGCATCGTACAGCAGGGCCGCTCGGTGCGCAGGCGCTGCTTTGCCGGCGACGGTGGCCGCATGATCATGCCGGCCTTTGGCGCCTATACCGGTTCGCTCAACGTGCTCGACCGCGCCTATGCCGGGCTGTTCCGCCTGGAATCGCTGATGGCCTACATGCTTGGCGTCGACCGCATCTTCGCCATCTCCGGCTCGATGCTGCGCCCCGGCTGACCTCAACGTCCATAGTAGAGCGTGACCGTGTGCTTCGCCTCGGCGAAGAATAGCCAGCGCTCGACCGGCATGCCGGCGAACTGGACGATCGCGGCGAGCACCGACGGCACCGCTGCAAAGGGCCAGGGCAGGGCAAAGGTGACGGCGAGAAGCAGGACTGGCAAGGCAAAGGCCAGAGCTTGCGTGATCTGGCGCAGGCGTGCGCCATGCTTGCGCGCGATGCGAAAACCCATTTCCTTGAGCAGGTAATTTTCTTCGGTATGCGGCCACTCCAGCGATCGCACCGTGCCGCCGGCAAGGCCGGTCGCGGTGTTGGCGGTGGTCGGGATCTCCAGTCGGTCGTTGTAGCGCCATGTCGCCAGCTTCCAGCCCCAGCCGATCACGGTCAGCAGCACACAAGCCGCCAGAAGCGTCTTCGAACCGATATCAAAACTCTGCAGCAGCGCATTCAACAGCACGCTGCCGGTCATCGCCGAGAAGATGAGATAGCCGGGCAGGGTGAAGCGGCTGTGCCACTGGGCGATCGGCTTCAGCGACGCGTAGATCATGCCTGTGGTGCAGACGGTGACCACCGCGCAACAGGCCGTCAGAATTCCGGCAATGCCGACCCAGCCGTCCGTGCGGCCCAAGAACACCCAGCCGATGCCGAACAGCCCCGCCGGGATGAAGGTGATGACGGAGGCAACGCCTTCGCGCGACAGCCATGAACTGCGCCATTGCGAGAACGCCCGCCAAGCGCGTTCGGGCCTGCCGAGATGGCCGGTCGAGGACAACAATCCGGCCGCGATCAAGCCGAGCGCCAGCCCCAGGCCGATGAGGCCGAGCCAGAAATCGGGCGGGATGATCTGGAGGCCTCCGAGCACGCCGAGCAGCGCCAGAAGGCCGTAGCCCGCGCCTGTAGCAGTGGTGAAGAAGACAACGGAAAAGGCTGGATGCATGTTCTAGTTCGAAAGCATGCGGTCGACCCAGCCGAGGAAGCCGCCCTCGGCCCGCACCGGCTCAAGCGGCTTGGCGGGCACCGATGCGGCGCGCTGCGTGTGGGCGCGCGGCGGCAGGTATTTGTTGGTCGGGTGATAGCCGAGTTCCGGCATCAGGTCGACGCCGCCGCGCTCCGCCACCAGTTGCGAGACGGCTGACTGGGGATCGCCGAGGTCGCCGAAATGCCGGGCGCTGGTCGGGCACGCGGCGACGCAGGCCGGCACGCGGTCCCCTTCGGCCAGATTATCGTTGTAGATGCGGTCGACGCAGAGCGTGCACTTCTTCATCACCCCGACATCGGTGTCGAATTCGCGGGCCCCATAAGGGCAGGCCCAGCTGCACAGTTTGCAGCCGATGCACTTGTCCTCGTCGATCAGCACGATGCCGTCCGAGGCCCGCTTGTAGGAGGCCCCGGTCGGGCAGACGGTGACGCAGGCCGGCGTCTCGCAATGCAGGCAGGAGCGTGGGAAGTTGACCGTGCGCCCGCCCATCTCGGTGGTGTGCTCGTAACTGTGCACACGGTTGAACCAGACGCCGTCGGCATGGCCGCCATAGGGGTCGATGTCGGTCAGCGGCGCCATGTGGCCGCCGGTATTCCACTCCTTGCAAGCGGTGACGCAGGCCTGGCAACCGACGCAGGTATCGAGGTCGATGACCAGGCCGAGCCTTTTGTCGGTGTGGGAGGGAAGGCAGGTCATCCGGTGGTTTCTCTTTTTGTGCGGAATTCGGCGCCGAAGGTCAATTTATCGGGCGCGGGCTCGAAATGCGGAGGCTGTTGAAACCGCTCGAATTGCGGTTCGGTGAAGCCGGATTCCTCATCAGCGCATTTGACGATGCGCACGCGCAGATCGAACCATGCCGCCTGGCCGGTGACCGGATCGGAGTTCGAATAGCGTCTGCCCTGCGCGTCCGCCGCGGTCTGGTCGCCGATGACATGGTTGAGCAGGAAGCCGCGATTGCTCTCGGCCGCGTCGTCCTTCAGCCCCCAGCTGCCGCGCCGCTTGCCAATCGCATTCCAGGTCCAGACCGTGCTTTCGTTGACGCCGTCGATCAGCTTGATCTGCCCCTTCACCTTGCCATTGACGCTTTCGATCCACACCCAGTCATCGTCGGCAAGACCGAGGCCGGCGGCGGTCCGGTGATGCACGAACAGCCGGTTCTGGCTGGTGATTTGCCTGAGCCACGCATTTTGCGAACCCCAGGAATGATACATGTGCATCGGCCGCTGCGTCAGCGCGTGCAGCGGGTATTTTTCGAGGTCGACGGCCGCTTCCTCGAACGGCATGTGCCAGAACGGCAGCGGGTCCATGTAGGTCTCGATGCGCTGGCGATCACCCTCTGGCGGCAAGACGCGGCCGTGGCCTCGCGCGGCGAGGCGGAAGCGCTGCAACGGCTCGGAATAAAGCTGGAAGACGATCGGCTCCGCCGTGGGGATGAAGCCCATCTGCACGGCGAAGTCGAGATAGGAGCGGTTGGCCATCTTGTAGTAGCGTTGGTCGTCAGCGAAGTCGTGGTGCCAGAAGCCGCCATTGTCGATGTAACGCTGCAACTGGTCCGGATTGGCCTCGCCCTTGCCGATCGACGTCCCATCCTGGCCGCGCCAGCCGGCAAGCGGGCCGATGCCCGGCGTGCGCTCGTGGTTGACGATATAGTCGGCATAGTCGGCATATCTGGCCGAACCGTCATCCCTGACGAAGCCGGGCAGGCCAAGCCGCGCACCGAGTTCGATCAGCACCGACTGGAACGGCCTGACGTCGCGGTCCGGCTCGACGACGGGATGGCGGATGGCATCGCCCGGCCCGTCGGCATGGCTGATCGGCCGGTCGAGCAGGCTGATGCAGTCATGCCGCTCGAGATAGGTGGTGTCCGGCAGCACGAGGTCCCCGAATGGCACCGTCTCGGAATAATAGGCGTCGGAATAGATGATGAAGGGGATCTTGTAATTACCCGCATCATCGCTGTCGGTCAGCATGGCCATGGTCTCGACGGTATTCATCGAGGAATTCCAGGCCATGTTCGACATGTACATCATCAGCGTGTCGATCGGGTAGGGATCGCCGGCCCAGGCATTGCGGATGACGGTGTGCATCAGGCCGTGCGCGGCCAGTGGCGCCTCCCACGAATAGGCCTTGTCGATACGAAGCGGTGTGCCTGTTTTGTCGACCAGCAGATCGTCCGGCCCACAGACGAAGCCAAGCGGCATGCCGTCGAGAGGCGTCATCGCCTTGGTTATCTTGCCGGCGGGTTTTGGGCCCGGCGGCGCGGATCTGGGGTAGGGCGGCTTGAAACGGAAGCCACCGGGAACATCCACGGTTCCGAGCAGCACCTGGAGCAGATGGATGGCGCGACAGGTGTGAAAACCGTTCGAATGGGCGGAGATGCCGCGCATGGCATGCATCGAAATCGGCCGACCCTTGATCGTCTCGTGCCGGCGCCCGGCCCAGTCGGTCCAGGCTATCGGCAATTCGATCGTCTGTTCGAAGGCGACATGGGCGAGCTCAGCGGCGATCCGGCGGATCGTATCGGCCGGAATGCCGCAACGCTCAGCGACCGCATCCGGCGCATGGCTCTCGTCAAGGTAGCGGTCGGCAATGAGCTGGAACACCGGCGTACAGCGACGGCCGCCGACCTCGAAGCTGCCGGTCAGCGCCGGCTTCGCCTCCGGGTCGGTTGCCTTGATGGAGGTCTTCGCAACCCTGTCCCAGGCCAGCGGATTGCCGTCGGCATCGCGGATGAACAGCCCATCGTCGGAGGCGCCCGGCTCCTGCACGACGAGGATATGGGCATTGGTGTAGCGGAGCAAATAATCGAGATCGACGCGGCCGGCCTTCAGCAATTCGTGGATGAGCGCGAAGACAAACAGGCCGTCGGTGCCCGGCCGGATGCCGATCCAGTCGTCGGCAATGGCATTGTAGCCGGTCCGGCAAGGATTGATCGACACCACCTTGGCGCCGCGCGCCTTGAGCTTGCCGAGGCCGATCTTGATCGGGTTGGAATCATGATCCTCGGCAACGCCGAACAGCATGAAGTATCTGGTGTTGTCCCAGTCGGGCTCGCCGAACTCCCAGAACGAACCGCCGATCGTATAGAGCCCGCCGGCCGCCATGTTGACCGAGCAGAAGCCGCCATGGGCAGCGAAGTTCGGCGTGCCGAACTGGCTCGCCCACCAGCCGGTCAGGGATTGCGACTGGTCGCGGCCGGTGAAGAAGGCGAGTTTTTTCGGATCGGTCCGGCGGATGGCGGAGAGCCGTTCCGTGGCGATCGCGAACGCCTCTTCCCACTCGATCTCGCGGAACTCGCCCGAACCGCGGGGGCCTGTGCGCAACAAGGGCTTCTTCAGCCGGGCCGGGCTGTAGTGTTGCATAATGCCGGAGCTGCCCTTGCCGCAGATCACGCCGCGATTGACCGGATGGTCCTTGTTGCCGTTGATGTAGCGGACCTTGCCATCCTTGATGTGCACGTCGATGCCGCAGCGGCAGGCGCACATGTAGCAGGTGGTCTTGGCGATGCTGTCGGAAACATCGGGCGAAGTGTCGACGCCGTCACCTTCGTCAGGCGCGCGCGTGTCAGCCAGCGGGCGTTGCGATGGTGCCGAATTCGCGCCGCGCGGCGGTCCGTGCATCATGATCCCGTGCGGTTCGCGGATTTGGCCCGCGTCTTCGGTCCGGGGCCGCGCATGTAATGTTCTTCCGGGTGGTAGCGATCGCCGGTCAGCCGTCGCCTTATGCCACGGGCCCAATGGGCAAACAGGGATCTGAACCGCCCGATCATTTTATTCGCTGCGACCTGATGGCCAATTTTTTCTAACTTCGACTGAAAAAGTAGAATAAAGCTATCGATCCGTCTAATCAGTTGTTCTTGTAAATTCGATCGATATTGGTTCTTAATGGGCGCATGACCCTGGACCAGTTGCGCATTTTCGTCGCCGTCGCCGAGCGCGGCCACATGACCAAGGCAGCGGAGCTTTTGGGTATCTCCCAGTCGGCGGCATCGGCTGCCATCCGCGCGCTCGAAGAGCAGCACGGCGTGCACCTTTTCAACCGCGTCGGCCGCAACATCGAACTGTCCCAGACCGGCCATCGGTTCCTGCCGGAGGCCAAGGCCGTGCTCGAGCGGGCCACCGCCGCCCGCAATGTGCTTGAACATGTCTCGCAGACGATCGCCGGCAGCCTCTCCATCGCGGCCAGCCTGACCATCGCCAGCTACTGGCTGCCGCGCCGGCTGGCTTCCTTCCACGAAGCCTATCCGGCCGTCAGGCTGAGCGTCACCATCGGCAACACCAGGCAGGTCGAGGCCAGCGTGCTGGATGGAACCGCCGATCTCGGCCTGGTCGAGGGGCGCACCGAATCCGACATATTGCGCCGCGCCAAGGTCGATACCGACAGGCTGATGCTGGTCGTTGCCAGCTCCCACCCCGAGATCGCGGAAACCGCGCCCGGCCATCCCGACATCAGGGGCCTGCGCTGGATCATCCGCGAGGGCGGCTCGGGCACGCGCGAGGTGCTGGAGGATCTGGCGCGGCGCGAGGGGATTTCGCTTGCCGACCTGCAAATATTCCTGGTGCTGCCCAGCAACGAGGCGGTTCGCCAGGCGGTCGAGGCGGGTGCCGGCGCCACCATCATTTCGGATCTGGTCGTCGGACGTGCCGTTGCCGAAGGCAGCCTGCGGTCGGTGCCGCTCGAACTGCCGAAACGCGACTTCGCCATGATCACGCACCGGGATCGCCAGGCAAGCCTGGCCCAGATGGCGCTCAAGGCGCATCTCGGTGCCGAAACAACCGGATCTGCGCCAGCATAAGGTTCGTTGAGATTCAGGTCAGGCCGTGCCGAAAATGGTTGGTTCCGAGAACCGGAACGGAGCGTACGTTCGGGTACGCGAGTACCGGAAGCGCAGGAAACGGCCATTTGCAGGCCGACATCACCTGAATATCAACGGACCGGTCAGCCGAACTTGCGCTGCGCGTCGAGAGCCAGGCCAAGCCCGACCGAGCCGAACATGTCGCCCTCGATGACGGAAGCCTGCGGCACCAGCGACAGGATCTCCCGTCTTGCCAGCGGGATCGCGGTCGATCCGCCGGTCAGGAACACCGCGGTGATGTCGGATGGTTTGACCCGCGCGTCGCGGATGGTCTCCCCGACCGTTGCGGTGACCCGCTCGATGTCCCTGGCGATCGTGGCGTCGAGCCCACCGCGCGTGATCTCGGCGGAGAAGTCCGCGCCCGGCAGCTTCACCGCCACCTCGGCGGATGATCTGTCCGTCAACTCGATCTTGGCCTTTTCGACCAGTGCCGCCAGCGCGTGCCCATAACGATGCTCGACGATGTGGATGAAACGATCGACCAGGTCGGCGCGCACGGCCTCGTAGCGGATCTGGCGCAGATGCGTCATCGCCTTGGCGGTGTAGACCAGGTTGATGCGCTGCCATGTCGCGAGATCGATGAAATAGCTGGCCGGCAGATTGCGCTTGCCGTCCTTGGTCGGGGTCAGATAGCCGAGCCGCGGCATCACATGGGCAATGCTCAGCAGCCGGTCGAAATCCGTACCGCCGATATGAACGCCCCGGCTGGCCAGGATATCGTCCTTGCGGTCCAGCGAGCGGGAGCGCTCCGGCGAGACGCGCACGACCGAGAAGTCGGACGTGCCGCCGCCCATATCGATGATCAGCGCCAGCTCCTCGCGCGTGACCCTCTGCTCGTAGTCGAGCGCCGCGGCGATCGGCTCGAACTGGAAAGCAATGTGCTTGAAGCCCTGGGCGTGGGCGGCCCTTTCGAGGTCGCCCTGCGCATTCGCATCGGCTTGCGGATCGTCGTCGACGAACTGTACCGGCCGGCCGAGCACCACCGTCTCGACCACGTCGCCGGCGTCTTCTTCCAGCTTCTTCCTGAGATGCCCGAGGAACAGGCCGATGATTTCCATGAAGCCGATCGAGCGCGCCTTGATGCGCGTCTTTTCGTGCGCCAGCGAACTGCCGAGCACGCTCTTCAGCGAGCGCATCAGCCGGCCTTCGACGCTGTCGGTGTAGTTGGCGATGGCCTGGCGGCCAAAGCAGATGCGGCCGTCCTCGAAATTGAAGAACACCGCGCTCGGCAACGTGACCTGGCCGTCTTCAAGCCCGACGAGGCGAGGCTGCCCATTGCGGACCACGCCAACAGTGGAGTTCGACGTGCCGAAGTCGATACCGGCGAATGCTGGTCGCAAGGCAGCCTCCTGTCATTGGTGGCAGGCAGCGGATCGGCGCTCGCAGAAGGGAGCGTGCGCTGCGGTCCGGGGCGACCGAACCACTCTGCCGGATTGACCACTCTGCCGAATTGAATTGCTTGCCCGTCGGGCGGGGGAGGTGCGGTCTACAGCATGATCCGGAAAAGGGAAACCCCTTTCAGATGCCTCAATCCCTGCGGAAGACCAGCCTGCCGAGCCAGCCCGTCAGCATGGCCAGCGATATGGCGAAGACGCCATAGAGGAAGGCATAATCGTGAGCGACGCGGAAGATCGACTGTTCGAAGCCGGACTTGCGGATTTCGAGCTGGGCCGAGCTCTCCTTGATGAACAGGCCGCTCTTGAACAGGAAGGCGCGGGCTTTATGGGTGCCGACCGGAACGTTCGGCGCCAGCCTGACGGTGGCGCGGAACAGGTTCTGCGACAGGAACTGCACGCCGCCGACATTCTCGCTGTAGAGGCCGGCCGCCGCCTTGCGCTCGCGCAGGGCGGCGGTGAATTCCTGGATCGTCGCCGGGCTGTCGCCGGCATCGGCGGGCTGCATGTAGAGGTTGGAGGCGCCGAGCGACAGCTGCTTGTAGCTGTTCGGTTCGGTGATGTCCTGCAGCGGCCGTGTCGTCGCCACCGAATAGGAGACCGGCACGTTCTCGAAGGTTTCCGATTCCAGGTTGACCCAGACCCCGAGCACCCGGTCCTTACGGCGCACCACCACAGGCTTGGGTGGTCCTTCGAGCACGACGATGACATCGTAGCGGCCCTGGCGGGCAACCAGCGGGTCGGGGTTCTCCAGCGAACCGAAAATGGTCAGGTCGGCACCGGAAAAGCCGGCGGTGATCGAGACATTGTCTGTGGAGAGCCCGATCTGGATGCCTTCCGTCAGCGGCGTCTGTGCCTTCGCCGGCAAGGCGGCCACGAGCAAGGACAGGAGAATGGCAGTTGCGAATGCGTTAGGGCCCGCCATCAGTTGAGACCCGCGCCGGACAGCGAATATAGGTTGGGCGGCGTGACGAACAGGCCGATGGCAAGCCTTATCGCCACCGCCAGGACCAGCAACGCCAGGAGCGCCCTTAATTGCTCGCCGCGCAGCCTCTGGCCGGCCTTGGCGCCATATTGTGCGCCGGCCACGCCACCCGCCATCAGCAGGAAAGCCAGCATCACGTCGACGGTCTGGTTGGTGCTGGCGTGAACCAGCGTCGTGTAGGCGGAGGTGAAGATGATCTGGAACAGCGACGTGCCGATAACCACATTGGTCGGCACTTTGAGCAGATAGATCAGCGCCGGCACCATGATAAAGCCGCCGCCGACGCCCATGATGGACGACAGGAAACCGATGCCGGCGCCAAGGCCTAGCACCGGGATGACGCTGACGAACAGTTTCGAGGCCCTGAAGCGCATCTTCAGCGGCAAGCGGTGGATCCAGTTGTGCTGGCCGGATTTCTTCATAACCGGTGCCGCACCGCTGCGCGTCGCGCGCAGCGCATTGACGCTTTCGACCAGCATCAGTCCGCCCACGGTGCCGAGCAGCACGACGTAAAGCAGTGAGATGAACAGGTCGAGCTGGCCGAGCCTGCGCAGGAAAGCGAACACGAAGATGCCGCCGGTTGAACCGACAACGCCGCCGGCCAGAAGCACCCCGCCGAGCTTGAAGTCGAGCGTACCCCGCTTCATGTGCGACAGCGCACCGGAGAAGGAGGAGGCGATAACCTGATTGGCGCCCGTGGCGACCGCGATCGCTGGCGGAATGTTGTAGAAGATCAGGAGCGGGGTGATGAGGAAGCCGCCGCCGACGCCGAACATGCCCGACAGGAAGCCCACCGCGGCGCCCATGGCCAGCAGCACGAAGACGTTGACGGAAATTTCCGCAATCGGGAGATAGATGCCCACCCGTCAGTCTCGATCAGTTTGCCTGTCGGCGAATACAGCCGTTGCGGACAGTCTCGCACCGAAAAGCCAATTTTTTCTTGCGCCGACGCGGCGGCGGGGAAAAACCCCGTCACCGGGCCGAAACAAAAAACATCTCAATCAGTTAACAGGCAAATGTGTGGCAAGGGCGTCGTGGAAGCGACGCATCTGCCGTTATTTGCGCGCCAGCAGTGCCTTGACCAGTTTCTCGTCGACCGCGCCGGTGGCCGGCATCTTGTTGTCGGTCTGGAAAGCCATGATCGCGGTCTTCGTCTTCTGGCCCATCTTGCCGTCGGCACCACCGGCATCGTAGCCATTCTTGTTGAGAATGCGCTGGATGTTCTGGACCGCTTTTTTCATGTCGATGCTGGCGGTGGTCTGCGGCGTGCCGTCCTGCCAGGCATCGGGAACGTCGACCGAATTGGCTGCCACGTTGAGCGGCTTGGCCTTCCACAATTCGGTCGCGGCACGGGCGCGCTCGAGCTGTTCGGGCCGCAGCGCATTGGCAATCTCGTCGCGCTTGGCGGCCGCGTCCTTGTCCCCGGTCTTGGCGACGAGCGCGAACCATTTGTAGGATTCCTCGAGGTTCTGCTTCATGCCGACGCCCTTGGCGGCGAGAATGCCGAGATTGAACTGGCTGTCCTTGACGCCGAGGTCGGCGGCCTCCTGGAACCAGTGGGCGGCCGATTCATTGTCGGTCACGCCGTCGGCGGCCATGGCGAACAGCACGGCCAGATTGTGCATAGCGCTGGCGTTGCCCTGCTCGGCGGCCATCTGGTACCAGGTCTTCGACTTCTTGATGTCGCGCGCGACGCCGATGCCCTTCTCGTAGAAATTGCCGATACGATATTCGGCCGGCGCGAAGCCGAGTTCCGCCGATTTCTCATACCATTTGGCCGCTGTCGCCATGTCTTCCTTGACGCCGCGCGACTCCGCATAGCGCGAGCCGATCTCGAACAGCGCCTTGGCATCGCCGCCGGCGGCGGCATCGCGGAGCGCGGCCGGGCCGGCCTCGGCCGGAATGTCGAACTTGGCCGCGGCTGTCGGGGCGGATGTATCCGTCGGCGCCACCGCGCCAGTGGTGTCCTTGCCCGCGGTGTCGTTGGTCGCGGTTGGCGCGGCCATGGTCGGCTGGGCATCGCTGGCCGTCGCCTGCGCGCCACCGGTGACGGGCGCCGGCGCTGTCGAAGCGGGCGCCGTCGGCGCGGCCGGAGCCATTGCTTCGGAGGCGGCGCCTGCGCCGGAAGCGTCGGCCGTAGCCGTGGATCCCGATGTGGCCGGTGCCGTATCCGCCATCGCATCGCTGTCCGATGGCATCGCCATGGCGGTCTGGTTGACCATGTCGTCCTTGGCCATCGGCGTGGATGGTTCGGCCTGCCTGACGGCGTGGGCCGGCGCGTTGTCCGTTGCCGCCGGCTGGGCTTC
Source organism: Mesorhizobium sp. B263B2A (assembly GCF_020165775.1). Lineage (NCBI taxonomy): Bacteria > Pseudomonadati > Pseudomonadota > Alphaproteobacteria > Hyphomicrobiales > Phyllobacteriaceae > Mesorhizobium > Mesorhizobium sp. B263B2A. The sequence continues at coordinate 102,358 of NZ_JAIUIU010000020.1, forward strand.
CGGCTTCGGCGGGCTGGCCGTGTCGACGGATGCCGTTTGAACCGGCTGCGAGGCCGCGATTGGTGCCGCGTCGTTGCTCGCCACCTGAGCCGGATCGGAGAGGAATGCCTTGCCGAGCTGCAGGCCGGCAAGCGCCAGCATGATCGCGGCCGCCGCCATCAGGATCGGCTTGCGCCGCGCCTTGAGCAGATCGCCGATCCTGAGCGCCTTCACCGGCCCTTTCATCGTCGACTGGCGCTTCAAGGCATCGGCTTCGGCCGCGGCGGCCTGCGCCGCGCGCCGCGCCGCCGCGATGAAGTCCGATTTGGAGGCATCGCTGTCGCTGAGCTTTGCCGGCTGGCCCCGCTCGTCGCGCACGCGCTTCATGATGGCATTGAGGTCGGGCGCGCCCGAGCCGGGCTCCAGCGGCCGGTTGGCCACTTTCGGATCGAGCGGCTCGTCGAGATCGACGCTCGGGATATCGGCGCTCGGCGCCGAGCCGGCCAGGGGCGGCATGTCCGCCACCTTCTTGCCCTTGAAGGCGCGTGCCAGCCCGCCGAACATCGATTTGCGGCCGGCCGGCTGGTCCTTCTCGGCAATGGTGTCGGAACCGAGTGCGGCCATGGCGGCCGCAGCAGCGGCTTCCGCCGGCGAGCGTGTGCCTCCCGGCTCGTTGCGCATTATGGCAGCGGCACGGCCGTCGAGATCGGCCATGTCGCCCGTCAGCGGCATTGGCGCGTCGATATCCATCGACGGAGCCTCGACAGCCATCTTGGCCGTGCGTGCGCGGCGTTTGCCGACCGCTTCGTCCGGGCGCGCGTCCAAAAGCTCGCTCACCGCCTCGGACGGATCGCTGGTTTCCAGCGAGCCCAGCCTGTCGACGATCTTGAGCAGCGTGTCGTGGATGGCCTCGAAGGTCCGCGAATTGCGCTCGTCGGAACGGCGTGTCAGCGTCTCGAGCGTCTTCAGGTCCTGCGCGAGCCCCGAAACGGCGGCGGTATTGGCGCTCGACCCGGCGAGCGACTGCACTGCGTTTTCGGCCGCTTCGCGCGCCGCGCCGAGGATGGAATCGCGGGTCCCGGCCAGCGACTTCTCGATTTCGTTGAGGCGCGGACTGATGTCTTCGAATTCCGGCAGCGGCGTGCCGGGCTTGGAAAGATGCGCGGACAAGCCGGTGACCTGAGCCTCCAGGCTGCGGATCAGCGCCGGGTCAATGCCGGCAACCTGCGCGGCCGATGCGTCGAGCCGGCTGGAAATGTCCACGAGGCGGCTTTCCAGGCCGCGGATCGCCGCTTCGCCGGCGGGATCGGGAGCGCGGGTCTCGATGCGCTTGGCGAGCGCGGTGAAGCGGGCGTCGATGGCCTCCATGATACCGGCACTGTCGACCTGCGGCACGCGCTGGTCCAGCCGGTCGGCAACCTCGTCCAGCCGGCGCTCGAGATCGCGAAACAGCATGTTGCCCTGTTCGATGGCGTCGCCCTGACGGCGTTCCATCATGCTCGACAGCACGTCGAAACGCTGCTCCAGCCCGTGGAAGATATAGTCGGCATCGGGCATGGCCGGCGCCTGGTCGATCTTGTCGGCGATGAGCGCGATCTGCTTGGCCAGCCGTTCCATCGCCTGTTCGGGCAGGTTGGCGCGGCCGGCGAGCTCGTCGACACGGCTCGACAGCATGCTCAGGCGATCCATGACGGCATTGCCGGGGCGGTCCTGCGCCACTTCCTCGATCTGCCGGGCCAGAGAATCGATCCGCTTCTCGATGCGCTCGAAGGCTTCATGGTCGAGCGAATTGGCCTGCGCCGCGACAGTCGAGGCAACGATGGCACGGGAAATCTCGTCCAGCCGCTCGTCGATCATGGCGAGGGTGTCGCTGCCGCTATTGTCCTGCTGGCTGGCGAAGTGATCGACGGCGCCGGCCAGCGTGCGGACTTTTTCCTCCAGCGAACGCAGCGACAGCGATTCCGGCAGGTTGTTGACGGCATTGCTGATCTGCTCCAGCCGATCGGTCAGGGCGGCAAGCGCGGGCTCGTCGGAGCGCTTGCGCTGGTCGGCGTCGACGCGGTCTTCGAAGGCTGTCCAGCGGCGATCGAAATCATCCCAGCGGCGATCGACCTTCTGCACGCTCTCCTCGCGCGCCAGCGTGTCGAGCGCGGCCTTGACCTGTTCGAGTTCCAGCCGCAGCAGGTTGACGCTTCTGTCGTCGCTCTTTTCCGACAGCGACTTGATGGCGCCGGAGAGCCGTTCGAATTCGACGCCGAGTTCGGCGCTGCCCTTGCCCGATGCGCCTGGGCCTGATGCGCCCGGCTTGGCGTTCGACTGGAAGGCGCGGTCGATATCCTTGCGCAGTGCTTCGAATTCGCGCTGCAGTCCTGATGTCATCTGGTGGCGCAGTTCCTCGCGCATGCCGCGCAGCTCGCCGGCGATCTTGCCGACCATGGCGACGCTGTCTTCCTGGCCGCGGACACGGTCGATGTCGCGGGCAATAGCTTGATAGCTCTGGTCGAAGGCGGGAGGCTGCGCCGGGGCCTTGGCGCGCGGTGCCGGCTGCGGATCCTCGTACCAGCGCTGCTGGCCGGCAGGCTGGGTGGCGGGATAGCGGGGATCGGCCGCGGGATAGCGCGGTTCGGCGCCATACTGTCGGGGAGCGGGACGTGCCATCGTGTCTTCGCGCGTCTGCCCCAGCCGCTGTTCCAGCGTCTCCAGCGAGCGGTTGAGCTGCTCGAGCGTGGTCTGCGGCCTACGCTGCCTGCCGGCGTTGAGTGTATCGAGATAGGACCGCTTGCTGTTCATCGGTGCGTCCGTCTTTCAGATTGGCCAGTTTGCGACCAGCTCCCCAAGTCCCTGCCGGAACGAGGCGACCGCGCTTCCATGCGGTGGAAGACAAGCTTCCCGGGGTTCACCCGCGCTCCGAAAAACCGTGAAAAATTCGATACAGGATAAACACGGGTAGCCGACATGCGCACATTTCGCCCAACGTGGTAAACAACGCGTTAACCAAGCTTAAGAAGTTGGAAGGAAGTTCGCTGCCGCGCTCGCGCCGCGGCATCGCACTTGCGCTGCGGCAAAAAGCACCGTTCGCGGAACACCCACAGAACGCCCTTGCGTCATGAGGCGGCTATCGGTATAGAATTGACGTAAACGTAAAAGGCGCATTGAGTGTGCTGTTTTGCGATTTGTTTGTCGAAACCACGGCCGGAAGCACGCCCCCGCTTCCAGTCAGGCGACGCATGGTCAAGGACCGCGACGCCACCAGACGGGGAAAGCCAGTGACCATGAAGCTTATTTCGGCCGGCGAGACCGCGGCCAATACCAACAATGTACCTGTCGAAGCCGGCGAGGATCTCGTCCGCATCGGCGAGATGGCCAAGAAGTACGGCGTGACTCTGCGCACGCTGCGTTTCTACGAAGACAAGGGCCTGCTCAATCCTCAGCGTGACGGTTCGACCCGCCTCTACACGCGCCGCGACAGGGCCCGGCTGAAGCTGATCCTGCTCGGCCGCAAGGTCGGCTTCTCGCTGCGCGACGTCAAGCAGATGATGGATCTCTACGATCCGACCGGGTCCAACACCAAGCAGCTGCGGCTGGCGCTCGACAAGTCTGAAAAGCAGCTTGCCCGCCTGCAGAAGCAGCGGGCGCTGATCGACGACGCCATCAACGAGCTGGGCGGCTCGATGACGGCGGTGCGCCAGATGCTGGCCGAGCGCTCGGCGCCGCAGGCGAGCGTCGCGGGCTAAAAGCAACTTCCAGGAAAAGCGTGACGCGCTTTTCCATCGGCAAATGACGATCAAAGCCGCGTGGCCATGCCGCGCGGCTTTTTGCCGTCAGGCCTGCCAACGCCTTATCTTCGGCTTGCCAGGCACTGGCCGGCGCGCCGCCGTACCGCTAGGCTCCTCGCAAGCAGAGGGCGGAAATCTTGTCGCATCGAAAAAATTGACGTTTACGCAAACGTCAATTTTTGCTATCCCGCCTTCAACACAGGTCCGCATGCTGCCCTGACGCGAATTTGGGGGCTTCCGGACCAGGTTTGCAGGGTGGAGGAAAAGCATGCCGATCTACAGGGCACCGGTCCAGGATACGCTGTTCGTGTTGAACGAGGTGCTGGGCTACCAGCGCTATTCGAACCTTCCCGGATTTGCGGATGCCACGCCCGACGTGCTGGAAGCGATCCTCGCCGAAGGCGCCAAGCTTGCCGAAAACGTCATGCACCCGCTCAACCGTGTCGGCGACATGGAGGGCTGCGTCCGTCACGACGACGGCTCGGTGACGACGCCAAAGGGCTTCAAGGAAGCTTTCGACCAGTACCGCGACGGCGGCTGGATGGGGCTTGCCGCGCCGGTCGAGTTCGGTGGCCAGGGCCTGCCCTATGCCGTGCACACGGCGGTTGCCGAATACATGGTGTCGGCCAACATGTCGCTGATGATGTATCCTGGCCTGACGCAGGGCGCGATCGCGGCGATCATCACCCACGGCACCGACGAGCAGAAAGCCAAATGGCTGCCCAGGATGGTCGAGGGCGCCTGGACCGGCACCATGAACCTCACCGAGCCGCATTGCGGCACTGATCTCGGCCTGCTGCGCACCAAGGCGGTGCCGAACGGCGATAGTACCTACAAGATCTCGGGCCAGAAGATCTTCATCTCGGCCGGCGAGCACGACATGTCGGACAACATCGTCCATCTGGTGCTGGCCCGCATCGAGGGCGCGCCGGAAGGCGTCAAGGGCATCTCGCTGTTCATCGTGCCGAAGCTCAAGCTCGATGCATCAGGCAATCCGGGCGAGCGCAACACCCTCTCCTGCGGTTCGATCGAGGAGAAGATGGGCATCCACGGCAATTCCACCTGCGTCATGAATTATGACGAGGCCGAGGGTACGTTGCTCGGCGAGGCCAATGGCGGCTTGAAGGCCATGTTCACGATGATGAACGAGGCGCGGCTCGGTGTCGGCCTGCAGGGGCTGTCGCTGTCCGAGATCGCCTACCAGAATGCCGTCGCCTACGCCAAGGACCGTTTGCAGGGCCGCTCGCTGTCGGGGCCGAAGGCACCCGACAAGAAGGCCGACCCGATCATCGTCCATCCCGACATTCGCCGTTCGCTGATGACCATGAGGGCCTTCAACGAGGCTGGCCGCGCGCTGGCGCTGTGGACGGCGATCAAATCCGATGTCGCCCACCGCTCGGGCGACGACAAGGACCGCCAGGCGGCTGACGACTATACCGGCCTGATGACACCGGTGGTCAAGGGCGTGCTCACCGACAAGGGTTTCGACCACGCTGTGATGGCGCAGCAGGTGTTCGGCGGCCACGGCTACATCGAGGAGCACGGCATGAGCCAGTTCGTGCGCGATGCCCGCATCGCCATGATCTATGAAGGCGCCAACGGCATCCAGGCCCTGGACCTCGTCGGCCGCAAGCTTGGCCTGAACGGCGGCCGCGCCGTCCAGGCCTTCTTCAAGGAAGTCGGCGAATTCTGCGAGGAAAATCGCGCCGACGAGAAGATGGCACCCTTCACCAAGGGCTTGAAGAAGGGTCTCAACGATCTGCAGGCGGCGACCATGTGGCTGCTGCAGAACGGCATGGCCAAGCCCGACAATGCCGGTGCGGCCTCGACCGACTACATGCATCTCTTCGGCCTCGTGGCGCTGGGCTACATGTGGGCGCTGATGGCCAAGGCGGCGCTGGGTAAGACCGGCGCCAACGGTTCCCAGTCCTTCTACGACCACAAGGTGGTGACGGCGCGCTTCTTCATGGAGCGGATCATGCCGGAGACATCGGCACATCTGGCCCGCATTTCCAGTGGTGCGGACACGCTAATGGCGCTGCCTGCGGAAGCGTTCTAGAAATGGCCGGCGTCACCCTCCCCCTTGAGGGGAGGGTGGCCCGAAGGGCCGGGAGGGGTCCTGCGTGCAGTGCGCCGGCTGGTTGGCGCTTTGGGAGGAGAATGATCGCAATGCCCCAAACCCGCGTCAGTTTCGAAGATAAGGTCGAGCACGTCATCGGCGACCCCACCCGACCGCTTCGCGGCCACCCTCCCCTCGAGGGGGAGGGGGACGTCGGCGCGGGAGAAACGGCATGACAAATCCAGCTGAAGTGCTTTCTTTGCCGAAACCCGCCTGGGCGGCGGACGAGGTCGGCATGCTCTACGACATGGCGGTCCGCTTCATGTCGGAGGAGATCGCGCCGCGTTACGACGAGTTCGAGAAGAACGAGATGGTTGACCGCGAAAGCTGGCTGAAGGCGGGAGCCGCCGGTCTGCTCTGTGCCTCGATGCCGGAAGAGTATGGCGGCTCGGGCGGGACCTTCGCGCATGAAAGCGCCATCATCGAGGCCATCGGCCATGTCGGCGTCGACGGCTTCGGCATCGGCCTGCACAATTCGATCGTCGCCCCCTACATCCTCCACTACGGCTCGGAAGAGCAGAAGAAGAAGTGGCTGCCGAAGCTGGCGACCGGCGAACTGATCGGCGCTATCGCCATGACCGAACCGGGCGCCGGCTCCGACCTGCAAGGCGTCAAGACGCGGGCGCAGAAGGATGGCAACCAATACAAGATCAACGGTTCCAAGACCTTCATCACCAACGGCCAGCTCGCCAACTTCATCATCGTCGTCACCAAGACCGATCCGGAAAAGGGTGCCAAGGGCACTTCGCTGATCGTCGTCGAAACAGATGAAGTGGAAGGTTTCGAGCGCGGCCGAAACCTCGACAAGATCGGGCTGAAGGCCAACGACACGTCGGAGCTGTTCTTCAACGATGTGCGCGTGCCGACCTCCAACCTGCTTGGCCATGAGGAAGGGCAGGGCTTCATCCAGCTGATGCAGCAGCTGCCGCAGGAGCGGCTGCAGATCGGCACCGGCGCCATCGCCATGATCGAGCGGGCGCTGGCGCTGACCATCGATTACGTCAAGGAGCGCAAGGCGTTCGGCAAGGCGATCATCGACTTCCAGAACACCCAGTTCAAGCTGGCCGAGCTCAAGACCGAGGCCACCATCGGCCGCGTCTTCTACAATGATTGCGTCGCCCGCCACATCAATGGCGGCCTCGATCCGGTGACGGCGTCGATGGCCAAATACTGGCTCAGCGACCTGCAGGGAAAAGTCGTCGACGAATGCCTTCAATTGCATGGCGGCTATGGCTACATGAATGAATATCCGATCGCCCGCATGTTCCGCGACGCCCGTGTCCAGCGCATCTATGGCGGCACCAACGAGATCATGAAATTGCTGATCGGCCGCTCGCTCTGAGAGCGACGACCGGCGAACCCAAGGAGCAGAAAAATGGCTGACGCTTATGTCTATGACGCCGTGCGCACGCCGCGCGGCAAGGGCAAGAAGGACGGGTCGCTGCACGAGGTGCCGGCGGTACGGCTTGCCGCTAAGACGCTCGAGGCTTTGCGCGACCGCAATGGGCTGGATACCGGCAATGTCGACGACATCATCTTCGGCTGCGTCGATCCGGTCGGCGAGGCCGGCTCGGTCATTCCGCGCGCCGCCGCCTTCGAGGCCGGCTACGACGACAAGGCGCCGGGCATGCAGATATCGCGCTTCTGTGCCTCGGGCCTCGACGCCATCAATTTCGGCGCCGCCAAGATCGCTCAGGGCGCCGACGAGATCGTCGTCGCCGGCGGTGTCGAATCCATGTCGCGCGTCGGCATGGGCGCCTCGGGCGGCGCCTGGTTCATGGACCCTTCGGTCGGTCTGCCCGGCTGGTTCGTCCCGCAAGGCATTTCGGCCGACCTGATCGCCACCAAATACGGCTTCTCCCGCGACGATGTCGACGCCTATGCGGTCGAGAGCCAGAGGCGCGCCGCCAAATCCTGGGCCGATGGCCGCTTCAAGAATTCCGTCATCCCGATCAAGGATCAGAACGGCCTGACCATCCTCGACCATGACGAGCATATGCGGCCGTCGACGGACATGCAGTCGCTGGCCTCGCTCAATCCGTCCTTCGTCATGCCCGGCGAAATGGGCGGCTTCGATGCGGTCGCAGTGCAGAAGCATCCCGAGGTGGAAGAGGTCAACCACGTCCACCATGCCGGCAATTCGTCGGGCATCGTCGATGGCGCGGCGGCTGTGCTGCTCGGTTCGAAGAGGGCCGGGAAAACCATGGGGCTGAAGCCGCGCGCGCGCATCCGCACCTTCGCCAACATCGGCTCCGAGCCGGTGCTGATGCTGACCGGTCCGGTCGATGTCACCGAGAAGCTGTTGAAGCGCGCCAAGATGAAGCTGTCCGACATCGACCTGTTCGAACTCAACGAGGCTTTTGCCTCGGTGGTGCTGCGCTACATGCAGGCTTTCGACATCCCGCACGACAAGATCAACGTCAATGGCGGCGCCATCGCCATGGGCCATCCGCTCGGTGCCACCGGCGCGATGATCCTCGGCACGGTGCTGGACGAACTCGAGCGCCGTGACCTCAACACCGCGCTGGTGACCTTGTGCATCGGCGCCGGCATGGGCACGGCAACCATCATCGAACGCGTCTGACGGGGAGAGAGAAGATGAGCTACACCAATTTCACCCTCGACATCGACGCCGATGGCATCGCGCTGGTCACGTGGAACAGCCCGGACCGCTCGATGAACGTCTTCACCGAAGAGGTGATGCGCGAGTTGAACGCCATTGTCGATCATGTGGCTGGCGATACTGCCATCAAGGGCGCGGTGATCACCTCCGGCAAGGACACGTTCTCCGGCGGCGCCGATATCACCATGCTGCAGAAGATGCTGGCGACTTTCGCCACGGACAAGGGCAAGGATGCCGAAAAGGCGACCAAGGCGCTGTTCGAGAATGCCGGTTATATGACCGGCCTGTTCCGCAAGCTGGAGACCTCAGGCAAGCCGTGGGTTTCGGCGATCAACGGCACCTGCATGGGCGGCGCTTTCGAGCTGTCGCTCGCCTGCCACGGCCGCGTAGCAGCCGACTCTGATAAGGTCAGGATGGCGCTTCCCGAGGTCAAGATCGGAATCTTCCCCGGCGCCGGCGGCACCCAGCGCGTGCCGCGGCTGACCGATCAGCAGCAGGCGCTGCAGATGCTGACTTCCGGCCAGACGCTGTCGCCGCAGAAGGCGAAGTCGATGGGTCTTATCCACGAGATCGCCGAGCCGGCCAGGCTGGTCGAGACCGCCAAGGCGATGATCAGGAACGGCCTCAAGCCGGTGGCGCCGTGGGACGAGAAGGGCTTCAAGCTGCCTGGCGGCCAGATCTATACACCCGCCGGCTTCAACCTGTGGCCGCCAGCCATCGCCATCCTGCGTCGCGAGACCTATGGCAATTATCCGGCAGCCGCCGCGATCCTGAAATGCGTCTATGAAGGCCTGCTGGTGCCGTTCGACACCGCGCTCAGGATCGAACAGCGCTATTTCACCGAGATCATGCAGACCAAGGAAGCGGCTGCGATGATCCGCTCGCTGTTCGTGTCGCTGCAGGAACTGAACAAGGGCGCCCGCCGCCCGGCCGGCGTGCCGGAAACCAAATTCAAGAAGATCGGCATTCTCGGCGCCGGCTTCATGGGCGCCGGCATCGCCTATGTCACGGCCAAGGCCGGCATCCCGGTGGTGCTGCTCGACCGCGATATGGAGTCGGCGCAGAAGGGCAAGGCGCATTCCGACAGCTTGGCCTCCGATCAGGTCAAGAAGGGTCGCGCCAAGCCCGAGGAGCGTGACAAGCTTTTGTCGCTGATCACGCCGACGGCCGACTATGCCGACCTTGCCGGCTGCGATCTGGTGGTCGAGGCGGTGTTCGAGGATTCCGCCGTCAAGAAGGCCGCCACCGAACAGGCGGAGGCCGTGCTGAAGTCGTCGGCGATCTTCGCCTCCAACACCTCGACCATCCCGATCACAGGGCTGGCCAAGAATTCGGCGCGGCCGAAGAATTTCATCGGCATCCACTTCTTCTCGCCGGTCGACAAGATGATGCTGGTCGAGATCATCTTGGGCAAGAAGACCGGCGACAAGGCGCTGGCGACGGCGATCGACTTCGTCCGCGCCATCAAGAAGACGCCGATCGTCGTCAACGACACGCGCGGCTTCTACGTCAACCGCTGCGTGCTGCGCTACATGTCGGAAGCCTACAAGATGCTGATCGAAGGCGTGCCCGCGCCGATGATCGAGAATGCGGCCAAGGCAGCCGGCATGCCGGTTGGTCCTCTGGCGCTGACCGACGAGACGGCCATCGACCTTGCCCAGAAGATCATGAAGCAGACCATCAGGGATCTCGGCGACAAGGCTGTCGACCCCAAGCAGATGGCGCTGATCAACGCCATGGTCGACGACCATGGCCGCTTCGGCCGCAAGAACGGCAAGGGCTTTTACGACTATCCGGCCAAGCCCGCCAAGAAGAAGCTGTGGCCGGGCCTCAAGGATCTCTATCCGCAGCTGGCACCCGAGAAGGTCGACTATGAGGAGCTGCAGCAACGTCTGCTCGTCACCATCGCGTTGGAAGCGGCGCGGGTGATGGAGGAGGGGATCGTCACCGATCCGCGCGAGGCCGATGTCGGCTCGATCCTGGCCTTCGGTTTCGCGCCCTACACCGGCGGCGCGCTGTCCTATATCGACGGCATCGGCGCCAAGGCATTCGTCAAGATCGCCAAGGCCTTGCAGAAGAAATACGGGGCCGAGTTCAAGGCGCCGAAGCTGCTGCTCGACATGGCCGAGAAGGGTGAAACCTTCTACGAACGCTTCGACCCCTACGCCAAGGGCGACGTGAAGCAGGCCGCCTGATGTAAATCATGTACGTCTGGGCGCGTATGGCGCGCATGCTGGCCACGACGCGAAGCCGTGGCCCCTATGTGATGGGCGGTGAAAGCCAACTGGCCTTTCGCTGCATGCCGACCGACATCGATTTCAACGTCCATCTCAACAATGCGCGCTACATGATGCTGGCCGATCTCGGCCGCATCGACCTGTTCGTCCGTGCCGGCTTGATCAGGTTGGCGCGGAAGAACGGTTGGGCGCCGATGATGGGCGGGCTGCAGGCGATCTATGCCCGCGAGATCAGGCTGTGGCGCCGTTTCGAGGTGGTGTCCTCGATCGAGACCTGGGAAGGCACCCAGGTCATCGGCAAGCACCGCTTCGTCCTCGACAATGGCGACACGGCCGCCTTGATCCTGACGACGGCCGGCGTCTACGACCGCAAGGCGCGACGCTTCCTCGACATTGACGAGGTTGTGACCGCACTTGGCCGTGCTGTAAATCCGCGACCGCCAACGCAGGAAGAGCGGATTTTCATGACATCGCACCAGGGTTTGCGCAGCCTTGCCAAGGCGGCTGATTAATCCCCGCAGTCGGAGTTTGCCCGGCCGACGGGAACGCGCGTCACGGCTGCACGCCGGTGGACAAACCGGCATTCGAAGACTAGAAGGAAAAGGCATTTTTTCCTGTTTCGAAGGAGAGCACGACATGCTCTCGCACGACCGTGTCTGGGCTGCCATCGATGCTCTTGCCGAGCGCTACTCGCTTTCGGCCTCGGGTCTGGCAAGGCGCGCAGGGCTCGATTCGACCGCCTTCAACAAGTCGAAACGCCTGTCGTCGGATGGCCGGCCCCGCTGGCCCTCGACCGAATCACTGGCCAAGATCATCGAGGCGACGGGGGCTTCGCTCGACGAATTCACCGGACTGATCGAAGGCAGGGCCGGACTTGTCCATGATGCCCGGGATGGCCGCAGACGGTCGGTGCCTTTGCTCGGTTTCGCCCAGGCCGGCGCCGGCGGCTTCTTCGACGATGCCGGCTTCCCGGCGGGACAGGGCTGGGATCTGGTCGAACTGCCGGCGCAATCGACCGAGAGCTCCTATGCGCTGCAGGTGCAGGGCGATTCCATGCTGCCGCTCTACCGCAATGGCGACGTCCTCATCGTCGAGCCGGGCGCGGCCACCCGCAAGGGCGATCGCGTCGTCGTCAAGACCACCGCCGGCGAGGTGATGGCCAAGGTGCTCGAACGCCAGACCGTCAAGTCGATTTCACTGGTCTCGCTCAATCCCGATCATCCCGACCGCGACATCTCCATGCGCGAGGTCGAGTGGGTGGCGCGGATTGTCTGGGCAAGCCAGTAGGTCCGGCCGATGCGGTTCCCCCATCTCGTCCTGGCGGTTCTGATGGTCCCGGTGATGGCGGCTCTGGTCGTCGTCGGCGGACGCACGCTGAAGGGAAGCGAAAGCGCTGTTACGGTCGATCAGATCGATCCTGGCGCCGATACGATCGCTCAAGGTACAGGGCCCGAAGAGCCGGCCACCTCGGCTCTTCCCACGCCCTCGCAACCGTCAAAGCCGCCTTCGCCGCATTCGAGGGCTATCGATCCCGCCGTCGTCGCGCCACCGGAACTGCCCAGCGGGGAACTCGAGCGGATCGAACCGCGCGAACCGTTGAGCAAGCTGGCGCTTGCCACACCGCCCAAGCCGAAGATGCCTGGCGACTGGAGCGGCACGAAGCTGTTTCAGCCGGTCGCATCGGCCGCCGGCCTGATCGAGGCGAAGGGCTATTCGGTCGCGGTCTCCGGCATCGACGTCGTCGGGCAGGACGAGACCTGCACCATGGATGGCAAATCCTGGCCATGCGGCATCCGCGCCCGCACGGCGTTCCGCGCCTTCCTGCGCGGCCGCGCCGTGGTCTGCACCGTGCCGCCCGAGGGCGGCCGCGACCTGGTCGCGGCGGAATGCCGGATAGGCAAGCAGGATATCGGTCAATGGCTGGTCGAGAACGGCTGGGCGCGCGCCGCCAAAGGCGGACCCTATGTAGATGCCGGCGAAAAGGCCCGCACCGAAAAGAAAGGTATTTTTGGATCGGCGCCGAACCTTGCCGGCATCTCGGCGGTGCCGGCTGCGCCCGCCCCGGCGCCTCAGGCGCCGGGCTCGATCCTGGAAGAGGTCGACGGCGCCCTCAAGCCAGCTGTCCCGCCAACGCCTTCTGAATGAGCGCGCGGGTCTCGGCGACGCCGTAGAGCGCTGCGAACGATCCGAAGCGCGGGCCGCGCTCCTGGCCGATGAGCACCTGGTAGATCATCTGGAAGAAGGCACCCGAAACGCCCGGGCCGCCCTCAGGGCTCTGCTTGGAATGATCCTGATAGCGCTCGATCCTGCGCGCCACGTTGAGCGAGGCGTTCTGGATCGCTTCGCCACCGGCGTCCGCCGGCAAGTCGCCAAGCGCCTTGTCGAGCGCCAGCAGCGCTTCGCGCTCGATGTCGTCGGCCGGGCGGAAGGTCTTCGTCGGCTTCACGAAATCGTCGAAATAGCGGATCGCATGGCCGACCAGCTGGTCGAGCTCCGGATGCGTCTTTGGCGTTACCCCCGTCGTGTGGCGGGAAATGAAGCCCCATAGCACGTCCTTGTTCTGCGCATTGGAAGCGCTGACCAGATTGAGCAGCAGCGAGAACGGCACCGGCATGTCGATGGCCGGCGGGTTGCCGTCATGCATATGCCAGACCGGGTTGCCCAGCCGTTCCTTCCAGTCCTGGCGCGGGTAGGCGCCAAGGAAGGTGTAATACTCGTCCACCGCCCTCGGGATGACGTCGAAATAGAGCTTCTTCGCCTGCCGCGGCCGCTGGTACATGTAGAGCCCGAGGCTCTCGGTCGGCGCATAGGTCAGCCATTGGTCGATGGTCAGCCCGTTGCCCTTCGACTTGGAGATCTTCTGGCCGTTCTCGTCCAGGAACAGCTCGTAGACGAAATGCTCCGGCGCCCGCCCGCCCAGAATGTTGCAGATGCGGTCGTACACCACCGCATTGGTCTGGTGGTCCTTGCCGAACATCTCGAAATCGACGCCAAGCGCTGCCCAGCGCATGCCGAAGTCGGGCTTCCACTGTAGCTTCACCCGGCCGCCGGTGATCGAAAGCGTCGTCTCCGTGCCCTCGTCGTCGAAGGTGATGGTGCCGGCCTCGGCGTCGACATGCTTCATGGGCACGTAAAGTACGCGCCCGCTCTTCGGGGAAATCGGCAGGAACGGGCTGTAGGTCGCCTGCCGCTCCGGTCCGAGCGTCGGCAGCATCACCGCCATGATCTGGTCGTAGCGCTCGGCGGCGCGCTTGAGCATCGCGTCGAAACGGCCTGACTTGTAGTACTGCGTCGCACTGGCGAATTCGTAGTCGAAGCCGAACGTGTCCAGGAAGCGGCACAGCATCGCATTGTTGTGGTCGGCAAAGCTCGCATAGTCGCCGCCGAACGGATTGGGAACCGACGACAGTGGCTTGTGCAGATGCGGCTCGAGCGCCGACCGATCCGGTACGCTGTCGGGTATCTTGCGCATGCCGTCCATGTCGTCGGAAAAGCACAGCAGCTTGGTCGCGACCTTGTCCTGCGTCAGCACACGAAACGCATGCCGCACCATCGAGGTGCGCGCCACTTCGCCGAACGTGCCGATATGCGGCAGGCCGGATGGTCCGTAGCCGGTCTCGAACAGGATGGTTTCGGGAAAGTTGGCGCCCTTGTAGCGTTCGATGATCTTTTTGGCTTCCTCGAACGGCCATGCCTTGCTTTCGGCCGCCGCCGCCAGCAGTTCGGGATTGAGATCGATGATGTTTGATCCCGCCATGGTCCTGTTTTCCAATTATGCGCCGGCCAAATTCGCGATCTGGCCGCAAGTGTCGATTTTCAACCGGTCTCTAGGCGCGCGTGGCCGGAGCGTCAACGCGCGCGGCGCTTTTTCCTTGCGGCCCTTGGGGCACGTTCCTACCTTCGAAGCCCGTTCAAGGAGCAAACAATGCCATCGCCGTCCCCGCATGAAGCCCTGATCTACCTGATGGTCATCACCTCGGCCTCCGACCGTGACATGACCGATGTCGAACTGGCCAGGATCGGCGACGTAGTCCGCTCATGGCCGGTGTTCGAGGATTTCAATCAGGACCGGCTGGTTCCCGTCGCCCAGGCTTGCCAGAAACTGCTGCATGAAAAGGATGGTCTCGAGGGTGTGCTGGCCCAGGTTGGCGAGGCTTTGCCGGAGCGCCTGCGCGACACCGCCTACGCCGCCGCCTTCGAAGTGGCCGCCGTCGATCTCGAAATGCGCTTGGAAGAAGTGCGGGTGCTGCAGCTGATCCGGCGTGAGCTCGATCTCGACACGCTGACCGTCGCCGCCATCGGCCGCGCGGCCAAGGCACGGCTGCGCACACTGACCTGACGGCATTCCGTTCGGATTAGAAAAAACTGACCGGAACCGGATCAGAAAAAACTGACCGGAAAATAGCGCAGATAGAATTCGGCAAAGGTGCCTTTCATCGAAATTTCCTGCAGCGCGTAATCCAGCGCCGCCGCCAGCGCCGGATCGTCCGCCCGCGTGGCGATGGCCATGCCCGTGCCCAGATATTCGGGCGCCAGATAGGGGCCGCCGGCAAAGCGGCAGCAGCCTGCTGCGTCCGAGCCGCCCAGCCAGAAGGCGAAACGCATGCCGTCGCCGAAGGCGGCGTCGATCTTGCCCGCCTTGAGATTGCTGTAGAGGGCTTCGGGTCCGTCGAAGGTGACGACCTGGACCGTGCTGAAATAGTCGCGCAGCATGCGCTCATGTGCCGAGCCTGATATCACGCCGACGCGCTTGCCGCGCAGTTTGTCGAAGATAGGTTCCAGCAATGCCTTGCTCTTGGGCATGATGAAACGCGCCGGAAACTGCAGGTAGGAGCGCGAGAAGGCGTATGTCTGGCGCGACTGCGGCGTCGCGGCGATGCCGGCGATGATCGCTTCGCCTTCGCCTTTCTCGAGCGCCCCTTCGAGCTCGGTCCATGGCAAGGCCTGGATCTGGCATTTGTCGACGATGCCGAGTTCCGCGCAGATGGCGCGCGCCAGGTCGATGTGGAAACCGGACAATTTTCCCGAGCTGTCGAGGAAATTGAAAGGTGGAAAATCCGTGGTCGTCAGGAAGCGCAGCCGTGGCAGCGCGGAAAGGTCCGGCTTGGGCAGCCGCTCCTTGGCGTCCCACAGCACCGGCACCTGCGGTTCCGCCGCGCGCGCGCCAGCCAATGGCAGCACCGCGATCAGCATCGAGGCCAGGACCAGGAACCTCCGTTGGAACGCCACGATAGAACTCCGTCGCACTCGTCTTCGGAGCGGTTTTGGTACGAAAATGGTACAGGCACAATGGTTTTTGATTTCAACGCGCCGATTTCAGGATATGCTTTAGCGTGTTTGCAAACAGCGGTGGCTGCCCTGGTTGGGGGACCAGGGTCGAGAACCACAACCGGAAACGGGCGCGTTGCAATCGGCGGTCGGTGGCAAAGTGCAGACAATGCATGGACCATCGGTCTCAATGCATGAGGCAACATGGGGTTGATGTTGCGATGGGTCAATTTGATCGTACGCTGGAATACATAGACCAACTGCAGCACGCAGGAACGGCGGCGGCGGTCTGTGAGAAACTGTTGGGCATAACATCGGATTTCGGTTTGACCGCGCTGATGGCCGGAACCGTTCCGCAGCCAGGCACGCCTGCCGGGCAGCAAAAGCAGCACGTGCTGCTTTGCGACTGGCCTGTCGAATGGCTGGAGCGCTACGTGGCGCGCAACTATGTCGATCACGATCCCGTGGTCAGCCACATGAAGCAGTTGCAGGCACCTTTCCAGTGGCGCGAAGCCGCCCAGGACATTCGCATCGACAAGAGCAGCGGCGAAGTGATGGGCGATGCCGGCGCGTTCAAGCTGCGCGACGGGTTGGCCTTCCCGCTGATCACGCTCGACGGCCAGATCGTCATGGTGTCGCTGGGCGGCGAGGCCGTGGAGCTGTCGGCGGCCGAGTTCGGCCTGGTGTCGCTGGTCTCGACCTATGCGGTTGGCCGCGCCATGCAACTCCACACCATGTCCGGCAACACCATCGACCATGTCGAGTTGACGCCACGCGAACGCGAATGCCTGCAATGGGCCGCCGTCGGCAAGTCCGAATGGGAGATCTCGCAAATCCTCGGCATCTCCGAACACACGTCGGAGAAACATCTTCTTAACGCCAAAAGCAAACTCGGTGCCGTCAACAGAGTTCAGGCTGTCGCCGAAGCGATAAGACGCGGCTACATTAGTTAGGTCGGCCGTGCCGACCTAGAACTCCCGCCTACGTGATCGAACTCCCGCCTACGTGATCACGCAATTTTCTCATCAAAGCACGGCCGTATCATCCTTTGAACACAGGAGACGGCAGTATGCTTTTTTGTCTTACAACCCAGGAATTGATGGAACGCCCCGACCTTTGGGAGGCGGTCCATCGACTACGCTATCAGATTTTCGTCGAGGAGATGGGGTGGGAGGATCTGCGCCGCCCGGACGGATTCGAGGTCGACCAGTTCGATCATGACGAGGCGGTGCATCAGATCGTCATCCGAGGCAACGAAGTCGCGGGCTATCAGAGGATGCTGCCGACCACGCGGCCGCATCTGTTGACCGAGGTTTTGACCGACCTTTCCGAAGGCACGCCGCCATCGGGCCCGAACATCTGGGAATTGACCCGCTATGCGGTGGCTCCCGGATTTCGCGATGGCCGTCGTGGCGTCTCGACCGTCGGCACCGAACTGATAGCCGGCTTCGTCGAGTGGGGCCTGAAGCGCGGCGTCGACAAGGTGATCATCGAGTTTGAGCCGATGTGGGTGCTGCGCGCGTTGCAGCTGCATTTCCTGGCGACGCCGCTGGGTTATCAGCGCACCTACGGCAACCAGCAGGTCGTGGCGACGCTGCTCTCCTTCAACGAGCACACGCTGGACGTGGTGCGTTCGCGCCGCAATCACCATGCCCCGGTCATGGCCCGGGGATATCCCGACATGTTCGGGCAAAGGCGGGCGTCATGAGATCGGAAATCGCCATGCACCCGCAACCTGAACTGCGCAACCACACGCTGATCGTCACCGTGTCGTCGAATGACGGCCGTCCGGTGCTCGACAGACGAGCCTATGAAAGCCTTGCCAGGACGTTCCACGAAGCCGCCGACAATGACGAAGTGCGTGTCGTCGTGCTGCGTGGCCTCGCCGGCTGCTTCTGTCTCGGCGGCGATTTTTCAGAGTTCCTCGATGCCAGCAAGCATCAGAAACTGATCGCCGCGGTCACCGATATGTTCCGCACGCTGGCAACGTTTCCCAAACCGATCCTGGCCTGCGTCGACGGCGATGCCGTCGGCGTCGGCTGCACCATCCTGTTCCATTGCGACATGGTGATTGCTTCCGGCAAGAGCACGTTCCGGGTGCCGTTCGTCGATTTCGGCCTTGTGCCGGACGCTGCGACCAGCATCCTGGCGCCGCAGAAGCTCGGCTATGCTGGCGCCTTCCGCTTCTTCTGCCTCGGCGACACGCTCCGCGCCGAGGACGCCAGGGCGCTCGGCCTCGTCGCCGAGATCGTGCACGACGGCGTCGAGGAAGCGACACTTGGCCGGGCAAGGCAGCTCGCCAAGAAGCCGGTCGCCGCCTTGCTGCAGACGCGCGGCCTGCTCAAGGGCAACACCGGTGCGCTATGCGACCGCATCGACCAGGAGATATCGCTGTTTCAGCAGGCGCTGCAGGACGATGCCACGCTGCGGCGATTGCAGCGCATCGCCAGGCTGGCGGCCTGAGCAATTCCCGTAGCGTGAAACGCTCGCCAAGAATGCCGTGGCGCGTGGACGCCCCGCGGGCCGGCCCG
>NZ_JAIUIU010000021.1:0-105440 GCF_020165775.1 Mesorhizobium sp. B263B2A
GGGGGGGGGGGGGGGGGGGGCGCCGCGAAGCGGCGACGGAGTGGGGGACGACGTTGCCCGGACGCGATGGCGTCGCCCACGAAAACTCAATGTGCAGCGCTGCCGGAGTTCAGGCTCGCAGGCCGTCTCCCGGCTCAGTCGACCTTCTTGGTGCTCACCATGACTGTCCGGATCGGTGGTGCCGGCGGCAGCAGCGCGCGAATGTCGCCGAAAGGAAATATCGGCTCGAAGCGGAAGGCTTCGGCCTGCGAGGCTTGCTCACCATTGCACTGGCCGGAGCGAAAAAGGTTCTGCGTCCGGGCGGCGTCGGCGAAGCGGTCCGGGTCCTGCGATTGGTGCATGCGGATGGCCTGCGCCTTGATCTCGGCGTGGTTGGAAATATCGATATAGTGCGTCGGCGAAAATCCGGTGCCGCCCATCGTGTCGGCATGCAGCACCGGAACGCTGAACGAGGCCGCGATTCGTACGCCGTCGGACAGCGCGCGGTGATCGGCGTGATAGTCGTTGGGTGCGTGCGTGATCACCAGGTCCGGCCCGATCTCGCGAATGAGCCCTTTCAGCGCGCCGATCAGCGCGGCGTCGGCCACCAGCTCGCCGTCGGGAAAGTCGAGGAAGCGCGGCGTCGCCCCCAGCAGCGCGGCCGCGGCCGTGGCTTCCTCGCGCCGGACACGGGCGAGAATGACGGGATCGCTCTTACCGCCCCTGGCCCCATCCGTGGCCACGGCAAAAGTGAGCTCTGCGCCTTGCGCCGCATAGGCGGCCATCGTACCGAACATGAAGATCTCGATGTCGTCCGGATGCGCACCGAGAGCCAGTATTTTCAATGCTTCTCTCCCCGGAAATGGAACAACGTGACGAACGGAATCCTGCTCGCGCTAATCGCCTATGCAAGCTATTCGGGCAGCGATGCCGTTATCAAGAGCCTGGGCGGACAGTTCACCGTCTTCGAGATCGGTTTCTTCGCCACCTTGTTTGCCGGCTGTTTCCTGTTCTTCACCCGCCCGGCGGGCGAACGCTGGCGCGATTTCTGGCGCATGAAGCGGCCATGGGCCGTGCAAGCCCGGGCCTGGGCCGGCATCGCGTCCGGGGTACTCAGCGTCTATGCTTTCACCCACATTCCCCTGGCCGAAGTCTACGCCTTGATCTTCCTGGCACCCTTGCTGGTCACCATCCTGTCGACCGTCATCCTGAAGGAAAAGGTCGGCCCCTGGCGATGGCTGGCCGTGGTCGCCGGCTTTGCCGGGGTGATGCTGGTGGTGCGGCCGGGCTTTCGTGAATTGAACCTCGGCCATCTGGCCGCCTTCGTGGTTGCCTTCCTCGCTGCGACCAGCGTCATCCTGATGCGCTCGCTCGCCCAGCAGGAGAAGCGCACGTCGATGCTCGGCGTACTCGTCGGCTATGGCCTGGTGTTCAACGGGCTCGGCGCCGCGACCACCTCGTTTACCTTGCCGAATGCCATGCAGTTGGTTTGGCTGGCGTTGGCCGGCGCCTTCACCGCCGGCGGACAATTGCTGCAGCTGCTCGCCGCCAAATACGCCCCAGCCAACCGTATTGCGCCGACACATTATTCGCAGATCGTCTGGGCGGTCATCCTCGGCGCGCTGTTCTTTCAGGAATATCCCGACTGGCTGTCGCTGGTCGGCCTCGCGGTCGTCGGCGGTTCCGGCCTGCTGACCATGGTGCGCGAGGAAGTAAGGCTGGGCACGGTGCGCTGGAACCCGTTTTCGCGGACCCGGCTTTGAGCTGGTGCCAGTTGCACGGCGACCGTGAGCGCTGATATGCGGACGCGATGATCGCAGAACCCTTGCCGCAACTTCCGGTATCAGCCGTGTTGCCGGCGCTGAGCGAGGCGCTTGGCTCCGGCAACAGCGCCGTGCTGGTGGCGCCGCCCGGTGCCGGCAAGACGACGCTGGTGCCGCTGGCGCTGCTCGATGCGCCGTGGCTGGGTGGAGGCAAGATCGTACTCCTCGAACCGCGCCGGCTTGCCGCTCGCGCCGCCGCCCGCCGCATGGCTGAACTGCTCGGTGAGGAACCCGGCGCCACCGTCGGCTATGCCATGCGCATGGAAAACCGCACCTCGGCAAAAACCAGGATATTGGTCGTCACCGAAGGCGTGCTGGCGCGCATGATCCTCGACGATCCCGAATTGCCCGGCGTCTCGGCGGTGATCTTCGACGAATTTCACGAGCGTTCGCTCGACGGCGATTTCGGTCTGGCGCTGGCACTCGACGTGCAAGGCGTCCTGCGGCCGGACCTGCGGCTGCTGGTGATGTCGGCGACACTCGATGGCGCGCGCGTCGCAAAGCTCCTGTCGGGCGCTCCGGTGGTCGAAAGCGAGGGCCGTGCCTTCCCCGTCGACATCCGCTACGACGAACGGCCTGCCGGCATCCCTATCGAGGACGCCATGGCCAAGGCGATCCGCAACGCTCTCGCGGACGAAAGCGGCAGCGTGCTTGCCTTCCTGCCCGGCCAGCGCGAGATCGAGCGCACCGCCGAGCGGCTGTCCGGCAAGGTCGGCGCCGATACCGACATCGTGCCGCTTTACGGCCAGCTTGACGGCAAAGCGCAGGACGCGGCGATCAAGCCGGCGCAATCAGGCCGCCGCAAGGTGGTGCTGGCGACCTCGATCGCGGAAACCTCGATCACCATCGACGGCGTGCGTGTCGTCATCGATTCCGGCCTGTCGCGGCTGCCGCGCTATGAGCCGGCGAGCGGTCTCACCCGGCTGGAGACGGTCCGCGTCAGCAAGGCTTCCGCCGACCAGCGCGCCGGCCGCGCCGGGCGCACGCAGGCTGGCGTCGCCATCCGGCTGTGGCGCGCCGAGCAGACGACGGCATTGCCAGCCTTCACGCCGCCGGAAATCCTCGAAGCGGACCTTTCGGGCCTGCTGCTCGACTGCGCCGCCTTTGGCGTCGCCGATCCCGCGACGCTCGCCTTCCTCGATCCGCCGCCGGCCCCGGCGCTCAACGAGGCAAGGGTGCTGCTGCGCGCGCTCCATGCCATCGACGAGGCCGGGCGTCTGACCGAAGCGGGCGCGTCGATGCGCAAGCTCGCTCTGCCGGTGCGGCTGGCGCATATGGTCGCCGAGGCTGCGAAGAGCGGCCATGCCGGGGAGGCGGCCATGCTGGCCGTGTTGCTCACCGAACGCGGGCTTGGCGGCGACGGCGCTGATCTGGAGCGACGGCTGATGCGCTTTCGTGGGGAGAGATCGCCGCGCGCCACCGCCGCGCGGCAACTGGCTGAGAGGCTGGCAAGGCAGGTGGGCGGTACAAAACAAAGCGAAGCTGCTTCAGCCGGTCCTCTGCTCATCCACGCCTGGCCGGACCGCGTCGCCAAGGCGCGCGGTGAACGCGGGCGTTTCGTGCTGGCCAATGGCTCCGGCGCCATGCTCGATGCCGCCGATCCGCTGGCCGGCGAGCCGTTTCTGGTCGTCGCCGACCTGCAAGGCAAGGCGCAGAATGCGCGCATCGCGGCAGCGGCGGCAATCGGCGAGGACGACATCCGCGCCGCGCTGGCCGACCGGATCGAAACGCGCAGGCAAACGAGCTTCGATCGCGAGCGCCGCGCCGTGCGGGTGCGCGAAACCGTGCGCATTGGCGCCATCACGCTCGCCGAGCGCATGCTGCCGGCGCCTTCAGGCGCGGATGCGGACAGGGCGATCCTCGATGCCTTGCGCGAACACGGATTGTCGCTGCTGAGCTGGGGCAAGGAGGCCGAGACGCTGCGCCAGCGGCTCTCCTGGCTGCACCGTGGGCTTGGGCCGCCCTGGCCCGACATGTCGGATGCGGCGCTTCTCGAACATCTCGACGACTGGCTGCTGCCGTTCCTGTCCGGGGCCGCATCCTTCGCGGCCATTGATTCAGGCGCCATTTCCGCCGGGCTGGCTTCGCTCGTGCCGCACGATCTCCAGCGCAAGATCGACACGCTGGCGCCGACCCATTTCGACGCGCCTTCAGGCAGCCATTTGCCGATCCGCTATGACGGCGAATGGCCGGTGCTGGCGGTGCGGGTACAGGAACTGTTCGGCCTCGATCGCCATCCTTCGATCGCCAACGGCACGGTATCGCTGACGCTCGAACTGTTGTCTCCGGCGCACCGGCCGATCCAGACGACGCGCGACCTGCCTGGCTTCTGGCGCGGCTCCTGGGCGGATGTGCGCGCCGACATGCGCGGCCGCTATCCCAAGCATGTCTGGCCGGAAAATCCGCTGCTGGCGGCGGCTACCGCAAGAGCGAAGCCGAGAGGCACCTAGCCTCGGGAAGCTTGGGCGGACCGCTTGGATCAGGAGGGGTTCCTTGAATATTTGGCGCAAACATCAACCACTTCGTCATCCACGGGCGGAGCAAGGAGCGCACCGACGCGGCGCAGACCCGAGGATCCATGCCGGGACTCTGAAGCGTCACCACGGTCCAGAATTCTGCGCCGCTGCACTCCACGTCCAGGGTCGCGGCATGGATCCCAGGGTCTCCGCGACGGAGCTTCGCTCCTGCTTCGCCCAGGGATGACGACGTCGGGGGGCTTCGGCCAATCGCGAATGCCGACTGCGCACCGCTACTAGCGCTTGCCCTCTTGCGGCTGTAATCCATGGCCATGATCAACGTTTTACGTTCGCCCGATTTCCAGCAGAGCCAGAGACTGCGCCTCAACACGTTGATCCGGCTGCGCTGGCTTGCCATTGTCGGCCAGAGCGTGACGGTGCTCGTCGTCGCCTATGGCCTGAAATTCCCGCTGCCGGTCAGCCTGTGCTTCGCGCTGATCGCCTGCTCGGCCTGGATGAACCTGTATCTCGCCTTCCGCTTTCCGGCGGCCCACCGGCTCACCCCGTTCGCCGCCTTCGGCATCCTGATCTTCGACAGCCTGCAGCTTGCCGGCCTGCTTTACATGACCGGTGGCCTGACCAATCCGTTCTCGCTGCTGATGACGGTGCCCGTCGTCATCTCGGCGACGTCGCTGCCGTTGCGGCTGACCGCGCTGCTCGGCGGGCTGGTGATGATCGCGGCGACCTTGCTTGTGTTCATCCACCTGCCGCTGCCCTGGCACGAGGGCGCGCCGCTGGAGATGCCCTTCATCTATGTCGCCGGCATGTGGATGGCGGTGCTGTCCTCGATCGCCTTCACGGCGATGTATGCCTTCCGGGTCGCGGCCGAAGCCCGGCTTCTGGCCAACGCGCTTGCAGCGACGGAACTGGTGCTGCAGCGCGAGCAGCACCTTTCGGCGCTTGACGGCCTCGCGGCGGCGGCGGCGCACGAACTCGGCACGCCGCTCGCCACCATCACGCTTGTCGTCAAGGAGATGGAAAAAGCACTCGGCAGCGATCCAAAATACGGCGAGGACGTAAAACTGCTTCGCTCACAGAGCGAACGCTGCCGTGAAATCCTCAAGCGCCTCACCAGCCTGTCGACCGAGGGCGAAGCGCATCTTTCCCGCCTGCCGCTGACCTCGCTGGTCGAGGAGGTCACCGCGCCGCATCGCGACTTCGGCATCTCGATCAAGCTTCGCCCCGGCGAGCGAACCGGGCCGGAACCGGTCGGGCGCCGCAATCCGGGCGTCATCTACGGCCTCGGCAATTTGGTCGAGAACGCCGT
The DNA here is from genome assembly GCF_020165775.1 of Mesorhizobium sp. B263B2A. Taxonomy (NCBI): domain Bacteria; kingdom Pseudomonadati; phylum Pseudomonadota; class Alphaproteobacteria; order Hyphomicrobiales; family Phyllobacteriaceae; genus Mesorhizobium; species Mesorhizobium sp. B263B2A. Next base: position 5,586 of record NZ_JAIUIU010000021.1, read on the forward strand.
CGATTTCGCCCGCAAGAGCGTCACCGTACGCTGGAGCTGGGATGAGACCATCGTCACCTTTTCGATCATCGACGACGGGCCCGGCTTTCCGCCCGAGATCATCGACCGCATCGGCGAGCCCTATATGTCGACGCGCCAGGGCAATGAAGCCGGCGGTGGCCTGGGGCTCGGGCTGTTCATCGCCAAGACGCTGCTCGAACGCTCCGGCGCCACGCTCGACTTCCGCAACTCGAGCGGACTGGGCGAGGGCGCCGTGGTGCAGATCTCGTGGCCCAGAAACGTCTTCCTGAACCCGGAATCGGCGCCCGCGACGATGTTTGACACTGCGTAAATTGGACAATAGCGACGCAAAACTATATCTGCGTAAAATTAAGGCAGCAGGATTTTTAAGACGATGACTGGCGATGAAAATATCGGTGCAATGGTTGAAGGCGAGGACACCTCCCTTCTGATCGTCGATGACGACAAGCCGTTCCTCACACGCCTGGCCCGGGCCATGGAAACCAGGGGATTCGTGGTCGAGACGGCTGAGAGCGTTGAGGAGGCGGTCGGCAAGGCGCGGGCCAATCCGCCCGCCTACGCCGTGGTCGACATGCGGCTCGGCGACGGCAACGGGCTCGACGTTGTTGCCGCCATCCGCGAGAAGCGCGAGGACTCCCGCACCATCATCCTGACCGGCTACGGCAACATCGCCACCGCGGTGACCGCGGTAAAACTCGGCGCCGTCGATTATCTGTCGAAACCCGCCGATGCCGACGACATCTTCGCCGCACTCACCCGCACCGCCGGCGAGCGCGCCGCGCCACCGGAAAATCCGATGTCGGCCGACCGCGTCCGCTGGGAGCACATCCAGCGGGTCTACGAAATGTGCGAGCGCAACGTTTCCGAAACCGCGCGCCGGCTCAACATGCATCGTCGCACGCTGCAGCGGATACTGGCCAAGCGCGCGCCGCGTTAGGATCGCAGGACACGCGGGGCAATCGCTTGGATCGTTGCGGAGACCACCCAATTGTTGAAGACGGCGCCGCCCCTCATCGCCCTGCCGGGCACTTCTCCCCGTATAGTGACGGGGAGAAGGGGCTGACGCCGCGCCGGCATCTCTTCTGCAGCGCTGACAATTGGCGAAAGCATCGATGACAAGACCCCTCTCCCCGTCACTATACGGGGAGAGGATGCCGGCAGGCAGGTGAGGGGCAGAGCTGACGTTCGGAATTGGTTGATGGGGCAAATTCGAATCTGAGGTGACGGAGGCGACATGCAGGACTTGAAGCAGCGGCCGGTTTCCGTCTTCCGCGAATTTCTCGACAGCGAGGCGGCCGGCGGCGTCATTCTCATGGCAGCGGCGGCCCTTGCCCTGATCGTCGCCAATTCGCCGCTCTCCGAGACCTATTTCTCCGTTCTCCACGCCTATCTCGGGCCGCTCAGCGTCTCGCACTGGGTCAATGACGGGCTGATGGCGGTGTTCTTCCTGCTCGTCGGCCTCGAGATCAAGCGCGAGATGCTGGACGGCCAGCTGTCCACCTGGCCAAGGCGCGTGCTGCCCGGCGTCGCGGCCGCCGGCGGCATGGTGGTGCCGGCGCTGGTCTACGTCTTCATCAACCGCGGCAATTCGGCCGCGCTCGCCGGCTGGGCCATCCCGACCGCCACCGACATCGCTTTTGCGCTCGGCGTGCTGTCGCTGCTGGGCAGCCGCGTGCCGGCATCGCTGAAGGTCTTCCTCACCGCGCTTGCCATTATCGACGACCTCGGCGCCGTCATCATCATCGCCATCTTCTACACCAGCGGCCTGTCGCTGGCGTATCTGGGAGCGGCTTTCGCCGTCATTGCCGCGCTCGTCGTGCTCAACCGCATGCGGGTGATGACGCTGGTGCCTTACCTGGTGCTCGGCGCCATATTGTGGGTGCTGGTGCTGAAGTCGGGCGTCCATGCCACGCTTGCCGGCGTGGCGCTGGCGCTAACCATTCCGCTCGAACGCTCCGCCGGGATCGGCCATGACCTCGACCATTCGCCGCTGCATCGGCTCGAACATGGCCTGCACAAGATCGTGCCGTTCATCGTCATTCCGATCTTCGGCTTTGCCAATGCCGGCGTTTCGTTCGCCGGCCTGAGCCTTGGCGCGTTGATCGAGCCGTTGACGCTGGGTGTCGCCGCCGGCCTCGTGCTCGGCAAGCTGGTCGGCGTGTTCGGCTCCTCCGCACTCGCCATAGGGCTTGGCCTGGCTGACTTGCCGGCCCATGCGAGCTGGCGACATATGATCGGCATCTCGCTGCTCTGCGGCATCGGCTTCACCATGAGCCTGTTCATCGGCCTGCTCGCTTTCGCCAGCGATGTTGCGCTGCAGGACGCCGTCAAGGTCGGTATCCTCGCCGGCTCCTTCATCGCCGCCATCCTCGGCGCCGCCGTGCTGTTGATGGCACCGGCGGTTGGCGAGGAGGGCGAGGAGTAGCGCGCGTCCGGAAGCTACTCGCTCTCCCCGTCGAGCGCCGGCACCGACACGCCTGCCAGCTCCGCCGCCAGCAGCCGTGAAGCCCCGGCGCGTGCGATCCGCAGCATCAGCGCTTTGCGCGTTGCCGCCGCCATCCGGTGCTCGGGCGCGTCGCGCAGGATTTCGGCGCCGTAGCCGTCGGAGAGGATGAAGCCGCACTCCTCCGGAAAAATCTCCGAGGGCACGCCGGGATGTGTGGCGAAAAAGAACCGGTCGGAATGCAGCCGGTAGTCGGGCCATTTGCGGTCGACGCGAAAATCCTCGGTCGAGGATTTGATCTCGATGATCCAGATGTCGCCTTGTCGGGTCAGTGCCACGAGATCGGCGCGGCGGCCGGTCGCCAGCGACAGCTCAGGCAACACATGCGCGCCCATTTCCATGAGCAGCCGCTGCACGCCACGCCGCACCAGCATGGCACGCTCCGATTGGCGTCCGTCGATCAGGGGATTGATTGCGATAGGGGAGATGATTGGCATGGCGCACACCATGCCAGATTCTGTTCACGGTTTGAACTCTTTTGTGGAGACGATTATCGGTTTGAGAAACCCAAAAGCCCCCAAAAGAAGTCAGGCCTCAGCTCTTGAACGCCTAATTTGGAGGCAATACCATCGACTCGATGGGGTTGGTGAAGTGACGTTGAACGACGATAAGGGCGAACATCTTTGGGCATTTGACCTTGCCGCTTTGCGCGAGGCCTTCGGCAAGTACGTTCAGGAGCACAAGACCACGGTTCCTGAATGGGGCGAACACGCCAAGCTGTTCCTCGAAAAACAGAGAGATCACCAGGTACAGTCCCGCCTTCCGTGATCGCACCATATTTTCCTGAGTATAATCTGGTATTGATCCGGTGCGGCCTCATGCTATGCCGATTAATTTTCATTTTTAACTATAAAGAATTGCAGGACTAAAGTCTTGCATCTCGCCAACGAAGGTCTGACGTAACCGCTTTGGTTCCGTTCTTGTCCATTGGATGTTCTATTACTTTAGTAAATTAGCATATAGCGCGATCTGCCATTTTTTCGATGTTCGGTTTCTAGCCGGGATTTCTTTTTAGTCCTGAGGACCGGATTCTCTCGATGGCATCTGCGTCATGCCGACATGGGTCGAGATGTCCTGTGCCTCGACTTCCTTTGCAGTGACTTCCTCCAGAGTGTTCAGCGGCACCATGCAAGACACCTAGCTGTCGTTTGCGGGCCTCATCCATCTTGGTCATCTCCGCTCATGGCGAGAATGCGACTTGCCGGTTGGAGTCTGGACGAGGCTACCGGCCACAGGCAGCTAACCGGGCCCCGGGGCAACCCGAGCGCCTTCCGCGATCGCACCATAATTTGCCTGAGCGGGGTCTGGTATTGATCCGGCGCGGCCCCATGTCGCGCCGATCACCTTCCGTTCTTAACTATAAGACGGCAGGACTAAAGTCTTGCGTCGCGAGCGCAAAGGTCTGACGTAACCGCTTTGGTTCCGTTCTTGTCCATTGGACGTTCCGTACTTTAGCCAACTAGCATATTAGACTTACCTAAATCAGTTTTCGCGCGCGAGTCAGCCGAAGCACGCCTATCCGGTCCGTTCCAGACATTGAACGGATGGGTACACGAGGTCATCGCGCCGGCCGGCAAACCTCTTTTCGCTATCGCCTCGCCGAAACGGCTCCGTCGCCGGCCGCTCCCGCCATATCATCCAGGATCGGGCAGTCCGGCCTGTTGTCGCCATGGCAGGCGTGGATCAGCGTCTGCAGGGTCGAACGCATCGACTGCAGCTCGCGCACCTTGTCCTCGATCGCCTTGACATGGGCGGCGGCGATCTCGCGCACGTCGTGGCTGGCGCGGCTGCGGTCCTGGTAGAGCGCCATCAGCTGGCGGCAATCATCGATGGAAAAGCCGAGATTGCGCGCGCGGCGCAGGAAGGCCAGCCGGTGGATATCGTCGCCGGAATAGTCGCGGTAGCCGTTGGCGGCGCGCGCGGGCGCGATCAGGCCGATCTGCTCATAGTAACGGATGGTCTTGGCCGGCAGGCCTGAGCGGTTGGCGGCGTCGCCGACATTCATGGCGGTTTCCCTGATTTTGCCGGCCCGCGGTTCGGGCCCATTGAATTTGCTTCACAATCTGGTGAAGGCTGTTGCCGAAATGCCATAGTGATACGCTTACCAGCAGGTAAGGCCTTGGATATAGGCATCGGGTGCTTGGCAAGCAAAGCAAATGCCAGCATGAATGATGGCGAGAAGGCGGCCGACTCGTGCCGCTCTAAGTTTGGGCGGGGCTCCGGATCATCTCATGCGCATGAAGTCGCTTGCAATAGTTGCCGCAATGGCGCTGTCCACTGCACTCGCCGGTTGCAGCACCATTGGCGGGCAGATATTTTCCAACGACTATGGCGCGGTGACCGATGCCGGTTACCAGCTGCCGCGCATCCCGATCGAGAAGGTGCCGTCGAAGTATCACCGCCAGGAAGTGAATTACGACACCAAGGAAAAACCCGGCACGATCATCGTCGATACGCAGAACAAGTTCCTCTACTTCGTCGAGGGCGATGGCCTGGCGATCCGCTACGGCATCGGCGTCGGCCGCGAGGGCTTCGAGTGGCATGGCACCGCCCATATCGCGATCAAGCGTGAGTGGCCGACCTGGACGCCGCCGTCGCAGATGATAAAGCGCCAGCCGGAACTCGCCAAGTTCGCCAGCGGCATGGAGCCGGGCCTGAAGAACCCGCTCGGCGCTCGCGCCATGTATCTCTTCAACAAGGGCGGTGACATGGGTTACCGCCTGCACGGCAGCCCGGAATGGAATTCGATCGGCAAGGCGATGTCGTCGGGCTGCATCCGGCTGATGAATCAGGACGTCATCGACCTTTATGATCGCGCCTCGGTCGGCGCCAAGGTCATCGTCCTCTGATCGTGGTCGCAAGGACCAGGGTCAAAGCAGTTCGTACGCGGACCGTCTAGGCAACAATGGACGTCCCAAAACAGAAAACCGGGCAATTCGGCCCGGTTTTTTGTTTTTTACAGTTGGCAAATAGAGCGAAACGATCAGGCGACCTGCTCGACCTGCTGCACTTCCGGCACGAAATGGCGAAGCAGGTTCTGGATGCCGTGCTTCAGCGTCGCCGTCGATGACGGGCAACCGGCGCAGGCGCCCTTCATGTGCAGGAACACGGTGCCGTTCTCGAAACCGCGGAAGGTGATGTCGCCGCCATCCTGGGCCACCGCCGGGCGCACCCGCGTGTCGAGCAGCTCCTTGATGGTGATGACGAGCTCCTCGTCCGCCTTGTCGTAGAATTCGCCGGTCTGGCTGGTTTCGGCTGCGGGACCCGCCTTGGCCATGACAGGCGCGCCGGACATGAAATGCTCCATGATGGCGCCGAGGATCGCCGGCTTCAAATGCTGCCAGTCGGGGCCGTCCTTGGTCACGGTAATGAAGTCATAGCCGAAGAACACGCCGGTGACGCCGGGGATTTCGAACAGCCGGCCGGCCAGCGGCGACGCCACGGCCGCACTGTCGGCATCGCGGAAATCGGCGGTGCCTTCCAGAAGCACTTCCTTGCCGGGCAGGAATTTCAGCGTCGCCGGGTTCGGCGTCGATTCGGTCTGGATGAACATGGACGTCTCCGTGCCCGTATTGGGCAGATAGTTTGGAATAGTTCTAAATAAGCTCTATCGGCTGAACATTCAAGCGGAACGCGTCGCCGGAACGGCTGGCTGGCGGAATGTTTTTGCTAGCTGGGGAATCGAAATTCCTGGCAGGCTTCAGGCGAGACTGTCGATCTCCTCGTCGGAAAGATTCTGCGGCACCACAGTCACAGGGATCGGGAAGGCAGCACCCTTGCCGGCCACGGCGCCGACCAGCGGCCCTGGGCCTTCCTTGCCGGCGCCGGCCGCCAGTACCAGGATGGCGATGTCCTGGTCTTCCTCGATCAGCCTGTGGATCTCCTCCGTCGGCTTGCCTTCGCGCACCACCATCTCCGGCTCGATGCCGAGCTTCTGGCGCACCTTGTTGGCATAGCCATCAAGCGCCGCGCGCGCCGTGGCGTTGGCCTCTTCTCGCATGATCTTCTCGACGCCCAGCCAATGCTGGAAATCATCAGGGACGATGACATAGAGCAGCACCAGCGTGCCGCTGGTGCTCTGCGCCCGCCTCGAGGCGTAGGCGACGGCACGCTCGCATTCCGGCGTATCGTCGATGATCGTCAGGAATTTCCTGCGATGACCGGCTTCACGGATGAGGCGTTTGGAGACCATGTCTATCTGCTCGATGTGTTTTCGGTCGCAATCTGCCACCGCCACCATTTGGCCGCAAGCGGCCGGCTGGCGGCGGTGTCTTGGTACAGGTCAGCCCTGCAGCAGGCCGACGATGTCGCGCACCGTCTTCATCGTCGTTTCGGCCAGCACGCCGGCGCGTTCGCCGCCATCCCTGAGCACCGCGTCGACATAGGCGCGATCGCCCTGGATGCGGCGCATCTCGCTGGCGATTGGCGCCAGCTTCTCCACCGCCAGATCGGCCAGCGCCGGCTTGAACACCGAAAACTGCTGACCGCCGAATTCCTTCAGCACCTCGGCTTTGGAAAGCTCGGCGAGACCGGCATAGATGCCGACCAGGTTTTCGGCTTCCGGCCGGGTTTCCAGCCCGTCGACTTCGCTCGGCAAGGCTTCCGGATCGGTCTTGGCCTTGCGGATCTTCTTCGAGATGGTGTCGGCGTCATCCGTCAGGTTGATGCGCGACAGGTCCGACGGGTCCGACTTCGACATCTTCTTCGACCCGTCACGCAGGCTCATGATGCGCGCCGCCGGGCCGCCGATGACCGGTTCGGTGATCGGGAAGAAGCCGTTCACCGTCTCCTCGCCGACCTGCATCTCGACGCCGACGCCAAGGCTGGCGATGCGATCGGAGAAGTCGTTGTTGAATTTCTGCGCGATGTCGCGGGTCAGCTCCAGGTGCTGCTTCTGGTCTTCGCCGACCGGCACATGGGTGGCGCGGTAAAGCAGGATGTCGGCGGCCATCAGCGAGGGATAGGCGAGCAGGCCCAGCGAAGCGTTTTCGCGATCCTTGCCGGCCTTGTCCTTGAACTGCGTCATCTTGTTCATCCAGCCGATGCGCGCCACGCAATTGAAGATCCAGGCAAGCTCGGCATGCTGCATGACCCGCGACTGGTTGAAGACGATATGCTTCTTCGGGTCGATGCCGGAGGCGAGGAACGCCGCGGTGATCGACCGCGTCTGGTCGGCTAGGTCTTCGTAAACGAGCTGCGCGGTCAGCGAATGCAGGTCGACGACGCAATAGATGCAGTCGGACGTGTCCTGCAGGGCGACGAATTTCTTGATGGCGCCGAGATAGTTGCCGAGGTGCAGATTGCCGGTCGGCTGGACACCAGAGAAGACGAGTGGCTTGAAGGCGGACATGGTTTTCCTCATGGCTTGTGGAGGGCCGTATAAGCATGATTCCAAAAAGTTGCAGACTTTTTGGAGCCAATCATGCGGCTGGAAACCGCACGCGGCGAAAGTCTTGCGACGGCGCGCTTATGGACGAAGGGGGCGGCAGGATCAAGGGGCTGGTTGGCCCTCCAAAGGCTCCTCAAGATATTGACATTTTGATGTAGGTGGCTACATTATTTCCGCTACATTCGATTGAGTAGGCACGTTATGACGATCAACATCAACAACAAAGAAGCGGATGACTTAACGCGCACCTTCGCTAGAATTGAGGGCGTTGGCATAACCGAGGCGATCGTGATTGCCATGCGCGAAGCGCTTGAGCGCCGCCGCAATCGCGAGACGCCGTTGGAGACGGCGGCAAGGCTGCGCGCCGAATTTGGAATCGAGCTCAGCGAGCAGGCGCGCAAACCGCTGCCGCGCTCGGTCTACGACGAATTGTCCGGCGAAGACTGATGTTTGTCGACGCAGCCGCTATCGTCGCGATGCTCAGCCACGAGGCCGAAGCGCAGCGCTGCGCACGGGCCGTCTTGGAAGCATCGGCTCCGTTCACGTCGGCAATCGCGGTGTGGGAAGCGGCAATGGCCCTTTCGCGATCCGAAAAGCTAGCGGTGCCGGTCGAAGTGAGCCTCAAGATAGTCAGTCGTTTTCTCGAAGAACGGGCTATTGCCGTGCGGGAGCTTCCGCCTGCCGCTGACGCAACGTCATTGTCCGTTGAGGCTGCGTCGCGGTTTCGCAACAAGGCCATCCGACTGAATTTGGCGGATTGTTTTCACTATGCTTGCGCGCGCTACTATGCCGTCCCGATGCTTTCGACAGCCGACGAATTCCGGCTCACGGATCTGAAGACTGTTCCTTAGGCTGTGGTGTCTCCTTGCGTCCGACATTGCGCCGGATCATGCCGAAATCGGCGCCACCCGTGGCAAACGCGGTGACGAAGTAGAGCAGCGCTCCACCGGCGACGAGCGTCAGAAGCGTCGTCGCTTTGACCACCAGCGGCGAGCCGGGGCCGAGTCTGACGGCCAGCCAATGCTCGGCGAAATACAGCGCCACCGCCATGACCGCCGCCGACAGCACCAGGCGTGGAATGCGCTTCAGGAGCGGCACGTCGCGGCCCCAATGGCCGCGCCGGATAAGCACGCCAAGCAGCATCAGCGCGTTGACCCAGCCGGCCACGGCAGACGCCACTGCGATGCCGGGTGCGCCCATCCTGGGAAACAGCGTCAGCGCGGTGGCGACATTCACCGCCACCGAGATGGCGGCGAAGATCATCGGCGTGCGCGTGTCCTCGCGGGCGAAATACCCAGGGGTGAAGGCCTTGATCAGCACGAAAGCCGGCAAGCCTAGGCCGAAGATCGCCAGGATCGCCGCCACCGTCGGCGTCGAATGGTTGGCGGCGAACGCGCCGCGCTCATAGACCAGCCGCACGATCGGCTCCGACATCACCCAGAGTGCCGCCGCCGCCGGCAAGGTCATGAACAGGGTGAACTCGACGGAGCGGTTCTGCAGATTGGCCGCCTCGATCAGATTGCCTGATTTCAACGCCCGCGACAGCTCGGGCAACAGCACGATCGCCACTGCCACGCCGACGACGCCGAGCGGCAGCTGATAGACGCGGTCGGCATAGGCGAGCGAGGACACGGCGCTGTCTTGCGCCGACGCGATCGCCGTGCCGATCAGCTGGTTGATCTGGGTGATGCCGCCGGTGATCGCTGCCGGCAGCGCTAGGATCAACAGCCGCTTCACGTTCGGCGTCATCTTCGGCCGGCGGAAGCCGATAGAGATGCCGGCGTTGCGCACCGCCACCCAGACGATGGCGAGCTGCACGATGCCTGCCGCCAAAACGCCCCAGGACAGGCTGAAGCCGACAGCACGTGCATCCAGCCCATGATACCAGGCGTAGCCAAGCACGCTGATCAGGATGATGTTGAGGAACGCGGGCGCGATCGCCGCCGCGAAATAGCGGCGCAGCGAATTCAGCATGCCCGCCATCATGGCGGCAAGCGACATGCAGATGAGGTACGGGAACATGATCGTCGCCAGTGCGACGGTCGTCTCGAACTTTCCAGGCGTGTCCGCAAAGCCCGGCGCCACCAGGTAGCGCACGATCAGCGGCATCGCCAGTTCCATGACGATGGTCAGTGCCAGCAGCGCGGTGAACAGCACGCCGAACACTTCCTCGGAGAAGCGCTTGGCGCCATCGGTGCCGTGCGTTTCGATCTCCTTGGCAAACAGCGGCACGAAGGCGGCGTTGAAGGCGCCCTCGGCGAACAGCCGGCGAAAGGTGTTGGGAAACTGGAAGGCGGCATTGAACGCGTCGGCCACCGGCCCGGTGCCCAGCGCCGCCGCCATCAGCATCTCGCGGCCAAACCCCAGTGCGCGGCTCATCAGCGTGCCGGAAGCGACTGTTGCGAATTTCTTGACGAGGCTCATGCGTTCGGAGACTGCCTGTGAGCAATTCCAGGAAAAGTGTTAAACGGTTTTCCGTCCGGAATTGTGTTGAAACAAAAAGTTGGAGCTATTCGCCGTTTCCGTGAAACGGCGAATAGCTCTGGAGATTGGGACAAAGTGATGATGGCTCTCACTCGGCGGCCGCCTTGGCCCTGCCGCCGCGCTCCGGCGCGGCGCCTTCGAGCGTCGCTATCAGCCGGTTGCGGATCGTGGCAATGCGGGCCGGACTGTCGATTTTCTGGCCGGTAAGGTCGGTGACGTAGAAGGTGTCGATGACCTTTTCGCCAAAGGTGGTGATGTGGGCCGACGCAATGTCGAGCGACAGGTCGGACAGGGTTCTGGTGATCTCCGACAGCAAGCCAGGGCGGTCGAGCCCCTCGACCTCGATGACCGAAAAGCGGTTCGACAGAGCATTGCGGATTTCGGCGCGGGGCGGGATCTTGAACACCTTGGAGCCGCGCCGTGGCTTGGTGCGCTTCTCGATCATCTCCGGCAACCAACTCTTGCCGGACAGCACGTCCTCGATCAGCCGGCCGACACGCTCGGCGCGCCGCCGCTCGTCCTCGTCACGGTCGAACTCCCTCGAGATCAGGATCGTGTCGAGGGCGCGGCCGTCCGACGTGGTGAAGATCTGCGCGTCGACGATGTTGCCGCCGGCGCCGGCGCATGCCCCGGCAATGACGGAGAGAAGACGCGGATGGTCCTGCGCCAGAACGGTGATTTCGGTCACCGCTTCGAACTGGTGCGTCTTGACCATGGTGGCAAGCTTTTTGCCCGCCGCATCCGCATCGCGGATGAATTCGGCATGGCGAAGCTGGTCCGGCAGGTCGACGGTCAGGAGATAATTCTCGTAGTGCTGGCCGACATAGCGTTTGCGGGCCTTGTCGGGCCAGTCGGCGAGCGCCTCGGCCAGGCGCTCGCGCGCCGCCGCCGTCCGCTGCGCACGTGACACTTCCGAGAAGCCGCCGGTCAAAAGCAGTTCGGTTTCATAGTAGAGCGTGCGCAGCAACTGGCCCTTCCAGCCGTTCCAGACACCTGGTCCCACGCCCCGGATGTCGCAAACGGTCAGGATCAAAAGCATCTTCAGCCGCTCGACCGACTGCACGATCGCGGCGAAATCCTCGATCGTCTTGCGGTCGTTGAGATCGCGGGTCTGCGCCGTCATCGACATCACGAGATGGTTCTCGACCAGCCAGGCAACGGTTTCGGTATCGGCCGGCGACAGCCCCATATGCGGGCAGATGCGGCGTGCTATCCGGGCGCCGGCCTCCGAATGATCCTCTGGCCTGCCCTTGGCGATGTCGTGCAGCAGCACCGCGACGTAGAGCGCTTCGCGGCTCTTCTTCAGGCCAGGCATCAGCGAATGCGACAGCGGATGCACCTTCTCGCCGTCGCCGCGCTCGATCTCGGCCAGCACGCCGATACAGCGGATCAGGTGCTCGTCCACCGTGTAGTGGTGGTACATCGAGAACTGCATCATGGCGACGATCTTGCCGAAATCCGGGATCAGCCGGCCCAGCAGCCCGGCCTCGTTCATGCGGCGCAGGTTGAGCTCGGCATTGCGATCCGACGTCAAGATGTCGAGGAATAGCCGGTTGGCCTCCTCGTCGCGCCTGAGCGACTTGTTGACCAGGCCGAGCGAGCGGGTGAGCAGCTTCAGCGCATCGGGATGGAATTCCAGCCCGTGCTTGTCGGCGAACCAGAACAGTCTGAGCAGATTGACCGGGTCGCGTTCGAACACCTGGTCGTCGGCGATGTTGATGCGGTGGTTGTCGACAATGAAGTCCGACGTGCCGGCAAGCTTGCGCTTGCGGCGCTGGAAGGTGAGGAAGATGCGGTTGAAGCCAGGCACATGCTTGGCCTGCTCCTCCTCGAGCGCCGCGCAGAAGATGCGCGTGAGGTCGCCGACATCCTTGGCGACGAGGAAGTAGTGCTTCATGAAGCGTTCGACCGCCGACAGGCCGGGATGCGTCGTGTAGCCCAGTCGTTCGGCGATCTCGCGCTGGATGTCGAAATGCAGCCGCTCCTCGGCCTTGCCGGTGAGGAAATGCATGTGGCAGCGCACCGCCCACAGGAAGTCCTCGGCCTTCTGGAATTCGCGATACTCGGCATCGGTGAAGACGCCCTTCTCGACCAGTTCTTCTCCAGTGCGCACCCGGTAGAAATACTTGCCGATCCAGAACAGCGTCTGCAGGTCGCGCAAGCCGCCCTTGCCGTCCTTGACATTGGGCTCGACAAGATAGCGGCTTTCGCCGGCCTTGGCGTGGCGCTCGTCGCGTTCGGCGAGCTTGGCCTGGACATATTCCGGACCGGTGGTGCGCACCACCTCATGGTCGAAGCGCAGCATCAACTCGTCATAGAGCTTGCGCTCGCCCCACAGGAAGCGCGCCTCCAGGATCGAGGTGCGAATGGTGATGTCGGTGCGCGACAGCCGCAGGCACTCGTCGATGTTGCGGGTGGCATGGCCGACCTTCAGCCCGAGGTCCCACAGCATGTAGAGCATGTATTCGACTGTCTGTTCGCCCCACGGCGTCTGCTTGTAGGGCAACAGGAACAGAAGGTCGATGTCGGATCCCGGCGCCAGCGTGCCGCGGCCATAGCCGCCGACCGCAACCACGACCATGCGCTCGGCCGACGACGGGTTCTTCACCCGGTAGACATGGGTCGCGGCGAAATCGTAAAGCGCCCGGATCAGCTCATCCATCACATGCGACAGCCGCTCGGCGCAGGCGTTGCCGCCGCCATCCTGCCTCAGCATGGCCTCGGCTTTTCTGCGGCCCTCGGCGAGCCGGCCCTTGAGAAGCTGGAGAACGGCCGCGCGGATGACAGGGCTGGAACCATCGCCGGCGCTCGCCGCGGTCAGCGCTGTCATCTCGCGGCGCAAGGTTTCGCCGTCGATCAGTTCATCGAGCTTCAGGGAGATTTTCGCCATAGGTATCGGTCGGCCTTGCCTTTTGGGCGGCGTCTATAGCGCGTTTTCGCGGCGCTGGGTATGGGGCCGGCCGACAGCCCGGAATTGGCTTAGTCGATTGCCTCGATGGGGCCGAAGGGCACGACAATCTGCCGCCGCAGCCTGCAGAAGTCGGCGATCCACCTCATGGTCCGCCCGGCTTCCCGGCTGATTCTCACCGCCGTCGGCTTCCTCTGCCTTGTCATAAGCCCACTCGCGGTCCGCGCGGCATCTCGTTCCTGGTCGAGCAGGCTCGGCAGCCTGTAGCCGACGAACTGGTCTTGCGCGCAGAGGGCGGGAACAAGTTGGTAGATATTCCTGCCGGCCGACATAGCGGGGTTAAAGATGAGATCGTCGACAGCTATGTTGACTTGCGCCGTTGCCTCCAGAAACTCGCGCGCCATTTGCCGCGAGAGGAGATAACCCCCAGCCCCTGGATGGCCCTTGCGGAGCCGGACCGTGGAAAAACCGTGTCCGGCAGGGGCCCTTCTCCTCTGGATCACGGTTCTGGAGAAGAACGTCTCGAGCTTCACGACGTCCGCGTCCTCCGGAACCCAGCTCGTATCGCCCAGCAACGCACCGGCTCTGCCGGAAAACACCATGTCGTCCTCGAAGACGGCGCCGTACGGGGCGTCGTCCTGGGCGATGATCGTCCAGCAGGCACGATGGCTATGCAGGCAGGCGATCTCGCTGCCGGCGAGGGGCCGGATGGCATGTATCGCGTGCTGCGGCTGCTGCACCAGATTGGGATGTTCCTGGGCATCGATCCCCGCGACCCGCTCGAACCCAATGCCGATGCGGGCGAACTCCGATGTCATGTGGACAAGTCGGTCGGGAGATCGATCGAGATTGATGACCAGGCGCTTCATTTGACGAAATCGTTGTCTTCCGGGAGTGGCGGCGTTCTCTAGCACACCGGAGCCGGTGTCTGTTGACTTTTTAAGAGTATTTTGCGCCGTGATGAAATGATAGTGCCGAAATGGTCAATTTCTACTTTGCCGGCCACAGCAAGTTCGAAGCAGTGCCTGAACCAAAACTACCGGGCTTTCGGATACGGATCGGTCTTGCCCTTTGGGCGTCTAAAGCGCGTTCTCGTTGCCGCCGGCGGCCTGGCAAGACATCGGCTCTTCCGCCGGAGGATCGAGCGCAACGACCGTATAATGCCGCAGCTTGCAGTGATCGACGACCCACTCGACGACCCGCCTGATTTCTACCCTTACCTTCTCGGCGACGGGCTTTCTGCGCTTGATGGTCAGCCCGCTTGCGACCCATTCGGCTTCGCGCTCTTCGTAAAGCAGGCTCGGCAATCTGTCGCCCACGAACTGGTCCTGCGCACAGAGTGCAGGAACAAGCTGGTAGATCGTCTTGCTTGCCGACGTCGGGAACGCGGGGTTGAAGAGGAGATCGTCGGCAGCTGCGCTGGCCTGCGCGGTAGCTTCCAGGAGGTCGCGCGCCATCTGCCTGGAGACGATGTAGCCGCCGGTCCCCATATGGCTCCTGCGAAGCCTGAATAGGGAGAAGCCGTTGCCGACGGCGATCCTTTTCCTCTGGATCATGGTCTTGCTGAAGAATGTTTCGAGTTTGACGGCATCGGCGTCGGCCGGAATCCAGCCACTATCGGCCAGAATGGCACCGGCTTTCGCGGAGAACACGACGTCGTCCTCGAAGACGGCGCCATAAGGGGCATCGTCTTGCGCGATGATCGACCAGCAGGCGCGATGGCTGTGCATGCAGGCGACCTCGCTGGAGGACAGGTGCCGGACGGCGTAGATCGCAAATTGTGGCTGCAGCGCCAACTCAGGATGGTCACGGGCATCGGTCGCGACGATTCGCTCGAAGGCGATGCCGATGCGGGCAAACTCCGCCGTGATGTGGGCGAGCCGGTCGGGAGACCGATCAAGATTGATGACCAGACATTTCATTGATCTACCGGGATTTGAATTATTGTCGGAGGGCCGAGCGTTAGCACACGCAGCGCTACGGAATGTCGACTTTTTCTGGGCGAACAGCCGGGTTGAGCCTCGAAATACGAATAATCAAAACAGCCCTTGACCTTCCAGTTACTGGAAGCACTACCTCCGGCTGGAAGCAGTTGGAAAGAGGCCTTCGCAATGGCGCATTCAGATCACGATCATCACACGCATGGCGGCTGCTGCGCGCCGAAAAACGGGGCCGTGGACGTGGGCGCGGTCCTGCGCGATCCTGTCTGCGGCATGACCGTGGATCCGGCCGCAGGCAAGCCGACAGCAGAACATGGCGGCCGGCTCTATCATTTCTGCAGCGAAGGCTGCCGCACGAAATTCCAGGCGGAGCCGGAGAAATACCTGACGGCCACCGACCCGGTCTGCGGCATGGGCGTCGAGCGCGCCACGGCCAGGCACTTTGTCCGCCATGAAAGCCAGGGCTTCTATTTCTGCTCCGCCGGCTGCAAGGCGAAGTTCGAGGCGGCCCCGCAAGCCTATCTCGGCGACAGGCCGGCGCAGGCGCCGATGCCCAAGGGTACGCAATACACCTGCCCCATGCATCCCGAGATCGTCCGCGACAAGCCCGGTGCCTGCCCGATTTGTGGCATGGCGCTGGAGCCAATGGGCGTTCCGACTGGCGATGAAGGGCCTAATCCGGAGCTGGTCGACTTCACCAGGCGGTTCTGGGTCAGCGCGGCCCTGTCGATCCCGCTTCTGATCGTCGCCATGGCGCCGATGGTCGGCCTGTCGTTCGAGGGACTGGTCGGGGATCGCACAAAGGTCTGGATCGAGCTGGCCCTGGCAAGCCCGGTGGTGCTTTGGGCCGCCTTTCCCTTCTTCCATCGCGGCTGGGAATCGATCCTCAACCGCAGCCCCAACATGTGGACGCTGATTTCGCTCGGTGTCGGTGCCGCCTATCTCTACAGCGTCGTCGCCACGCTGTTCCCGGACATTTTCCCGCATCAGTTCCGCGGCCATGGCGGTGCGGTGCCGGTCTATTTTGAGGCCGCCGCCGTCATCGTCGCGCTGGTCTTCCTCGGCCAGGTGCTGGAATTGCGCGCCCGAGAAAAGACCGGCTCGGCAATCCGCGCTTTGCTCGATCTGGCGCCCAAGACAGCGCGACGGATCGCCGAAGACGGCTCCGAGAGCGACGTCCCGCTGGACGGCGTCAAGGCCGGGGACCGCTTGCGCATCCGGCCGGGCGAAGCCGTGCCGGTCGACGGCACCGTGCTCGAAGGCCGCTCTTCCATTGACGAATCGATGATCACGGGCGAGCCGTTGCCGGTCGAAAAGACCGAAGGCGACGCGCTGACCGGCGGCACGCTCAACAGGCAAGGCTCGCTGATCATGCGCGCCGAACGGATCGGTTCCGAGACCACGCTCGCGCGCATTGTCGAACTCGTCGCCAAGGCACAGCGCTCGCGCGCGCCGATCCAGGGGTTGGCGGACCGCGTTTCCTTCTACTTTGTTCCAGCCGTCGTCCTGGTTGCCGTCGCGGCCTTCATCGCCTGGGCGGTCCTTGGCCCCGAGCCCAGCCTGGTCTTCGCCGTCGTCTCGGCGGTCTCGGTGCTGATCATCGCCTGTCCCTGCGCGCTTGGGCTTGCCACGCCGATGTCGATCATGACCGCCACCGGGCGCGGCGCTCTTGCCGGCGTGCTGATCAAGGAGGCCGCCGCACTCGAACGCTTTGCCTCCGTCGACACGCTGATCGTCGACAAGACCGGCACGCTGACCGAAGGCCGGCCGAAGCTGACCGATATCGTAACTGCCAGCGGCTTTGCCGAGGACGACTTGCTGGGGCTTGCGGCAAGTCTCGAGAAGGGGTCTGAACACCCCTTGGCCGAGGCCATCGTCGAAGGCGCCGCGGCGCGCGGCGTGACCGTCGCCGACGTCGGCGATTTCGAGGCGACCACCGGCAAGGGCGTTTCAGGCACCGTGTCGGGCAAGAAGGTCGCGCTCGGCAACGCCGCGATGATGCGCGACCTCGGCGTCGATGTTTCCGCCGTTGCGGCCAGCGCCGAGGCATTGCAGGGCGACGGCAAGACGGCGATGTTCGTCGCCGTCGGCGGCAGGCTGGCCGGCATCGTCGCCGTTGCCGATCCGGTCAAGGCGACCACCGCCGAGGCGATCAAGGCCCTGCATGACAGCGGCTTGAGGATCATCATGGCCACCGGCGACAATGAACGCACGGCCAAGGCGATCGCCGGCAGCCTCGGTATCGATGAGGTGCGCGCCGGGCTCTTGCCGGAACAGAAGGCAGCGCTCGTCGACGAGTTGCGCGGCAAGGGCGCCGGCGTCGCCATGGCCGGTGACGGCGTCAACGACGCACCCGCGCTTGCCGCCGCCGATGTCGGCATCGCCATGGGTACCGGCGCCGATGTCGCGGTCGAAAGTGCCGGCATCACCCTGGTCAAGGGCGATCTCAACGGGATCGTGCGGGCCCGCGCGCTGGCCCAGGCCACCATCCGCAACATCCGCCAGAACCTGTTCTTCGCCTTCCTCTACAATGTGCTTGGCGTACCGGTCGCCGCCGGCGTGCTCTATCCGCTCACCGGCACGCTTTTGTCGCCGATGCTGGCGGCGGCGGCGATGAGCCTGTCGTCGGTGTCGGTGATCGCCAACGCATTGCGGCTGAGAACGTTGAAACTCTGATCCGAGCCCCCAAATACCGAATCCTTGCAACAGGAGACCATGAATGACCTTGGCTAAGAAACTCGTGCTTTTGCTGATGGCGGCCGGAATGCTGCTTGCCGTCTTCCTCGAAAGCGTCCCCGCGCAAAGCGAAGAGATGAAACACGACATGACCGGCATGGCAATGGGCGCGGAAAGCCCGTCGACCGAGGGCTACAAGGCGGCGATGGACAAGATGCACGCCGGCATGATGGCCTCGCAGTATACCGGCAATGCCGACGTCGATTTCGTCCGAGGCATGATCCCGCACCATCAGGGCGCCATCGACATGGCCAAGGTCGAGCTTGCCAATGGCAAGAATCCCGAAATCCGCAAGCTGGCCGAGGCGGTCGTCGCCGCGCAGGAGGCCGAGATCAAGCAGATGCAGGACTGGCTTGCTGCCCATCCGGTTAAATAGGGGTCCGACAGATCGCCGGGGGCGAGAACGCCTCTGGATTTCTCGCCCGGCCTGTGATGCGATCCGGCCCCGAACGGAGCCTGCCATGCCATCGACCGTCAGAACCACCACGCTGCCCTCCGGCGAAGCCATTGCCGTGCTCGGCCAGGGCACGTGGAAGATGGGCGAGGATATCAGGCGCCGTGGCGACGAGGTCGCTGCTCTCAAGCTTGGCCTCGATCTCGGCGTCACGCTGATCGACACCGCCGAGATGTATGCCAGCGGCGGTGCCGAGGAGGTCGTGGCCGAAGCCATAGCCGGGCGCCGCGCCGAGGTTTTCCTGGTCTCGAAAGTTCTGCCGTCGAACGCTTCGCGCGCGGGCGTGCAGCGCGCCTGCGAGAACAGCCTGAAGCGCCTCGCCACCGACCGCATCGACCTCTATCTCTTGCATTGGCCTGGCAGCGTGCCCTTGGCGGAGACGGTCGAAGCCTTCGAGGCGTTGAAGAAAGCCGGCAAGATTCGCCACTGGGGCGTCAGCAATTTCGACATCGAGGAGATGGAAGACCTCGCCGGCTTGCCCGATGGCGGTAATGTCCAGACCAACCAGGTGCTTTACAATCTGGTCCGGCGCGGCCTCGAGTTCGATCTGGCGCCCTGGAGCCGCAAGCGCGGCATTCCGCTGATGGCCTATTCGCCGGTCGAACAGGGTGCATTGGCGCGCAATGCCAGGCTCGACGCGGTCGCCGCCCGCCATGGCGCCACCGCGGCACAAATCGCCTTGGCCTGGGTGATGCAGCAGGACGGCGTCATCGCCATTCCCAAGGCCAGCAGCCAGGAGCACGTCCGCCAGAATTTTGCCGCGCTCGAGATCAAGCTTACGCGCGAGGATCTCGCCGATCTCGACCGCGCCTTCCCGCCGCCGACGCGCAAGCGCGGGCTGGAGATGATCTAGACAGCGCAGGTCGCGTTCCTTCACACCCCCCTCTGGCCTGCCGGCCATCTCCCCCGCAAGGGGGGAGATTGGACGTAACCTTGGCTTTCGCCAATCACCAACAGTGTAGGGTGAGCGGAGCGCGGGAGCTGCCGATCTCCCCCCTTGCGGGGGAGATGCCCGGTAGGGCAGAGGGGGGTGCTGTCCCGCCAGCCCTTACCGGCTACATCAACCCCTTCAGCCGATACAGCGCCTCCAGCGCTTCCCTCGGCGTCATCTCGTCGGGATTGATCTCGCCGAGCGCGGCGCCCAGGGCATCGCTCTTGACCGGCTTCGGTGCTTCGCGCTTCACCGCCACGGAAAACAGCGGCAAATCGTCGACCAGCCGGTTGGTCTTGCCGGAAACCTCGCCTTCCTCCAGCTGGTGCAGCACCTGTTTGGCCCGGTCGACCACCGCTTCCGGCAGGCCGGCGAGCCGCGCCACCTGGACGCCGTAGGAGCGGTCGGCCGCACCCTTGCCGACCTCATGCAGGAAGACGACGTCGTTTTCCCATTCCTTGACGCGCATGGTGACGTTGTGGAGCCGCGCCAGCTTGCCGGCGAGCGAGGTCATTTCGTGGAAATGGGTGGCGAAGATCGCCCGGCAGCGGTTCTTCTCATGCAGATATTCCACCGCCGCCCAGGCGATCGACAGGCCGTCGAACGTGGCGGTGCCGCGGCCGATCTCGTCCAGGATCACCAGCGCCCGCTCGCCGGCCTGGTTGAGGATCGCCGCCGTCTCGACCATCTCGACCATGAAGGTCGAGCGGCCGCGTGCCAGGTCGTCGGAAGCGCCGACGCGCGAGAACAGTCGGTCGACGACGCCGATATGGGCCGATGCCGCCGGCACGAACGAGCCGGTCTGGGCGAGGATGGCGATCAGCGCGTTTTGCCGCAGGAACGTCGATTTACCGCCCATGTTGGGGCCGGTCAGAAGCCAGATCGCGCCGTTTTTGGCGTTCCCCTCCGGCGAAAGGTCGCAATCATTGGCGACGAAGGGGCCGTCACCCGAACGGCGCAGGGCCTGCTCGACCACGGGATGCCTGCCACCTGCAATGTCGAAGGCGAGGCTCGAATCCACCACCGGCCGGCACCAGGCCTCGCTTTCCGACAAAAGCGCTAATGCCGCCGAGACGTCGAGCACGGCGAGCGCATCGGCGCCGGCGCGGATTTTTTCCGCCTCTCCGACCGCTTCCGCCGTCAGCGCATCGAAGGCGGCGAGCTCGATGCCGAGCGCCCGGTCGGCGGCATTGGCGATCTTGGTCTCGAGTTCGGCGAGTTCGGTCGTGGTGAAGCGCATGGCATTGGCCATGGTCTGGCGGTGGATGAAGCGCGCCTTGGCGCCATCGCTGCCGGTCATCACCGCATGATGGTTGGCGGTCACCTCGATGTAGTAGCCCAGCACATTGTTGTGCCGGATCTTCAGCGAGCGGATGCCGGTCTCCTCGATCAGCGAGCGCTCCAGCCCGGCGATCACTTTTCGCGACTCGTCGCGCAACGCCCGCATCTCGTCGAGTTCGCCGTGATAGCCGCCGCGCAGGAAGCCGCCGTCGCGCTTGAGCAACGGCAACTCCTCGCCAAGCGCCTGCGTCAGATGCCGGGCCAGCGCCTGGGGCAGCGCATGAATGGCGGCGAGTGCGCTCGCCAATTCCTGGGGCAGGGCGGTCGCGGCAAAGATTTCGGCGATGGCGCCGGCCGCCTCGAAACCGGCGCGCAATGCGCCGAGGTCGCGCGGGCCGCCACGGTTGAGCGCCAGCCTGGAAAGCGCGCGCGGCATGTCGGCGACGCTCTTCAGGCTTGTCCGCACCGCCTGGCACAGCCGCGTTTCGGAGCGGAAGAACGACACCGAATCCAGGCGCGCGCCGATCGCTGCCGGGTCGGTCAGCGGCGCCATCAGCCGGTCGGCGAGCAGCCGGGCGCCGCCACCGGTCACAGTGCGGTCGATCGCCTTGAACAGCGAGCCTTCTCGGCTGCCGGACAGTGTGCGGAGCAGCTCCAGATTTCCACGCGTCGCCGGATCGATGAACAGCGTCGAGCCCTGTTCCTCGCGCTCGGGCCGCGACAATGGCGGGCGCTCGGCCTTCTGCGTCTTCTCGACATAGGCAATGGCGCCCGAGATCGCCGACAGTTCGGCGCGCGAAAACGTGCCGAAGCTGTCCGGCGTCGCCACGTCGAAGAAGCGCGCGATGCGCCCGGTGGCGGAGGCCGAATCGAACAGCGATGGCGGCTGCGGGTTGGCGACCCGGCCAAGCACGTCGAACACCGGCTTCAGCTCGGCATCGTGGAACACCGGCTCGGCGACGATCAGCTCGCGCGGATCGACGCGAAAAATGTCGGCCAGCAGCCGCTCGGCGGTGGTCTCGGCGACGCGGAAGGCGCCGGTCGAGATGTCGATCCAGGCCAATGCGAAGGAATGGTCCGCCCCACCCTTCACCCGCCCGAGCGCCATCAGGAAGCTCGATTCCGACGGCGCCAGCAATTTGTCCTCGGTGATGGTGCCCGGCGTCACCAGGCGCACCACGTCGCGGCGCACCACCGATTTGGCGCCGCGCTTCTTGGCCTCGGCCGGATCCTCGATCTGCTCGCAGACGGCAACGCGAAAACCCTGGCCGATCAGCTTCTGCAGGTAGTCGTCGGCCGCGTGCACCGGCACGCCGCACATCGGAATGTCGTGGCCCTGGTGCTTGCCGCGCTTGGTCAAGACGATGCCCAGTGCCCGGCTGGCCTTTTCGGCATCGTCGAAGAACAGCTCGTAGAAATCGCCCATGCGGTAGAACAGCAGCGAATCCGGGTTCGCCGCCTTGATCTCGATGAACTGCTCCATCATCGGCGTGACGGCGGCCGCACCAGGCTGCGGCGGCGTCATCGCCTCGGGGGCGTCTGGCTCGTTCGGGCTGTGCATATTCATGCGCGGCACGCTAGCAGATGTGATTGCCCGGTTTAATGCCGGAGCCTCGAAAAGCAGGGGACGACTGGCTGGCCGCTTGCCGGCATTTGCGCGCCGGCCTGCGATTCCCGCGCGCTGGCGGTTTACACGCGGCGGCGCGTGGTCTTAATTCGGACCGAAACAAGGCACCCGCTTCAAGGAGGTGCTGCACCGGCGAGGAAATCAAGACATCATGGCCAGGAAAACCGAGAACAGCGGTCCGTCCGTCAGCGCGCAGGAAGCGCTCGAATTCCACGCGATGGGCCGGCCCGGCAAGCTGGAGATCGTCGCCACCAAGCCGATGACGACGCAGCGCGATCTCAGCCTCGCCTATTCGCCGGGTGTCGCCGTGCCGGTGCGCGCCATCGCCGAGGATCCGAGCCGCGCCTTCGACTACACGACGCGCGGCAACATGGTCGCCGTCATCTCCAACGGCACCGCCATTCTCGGTCTGGGAAATCTCGGCGCGCTGGCCTCCAAGCCGGTCATGGAAGGCAAGGCGGTGTTGTTCAAGCGCTTCGCCGATGTCGATTCGATCGATCTCGAGGTCGACACCGAGGATGCCGAGGAGTTCATCAACTGCGTGCGTTACCTCGGCCCCTCCTTCGGCGGCATCAATCTCGAGGACATCAAGGCGCCGGAATGCTTCATCATCGAGCAGCGCCTGCGCGAGCTGATGGATATCCCGGTCTTCCACGACGACCAGCACGGCACCGCCATCATTTCGTCCGCCGGCCTGATCAACGCACTGGAGGTCACTGGTCGCGACATGAAGACCACCAGGCTGGTCTGTAACGGTGCTGGTGCCGCCGGCATCGCCTGCATCGAGCTGATGAAGGCGATGGGTTTTGCCCCGGAAAACATCATCCTGTGCGACACCAAGGGCGTCGTCTACCAGGGCCGCACCGAAGGCATGAACCAGTGGAAGTCGGCGCATGCGGTCAAGACCGACAGGCGCAGCCTTGCCGAAGCGCTCGACGGCGCCGACGTCTTCCTCGGCCTCTCCGCCAAGGGCGCGCTGACGACCGCCATGGTGCAGTCGATGGCCAAGAACCCGATCATCTTCGCCATGGCCAATCCAGATCCCGAGATCACGCCGGAAGAAGTGGCCGAGATCCGCACCGACGCGATCATGGCCACGGGGCGGTCCGATTACCCCAACCAGGTCAACAACGTGCTCGGCTTCCCCTATATCTTCCGCGGTGCGCTGGATGTGCGGGCGACCACCATCAATGACGACATGAAGATCGCCGCCGCGCGCGCCCTCGCCGAACTGGCGCGCCAGGACGTGCCCGACGACGTCGCCGCCGCCTACCAGGGCAACAGGCCGAGATTCGGACCCAATTACATCATCCCGGTGCCGTTCGACCCGCGCCTGATCTCGGCCATTCCGCTCGCGGTGGCCAAGGCGGCGATGGATTCGGGCGTTGCCCGCAAGCCGATCCTCGACCTCGACCGCTACGCGCAGGAACTGTCCGCCCGGCGCGATCCGATCGCCTCCACCTTGCAGCGCATCTATGACCGCGTGCGCCGCCAGCCCAAGCGCATCGTCTTCGCCGAGGGCGAGGAGGAGCAGGTGATGCGCGCCGCCGTCTCCTATGTGAACCAGAAACTCGGCACCGCCATCCTGCTTGGCCGCGACGACGTCATCAAGGAGAACGCCAAGCACGCCGGCATCGACCTCAACAAGCAAGGCATCGAGATCATCAATGCCCGGCTGTCGCGCCGCAACGGCATCTACACCGACTACCTCTACGAACGCATGCAGCGCAAAGGCTTCCTGTTTCGCGATTGCCAGCGCCTGATCAACAACGACCGCAACCACTTCGCCGCCTGCATGGTGGCGCTGGGCGATGCCGACGGCATCGTCACCGGCGTCACCCGCAACTATTCCACCGCCCTCGACGACATCCGCCGCGTCATCGACGCCAAGCCTGGTCACCGCGTCATCGGCGTCTCGATCGTGCTGGCGCGAGGCAAGACCGTGCTGGTCGCCGACACCGCCGTGCACGACATGCCCAACGCCGAGCAGATCGCCGACATCGCCGAGGAAGCGGCCGGCTTTGCCCGCCGCATGGGCTACGAGCCGAGGCTCGCCATGCTCGCCTATTCCACCTTCGGCCACCCGCAGGGCGAGCGTTCCGAGCGCGTCCAGGAGGCCGTGCGCATCCTCGACAAGCGCCGCGTCGACTTCGAGTATGACGGCGAAATGGCCGCCGACGTCGCGCTCAACGCACGCGCCATGGCACAATACCCGTTCATCAGGCTGACCGGCCCGGCCAATGTGCTGGTCATGCCGGCCTTCCACTCGGCCTCGATCTCGACCAAGATGCTGCAGGAACTCGGCGGCTCGACGGTGATCGGCCCACTGCTGGTCGGCCTCAACAAGCCGGTGCAGATCGTGTCGCTCAATGCCAAGGATAGCGACATCGTCAATATGGCGGCGATCGCGGCCTATACGGCGGGGACTTGAGCGGCGATCCGGGCAGCAGGCAAGAGCCGATTGTGAGCCTGTGAACGCTTTTCCAGCGAAGCTCAGCCCGGCGCGAAAACCCGCGCGGCCTCGACCACCTCGTCAACCTGATCCGCTCGCAGCAGATCGATCGGTATGCGGCCGTCGAGTTGCGCCGCCGGGCGTGTAAGCCACAGCCAGGCGAGCCTCGGATTGCCGATCAGCTTGAGCACGTCGATTATGCCTGCCACCGGCCTGCCGTCGACGAACTGCGCCAGCGGGAAAACGTGTTTGCGGCCGCCCTTGCGCAAGGCGATGACATCGCCGCGTCGTTGCCAGCGGTGCAGGGTCGAGCGGGCGATGCGCAGGTTTTCTTCCAGATAGGTCGAGCCGGCGACGCGGCCAGCCCAGTCCTCGATCAGCATCGATTCGAGGTCGTCGGATTGCGGGGAAGGTGGTTCGCCGGCCGACAACGGCACCGGCAGGCCGGCGGTGCCGGCTTCGCTGCGGCGCGCCGCTTCAGCCGCGAGCGCGCGCACGAATTTCTGGGCAAGGCCGGGAAGGTCGGCATGGATGGTATCGATGGCGCGCTGGTGTTTCGGCGATAGCGAGGTGACGGCGGACGCTATGCTGCCGGCAATCTTGCCGACGGAGACCACGGTGGATTGGTTTATGGCCTCGTCATAGTGGGCAAGCGCGCGTTCGACGTCCTCCGCGACCATCTCCGCGAAGTCGTCCTGCCCGAGACCGGTTGTCTGAAATCTGTTCATGCATCTGTCTTCCGGGCCGCGCTCCTCCCTTAGCTGCGGCCGGTTGCTGAATTTCTAGTGCTGAAAACGAAGATCGCGGCGGCAACGACCCGCGCCGCCCGACAGCTTGCTGCCTTGCATTTTTGAACATCCCATCTGATTGCGGGCGCCCCGAAATGTCAGTCGCGGGAGGCTCGCGATTTCGTGTAGGAGCGATATGTGACAGTGACGCGACGGTGAGCAGCGGGGCGCTTTTTCCTCCTCCCCTTGTGGGAGAAGGTGGATCGGCGCGCAGCGCCGAGACGGATGAGGGGTGCGTGACGGATCGCCGTCCTGTCAAGCTGGAGCACCCCTCATCCGTCGCCTTCGGCGACACCTTCTCCCACAGGGGGAGAAGGAAAAAGTGCCCCCTACAACAACCCCGCCTGCTCGGCCTCGCGGCGCAAATTCTGCCTTGGCCTTGGCCCGATCTGCTGGATCACCAATCCGGCCGCCAGCGAGCCAAGGTCACCGCAGGTCTTGAGGTCGCGGCCTTGCGTGTAGCCATGCAGGAAGCCGGCGGCGTAGAGGTCGCCGGCGCCGGTCGTGTCGACCAGCTCCTTGATGGCGGTGGCCTTGATGACCACGGTCTCGTCGCCGCGCACGATGACGGAGCCTTTCTCGGACCGCGTCACGGCGGCGATTCGGCAATCCTTGCGGATCTGCGCCAGCGCCTCGTCGAACGACGATGTCTGGTAGAGCGACTTGATCTCGTGGCTGTTGGCAAAGACGATATCGACGGTGCCCGAGCGCATCAGCTCGAGGAATTCGTCGCGATAGCGATCGACGCAGAACGAATCCGACAGCGTCATCGACACTTCGCGGCCTGCCGCGTGCGCCAGTCTGGCCGTCTGCCGGATCGCTTCCTTGGCGCGCGGAGGATCCCACAGATAGCCTTCGAAATAGGTGACCTTGGCGCCAGACGCCTTGTCGGCCTCGACGTCCTCCGGCCCGAGCTCGACGCAGGCGCCGAGATAGGTGTTCATCGAGCGCTCGCCATCGGGGGTGACGAAGATCATCGAGCGGGCCGTCGGCGGCTCGCCCTTGAGTGGTTTGGTGTCGAAGGCGACGCCCTGGGCATGGATGTCGTGCGCGTAGATTTCGCCCAGCGCATCGTTGGAAACCTTGCCGAAGAACGCGGCTCGGCCGCCGAAGGAGGCGACGCCGGCCGCCGTGTTGCCGGCGCTGCCGCCGGAGGCTTCGATCGCCGGACCCATGCGGCTGTAGAGCAGTTCGGCGCGGTGGGTATCGATGAGGTTCATCGCGCCCTTGATGATGCCGTTGGTTTCGAGGAATTCCTCCTCGCACTGGGCGATGATGTCGACAATGGCATTGCCGATGCAAAGCACGTCATAATCCGGCATCAATATCTCCGCCAAAAACCAGAGCCAGCTTCTTGCCACGCAGGCCGGGCGCGGGTCTAGCGATTCGAAACGGCTTTGCCTAGAGCGCGGCACTCAACTTTGGCGGATCATCCCAGCGCATCCACGTGAGGCGCTACGACAATTCGACCGTGGCCGAAGCATTTTGTCGCGACCTTGCCTACAACTCTGGCCTGTTCGATCACAGCCCGAAGGCGAGCCAGCGGATGCCGACACGAAACGATACAACGACCGACCTGGCGCTGCTCGGCGTGCTGGCCGTATTGTGGGGCGCCTCCTACACCTTCATCAAGATCGGCGTCGAGACGATCCCGCCGATCACCTTCATTGCCGCCCGCACCTTGATTGCCGGCACTATTCTTCTGGCCATCATCCATTGGCGTGGGCTTGCCATGCCCACAGACGCGGCGAACTGGCGCCGCTTCGCCTTCCAGGCATGCCTCAACAGCGTCGTCCCGTTCACGCTGATCGCCGCCGCCGAGCGCTCGGTGGATGCCGGCCTCGCCACCATCCTGAACGCGACGTCGCCGATCTTCACCTTCCTGCTCACCGCGCTGATCACCCGCCATGAACAGGTCACGCTGCGCAAACTGGTCGGTGTCGGCGCCGGCATTGCCGGCATCTGCCTCATCATCGGTACCGAAGCGCTGGGCGGTCTCGGTCATGAACTCTGGGCACAAGTCGCCATCGTCGTGGCGACGGTCTGCTATGCCGGCGCCGCGATCTTCGGCCGTGGCTTCAAGGGCCTCGATCCGATGCTGCCGGCCGCCGGTTCCATGCTCTGCGGCGCCGTTATGCTGGTGCCGCTCAGCCTGGTGGTGGACCAGCCCTGGACGCTCACGCCATCTCTGGCGTCGATCCTGGCGCTGCTCGGCCTCTCGATATTCTCGACGGCGCTCGCCTTCGTCATCTATTTCCGCCTCATCCACACGCTGGGCTCGGTCGGCACGACGTCGCAGGCCTATCTGCGCGTGCCGATCGGCGTTGGCATCGGCGCTGTCTTCCTCGGCGAAACCCTGGGGCCGACTGTATGGCTCGGCATGGCTTGTGTCGTTGCCGGCGTCGCGGCCATGACCATCCCGGTTCGCAAACCGGCGCTTGCAAGATAGCTGCGCGCTTGTGCTCATGGCTTGGGCTGCCTATCTCGGGGAGCGTCCGTCCATTCGGCGGTGTCTGCTCATCGAGGGTTGAAGCACGGTGATTTTCGACGCTGCCCGTACCGCGGCCCTTGAGCTGCTCTCGTCGCCTTTTCGGGCCGTCTTCCTCAAGACGCTGGGCTTGACCCTGCTGGCGCTGGTCGCCCTGTGGTTCGGCCTGACCAGCCTTGTCGAATGGCTGGCCTTGCCATGGCTGCAGACGCTGTTGCCGGGCATACCGTCCTGGGCCGGCTGGCTGGGCGGCATCATTGCGGCAATTGCGCTCGCTTTCGGCATGGCATTGCTCGTCGCGCCGGTCACGGCCGCGATCGCCGGCCTGTTCCTCGACGATGTCGCCGAAGTGGTCGAGCGCACCGACTATCCCGCCGATCCGCCCGGCCGCGCCATGCCGGCGCTGCGCTCGCTGGTGCTGGCGATAAAGTTCTTCGGCGTCGTCATCCTTGGCAACATCGTCGCCCTGTTGCTTCTGCTGGTGCCGGGCATCAACATCGCCGCCTTCTTCATCGTCAACGGCTATCTGCTCGGGCGGGAATTCTTCGAATTCGCCGCCATGCGCTTCCGTCCGGAGGAGGAGGCCAGGGCCTTGCGCAGGCACCATGCCGGAACGGTGTTCCTCGCCGGGCTGGTCATCGCAGCCTTCCTCGCCGTGCCGCTGCTCAACCTGGTGACGCCGCTTTTCGCCGCCGCCATGATGGTGCACCTGCACAAGGCGATTTCGGCGCGCGAAGCGGCACACCGCTCGCGGGACTAGAGCATTTCACCGTTTCACGGAAACGGCGAACCGCTCTATCTCTTTGTTTTTACGCAATTCCGGACGGAAAACCGTGTCACACTTTTCCTGGAATTGCTCTAACTCGGCTCAGCGGCGCAGGAATCCACCAGTAGGGATCCTAAGCGGCGCGCCGCCGCTTTGCATGTCGACGACGGCCAGCATCATGCGCCCGGCCTGTTCATGAGGACTCGCGGAACAGCGCCTGCAACTTGCCGAACGGCATGGCGGCGCGGGTGAAGCCGAACGTGCCATCCTGCTGGATCTCGCGCGCCGCCGTCTCCAGCATGCCGTAGGCGAAATTGGTCAGCCACGACCCCAGTGAGATACGCTTGACCCCTGCCATGGCGAGATCGGCGATGGTGAAGCCCGGTTTAGCCAGTACGTTCACCGGCTTGCTCACCGCCGAACAGATCGTGCGCACCATCTCGATATCGCTGATACCAGGCGCATAGAGCACGTCGGCGCCGGCCTGCTCGAAGGCCTGCAGCCGCTTGATGGTGTCGTCGAGGTCGGACTTGCCCCACAAGAAGTTCTCGGCCCGCGCCGTGAAGACGAAATCGCGCTTCAGCGCCCGCGCCGCCTCCACCGCCGCCGCGACGCGCTCGACCGCGTGGGCAAAATCATAGATCGGCTTGTCGGGATCGCCGGTGTGGTCCTCGATCGAGCAGCCGGCAAGACCCGCCGCTTCCGCCGCGAAGATCGTCTCGGCGGCCTGCTCGGCGCTGTCGCCCTTGCCTTTTTCGAGATCGGCCGAAACCGGCAGGCTGGTCGCCGCCGTCACGTCGCGGCAATGATGGATCATCTGGTCGAAGGTCACGGCGCCATCCGGCAGGCCGCGCGAAAAGGCAAAGCCGGCGCTGGTCGTCGCCAGCGCCTTGAAGCCGAACGAGCCAAGCAGCTTCGTCGTGCCGACATCCCAGGGATTGGGCATGACGAAGGTCGAGGCATGCAGGTCGCGAAAGATCTTACCCTTGTCCATGGCAATTCCCCCATAGTGTGCAGTGCGATGGCACGGATTTTAGCTTGCCCGCCTTGCCCGGGCAAACGAATGCGCGGGGTTCAGAAGCGTTTCTCGTTCTCTGCTGCCAATCTTTCGAACGCGTCGGAATCCTTGACGTAATGCGTCTTGTCCCAATGGTAGGTGACGGAAATCTCGTGCGACGCAGCCTTGGGCGCGGCCTCGTCACAGCTTTCACGGCTCGGCACGGTGGTGTCGGTGACTGTCGCCTTGATAGCGGCATAAGGCTGTCCGTCAGCGATGGTCTGGAACCCGATGTCCTGCCTGCGGCTGTAGGCGCATAGCTTCTCATCGAGCGTATAGATCATGTCGACCAGTTCGAACCTGTCCTTGGCAACCATGATCAGCGGCGTCGCCACATAGTTCTGGTTCGAATTGAAATGCGCGCTCATGGTTATGAGTGCGTCGTCTCCGTCGCCGATCGAAAGCTTGTTCGGCTCGCGGAAATAGGTGCTGCGGTCGACCGCGACATTGGCCGCGTCGAGCAATTTCGGCTTGGCCGTGATGTCGTAGAGCGCCAGCACCGCGTAGCCCTCGGCGCTGTCGGGAGAATCGCCAAGGTCGAACAGCATCGCCAGCCGGTCCTTGCCGCCGGCCTTGATGGCCAGCACCGCGGCATTGAAAAAGCCCGAGGTCTCGGGTGGCGAACCGCCATCGTCCGGTCCCTCGATGTGGCGCATGTCGATGGGCGACCCGCCCTTGTAGAAGCCGTCCTTGTCCGCGGCGAGATCAGGGATGACCATCCTGGCAAGATCGAGATAGATCACATCGGCGCGGCCGGGCAGCGCGCTGCCGAGATCCGGAAAGCTGACGGCTTGCGCTCCGGCTACAGCCCACGAGAACGGCAGCAGCACCAAGGCGATGATGAAGCGAAAGAGATTCGTTGGCATGGACGCCTCGGCTGTCGGGCGCACGGACCGTAGCACAGCGCCCTACGGCGTCCAGCCCGTCCATCAAGCCCGGCGGATCAGTGGATCGGCACCAGTCCCGCCAGTTCGCGCATGTCGTCGAACAGGATGCCGCCGGCGTGGATCAGGCCATCGCGGTCGGAATAGGGGTCGCCATGGTAGGAAAACACCCGCATGCCGGCGGCAATGCCGGCCTGCGTGCCGGCGACGCTGTCCTCGATGACGATGCAGTCGGCAGGCGGAAAACCCATCGTCTTGGCCGCATGCAGGAACAGGTCGGGGAACGGTTTGCCGCGCGAGACCATGGTGGCGCTGAACATCGCATGTTCGAACAGCGGCAACAGCCCGGTCTGGCCAAGCGTGATGTGCATCTTCGAGATCCGGGCCGACGTGGCGACGCAATAGGCGATGCCGGCCGCGCGAACCGCCTCGATGAACTCGCGGACATAGGGGATTGCCTCGACGCCGTGGGCGAACAGGTCCGGCAGGCCGGCGTTCCAGCGATCGACGAAGTCGGCACCGAGCCGGACTTCGGTCTGCGCCTCGATCTCCTTCTGCACCGACACCATGCTGCGGCCGGAGAAGTTCTTGCGGCAATATTCGAACGTCGTTGGATAGCCGGCCGCGGTGAGCCATTCGGCGAGGCGTCGGTTGGCGAGATTCTCCGTGTCGACCAGGATCCCGTCGCAGTCGAAGATGACCAGCTTTGGGATTTGCATCAGGCGGTGCCGGTCGATCCGAACCCGCCCGAGCCACGCGCCGTGCCGCCGGCCAGTGAGCGCTCTTCGACGCCCACCTGCGTCACCGCGGCGAAAACCAGCTGGGCAATGCGCATGCCGCGCGTCACGGCGAAATCCTCGTCGCCGAGATTGATCAGCAGCACCTTCACCTCGCCGCGATAGTCGCTGTCGACCGTGCCCGGTGAATTGAGGACGGTAAGACCATGTTTGAAAGCCAGGCCGGAGCGCGGCCGCACCTGGCCTTCCATGCCTTCGGGGATTTCGAGGATCAGCCCGGTCGGCACAAGAGCGCGCTTTCCCGGCAGGATCAGCAGCGGCCGGTCGTCAGGCACCGCCGCGCGCAGGTCCATGCCGGCGGCGCCGGCGCTTTCGTAAGCGGGAAGCGGTAGTCCTTCAGCATGCGGCAACCTGACGACGCCGACAGTTGGACCGATGACGGAGGAGTTTTGGAGGGCTGCGCGCATAAAATCGATCCTATCGGCGCGATTGCCGATTCGGTCAATTCGCCCGCAAGCCTATCAACGGCTTTCTTTCAGGCATCAGTATGGCCTGAGTACACCTTAGCGCACTTCCATAGGAACCACCGTCGTCTCCTTGATCTCCTCCATCACGAAAGAGGCGGAGACATCCGACAGCGCCACCTTGGCGATCAGCCGCTGGTACAGCCGGTCGTAGGCTTTCACGTCGGCGACGCGGGCGCGCAGGACATAGTCGAGATCGCCGGACATGCGGTAGACGCCGGTGATCTCTGAAAGACCGGTCACCGCCGCGCGGAACTTCTGCAGCCAGTCGGGATCGTGATTGGACGTGCGGACCAGAATGAACACCGAAAGGCCAAGTCCGAGCTTCTCGGCATCGACCAGCGCCACCCGGCCGGTGATGACGCCATCCTCCTCGAGCCGCTTGACGCGCCGCCAGCAGGCATTGCGCGACAAGGCCACACGTTCCGACAGCTGGTCGACCGACAGCGTGCCGTCGCGTTGCAATTCGGTCAGCAATTTCCGGTCGATTTCATCGATATTCAGCGCCATGTGGGATGTGTGTCCCACAAAATGGCAAAACACAAGGACATTTTGAGACCAATGAACCTGCAAAGCGTGTCAGGATACTCATATCGGAACCTGAAGCGCTGAAGGGGAGCCAGCATGTCGGTCGCAAGGATTTTCACGTCTCATCCGGCCAAGGTCGGCGAGACCTATTTCAGCCACATGGCCTTTGCCGGCTGGTTCTCCTCGCGCCTGCTGATGGCGGCCAGTGCCGCGCTCGTTCACGCTTTCTTGCCATTTCTGTTTGAGACTACCGCCAGCCGAATCGTCCGCGAGCTTTACGAGCGGACGCATAACAGAGGCACACACGCGACCAATGAGCCCACGGGCCTTCTGGATCGCGCCTAAAGGACGATAGCGATGTGCCGGTGGGCGGCCTATCTCGGTGAAGCGGTCTTTCTCGAAGACATCCTCACCGCGCCCTGCCACTCGCTGATTGCCCAGAGCCATTGCGCCCAGGAAGCGAAGTCGCCGACCAATGGCGATGGTTTCGGCCTTGCCTGGTATGGCGACCGGCCGGAGCCCGGTCTCTACCGCGACATCCTGCCGGCCTGGTCCGATCCCAATCTGAAGAGCTTATGCCGGCAGATCAAATCCGGCTTGTTCCTTGCCCATGTGCGGGCCTCGACCGGCGGTGCCACCAGCCGCATGAACTGCCATCCGTTCATCTCGGGCCGTTGGTCGTTCATGCACAATGGCCAGATAGGCGGCTTCGAAAAGATCCGCCGCGCGCTTGAGAACACGCTCTGCGACGCAGTCTTCGACCAGCGCGAAGGCACCACCGATTCCGAATTGTTCTTCCTGCTGATGATCGATGAGGGACTGGCCGGTGACCCGCAAGGCGCAGTGTCGCGCGCCGCCAGCCGCGTGCTCGAAGCCTCGCGCCGCGCCGGCCTCGAACCGGCGCTGAAGCTCACCGCCGCCTTCTCGGACGGGCAGGCGCTGCATGCGGTGCGCTATGCCACCGACGCTCACGCGCCGACGCTCTACACCTCCGCCCTGCGAAAAGGCGGCGGCCGCTGCATCGTGTCCGAACCCTTCGATCGCGAGGGCGGCGATTGGCAGGCCATCCCGCCGTCGAGCTTCGTCACCATGACCCGCGATGGCATCGCCATTCGACCGTTTGCGCCCGCATCCGCCAGGCTGGCCTTGGCCCTCTAGGTCGGCGCCGCGACACCCGGCGTTGGCACTTCAGGGGCTTTGCCGCGCGTGCTTCAGCCAGTGGCGGTCGAAGACATCGAGGATGGCGCGGAACTCGGCTGGGGGGATCTGGTGGACGCCGCCATCGCTACCTCCAACGAGGAACCGCGTGAGCTGCCGGTCGACCTGCTCGGGATGCTCGATGGACATGCCGACCGATGCCAGATCTGCCGAAATCGACTCATCGGGCAGCAGGTATCCGCCCCACGGGGTGGCGCCCCGCGCCTGATCGCGCAGACGCACCATGAGGATCCTTGTCAGCGACGGCTGCGCCTCCGGACCGATAATAGCCGTTCCACACATATAGCCGCCAAGAACACTCCCCGGCTGCGACCGCGGGAACAGGCTGACGAAGAACTGCGCATCCCCGCCGACTTCCTTCAGATGCATGTAAAGGGCACGCTTGGCTGGCGTGACCGGGCCGCCAATCACCAATTGGCCTGTCGGCAAGATTTCGCGATAGCTGGCGGTCAGGCCATGTGAGCCAGGCCCCGGCTCCATCGACAGGATGCCCCTGATGAATTGGCCGCGATAGTAAGGCGACCAGGCACGCGAATAGCATGCATACGTACCGGCAAGCGCCAAGGCGAGGCTGCGCTCTTCATGGTTGGACGAGGTCTCGAACTGAGACCCGGCGCGGCGTTCGAGATCTGCGCTGTCGATGTTGTGGCGGGTCGCGATAGCGGCCGTGAAGTTTGGCAGGTCGCAGTCGGCGATCCATGCGCCTGACTGTTCCAAGCCCAGCAGCTTCGCCCAGTCGTCATACACACTATGCTCGCGCGGCTGGGCGCGGCCCTGCAGCCATTTGTCGGCACGGCCGAGATCGAATGAGGTCTTCGGATTGACGGACCGGAAAGCCGCCGCCAGATCCTTGCGGGTTACCGTTCCCAACAACGCCGAAGTCAGCCGTAATTTCTGAGCAATGTGCTGTGCCACGCGGCTGCCTTTGCGGTTTTGTTTCAGCCATAACACGCCGTGGCAAAACCTCACACCTTACTTTTCAATCTGCTAATATAAGAGGAATTCCAGAGAATTCCACGGCATTCCGCGCGTGCCGCCTTCCCGGCTTGTGGGCCGGCGCTAAGCTCGCGAAGGGCAAGGGGCATACTGTCAGCGAACGTTCTGAACGTGCGCCGGAGAGGTCATTCCCCTTTCCTTCGAAGAGCTGTGACACGCTCCCATCGAGCAACGGCGAAACCAGGCTGAAGGCCCGGTAGCAACCGAACCGTAATGCCACCTCGAATTGAAGGAATGACCGGATGACCGCAAACGCCTCTTCCAGACTGACATTCATCGTATTTACCGCAGGCTGCATCGCACTGGTGCTGCTGTTTCGATACGCGCCGGCTGGCGACTTTCACTCGAGATATCTCAAGGGCGCAACGGCGGTGGTGGCCGCCAAGCCGACCCGCATCGACGTCGATAACGAGGCGCACGCCATTCGCTTCTATATCGACGGCAAGCAGGTCGCCCTGCTCGACGAGTCCGGATTCAGGCAGTGAGGCGGCCAAGCCGCGCACAGCGGCGAGGTGGAGTTGATGACTCCATGAAGAGGAACTTGGGCGCGACGCATGAGTCTATCCAGGAAATGCGCGCGCTTTGTAGCCAGAGAGGAAAACCTGTCATGAAACTCGTTCTGTCCGCACTGCTCGTGCTGCTTGTCTTGTCGCAAGCGGCGGAGGCCAAGAAGAAAGTTGCGGTGACGCAAGACAATGCCGCCACGGCGCAGGCGACCCGGCCGCCCCTGGACGACACGTCGACAGGCGGAATCAGGTCGGCCGCGGGGGCAACCGCGACGGCCACCGAAGGGCAGCAATACCCGCCGGCGCTGTATTTCAATTTCCAGTAAGCCAATTGCTTGTCGACGCGGGTGCTTGTCGACGCAGGGGACCGATGATCCGCAACGGGATATCGCTTCGAGCTATTTAGGGAGAGCCCGAGGATCGCGGCTCCCCCCGAGTGCTGCCGGCCGGATGCCCAATCGTGATTGGCTGGCGAGGTGGAACCATAGCGAAGGTCACGGCCCCGTCGATGACCGGCGGGAACATTTCGCAGCCGAAATGAAGCGAGATCGTCGACTAAATCCGATTGGCCTTGACCGGCGCAATTCCAATCAAGCACAGCCGATCCTCGAATGCTCAACTCCGCTTGAAGCCGTGCCTCGATCCGCCATCTTCAAGTCGAGTGCGGCCAAGCCGGAGCATTCCTCATGGACATTGCCTTCTCCTCAACCGTCGATCTCGCCATGGCAATCGCCGCGCGCAAAATCTCCGCCGTCGAGGCACTCGACGCCCATCTGGCGCAGATCGACAGTCATAACGAGGCGGTCAACGCGGTCGTCTCGCTCGACAGGGAAGGCGCGCGCGAACGCGCCAAAAAGGCGGACGCAGCGCTGGTACGCGGCGAAGCGCTCGGTCCGCTGCATGGCGTTCCCTTCACCCTGAAGGACATGCACGAGACAGCAGGCATGAAAACAACGGTCGGCTTTCCCCCCTTCGCCGATTATATGGCGAAAGAAGACGGGCCGGTCGCGGGCAGGCTGAAGGCGGCCGGCGGCGTGCTGATGGCCAAGACCAACGTCGCCAGTATGCTGTCCGATTGGCAGTCGAACAATCCGCTGTTCGGCCGCACAAGCAATCCTTGGAACCTTGAGCGCACCTCTGGCGGCTCCAGCGGCGGCGCGGCAGCGGCGATCGCGGCTGGCATGACGCCGTTCGATGTCGGTACCGACATGCAGGATTCGATCCGTCTCCCAGCCGCCTTCTGCGGCGTCTACGGCTTGAAACCAACGGAGCATCGCGTCTCGTTGGCCGGTGCCTTTCCCAATCCGGGCGATGCCGCGCGCAGCGTCCGGCTGATGTCTTGCGTCGGGCCGCTGGCGCGCAGCGTGGACGATTTGTCCTTGATCTATCGCATCATTGCCGGATCGGACGGGCGCGACACCGATCTCGCGCCGCTGCCGGTCGAGGACATGCCGAAGCTCGAACTCAAGACATTGCGTATCGCTTTTGCACCGACCTTTCCCGGCTTCCCGGTGACCGACGCTATCGGTGCTGCTGTTGAAAATATAGCAAGGCAGTTGCAGTCGGCCGGCGCGACCGTCGAGAAAGCGAACCTTCCAAAACTGGATTTGCATGACGATCTCGCGCAAGGCGGCGCGCTGATCGGCATGATGATGGAGGCCGCGCAGCCCGAGCCGCCGGACGAGCCGGCACCCGTCTCGCGCTGGTTCGAGGCGCTCGCCCGCCGTGACAGATCGATTCTCGCCTGGGATCAGTTCCTTGAAAACCATCATGCGCTGCTCTGCCCGGTCGCCATGACCACGGCCTTTTCACATTGCGAGCCCGGCACGCCGATCAAAGTCGACGGCAAGGACCAAAGCTATTGGATGCTGCCGGCCTATGGTGCTGTCTTCAACTACAGCGGCCACCCGGCGCTTTCGATGCCCTGCGGACAGAACAGCGACGGCCTGCCGATCGGCCTGCAACTGGTCGGCAGGCGCTGGTCGGAATCACGGCTGCTCGGCATCGCCAGGGCAATGACGCCGTTGACCGGTGGCTTCAGCCGCCCGCCAGGCTATTGAGCGAAGCGAGCCAATCCGTAAGGCGCCAGCAGCGAATCGCGCTCGCCATCAAGGATTTCACGAGCGGCAAACAGGCCGACGGCCGGCGCCAGCGTGATGCCGGAATGCATGACGCTGACATAGACACCGTCCATGCCCTCGGCGCGGCCGATGATCGGAAAACCGTCGATCGGCGTCGGCCGGTAGCCGACCGTGTGGAAATCGAGCGTCAGCCCGTCTCCGCCGCGCAGGCTGGCTTTCAGGACCGCGAACAGTTCGCTGGCGGTGACCTGCGCATCCATGCCGGGGTCGGCGCCGCTGAAATCGGAACCGGCGATGATACGGCCCTCGGCCGTCTGGCGCATATGCAGCCGCTCGGCCAGCACCAGTCCGTTCAGCAGCTTCTCGTGGGGCCGCGAGTGGACGATCAGGCCGGGTGGCGTCTCGAGCGGCAGATTTATGCCGGCGGTGGCGGCAATATCCGCCGAGCCGACGCCGGCCGCGATCACCACCTCGTCGGTGGCAAGCAGCCCATGCGATGTGTCGACGCCCGAAATCCTGCCGCCTGTCTGGACCAGCGCCGTCACCGTGCTGGAGATGATCCGCGCGCCGCGTCGTTCGGCATCGGCCAACAGCGCCTTCGTTGCCGCGACCGGCTCGGCAACGCCCTCTTCGGCGACATGCAAAGCGACGTCCGGAAGTTCGATGAGATTAGGCTCTATACGTGCCGCGCCGGCGCGGTCGACGCGCTCGATGCCATAGCCCCAGGCCGAATGCTGCGCGGTATAGGTTTCCATGTCGGTCCCCGACAAATCCCAGCACAGGCCGCCGCACCAGCTGAGCGGCAGGCCGGGCAGGTCCCGCGCCAGCCGCGACCATTCGGCCATGGCGCGGGTGCGCAGCCGGAAATAGGGCTCCGGATTGCCCCATGTGGCATTGATCCAGGCAAAGGAGTTCGGCGTGGCGACCCCACCTGCGGCGCTGTCGGCGGCGATGACTGTCACCCGCGCCCCGGCCCTGGTCAGGTGCCAGGCAATGGAAGCACCGATGATACCGGCGCCGATGACGATCACTTGCTTGGCTGCGCCCATGCGGAACCTCCGTCGAACAGGGTCTTCTGATGCCATCGCATCGAACCTATCTCAAGTGCCGGCAGGCCAATCCGGCCAAATCTGTTCGACAGGCCCGAAATGCGCTGCTAGAAGCCCGCGCCACAGACAGGATTCCAAAAATTGGCTGAAGACATCGAACAGGCGGTATCGCGCCGCCGCACCTTCGCGATCATCGCGCATCCGGACGCCGGCAAGACGACGCTCACCGAAAAGCTGCTGCTGTTCGGCGGCGCCATCCAGCTTGCCGGCGAGGTCAAGGCCAAGAAGGACCGCATCCAGACCCGGTCCGACTGGATGAAGATCGAGCGCGAGCGCGGCATTTCGGTCGTCACCTCGGTGATGACCTTCGAGTATGAGGACAATGTCTTCAACCTGCTCGACACGCCCGGCCACGAGGATTTCGCCGACGACACCTATCGCACGCTGTCGGCGGTCGACTCGGCCGTCATGGTCATCGACGCCGCCAAGGGCATCGAGCCGCGCACGCTGAAGCTGTTCGAGGTCTGCCGGCTGCGCGACATCCCGATCATCACCTTCGTCAACAAGATGGACCGTGAGAGCCGCGACCCGTTCGAAATCCTTGACGAGATCGAGCAGAAGCTGGCGCTGGATACCGCGCCCATCACCTGGCCGATCGGCCGCGGCAAAACGTTTTCCGGCACTTACCATTTGGCGCTGAATGCGGTGCGCAGAGGCGACGACGAGAAGGAACGCACGCCCGTCAATGGTCCCGATTCCAACCGTGTCGCCGGCCTGCTGCCGGAGAACGAGCGCGAGGCCTTCATCGAGGAACTGGAACTGGCGCGCGAAGCGTGCCGACCCCTTGATATAGAAGCCTTTCGCGAGGGCCATCTGACGCCGGTCTATTTCGGCTCGGCGCTGCGCAATTATGGCGTTCGCGACCTGATCGAGGCGCTTGGCGCTTTTGGCCCGCCGCCGCGTGCGCAGGAGGCAGATACCCGCACGATCGAGGCGACCGAGGAGAAGATGACCTCCTTCGTCTTCAAGATCCAGGCCAATATGGACCCCAACCACCGTGACCGCATCGCTTTCGTGCGCGTCTGCTCGGGCAAGCTCGAGCGCGGCATGAAGGCCAAGCTGGTGCGCACCGGCAAACCGATGTCGCTCTCGGCGCCGCAGTTCTTCTTTGCCCGCACGCGCGTCACCGCCGACGAAGCGTTCGCCGGCGATGTCGTCGGCATTCCCAATCACGGCACGCTGCGTATCGGCGACACGTTGACCGAAGGCGAGGAGATCCTGTTTCGCGGCGTGCCGAATTTCGCGCCCGAAATCCTGCGTCGTGTGCGTCTCGGCGATGCGATGAAGGCCAAGAAACTCAAGGAAGCGTTGCACCAGATGGCCGAGGAGGGCGTCGTCCAGCTGTTTTCACCCGAGGACGGCTCGCCGGCCATCGTCGGCGTCGTCGGTGCGCTACAGCTCGACGTGCTGAAGGAACGGCTGAACTTCGAATACACGCTGCCGGTCGAATTCGAAATGTCGCGCTTCTCAGTGTGTCGCTGGATCTCGGCCGACGACAAGGCCGAGACGCTCCGCTTCATCGAAGCGCATCGCGGCGACATCGCCCGCGACCTCGACAACGACCCGGTGTTTTTGGCCCAGCACGCCTTCTCGCTGAACTACGAAGCCGAACGCTGGAAAGCGATCCGCTTCGCCACCATCAAGGACTACCAGGTCCGCGACAAGGCGGCTTGAGCCGGGGCCTTTTCCTTCTCCCCCTGTGGGAGAAGGTGGCCTCGCGAAGCGAGGTCGGATGAGGGGTGTTCCAGGGAGCGCCGACGCCTCACTCCGCTGGAACACCCCTCATCCGGCTCGGCGCTATCGCGCCGATCCACCTTCTCCCGCAAGGGGGAGAAGGGAAGGATCAGCGCCTCAACTCACCCCCTTGCAGCCGCTTCGATCGTGGCAATATCGATCTTGCCCATCTTCATCATCGCCGACATCACCCGGCCGGCCTTGGCCCTGTCCGGGTCCAGAAGCAGCTTCGGCAGCTGCTCCGGCACGACCTGCCAGGAGACGCCGAACTTGTCTTTCAGCCAGCTGCAGGGGCCAGGCTCGCCGCCCTCGGTGAGCTTCTCCCAGAAATAATCCACCTCTTCCTGCGTCTTGCAGTCGATCGACTGTGACATCGCCTCGTTGAACTTGAATTGCGGCCCGCCATTGAGCGCCTGAAACGGCACGCCGTCGAGTTCGAACGTGGTCACCAGCACCTTGCCTTCATCGGCGTGGCCTTCGGGCCAACGCATCACGCTCAGCACCTTCGAATTCTTGAAGATGGAGACATAGAAATTCATCGCCTCCTCGGCCTGGCCGTCGAACCACAGGCAGGTGGTGATCTTTTGCATGTCGTGCTCCTCGGTTTGCTCTTTTGCTGTTACAGGGAAACGGCTGACTCCGAGAATGGTGCCATTCCTGCCGTCTGCCCAAGGACGGCCATGCGCCGAGCGATCCGACAGCGGCCTGAAATTTTTTGCGATATCCGGTTTTTCGCGGAATCTGGCGCATAGCAAAATTGTGGCCAGACCGGACTTGCGCGTCTATAACGCCTGCGATCCGAATTCAGCGCCGCCGCGCCCTTCTTCGGCTGCGGCCAGCCACCAAGGAAAAAACATGCCTGCCTATCGCTCCCGCACCACCACCCATGGCCGCAACATGGCCGGCGCCCGGGGCCTCTGGCGCGCCACTGGCATGAAGGACAGTGATTTCGGCAAGCCGATCATCGCCGTGGTCAACTCCTTCACCCAGTTCGTGCCAGGCCATGTCCATTTGAAGGACCTTGGCCAATTGGTCGCGCGCGAGATCGAGAAGGCCGGCGGCGTCGCCAAGGAATTCAATACCATCGCCGTCGATGATGGCATCGCCATGGGCCATGACGGCATGCTCTATTCGCTGCCGTCGCGCGAGCTGATCGCCGATTCCGTCGAATACATGGTCAATGCGCACTGCGCCGACGCCATGGTCTGCATCTCCAATTGCGACAAGATCACCCCCGGCATGCTGATGGCCTCGTTGCGCCTCAACATCCCGACGGTCTTCGTCTCCGGCGGGCCGATGGAGGCCGGCAAGGTGGTGCTGGCCGGCAAGACGCAGGCGCTCGACCTGGTCGACGCCATGGTCGCGGCCGCCGACGACAAGATCTCCGACGAGGACGTCAAGGTCATCGAGCGCTCGGCCTGCCCGACCTGCGGCTCCTGCTCGGGCATGTTCACCGCCAATTCGATGAACTGCCTGACCGAGGCGCTTGGCCTGTCGCTGCCCGGCAATGGCTCGACGCTGGCGACGCACGCCGACCGCAAGCGGCTGTTCGTCGAGGCCGGCCATCTCATCGTCGATCTGGCCCAGCGCTATTACGAACAGGACGATGAAGCCGCACTGCCGCGCAGCATCGCCTCGAAAGGCGCCTTCGAGAACGCCATGACGCTCGACATCGCCATGGGCGGCTCGACCAACACGGTGCTGCACATATTGGCTGCCGCGCATGAGGGCGAGGTCGACTTTACGATGGAGGACATCGACCGGCTGTCGCGGCGGGTTCCGGTGCTCTGCAAGGTGGCGCCGGCCAAGTCCGACGTCCACATGGAAGACGTCCACCGCGCCGGCGGCATCATGGCGATCCTTGGCCAGCTCGACAATGCCGGACTGATCAACCGCGACCTGCCGACGGTGCACACATCAAGCCTCGGCGAAGCGCTCGACCATTGGGATATTTCCCGCACGACGAGCCAGAACGTCCGCGATTTCTTCCTAGCAGCACCCGGCGGCGTGCCGACGCAGGTCGCCTTCAGCCAGGATCGTCGCTGGGACGAGCTCGACACGAATCGTGAAACGGGTGTCATCCGCTCGGCGAAGACGCCGTTCTCGAAAGATGGCGGCCTTGCCGTGCTCAAGGGCAATCTGGCGCTCGACGGCTGCATCGTGAAGACCGCCGGCGTCGATGAATCGATCCTGAAATTCACCGGCCCGGCCCGCGTGTTCGAAAGCCAGGATGCCTCGGTCAAGGCGATCCTGTCCAACGAGATCAAGGCCGGCGATGTCGTCGTCATCCGCTATGAAGGTCCGCGCGGCGGCCCCGGCATGCAGGAAATGCTCTACCCGACCAGCTATCTGAAGTCGAAAGGCCTCGGCAAGGCCTGCGCGCTGGTCACCGACGGCCGCTTCTCCGGCGGCACATCGGGCCTGTCGATCGGCCATGCTTCGCCGGAAGCGGCGGAGGGCGGCACGATCGGGCTGGTGCAGGAGGGCGACACGATCGAGATCGATATCCCCAACCGCACCATCCGCCTGGCGGTCAGCGATGAAGAGCTCGATGCCCGGCGTGCTGCAATGGTGGCAAAAGGCGCCCTGGCCTGGAAGCCCGAGGAAAAGCGCAAGCGCAAGGTGACGACGGCGCTCCGCGCCTACGCCGCCTTCGCCACCAGCGCCGACAAGGGCGCGGTGAGGCACGTGCCGGAGTAGCGTGGGTTCTTCCTTCTCCCCATGTGGGAGAAGGTGGATCGGCGCGCAGCGCCGAGACGGTTGAGGGGTGGGGTGACGGAGTGCCAGCGGCGCCAAGCTGGAGCACCCCTCATCCGACCTCGCTACGCGAGGCCACCTTCTCCCACAAGGCGAGAAGGAAGAAGCGCCTCACGGCATCAGCTGATACTCATAAAGCTTCTGATACAGCCCGCCCTGCTTGAGCAAGGTCCGGTGTGGGCCGCTCTCTACCACCTTGCCCCCTTCCAGCACCACGATCGTATCGGCCTGGTGAACCGTCGACAGGCGGTGGGCGATGACGATCGTCGTGCGGCCTTCGGTCAGTTGCTGCAGCGCGTCGCGGAACAGGGCTTCCGACTCGGCGTCGAGCGCGCTGGTCGCCTCGTCCAGAAGCAGGATTTCGGCGTTGCGCAGCATGGCGCGCGCGATCGAGATGCGCTGGCGCTGGCCGCCGGACAAGAGGCCGCCATTCTCGCCGACATCGGTCTCATAGCCTTTCGCCTGCGCCATGATGAAGTCATGCGCGTTGGCCGCCCTGGCGGCGGCGACCACCTCTTCGTCGGTCGCGTTCTGCCGCCCGAGCCGGATGTTGTGCATGATCGTGCCGGCAAACAGGAACGTATCCTGGCTGACATAGGCGATCTTTTCCCGCAGCGAGGCGAGCGTCGCGTGGGAGATGTCCTGGCCGTCGAGCAGCACCTTGCCGCCCTGCGGGTCGTACATGCGCATGATCAGGTTCAGGATCGTCGACTTGCCGCTGCCGGAAGGCCCGACCAGCGCCGTCATCTTGCCGGGCGCCAGGGTCAGGTCGAACCGGTCCAGCACCGGCGGACCATTCTGATAGGCGAAGCTGACGGCATCGAACCGGATCTCGCCCGGTCCGGCCAGAAGCGGTCTCGCATCCGGCTTTTCGGCCAGCGTCAGCGGCTCGTCGGCGAGTTGGAACATCATGCGCACGCCGACAATGCCGCTTTCCAGCGATATGCGCACGCGGGCCAGCCGCTTTGCCGGTTCATAGGCCAGCAGCAGCGCCGCGATGAAGGCCATGATGTTGCCGGGCATCTGGCCGCCCTGCAGAACCAGCATGCCGCTCACCATGACCGCACCGGCGATCGCCAGCCCGGCCAGCGTCTCCATCACCGGGCTGGTCACCGCTTCCAGCGCGGCGATGTTGTTGGCCCTGTCCTCGACGTCTG
Source organism: Mesorhizobium sp. B263B2A (assembly GCF_020165775.1). Classification (NCBI taxonomy): domain Bacteria; kingdom Pseudomonadati; phylum Pseudomonadota; class Alphaproteobacteria; order Hyphomicrobiales; family Phyllobacteriaceae; genus Mesorhizobium; species Mesorhizobium sp. B263B2A. The sequence continues at coordinate 49,642 of NZ_JAIUIU010000021.1, forward strand.
AAACCGCCTTGTACATGCGCTTGCGCATCAGGCCTTCGAGGTTGAAGGACTTGACCACGCGCACGCCGATCGCGGTTTCCTGCATCACCTGTACGATCTGGCCCACCGAGCGGAACTCCATGGCAGCGAACTTGCGCACACTCTTCAGGATGCGGTTGACGCCATAGATGGCTACTGGCCCGACGACGAAGCAGATCAGCGACAGCGCCGGCTGCTGCCATACCATGACCCCAATCAGGGCAGCCAAGGTCACCAGATCGCGCACATAGGAGGTGACGATGAGGTCGAGCACGTTGCGCGCCGCCTGGGCATTGTTGGTCATGCGGGTGATCAGGTCGGACGAAGAGGTCGAATGGTAGAATTCGATGCCTTGCGCCAGGATGCGGTCGTAGATCTTGCGCTGCCGCTCGGCGATGATGGCGTTGCCGACCCGGCTCATGAAATAGGCCTGCACGAAATTGGCGAGGCCCTTGACGACGAAGATTCCGGCGACCGCCAAGGCAATCATGTTGACGCGGTCGACCCGTTTGTCGATCACGAATTCATTGGTGATTTCGCGCAGGATCCAGGCGCTGGCAGCCGTCATGCCGGCCACCACCAGCATCGACAGGATGGCGGCGCCGTAGCCGACCCTGTGCTGCCGGAAGGATTCCCTGAGCAGCCTTGCAACGAGGCGCTGGTTTTCCGTCGAACGGAAGAAACGAAACAACGGCTGATCCTTGATGCCGGGAGGACGAAGGCGGCTTATAGAGGGAGTTGCCGCCGGAGGGAACTGTCCGCAACGGTCGGCAAGAAACGGCTGCGGCATGGTGCCTTTTGCGACACGATGTCAAAGTGATTCTTCAGGGGACGACGAACGATGGATTTCGACCTTATCGTGCGCGGCGGAACGTTGCCTGACGGCACCATCGCCGATATCGGCATTATCGGTGAGACAATCGCGGCAATCGAGCCCGAACTGAATGTCACCGCCGGTGTGGCAATCGATGCCCATGGCAATCTGGTGTCGCCGCCCTTCGTCGACCCGCATTTCCACATGGACGCCACGCTCTCCTATGGCATTCCGCGCATCAACGCGTCGGGCACGCTGCTCGAAGGCATTTCGCTCTGGGGCGAACTGAAGCCGCTGCTGACACATGAGGCGGTGCGCGACCGGGCGCTCGCCTATTGCGACTGGGCGGTGTCTATGGGCCTGCTCGCCATCCGCACCCATGTCGATGTCTGCGACGACCGGCTGCTGGCGGTCGAGGCGCTGCTCGACGTCAAGAAGGCGATCGCCCCTTACATAGACCTGCAATTGGTGGCTTTTCCGCAGGACGGCTTCTATCGCTCGCCGACGGCGCGCCAAAACACCATTCGCGCACTGGACATGGGCGTCGACGTGGTCGGCGGCATTCCGCATTTCGAACGCACCATGGCCGATGGTACGCGCTCGGTGACCGAACTCTGCGAGATCGCGGCAAAACGCGGCCTGATGGTCGACCTGCATTGCGACGAGACCGACGACCCGCTGTCGCGCCACATCGAGCAGCTGGCCTATGAGACGCAGCGCCTGGGCCTGCGGGGCAAGGTGGCCGGCTCGCACCTCACCTCGATGCATTCGATGGACAATTACTATGTCTCGAAGCTCCTGCCGCTGATTGCCGAGGCCGGTGTGTCGGCCATTCCCAACCCGCTGATCAACATCATGCTGCAGGGCCGCCACGACACCTTCCCGAAGCGCCGCGGCCTGACCCGGGTCAAGGAGATGCAGGCGCTGGGCATTCGCGTCGGCTGGGGCCAGGATTGCGTGCTCGACCCCTGGTATTCGCTCGGCACCGCCGACATGCTCGACGTCGCCTTCATGGGGCTGCATGTGGCCCAGATGTCGAGCCCGGCCGACATGGCGCGCTGCTTCGACATGGTCACCAGCGTCAATGCTGCGATCATGGGGCTCGGTCATCTCGGCCTGGCGGTCGGCAAGCGCGCCAGCCTTGTCATTCTCGATGCCGGCTCTCCGATCGAGGCGCTGCGCCTGCGCGCCGAGCGCATTTGCGTCATCGCCAGGGGCAAGGTGGTGGCGGAAAGGACAAGGCAGGACACCAGGCTATCCATCCCCGGCCGGCCGGCAACGGTCAACCGCAGGCATCAGGCCGGGTAGGCCCAGTCGATTCCCGGTTCTGGTCTCGCCCTTTCCCGGATTCTCCTCGTCAAAGTGGCCGCTTCCGTCTAGGACGCAGTTACGAAAAGGGAGGAATCGGGATCGGCATGACGCAACCCGTGGCGCAAAATTCCACGATCAGGAACGTGCTTCTGGCCGGCATTCTGCTGATGCTGGCCGGCGATTTCCTGTTTGCGCTGAACGACGCCATGGGCAAGTGGCTGGTCACCAGCTTCTCCGTTGGCCAGGTGGTGCTGATCCGGTCGATCGGCGCCTTCTTCGTGCTTGGTCCGATGATCGCCAACCAGGGCGCCGGCAGACTGTTCCAGATGGAGCGGCCCGGGCTGCAGATCCTGCGCGTGGTGGCGACGACGCTGGACACAGCCTTGTTCTACGCCGCCGTCGTCTATCTGCCGCTCGCCGACGTCATGAGCTTCTACATGGCAGGGCCGATCTATGTCGCCGCGCTGTCGCACTTCCTGCTGGGCGAAAAGGTCGGCTGGCGCCGCTGGGCGGCGATCCTGCTCGGCTTCTGCGGCGTGCTGATCATGCTGAAGCCCTCTTCGGCGGCGTTTTCGCTGTCGTCGGGCTTCGCGCTCGTCGGCAGCATCGCCTTTGCCTTTGCCATCATCCTCAACCGCCGGCTGCGCGGCACCAGCGACACCAATCTGGTGACGTGGCAGACCATCGGCACGCTGGTGGTCGGCGGCGTCATGACCATCGGCGCCTGGCAGACACCGTCGGCGCTCGATTTCGGCGCCATGCTGCTGCTCGGCATCGTCTCCTGCGGCGCGCACCTGATGATCACCAGGGCGCTCAAGCTGGCGCCGGCCTCGACGCTGGCGCCGCTGCACTACACGCTGCTGTTATGGGCGGTGGTCTTCGGGCTGGCGTTCTTCGGCGACGTTCCCGGCCCGCGCATCCTGATCGGCTCCGGCATCGTGGTGCTCGCCGGCCTGTTCATCTTCCACCGCCAGAAAGTGGTCGAGACCACGGTGCCGCCCGAAAACGTGCCGAAGGGCGTGAACTAACCCCTACGCACGGCCGCCAGGTGCCGTGAAAACTCCGGCGTCTCCATCAACGCCTTGCATCGGGCAAACCGCCCGTCGGCATAGGCGCGGAAATCGTCGACCGGGTTGTCGTTGGCGAGCTGGATCAGGCCCCACAGCGTCCACAAGAGATCGCACATCGCCTTGTAGATGACGACGCGGCCGCGCTCCGCCGGCGTCGCTTCGCCGCCAAAATAGGCGCGCATCATCTCCTCGTCCTGCGCGGTGTCGAATCTGCCTTCCACACTGAGGTCGCCGAGATCCCAGAGCGGGTCGTTCATCCCGGAATATTCCCAGTCGACGATCCACATCCGCTCTCCCGTATCGAGAAAGTTCTCGCACAGCGGATCGCAGTGGCAGGCGACGACGGGAAGCGGATGCGCGGCAAGCGCCGATCGCACGGTCTCGGCCTCGCGCACCACATCGTGATAGCCGGCGGGCAGCGCGACATTCTTGGTCGACAGCACCTTGAGATAATCGTCGATCATTGCAAACAGTTCGAAGCGGAACGGGAATACGGCGCCCGAAGCATGCAACTTGCGGAAGGCCTCGCCGGCACGCGCCGGACTGCCCGGCCGGGCCTTGAATTTCTCCGGCGACATCGTCTCGGCGCTGGCAATGAAGCGCGTCACCATCATCCCGGTGCCGGGGTCGACATGCAGGACCTCGGGGCTGACGCCTGCCTTGGCTGCCTCGCGCGCCGCCACCGCCTCATTGGCGCGGTTGATATACTCTTCCGTGCCCTTGCCGGGAATGCGCAGGCAAAACTCACCGGCCTTGAAGACCAGGTTGGTGAGGCCGCCGAGCCGATCCAGCGGCCCGGTATAGCCAGCCAGCATCGGAATTGCGGCAAGTTTCGCCCGCGCCTCGTCCGTCACCATGCCTTCGCCCCACGCGGTTATTTCTCGCCGCAACGGTTCCACAATTTTCGCCGTTTGGCTATCATCCGATCGAAGGCAACTCGATCGGGCGAGAAAGCATGACGGACGATAAACACCTGGGCGCACTCAGCGCAGCCTATGCCGCGACACGGCCCGAGGAAGTGGCGGCACTGTATGACCGCTGGTCGCAAACCTATGACGCCGACATGTCGGCCGCCGGCTACCGCCATCCGACGATCTGCCTTGCCTTGCTGGCCCGCCATCTGCCGCGCGGCTCAGTCCCGCTGCTCGACGCCGGCGCGGGCACCGGGCTCATCGGCGAATGGTTGAACATTGCAGGCTATCCTGAGGTCGAGGCGCTCGACATCTCGCAAGGCATGCTGGATCAGGCCGCCCGCAAAGGCGTCTATTCGGCGCTGCATTGCCTGGCGCTTGGTGGCAAGCTGCCCTTTGCCGATGATGCCTATGCCGGTATCGTCTCTGCCGGCGTCTTCACCTCGGGCCATGTCGGCGTCGAAGGGCTGGACGAACTGATCCGCATCTGCCGGCCGGGCGGCATCATCGTGCTGACGGTCAAGAACACGCTCTGGGATCAAGGTTTTGCCGCGCGCATCGCCGAACTCGAGGCGCAAGGCCTCGTCACCCGCGTCGAGGAAACGCGGCCTTACGTCTCCATGCCGGGCGAGGCCGACACCGTGCCCAGCCGCGGTCTTGCCCTGCGCGTCAACTAGAGCAATTCCAGGAAAGTGTGAGCGGTTTCCCGGGAAAAGCGCGTAGCGCTTTCCCTTGGGAATTGCGTCAAAACAGCAGAGCCTAGGCCTTCACTCGCCCCGCTGCCGGATCGTACATCGGCTCGAGATGGATTTTGGCTGGCGCCCGCTCCATGGCCACGACCAGTTCATAGTCGCCCGAGGCGAGAAAATCGTCGCTCACCCCATCGGCGTTGCGCACATAGCCGTAGCCGATGTTCTTGCCCAGCGTGTAACCATAGCCGCCGCTGGTCAGATAGCCGACCGGCTCGCCATTGCGCAGGATGGTCTCGCGTCCGAGCAGCACGATGTCGGGATCATCGACCGTGAAGCCGGCAAAGCGTTTCTTCAATGCCGTGCCGTTGGCCTTCTCCAGCGCGCGCCGGCCGACAAAATCGGTGTTCTTGCGTAGCTTGACCGCCCAACCGAGCCCGGCTTCCTGCGGCGTGTCGTTGGGCGTGATGTCGGCGCCCCAGGCGCGATAGCCCTTTTCCAGCCGCAGCGATTCCAGCGCGCGATAGCCGACAGGGCGGATGCCGTGCCTCTTGCCGGCCGCCATCAGCGCGTCGAAGACTTCACCGGTGGCGGCGATCGGTACGTGCAGCTCCCAGCCGAGTTCGCCGACATAGGTGACGCGCAACGCCCGGACGGTGTGGCCGGCAATGGCAATTTCACGGACATGGCCGAACGGGAATGCTGCGTTCGACACGTCCGCATCGGTCACATCAGCCAGTACATCGCGCGCCCGGGGGCCCATCAGCGACAGCGTGCCGAAATCCTCGGTGACATCGGCAAGCGTGGCATCGAGGCCCTCGCCGATATGGTCGCTGATCCACGAGGCATCGTGGGTGCGGAACCCGGTGCCGGTGACGATGTAGAATGTTTCCTCGGCCAGCCGCGCCACGGTCAGGTCGGCCTCGATGCCGCCGCGCGTGTTGAGAAGCTGAGTGTAGATCAGCCGGCCGGCCGGCTTGCTGACGTCATTGGCGCAGATCCAGTCCAGGGCCTTCGCGGCGTCAGGTCCGCTCAACTCGTATTTGGCGAACGACGACTGGTCAAATATGCCGACCTTTTCACGCACATGCCGGTGTTCGTCGCCAACCGCCGCAAACCAGTTCTGCCGGCCCATGGAATAGATGTCCCGCGGTTCGACCCCCTCTGGCGCGAACCAGTTCGGCCGTTCCCAGCCGAGCTTCGAGCCGAACACGGCCTGCTGCTGCTTCAGCCGCTCATAAAGCGGCGAGACGATGCGCGGCCGGCCGCTGACATATTCTTCATGCGGGAAGCCGATCGTGTAGTGCTTGCCATAGGCTTCCAGCGTGCGGTCGCACACCCATTGCCGGTCGCGATGCAAGTTGGAAAAGCGCCTGATGTCGACCACCCACAGGTCGAGCGGTGCCTCGCCATCGACCACCCATTGCGCCAGCACCCAGCCGGCGCCGCCGCCGGACGCGATGCCGAAGGCGTTGAAGCCGGCGCCGACGAACATGTTGGCGCATTCCGGTGCCGTGCCGAGGATGAAATTGCCGTCCGGCGTAAAGCTCTCCGGCCCGTTGATCATCTGCTTGACGCCGACGGTTTCGAGCGCCGGCACGCGCGCGATCGCCTGTGTCATATGCTGCTCGAAATGATCGTAATCGTCGTCGAACAGCCGGAATTCCCAATCGTCGGGCACGTCGCCGCCCGGCAGATCGGTCTTCCAGGCCTGCGGATTGGGCTCGTAGCCGCCCATCACCAGGCCGCCGACCTCCTCCTTGAAATAGGTGCGGCGGTCGGGGTCGCGGATGGTCGGCGCGTCGGTCGCCAGGCCAGCGATCTTCTCGGTGATGATGTACTGGTGCTTCACCGGCTGCAGCGGCACGTTAATGCCGGCCATGGCGCCGACCTGCCGCGCCCACTGCCCGGCACAGTTCACCACCTTGTCGCAGGCAATGTCGCCCTTGTTGGTCTTCACCGCGGTGATGCGGCCGTCTTTCATCTCGAAACCGGTGACGCGCACATCCTCGTAAAGCTTGGCGCCATGCATGCGCGCACCCTTGGCCAGCGACTGCGTGATGTCCGAGGGGCTCGCCTGGCCATCGGTCGGCAGCCAGGAGGCGCCGACGAGATCGCCGGTTTCCATCAGCGGCCACATCGCCTTGACCTCCGCCGGCGACAAAAGCTGCATGTCCATGCCGAAGCTCTTCGCCGTCGTCGCCAGCCTTTTGTACTCGGTCCAGCGGTCGGCATTGGTGGCGAGCCGCAGGCAGCCGGTCATCTTCCAGCCGGTGGCAAGGCCGGTTTCGGCCTCCAGCCCCTTGTAGAGTTCGACCGAGTATTTGAGTACGCGGGTGATCGAGGCCGACGAGCGCAATTGCCCGACCAGGCCGGCGGCGTGCCAGGTCGAGCCCGAGGTCAGCTTGCCTTGCTCGAGCAGCACCACCTCGGCCTTGTGGTCGCGCGCCAGATGATAGGCCGTCGAACAGCCGATGATGCCGCCGCCGATGACGACGATCGCGGCATGGCCAGGCAATGTCATGATTTCAGGATCCCGTATTTTGTCCGGTAGTTTTCCAGCGCCGCGTCGAGCCGCACCAGGTTTTCCTCGGTATAGGCGACGTAATCGATGCCCGGCGCGTCGAGATAGAGTTCCGACACCATGCTCCACATTGCCTCGCGCAGCAGCGAGGCGCATTGCATGGCCGCGTGCGAGCGGCGGATCGCTTCGTCCGGCTCCTTCATGAAATAGGCGGTCAGGAAAGCGAAGGATTCCTCATCGCTCATGCCGGCATTCGAGGCAACGCCTGAAAGGTCGAACATGGCCGTGTTGAAACCGGCATATTCGAAATCGATCAGCCACAGCCTGTTGCCGTCGTCGAGAATGTTGGCCGGCAACAGATCGTTGTGGCCAAAGACGATCGGCAGCAGTTTCTGAGCGCGCTCCAGTTCGTCCGCCAGTGTCAGCAGGTGCGGCAGTTCGCTGCGCTTGCGGCTGCCGCCTTCCTCCAGCGTACGTGCATAATCGCGGATGACGTGGAACACCCAGAACATGAAGCCGGCGCCGGAGATATGGTTGGGCATCTCCCGGTGGAAGCCGCGCATCAGGGCCGCGACCCGGCCAAGATTGGCGCGCACATCGTCGGCCAGATAGGTCCTGGCGCCAAGATACGCCGTCACCATGATCCCCGGTTCGGCATAGTGCACCGCCGGCGCGAAACCGGCGGCGTGCGCGGCTCGCGCGGTCATCACCTCGCGCTCGCGGAAGACATGGTGGAAGGGATAGTCCTGGCCGAAGCGCACGACATGCCGTCCCGCGGCGTCGCTGACCACATAGTTGGCATTGCTCAGGCCGCCGGGCAGTGGGGCGATCTCGATGGCCCCGGTCCAGCAGGGCAGGGCACGGATGCGGTCTTCTGCAATCACGGAGTTATCCCTGGTTTATGGCCTGGTTTGCTGGGTTTCGACGAGGCGCTACGGGCAGCGCGACGACAGCGGGGAGAAACGCGGATAATCTCGTCGGTGCGGGACGCCAGGATCGGTATCCCGCACCGCACCGACGAGCCCCGTGGCCAGGTTTTTGAGCCCGGCATCCGCCCCCGCGGATCTGAAAATTCCTTGCGCCAGCCACATGCCAAGCTGTCTGGCCAGTGAGTTTCGGCTCTGCCATCGCCCTCCCGTTGCAGCTCCGAACCCTCTGAGATTGGATTTCACGCCAAGGTTGCCCGGCTGTCAACAAAAAGATGTGACCTTTTTTGGGTATTTTGCCCGAAATGAAGGGATAGTTCCTTTAAAACCGCTTGAATTACCTTAGAATCGGTCAAAGTTCTGAACCCGGGAAACCAGATGGTCCATTCGAAACGCCACGGCGAAATCCTGCGGCTGCTGCAGGAGGAGGGCACCGTCACCATCGCCAGCCTGGCCGACCGGCTGGGTGTTTCGCTCGAAACCGTACGCCGCGACGTCAAGCCGCTCACCGGCGACGGCTCGGTCCTGAAGATGCATGGTGCCATCGGCCTGCCTTCGATGGTCGGCGAAGCGCCATTCGAACGGCGCATGCGCGAGAATGCCGATGCCAAGCGCGTCATTGCCCGCATGGTCGCCGCCACCATCCGCGACGGCGAATCGATCATGCTCGACACCGGCACCACGACCTCGTTCCTGGCGCGGGAACTGCTCGGCCATCGGCGGCTGACGGTCGTCACCAATTCGTCCGACATCGCCCGCACGCTGGCCACCATCAACGGCAACAAGGTCTACATGGCCGGCGGCGAGTTGCGCAGCGATTCCGGTGCCGCCTTCGGTGCCTCGGCCATCGAGTTCGTCAGCCGTTTCTCGGTCAGCCACGCCGTCATCTCCACCGGTGCCGTCGACGCGGTGACGGGCGTCATGGACTATGATCTCGAAGAGGCGGAATTCGCACGCATGGTGCTGTCGCGCGGCCAGCGCTCCCTTGTCATCACCGACCACACGAAATTCGGCCGCCAGGGTTTGGTCCAGGTCTGCAGCTTCGACGGCTTTTCCGAACTCGCCACCGATCGCTCACCGCCGCATGACATTGCCGCCGCTTTGACGCAGGCCGGCGCGCGGGCCGGGTTCTGATCCAGTCTGTTGACGACCGGGCCTTTTGACGATTGGGCCTGTTGACGATTGGCCGACCGGCACTTCCCACAGCCGCTTGCGCCGTGTTTAGTCCGGCCATGGCTTTCACCATCCGCCAGTTGCAGTTCTTCATTGCCGTCGCCGAGCAAGGCACGGTGTCGGGCGCGGCACAGAACCTCTCCATTTCGCAATCGTCCGTCACCGAGGCGATCAAGGAGCTCGAAAGCGATCTCGGCGTCGAATTGTTCGAACGCCATCCGCGCGGTCTCAACATCACCCACAAGGGTCACCAGTTCCTGCGCCACGCGACGAAGATCCTCGCCGACGTTTCCGATGCGCGCCGCTCCTTCTCCGGCGAGCAGGCCGCGACCGGCGGGCGGCTGCAGCTCGGCGTCACCTCGCTGGTCGCCGGCTATGTGCTGTCGGATCTGCTTTCGCGCTACCGCCGCGCCTATCCGGGCGTCGAGGTCTCGGCCATCGAGGACAATGGCGACTACCTCGAACATCTCCTGATCGGCGGCAAGCTCGACATAGCCGTCATGGTCACGTCCAATCTGCGCGACCGCACCGCCCTGCAATCGGAAATCCTCGAGGTCTCGGCCTATCGCCTGTGGCTGCCGCTCGGCCATCCGCTCGCCGGCGCCGACATCATCGGCATCGGCGACATCGCCTCCGAGCCGCTGATCATGCTCACCGTCGATGAGATCGAGGAGAACACCGGCAAGCTGCTGACGGCGATCGGCGCCAGGCCGCATGTCGCCTTCCGCACCCGGTCCGTGGAAGCCGTGCGCAGCCTGGTCGCCACCGGCGCCGGCGTGGCGCTGCTGCCCGACCTTGTCTACCGCCCATGGTCGCTGGAAGGCGACCGCATCGAATCGCGCGATATCTCCGGCTCCTTGCCGGTGGTGCAGGTCGGCATGGTCTGGCGGCGCGGCTCGGGCCTGCCGCAGTCGGCGCGCGATTTCATCGGGCTTGCCCAGTCGCAAAGGATGGTCCGCCAGCGCCTCTGATCCAGCAGTGTCAGCTATCGGAAAAACCGATACCGCCCTTCTGATAAATGAATTTGCGAAACCGGAGTTTTCCAAGCACTTTCCGTCCAGGGAACAAAGCCGCCACAGCAGCGCGGCCCCTCAAATGGGAGATCGACGATGAATTCATTCCTGAAGTCATGCACGGCGCTGACGGTCGCGCTCGCCTTCTCCGGCCAGGCCATCGCCCAGGTCAAGGAACTCGGCAAGGGCGAAGGCGAGGTCAATATCGTTGCCTGGCCGGGCTATATCGAGCGCGGCGAGACCGACAAGGGCTATGACTGGGTCACCGCCTTCGAGAAGGAGAGCGGCTGCAAGGTCAACGTCAAGACCGCAAACACCTCGGACGAGATGGTCTCGCTGATGAACGAGGGCGGTTTCGACCTCGTCACGGCCTCGGGCGATGCCTCGCTGCGCCTCGTCGCCGGCAAGCGCGTGCAGCCGATCAACACCGATCTCATCCCGAGCTGGAAGTCGGTCGACGACCGGCTGAAAGACGCGCCCTGGTTCACCGTCGACAAGGTCCACTACGGCGTTCCCTATCAGTGGGGACCGAACATCCTGATGTACAACACCGAGGTCTTCAAGGAAGCGCCGAAGAGCTGGAACGTCGTCTTCGAGGAGATGAAGCTGCCCGACGGCAAGTCCAACAAGGGCCGCGTCCAGGCCTATGACGGACCGATCCACATCGCCGACGCCGCCAACTATCTGATGTTCCACAAGCCGGAACTCGGCATCAAGGACCCCTACGAGCTCAACGAAGACCAGTACAAGGCAGCCCTCGACCTGCTGCGCGTGCAGCGCACGCTGGTCGGCCGCTACTGGCACGATGCCGCCATCCAGGTCGACGATTTCCAGAACGAAGGCGTCGTGGCCTCCGGTTCATGGCCGTACCAGGTCAACACGCTGGTCGCCGCCAAGAAGCCGGTTGCCTCGACCGTGCCGGAGGAAGGCGTCACCGGCTGGGCCGACACCACCATGATGGAAGCCGACGCGGCACATCCGAACTGCGCCTATATGTGGCTCGAACATTCGCTGTCGCCCAAGGTGCAAGGCGATGTCTCGGCTTGGTTCGGATCGCTCCCCGTGGTGCCCGCCGCCTGCAAGGGCAACGAATTGCTTGGCGAGGAAGGCTGCAAGACCAACGGCTACGACAATTTCGACAAGATCAAGTTCTGGAAGACGCCGGTCTCGAAATGCGCCACCCAGAACAACCAGTGCGTGCCTTACTACCGCTGGGTCTCGGACTATATCGGCGTCATCGGCGGACGGTGATTTCTCTTACCTCCCCCTCGCGGGGAGGGTCGACGCGCAGTGTCGGGGTGGGGGACTGTCCGATAGGTCCGCGCCATCACCCCCACCCGCGGCTTCGCCGCGACCTCCCCCATCGAGGGGGAGGTGAAGCGGCACGTGAATTCGTCCTTGTTTGATCCGGCAAAAACAGACTGACGCCCATGACATCAGCCGTTTCCTTCCAGAAGGTTTCCCGCCATTTCGGCAGCGTTCGCGCCGTCGATGCGGTCGATCTCGACATTGCGCCGGGCGAGTTCTTCGCCATGCTCGGGCCGTCGGGCTCGGGCAAGACCACATGCCTGCGCCTGATTGCCGGATTCGAGCAGCCGACGGCGGGTTCGATCTCGATTTTCGGCGAACGCGCCGAGGGCGTTCCGCCCTACCGCCGCAACGTCAACACGGTGTTTCAGGACTATGCGCTGTTCCCGCATCTCAACGTGCTCGACAATGTCGCCTACGGGCTGATGGTCAAGGGTGTCGGCAAGGCTGGGCGGCACAAGGCGGCTGAGGAAGCGCTGACACTGGTGCGCCTGCCTGGCTATGGCGCCCGCCGCCCCGGCCAGCTTTCCGGCGGCCAGCGCCAGCGCGTCGCGCTGGCTCGCGCGCTGGTCAACCAGCCCAAGGTGCTGCTGCTCGACGAGCCGCTCGGTGCGCTGGACCTGAAACTGCGCGAGAACATGCAGGAAGAGCTGAAGTCGCTGCAGAAGGCGCTCGGCATCACCTTCGTCTTCGTCACCCACGACCAGGGCGAGGCGCTGTCGATGGCCGATCGCGTCGCCGTCTTCAATGACGGCAAGATCATGCAGATCGGCACGCCGGAGGACATCTACCAGCGGCCGAAGACGCGCTTCGTCGCCGATTTCGTCGGTTCATCCAACGTGCTGCCGCCGGATTTCGTCCAGCGCTATTCCGGCCAGCACCGCTGGGGGAGCCTGCGTCCCGAATCCATTCGTGTCGGCCGCGCCGCAAGCGGCGAAGGCGTCGCCGCCCGCCTGGTCTCGACCAATTATCTCGGCGCCACCACCAGGCTGGCGCTCGATGCCGACGGCTTGAAGCTGCATGCCATCGTGCCGGCCGGCGCGGCCCTCCCGGCGGAAGGCGAGGCCGTGGTGCTGACCTTCAACCGCGAGAGCCTGCATTTGATGGATGAGCCGGCATGAGGAAGGTTTGCGCCAAGCACCCCCCTCTGTCCTACCGGACATCTCCCCCGCAAGGGGGGAGATTCGCTGTCACCAACGGCTTCCCCAATCGTCTCCGCTGCAGAACTGGCAGGACAGACAAGCTGCTGATCTCCCCCCTTGCGGGGGAGATGTCCGGCAGGACAGAGGGGGGTGTGACGGATCGCGGCCTGGCCTCGATTGGTCCAATCGCCGCGGTCGCCCCATGACGTTCGCCGCGCTCAACGCCAATCCCGCGCCCGCCATCCTGCCGGGCAGCGGCGGCCTGCGCGGCGCGCTGTCGGACCTGTTCTGGCGCCGGCCGCAGCTCCTGCTGCTCCTCATGCTGCTGCCGCCGGTTTTGTGGCTCGGCATCGTCTATATCGGCTCGCTGTTCGCCCTTTTGGCGCAAAGCTTTTTCTCCATCGACGAGTTCTCCGGCCTCATCAATCGCGAGTTCACGCTGAAGACCTATGGCGACCTGTTCCAGGCGGCCAATCTCGACATCATCCTGCGCACGGTGACGATGGCGGCACTGGTCACGCTGGCCTCGGCCATTGTCGCCTTTCCGATCGCCTACTACGCCGCACGCTATGCGCGCGGCCGCTGGAAGGCGCTGTTCTATCTCGGCGTCATGCTGCCGCTGTGGTCGAGCTACCTGGTCAAGATCTATGCCTGGAAGCTGATCCTGGCCAAGGAAGGCATTCTCACCTGGCTGCTCGCCAAGCTGCATTTGCTGTGGCTGCTCGATGCCTGGCTGTCGCTACCGGTGGTCGGCGGCAACTCGCTGTCGGTATCGTTCACCGGCACCTTCATCGTCTTCGTCTATGTCTGGCTGCCCTTCATGATCCTGCCGGTTCAGGCCGCGCTCGAACGCGTGCCCGCCAATCTGGTCGAGGCCTCGTCCGATCTCGGTGCCTCGCCGGGCCAGACCTTCCGCAATGTGCTGTTCCCGCTGGCGCTGCCCGGCATTGTCGCCGGCTCGATCTTCACCTTCTCGCTGACATTGGGCGACTACATCATCCCGCAGATCATCGGCACCTCGCGCCTGTTCATCGGCCAGGCCGTCTATTCGCAGCAGGGCACCGCCGGCAACATCCCGCTCGCCGCCGCCTTCACCGTGGTGCCGATCGTCATCATGGGCTTCTACCTGTGGGGCGCCAAGCGCATGGGGGCTTTCGATGCGCTCTGACCGTGGTCAATCGGCTCCGCTCGGCCTGAAGATCGCCGCCGCCTGCGGCCTGCTTTTCCTGCATCTGCCGATCCTGCTGATCTTCGTCTACGCCTTCACGACGGAAGAGAAGAGCTTCGTCTGGCCTCCGCCCGGGCTGACGACGCAGTGGTTCGCCGTCACCTGGAACCGGCCGGATGTCTGGGAAGCGCTGTCGCTTTCGGTGCGCGTCGCCGCCATCTCGACCGCGATTGCTTTGATCCTCGGCACGCTCTGCGCCGCCGCGGTGTCGCGGACAAAATTCTTCGGCCGCGAGACCATCTCGCTGCTGGTCATCTTGCCGATCGCCTTGCCCGGTATCATCACCGGCATCGCGCTGCGGTCGGCTTTCGCGCTCGCCGACATTCCGTTCTCGTTCTGGACGATCGTGCTCGGCCACGCCACCTTTTGCGTGGTCGTCGTCTACAACAACGCGGTTGCCCGGTTCCGCCGCACCTCCGGCTCGATGATCGAGGCCTCGATGGATCTCGGCGCCGACGGCTTCCAGACCTTCCGGCATGTCGTGCTGCCCAATATCGCCACCGCGCTGCTTGCCGGCGGCATGTTGGCCTTCGCGCTGTCGTTCGACGAAGTCATCGTCACCACCTTCACCGCCGGCCAGCAGCAGACCGTGCCGATCTGGATGCTGGAGGAGCTGATCCGTCCGCGCCAGCGCCCGGTCACCAATGTCGTGGCCATGGTCGTCGTGTTGGTGACGCTGCTGCCCATCCTGTTTGCCTATTACCTGACCCGCGACGGAGACCAGATCGCTGGGGGTGGAAAATGAAAACGGCGAATAGGGAGTAGCGAATAGCGAATAGGGAAATCGATACCTGACCCTATTCGCTATTCGCTACTCGCTACTCGCTCCTGATCAAGGAGGAACCCAATGGACACTCAGATGCTGATCGGCTCGAAATTCGAGAAGGGCACGGACGCCGAGGAGCCGATCCTCAATCCGAAGACCGGGGCGGCCATCCTCAACCTGCCCGAGGCCAGCCAGGCGCAGATCGAGGCGGCGGTAGCGGCCGCCGAACAGGCGTTCGTCTTGTGGTCGCGCACCACGCCAGCGCAGCGCTCGGGCTACCTGCTCAAGATCGCCGACCGCATCGAGGCGGAAGCGAAGGAATTCGCCGCACTCGAGGCACTGAACTGCGGCAAGCCGATCAATTCAGTGCTCAATGACGAGATCCCGGCGATCGTCGACTGCTACCGCTTCTTTGCCGGCGCTGTCCGCTCGATGCCGGGTGTCGTCGCCGGTGAATATCTGCCTGGTCACACCTCGATGGTGCGGCGCGACCCGATCGGCATCGTCGCCTCGATCGCGCCCTGGAACTATCCGCTGATGATGATGGCCTGGAAGGTCGCGCCGGCGATTGCCGGCGGCAACACCGTCGTCTTCAAGCCGTCGGAGCAGACGCCGCTGACGGCGCTGAAGCTGGCGAAAATCCTGGCCGAGATCCTGCCCGAAGGCGTCGTCAACGTCGTGCTCGGCCGTGGCGACAGTGTCGGCAACACGCTGATCAACCACCCCAAGGTCAATATGATCTCGATCACTGGCGACGTCGCTACCGGCAAGAAGGTGCTGCAGGCGGCCGCCAAATCGGTCAAGCGCACGCATCTTGAGCTCGGCGGCAAGGCGCCGGTCATCGTCTTCGACGACGCCGACCTTGGCTCCGTCGTCGCAGGCCTGCGCGCCTTCGGCTATTACAATGCCGGCCAGGACTGCACCGCCGCCTGCCGCATCTATGCCGGCAAGAAGATCTACGACAAGCTCGTCGCCGATCTCTCGTCGGCTGTGTCGACCATCAAGTACAATCTATCGGACGATACCGAGAACGAGATCGGGCCGCTGATCTCGCGCCGCCAGCGCGACCGCGTGTCGAGCTTCGTCGAGCGCGCCTCGGAACTGAAGCACATCGAGATCACCACCGGCGGCAAGCCGGGCGAGGGCACCGGCTTCTACTATCAGCCGACCGTCGTTGCCGGCGCGCTGCAGGAGGACGAGATCGTACGCCGCGAAGTCTTCGGCCCGGTCGTCTCGGTCACTCGGTTCACGGAAGTCGACGAGGCGGTGGGCTGGGCCAATGACAGCGACTATGGCCTGGCGTCGTCGGTGTGGACCAAGGACGTCTCGCGCGCCATGGCGACGGCCGCACGCCTGCAATATGGCTGCACCTGGATCAACACCCACTTCATGCTGACCAACGAAATGCCGCATGGCGGGCTGAAGCAGTCCGGCTACGGGAAGGACATGTCGCTTTATGCGCTGGAGGATTATACCGCGGTGCGCCATGTGATGGTGGCGCATGGGTAGTAGCGCTTCTACCTCTCCCCCTGTGGGAGAGGTGGGATTGCCCCGATTTGCGCTTCGCAAATCGGTTGGCAATCCGGGTGAGGGGTAGCTTGGCGCCAAGCTGGAACACCCCTCATCCGTCTCGACGCTGACGCGTCGATCCACCTTCTCCCGCAAGGGGAGAAGGAAGGTCGAGCGTAATCGCTACTCCACGATGCGATAGATGTTCCACAGGCTGGTGCCCGACACGACAAAGGGCTCCATCTCCTTGCCCCATTTGGCATGCGCGTCGATTTTGCCGATCTTGGCGAAGAACGCCTCCAACTGGGCCAGGCTCTCGACCTGATGATGCGACTCGACCGTTGCTTCTCTCGCACCGATCGATCCCGTCATGATCTGGAATTGCAGGTCGGCGATGCCGACCTGCGACCCGATCTCGCGTTCCCATTTCTTGAGCAGTTCGAGCACGGTCTGCTTGTGTCCGAACTTGGCGTCGATCTGCCATCTCGCGCTGAACATTTTTGTTCTCCCTCGGTGGTTTGCGGTTGATCTACTCGTCCCAGGCCTGCACGACGGTCTGCCGTGCGATCTGCCCGTTCTTCAGCTCCAGCATCGCCGCGGCGAACACCTTGGTGCCGTCCGGATAGGAGCAGGCCTGGGTGAAGGCCAGGCTGTCGCCGTTGGCGATGGTGGTGTCGACCTTGTGGGTCATCGCGCGGCTGCAGATGTCGTCCCAGAACGTCGTGATCGCCGCGCGCCCGCGGATTTCACGTGGCTTGCTCGGCGGGTTGTTGCGGTCGATCACCCGCACCAGCGCGTCATCGGCATAGAAGCTCGACAGCATCTTGCCGTCACGGCCTTCGATCGCCTTCTTGATCGCCGCGCCATCCACTGTGTGAGTCTTGGTCAGCATTTTATCCTCCATGTGCCCGTCTACCCGATCGGGCGGCTGATGATTGGAAGCACGCCCGTCGGTCATCGACGGGCCGTGTTTTTTCACTGCGACTTCGCCTTCACGGCTGCGAACACGTCGTCGGTCTGCTTCTTGAAGGTCGCCAGATCGACCTGGCTGCCGTTGAGGATTGTCGACCAGTGGCGCACGATCGCCGCCATCGCGATCGTCTCCTTGATCTCCTCGTCGCTCGCACCGTTGAGCTTGGCAGCCTCTGTGTGGAAATAGATGCAGTACTGGCAGGGGATCTGCGCGGCGACCGCAAGGCCCATCAGTTCCTTGGTCTTGCCGTCCAGCGCGGTGTTGGGGTTGAGCTGCACCCCCTTGATCTCGGCCCAGGCGCCGGCAATGGCGACGTCGGGCAGCGTCTTGAACATGTCCGGCACCGAACCGAGCGTTGCCTCGATGTCCTTGTAGGCGGCCGCCGCCGATGCATCCTCGGCTCTCGCGGGAGAGATCGTGAACAGCGCGCCAATGCCTGCCGCTATCACAAGTGATCTGACATTCAGTTTTGACTTGAGCATTTCATCCTCCGTTCGCAGTGCCTTCCTGGCGATACCCGCCTGGCCTGCATGGGGATATTGATAGCCCTTACATCGGCCTCGCCGCTTCGCCCGAAAGCGCCATGGCTCTCATGGCCCGTCCGGGCCAGCGTGCCTGACGGAAAATGCCGCCGCCGCCGCTCGCGAGGGAAGGTCGAGCTTGAGCAATATGTTGGCGACGTGGCGCTTGACCGTGTGCTCGCTCAGCCTGAGTTCGGCGGCGATCGCGGCATTGCTCTTGCCGTCGGCAATCAGATTCACGACCTCGCTCTCGCGCACTGTCAGCGAGGCCGGCTCGGCCGCCTTGACCTTGGGACGGCAGGTCGGTTCCAGATGCTGTTCGGACATCGCGAGCACAAGCGCCAGCGGCTCGTCCAGCTCATCGATGCTGACACGCCCCGCTTCCACGAAGTGAAGTCCCGAACCGACCGCCAGGTCGGCGACCAGCCGCGACGCCAGTATGTCGCCGCGCCCGGCGTGAGCGGCGAGCTGAATGGTCACGCGACCCGTCAATCCTATGGGAGGGCCGCGCGTCTCGATCTCGCCGACATGCGCGCCCTGTGCGCTTGCCACGCCGATCTGCTGCGCCGCGTCGCGCAACGCCGCCGCGCAGCGCAGTGCACGCCCAGGTCCATCGAAGCGTGAAATCATCATCTCGCCGTGTATATCCACGCAGCGCCCGCCATGGCGTCCGACAAGCGTCCGCCATGTTTCGTGGAAATGCTGGCTGCGTTCGCTCCACATCCGGTCACCAAGCCGCGCCGTATCGTAGATCCGTGTCACCAGAAGCGCCGCCAGAACGCGCTCCGCTTCCGCCACCGCGCGCTCGCCGGTCAGGAACTCCTCGATCAAGTCGGCCACCCGGTCGACATCGCCGGTCCAGATCGGATGGTCGCGCCCCGGGATTTCGACCAGCCTCGCATTGGGGATCTTCCTGGCGAGGAAGCGGCTGGCGTCGGGATCGACCCGGACGTCGTTGCGGCGATGGATCAGCAGCGTCGGCGCGCCGATCGCCGCCAGCACGCCGCGTATATCGATCTCGGCGTTCATCCGCGCCAGTGCCGCCGCCGCGGTCGGGCTTGCCGACAGGCGTTCGAAGCGCGCCCACCAGGTTGAAAAACGGGCATCGTCAACCCGGCCCGGCGCGAAATGGGGCAAGGTGGCGCCGGTGCCCCAGGCCGTCTCGGCCATCTCGATGAAGGCGTCGAGGCGCTCCGGCGGCATCACCCATTTGTGGAAATGCGCATAGCCGCCATAGAGCGCCAATGCCCGTGTCCGCTCCGGATAGGTGGCGGCGAACAGCATGGCCATCGGTGCGCCCTCGGAAGCGCCGAGCAGCGCGGCACGCCCACTGCCGGCCGCATCCATCACCGCGCGCACATCGTCCATGCGGGTTTCCAGGCTGGGCAAGTTATGGACATCGACACGGTCGGAAAGGCCCGTGCCGCGCTTGTCGAACAGGATCAGCCGCGAGAACGCCGAAAGCCGCTTGAGCAACCGGCTGTAGCCCTCGTCATCCCAGTGCAGGTCGAGGTTGGAAATGAAGCCTGGTACGAAGACGAGATCGAACGATCCCTGGCCGACCACCTGATAGGCGATCCGCACCTCGCCACTGAGGGCATATCGGGTCTCGATCGGCCTCACGAGTTTTCCGCCCGGCCTGACGATTTCTGATCGTCAACCATAGCAGAGCCGCGCCGCTTGCGGCAGCATAAACTTTAGCAGGCAGGAATATAAGCCTGCGTGGCCCCTGCGGCCTATTTTTGTGAGGCGGCGATGTCGGCCGGGGAGGCCTTCAATCCCAGCTTGAGATCGGCCTCGGCAGGCGAGATCGGCCGCTTGATCCTGGCGGAAGCGACCACGACGAGTTCGTCGAAGCCTTCGCCGCCACTGTCCAGCATCTCGAAGAACTGCCGGCGCATCCTGGGTTCCCAGAACTTGTTGATGTGCTCGGCGACGCCCGCGACGCCCTCTTCGCGCGGCCTGGAATGGAAAAAGGCCGCGATCTGGTTGGCCATGCGCACCAGCTTCTCGCTGGTGCTCGTGATGTGGTCTTCGTCATGCGACATGCTGGGCAACTCCCAAGACCACCCGGTCAGGGTGGGTGAAAACATCGAAATCATCGCCGCGCACCAGCGCCACCAGCGTCATGCCGGCCTCTTGCGCGGTGCGGATGGCAAGTGCCGTCGGCGCCGAGACGGCGATGATGAATGCGGAACCGATCGCCGCCGTCTTCTGCACCATCTCGACCGAGACACGGCTGGTCACCACGACCGCGCCCGTCGAACCGTCGATGCCGGCCTTGGCCAGGGCGCCGGCCAGCTTGTCCAGCGCATTGTGGCGGCCGACATCCTCGCGCGCCAGGACGACGCCCTTGCCCGGAACGTAGAAACCGGCGGCATGCACGGCGCCGGTCTCGGCGTGCAGCGGCTGCACCTTCGACAGGAGCTTCACGGAGCGGGCGATATCGTTCGCATCAAGTGTAAGTTTTGACGCACCAACCGCATCGACGGAGCGCATCGCTTCCTCGATGGATTCGATGCCGCAGAGCCCGCAGCCGACCGGCCCGGCAAGCCTGCGCCGCCGCGCCTCGAAGCGCGTGTTGGCCTGGTCCTTCAGCCGGATCTGGATATCGATGCCGGCGCCATGATCCTCGACCTCGATCGCCTCGATTTCCCCAGGCACGGCGATGATGCCTTCGGTCAACGAGAAGCCGAGGGCGAAATCCTCGAAATCGGCCGGGCTCGCCATCATCACCGCATGGGTGGTGCCGGCGAACGAGAATGCCACCGGCGTCTCCTCCGGCACCATCCGGTTGGCCGCGACAGTGCCACTGGCGCGGTGCGCCAGGCGGGAGATTTGCGTAATGGCTTGACGTTTGCGGGTCACGCATCCCCCTCTGGCCTGCCGGCCATCTCCCCCTCAAGGGGGGAGATTGGCAGCTTGGCCGATATCACCCACTTTTCGACGTTGGCGATTGGCGAAAGGCGGTGCGCCATCCAATCTCCCCCCTTGAGGGGGAGATGGCCGGCAGGCCAGAGGGGGGCGCCTCGACGAGACACCAAACCCTACTCCGCCGCTTCCAGCGGTGCGATACGGCGGCTGTTGCGTGCCTGCTCGTCATAGTCGCGCTGCCAGTCCGACGGGCCGTTCGACGCGCCGACCTGAACCGCCGTCACCTTGTACTCCGGACAGTTCGTCGCCCAGTCGGAGAAGTCGGTGGTGATGACATTGGCCTGCGTGTCCGGATGGTGGAACGTCGTATAGACCACGCCTGGCGACACCCGATCGGTGATCAGCGCGCGCAGCGTCGTCTCGCCAGAACGGCTGGTCAGCCGCACCCAGTCGCCATCGCGCAGGCCACGGTTCTCGGCATCGTGCGGGTGGATCTCCAACCGGTCTTCCGAGTGCCACATGACGTTGTCGGTGCGCCTTGTCTGCGCCCCGACATTGTACTGGCTGAGAATGCGGCCGGTGGTGAGCAGCAGCGGGAAGCGCGGCCCGGTCCGCTCGTCGGTCGCCACATATTCGGTGCGGATGAACTTGCCCTTGCCGCGCACGAAGCCATCGACATGCATGATCGGCGTGCCGAGCGGTGCCTTCTCGTTGCAGGGCCATTGCACCGATCCGACACGGTCGAGCAGCTCGAACGAGACGCCGGCGAAGCTCGGCGTCGTCTGGGCGATCTCGTCCATGATCTCAGAGGGATGCTGGTAGTTCCAGTCGAGCCCGATCGCGCGGGCAAGCTCCTGTGTCGCTTCCCAGTCGGCGTAGCGTGCCTTCGGCTCCAGAACCTTGCGCACCATGTTGATGCGGCGCTCGGCATTGGTGAAGGTGCCGTCCTTCTCGAGGAAGGTCGATCCAGGCAGGAAGACATGCGCGTAGTTCGCCGTCTCGTTGAGGAAAAGGTCGTGCACGACCACGCATTCCATCGCCGCCAGGCCGGCGGCGACATGCTTGGTGTCGGGGTCGGACTGCAGGATGTCCTCGCCCTGGATGTAGATGCCCTTGAAGGAGCCGTCGACGGCGGCATCCAGCATGTTGGGGATGCGCAGGCCCGGCTCGTCGTCGAGCTTCACGCCCCACAGGCTCTCGTAGATGTCGCGCACGGCGTCGCCCGAAATATGGCGATAGCCCGGCAATTCATGCGGGAAAGAGCCCATGTCGCACGAGCCCTGCACGTTGTTCTGGCCGCGCAGCGGGTTAACGCCGACGCCCGGCCGGCCGATATTACCGGTCGCCATGGCAAGGTTGGCGATGGCCATGACCGTGGTCGAACCCTGGCTGTGCTCCGTCACGCCCAGTCCGTAATAGATCGCGCCATTGCCGCCGGTGGCATAGAGACGCGCGGCACCCCGGATCAGCTCGGGATCGACGCCGGACAATTTGCCGACGGTCTCGGGGCTGTTTTCCGGCAAGGCGACGAAGGACGCCCAGTCCTGGAATTCCGTCCAGTCGCAGCGCTCGCGGATGAAGGCCTCGTTGAACAGGCCTTCGGTGACGATGACATGCGCCAGCGCCGTCAGCACCGCCACATTGGTGCCGGGCTTCAGCGGCAGGTGATAGTCCGCTTCGATATGCGCCGACTTGACCATCTCGGTGCGGCGCGGATCGAGCACGATCAGTTTGGCGCCCTGGCGCAGCCGCTTCTTCAGCCGCGAGGCGAACACCGGATGCGCCGAAGCCGGATTGGCGCCGATGATGACGGCGACGTCGGTGTAATCGACGGAATCGAAATCCTGCGTGCCGGCCGAGGTGCCATAGGTCTGGCCGAGCCCATAGCCCGTCGGCGAATGGCAGACGCGTGCGCAGGTGTCGACATTGTTGTTGCGGAAGCCCTGGCGCACCAGCTTCTGCACGAGATAGGTCTCTTCATTGGTGCAGCGCGACGAGGTGATGCCGCCGATGGATGTGCGTCCGTACTGATACTGGATACGGCGGAATTCCTTGGCCGTATGGGCGATCGCTTCTTCCCAGCTCACCTCGCGCCAGGGATCGCTGACCTTCTCGCGGATCATCGGCGACAGGATGCGGTCCTTGTGGGTGGCATAGCCATAGGCGAAACGGCCCTTCACGCAGGAGTGGCCATGGTTTGCCTTGCCCTCCTTGTAGGGCATCATGCGAATGACTTCGTCGTCCTTCACTTCGGCCTTGAACGAGCAGCCGACGCCGCAATAGGCGCAGGTGGTGATGGCCGAGCGCTCCGGCAGGCCCTTGGCGAGCACGGTCTTCTCACGCAGCGCATCGGTCGGGCAAGCCTGCACGCAGGCGCCGCAAGACACGCATTCCGAAGCGATGAAGTCCTCATGCATGCCGGCGACCATGCGCGATTCGAAACCGCGGCCCTCGATCGTCAGCGCGAAGGTGCCTTGCACTTCCTCGCAGGCGCGCACGCAGCGCGAGCAGACGATGCATTGCGCCGGATCATAGGTGAAATAGGGATTGGATTCATCGCGGGCGATGTAGTCGACCGCAAGCGAGCCATGGCCGGGCGCAACGCCGTCTTCCGGCTTGACGTGATTGCGGCCCTCGACGCCGTAGCGGTTCTCGGCCAGGCCGACCGACTTCGCCACCGCGTCGAACTCACTGGCGCCGGTTCCGGCCTTCTCGTTCCAGCCGGTCGGATGGTCGGAGACGTAGAGTTCCATGACGCCGCGGCGGATGGCGTCGAGCCGCTCGGACTGCGTCTTGACCACCATGCCTTCGCCGACCGGCGTCGTGCAGGATGCCGGCGTGCCGCCGCGTCCTTCGATCTCGACCAGGCAGACGCGGCAGGAGCCGAACGAGTCCAGCATGTCGGTGGCGCAGAGTTTCGGGATCTCGACCCCGCCTTCCATCGCCGCTCGCATGATCGACGTGCCTTCCGGCACGCTGATGCTGCGGCCATCGACGGTCAGCGTGACCTGCTTTTGCGCCTTCGATTCCGGGGTTCCGTAATCGAGTTCTTCGATGAGCGTCGGGAAGTCGGCCTTGATGTTCATCTGCCAGCTCCTATTCAGCAGCCACGCGCGAGGGCGCAGGCTTGAAATCCTCGGGGAAATGGGTGATCGAACTCATCACCGGGTAGGGCGTGAAGCCGCCCAGCGCGCAGAGCGATCCGAACTTCATCGTGTTGCAGAGATCGGTGACCAGAGCGAGGTTCTTTTCCGGTTCGATGCCGGCGGCGAGCCTGTCGATGGTCTCCACCCCGCGCGTCGAGCCGATGCGGCAAGGGGTGCACTTGCCGCAGCTTTCGATGGCGCAGAACTCCATGGCAAAGCGCGCCTGCTTCAGCATGTCGGCGGTGTCGTCGAACACGGTGATGCCGGCATGGCCGATCAGCCCGTCACGCTTGGCGAATTCTTCGTAGTCGAACGGCGTGTCGAACAGCGCACGTGGGAAATAGGCGCCGAGCGGCCCGCCGACCTGCACGGCCTTCACCGGCCGGCCGGTGGCCGTGCCGCCGCCGATATCATCGACGATCTCGCCCAGCGTCAGGCCGAAGGCGGTTTCGAACAGGCCGCCATGCTTGACGTTGCCGGCAATCTGGATCGGGATCGTGCCGCGCGAGCGGCCCATGCCGAAATCCTTGTAGAAGGCGGCACCCTTGTCCATGATGACAGGGACGGAAGCCAGCGAGATGACGTTGTTGATCACCGTCGGCTTGCCGAACAACCCTTGGATCGCCGGCAGCGGCGGCTTGGCGCGCACCACGCCACGCTTGCCTTCGAGGCTGTTGAGCAGCGAAGTTTCCTCGCCGCAGACATAGGCGCCGGCGCCGACGCGGATCTCCATGTCGAAGGCGTTGGGCGAGCCCAGCACGTTGGTGCCGAGCACGCCGGCCTTGCGGGCGACTTCGACGGCCTTGTTCATGACAGCCACCGCATGCGGATATTCCGAGCGGATATAGACGAAACCCTTGGTCGCGCCTGTGGCGATACCGGCGATCACCATGCCTTCGATCAGCACGAAGGGGTCGCCTTCCATGATCATGCGATCGGCGAAAGTGGCGCTGTCGCCCTCGTCGGCGTTGCAGACGATGTATTTGCGGTCACCCGTCGTATCCAGCACCGTCTTCCACTTGATGCCGGTCGGGAAGCCGGCGCCGCCGCGGCCGCGCAGACCGGACTCCGTCACCTGTTTGACGATGTCGGCGGGCGCCATGGCCACCGCGTTCTGCAGGCCCTTCAGTCCGCCGAGCGATTTATAGGCGTCGAGCGACAGCGGGTCGTTGATGCCGCAGCGCGCGAAGGTCAGCCTGGTCTGCTTGGCCAGGAAGGGGATCTTGTCCGGCGCGCCCAGCCAGCGTTTGTGATGGCCGCCGGTGAGGAAGCCGCTGTCGAACAGGCTCTTGACGTCGGAAGCCTTGACGGGACCGTAGGCGACCCGGCCGTTGGCGGTCGCCACCTCGACCATCGGTTCGAGGAAATAGGCGCCGCGCGAGCCGTTTCGCACGATCTTGGCCTCGATGCCGCGCTCGGCGAGTTCCGCGCGAACCGCCTTGGCGACCTTTTCGGCGCCCAGCGCCAGCGCGCCGGAATCGCCGGGAATGTAGATGCGGGGGATCATGAGCGCACCTCGGCGACGATCTCGTCGATCCTGTCGTCGTCAAGCCGTCCTATCACCTCGCCGTCGAGCATTGCCGAAGGCGAACAGGCGCAAAGCCCGAGGCAATAGACGGGCTCGAGTGTAACCGATCCGTCGCGGGTGGTCTCATGGAAATCGATGCCGAGCAGCTGCTTGACCTTGGCGGCGACAGCATCCGAGCCCATCGACTGGCAGGCTTCCGCCTGGCAAAGCTTGAGCACGTGGCGGCCGGCCGGCCGGGCACGAAAATCATGATAGAAGGTCACGACGCCATGCACCTCCGCCCTGGAGAGGTTCAGCCCGTCGGCGATGACGGGCAGCACATCATGCGGCACATGGCCGAATTCCTCCTGAATGCCGTGCAGGATCGGCAGCAGCGGGCCTTCGAGGCCTTTCAACTCCTGGACGATCGCGGCCGTGCGCGATGCAATCTCCGTACTTGCAGGCTGCATCGTCATGCAGCGCCCTCCCTGGTCGTGGCTTTCCCTATGCATGTCGCCCAAAAATGCGAAGCGGTGTTAGGGCAACGACATGCATAAGGCGCAATATCGCTAAGTGCTTAAGAAATCAGAGGAAACCCCCGAGATCAATAAAGCGGTTTCGTCGCTCGATAGAAAATTTCTATCAAGCGTCTTCTCAGGCATTTCTAGCCTAGCGATGGGTGCGGAAATCGTCTGCCAGCGCCATCGCCTCGTCCAGCAGCGCCTGCACGAGCGGCGTGTGCGGCTCGCGCGGTGCCGCCACCAGCCCGACGGTATGGCTGGCATCCGGCTCGACGATCGGTATGGCCCGGATCGGCTCCGAAAAGCCGAATGTTTCCGCGAGGTTGAGAGGCATGATCGATGACCATTTGCCGGTCCGGATATGCGAGAACAAGACAATCATCGAGTTGGATTCCAGCGTCGGCCGCACCTGCACGCCGGCTTCCGCCAGATGCTGGTCGATGATGCGCCGGTTCTGCATGTCCGGCGTCAGCAGGCAGAGCGGCAGATGGCTGATCTCGGCCCACGTCACTTTGTCGCGGTCGGAATAGGGGTTTCCGACCGCCGTGATCAGCTGGTAGCGCTCGTCATAGAGCGGCACGCTGGTCACCCGCCCCAGGGGTTCGTTGTCGAGATAGGTGATGCCGGCATCGACATCGAAATTGCCGAGCAGCGTCAGCACCTCGATCGACGTCCGCGACAGGACGGAAAAAGTGACGCCGGGATGCTTTTCGCGGAACGGCGTTGTCAGCCGCGCCACCATGGCCAGCGCCGTCGGGACGGCGGCGATGCGGATGCGGCCGGCAAGGCCGTGGCGCGCCGCGCGCATTTCCTCGCGCATGGTCCTTGAGTCGCCGACGATGCGCCGCGCCCAAACCAGCACCTGCTTGCCTTCCGGCGTCAGGCCCTGGAAGCGCGAGCCGCGCAGCACCAGCATGACGCCGAGCTGGCCTTCCAGCTGCTTGATCCCGGCCGAAAGCGTCGGCTGGGTGACGCCGCACACTTCCGCCGCCCGGCCGAAATGCTCTTCCTTGGCCAGCGCGATGAAGAATTCGAGTTTGTCGATCATGCCATCCTTCCGGTCGTCATGCAGGCTCGGGCAATTTGTCCTTTGCCGCAAGCGATATGCATAACGCCCCGCATCCACATCTTTTCAGCCGGCTTACGGTTCCCCGCGGCGCCGTGCGGCGCTATGTCAGTAAAACGGTCGTGAACCGGCCGCGATGGGAGACTGACATGCTGGGCTGGTTCCGCAAGCTGCTGCCGCGCGAAGATCGCTTCTTTGATCTGTTCGAGCGCCATTCCCGCACGGTGGTCGGCGGCGCGGAGGCGCTGCAGCTCCTCCTCCAGGGCAAGGATATCGATCGCTGGTGCCAGAAGATCGTCGATCTCGAGGACGAGGCCGACCACATCACCGCCGAGGTCCTGCTTGCCGTGCGGCGCTCCTTCATCACGCCTTTCGATCGCGGCGACATCAAGGACCTGATCCAGTCGATGGATGATGCCATCGATATGATGCACAAGACCGTCAAGACGGTAAGACTGTTCGAAAAGAAGGAATTCGACCCGCTGATGCAGGAGATGGGCGGCGTCATCGTCGCTGCCGCCAAGCTGGTGGCCGAGGCGATCCCGCTGCTCGCCAAGGTCGGTACGCACACGGTGCGCCTCAACGCCATCGCCGAAGAAGTCATGCGCGTCGAAAGCCGGGCCGATGATCTGCATGAGCAGGGGCTGAAAGACCTGTTCAGGAAACACGGCAGCAGCGACCCTATGGCCTATCTGATCGGCAGCGAGATCTATGGCCAGCTCGAGAAGGTCGTCGACCGTTTCGAGGACGTCGCCAACGAGATCAGCGGCATCGTCATCGAGAACGTCTAGGCAATGGAAGCCACCATAGCCTTTCCCCTGCTGGCCGGCCTTGTCGCCGTCGCGCTGTTCTTCGATTTTCTCAACGGCCTGCACGACGCGGCCAACTCCATCGCCACGATCGTCTCCACGCGCGTGCTGCGGCCGCATTATGCGGTGTTCTGGGCGGCCTTCTTCAATTTCATCGCCTTCATGTTCTTCGGTCTCCATGTCGCTGAAACCGTGGGCAAGGGCATCGTCGACGTCAGCGTCGTCACGCCGGCGGTGATCTTCTCGGCTCTCGTGGGCGCCATCGTCTGGAACATCGTCACCTGGATCGCCGGCATCCCATCGAGCAGCTCGCACGCGCTGATCGGCGGGCTGGTCGGCGCCGGCGTCGCAAAGGCGGGCGTCGGCGCCATCGTCTGGTCGGGGCTCGGCAAGACGGTCGCCGCGATCGTCCTGTCGCCGGCAACGGGTTTTGTCCTGGCGCTCGTCCTCGTCCTCGTGGTTTCGTGGCTGTTCGTGCGCCAGACGCCGTTTGCCGTCGACAGCACCTTCCGCGTGCTGCAGTTCTTTTCCGCCTCGCTCTATTCGCTCGGACATGGCGGCAATGATGCCCAGAAGACCATGGGCATCATCGCCGTGCTGCTCTATTCGCAAGGCATGCTCGGCGAGAAATTCTACGTGCCGCTGTGGGTCGTCCTCACCTGCCAGTCGGCGCTGGCGCTGGGCACGCTGTTCGGCGGCTGGCGCATCGTTCACACGATGGGCTCGAAGATCACCCGGTTGAATCCGATGCAGGGCTTCTGTGCCGAGACCGGCGGTGCCATAACGCTGTTCGCCGCCACCTGGCTCGGCATTCCCGTATCGACCACGCATACGATCACCGGTGCCATCATCGGTGTCGGCGCCGCCCGCCGCGTCTCGGCGGTGCGCTGGGGCATTGCCGGCAACATCGTCATCGCCTGGGTCGTCACCCTGCCGGCGACGGCGGCGATTTCGGCTCTCACCTATCTCGCCGTCAACCTGACGGGCTGAGGCAACATCGCGGCGCCCGGCCCCGGCAATCGCGATGCGGTCTACTGGCTCACAAGATTGAGGATGTTGCCGTCCGGATCCTTGAACCAGGCGACCTTCATGCCCTGGCCGACATGGACGTCACCCTCGATCGTCAGCCCGGGCATTTCGTAGTGTTCGAAGGCAACGCCTTTCGATTTCAACGATTTGACGACAGTCTCGATCCGATCACCGACTGTCCAGGTCACCGCCGTCGCCTTGTTGGTCCCGGCAAATTGTGAATGATAGACATTGATGAACGTGTCGCCGCTTTTGTAGACGATCAGTTCGCCACCCATGTCATCGACCTGCTTGAGGCCCAGAGTCCCCTCATAAAAGGCCTTTGCTCTCGCCAGGTCCTTGACCGCGATGTTGGCCGTGGCGTTGCTGTTTTCGAGCATGATCCTATCCTTCCCTGATTGTCTTCCCTCATCCTCATTGAAATAGGTCGCGCGCCATGCTTGGCGACTTGTGCCCGCCGGTGCTCTCGTTCGCATCAGCCAAGGAGGCGTCAAGGGGTGCGTCGAGGCGGCTGCTTGGTTCTGCCCGAAAACTACACTATCTGAGGGGCCGAACGCCGAGGAAAAGATCATGTCCGTTACCAAGGAAATCGTCACCGAGCGCCTGAAGACGGTCAATGGGCCTGACTTCACCAGCAATATCGTCGATCTCGGCATGGTCTCCGAGATCTTTATCGCCGACGCAAAAGTGTTCTTCTCGATCACGGTTCCCGCCGTCAGGGCGCAGGAGATGGAGCCGTTGCGCGCCGCCGCGGAGCGTGTCGTCAAGGCAATCCCAGGTGTCGCCGGCGCCGTCGTCGCGCTGACGGCCGAAAAGAAGGGCGGCGGCATGGAGGCGCCGGTTTCGGCGCGTCCCGCTGCCAGGCCGGCACCATCGGCACCGCCCGCCGCTGCCGCACCGCGCGCTGCCCCACAGGCTCCCGCCTCCCACAGCCATGGCAAGCGCGGCGTGCCCGGCATCGAGGCGATCATCGCCGTTGCTTCCGGCAAGGGCGGTGTCGGCAAGTCGACCACCGCCGTCAACATCGCGCTTGGCCTTGCCGCCAACGGCCTGCGCGTCGGCGTGCTCGATGCCGACATCTACGGCCCGTCAATGCCCAGGCTGCTCAACATTCACGGCCGGCCGCAGACGGTTGACGGCAAGATCCTGAAGCCGATGGAGAACTACGGGCTGAAGGTGATGTCGATGGGTTTCCTCGTCGACGAGGAGACACCGATGATCTGGCGCGGTCCGATGGTGATGTCGGCGCTGACGCAGATGCTGCGCGAGGTCGAATGGGGGCGGCTCGACGTGCTTGTCGTCGACATGCCCCCCGGTACCGGCGACGCCCAGCTGACCATGGCCCAGCAGGTGCCGCTGGCCGGCGCCGTCATCGTGTCGACGCCGCAGGACCTGGCGCTGATCGATGCCCGCAAGGGGCTGAACATGTTCAGGAAGGTTGACGTGCCGCTGCTCGGCATCGTCGAGAACATGAGCTACTTCCTGGCGCCCGACACCGGCAAGCGCTACGACATCTTTGGCCATGGCGGCGCACGCCGCGAGGCCGAGCGCCTCGGCGTCACCTTCCTCGGCGAAGTGCCGCTGGAGATGGGCATTCGCGAAAGCTCCGACGAAGGTTCGCCGGTCGTGGCGTCGAAGCCCGACAGCGCCGAGGCTAAGATTTATCGCGATATTGCTTCGAAGGTCTGGGATCGGGTCAACGAGGAGCGTGGCGCCGCCGAAGCGGCGGTGCCGAACATCGTCTTCGAGTGATTCTCAAGGGGGAGGGCCTAGCCGCCCACCTTCTCGCCGAATGTCGAAAAGAACTGTCCGGCCAGCTTCTTCGAGGTCGACTCGATCAGCCGGCTGCCAAGCTGGGCGATCTTGCCGCCGACATCGGCCTTGGCCGCGTATTTCAGGACGGTGGCATCCGGCCCATCCGGTGTCAGCGTCACGTCAGCGCCGCCCTTGGCAAAGCCGGCAATGCCGCCCTTGCCTTCGCCCTGGATGGTATAGGCATGCGGCGGCTTGAGGTTTTTCAACGTCACCTCGCCGTTGAAGGTCGCCTTGATCGGTCCGATCTTCAGGACGACGGTCGCCGCCATCTCGGTCGGCGACTTCATCTCCAGGCTCTGGCAGCCGGGAATGCTCTCCTTGAGCACCGCCGGATCGTTCAAAGCTTCCCATACTTTCTGTATGGGTGCGGCGATACGTTCCTCGCCTTCGATCACCAAAGCCATCAAAACCTCCCGGATCGCCGATGTCGGATTGGTCGTAGCGTGCGGGTCGATACATGTCTATCGCACCAAAGTGCGGGTTCAGATCACGCGTGCCCCTTGCCTGCATCCGCGCGTTGTCATATCGATTTGTCATACAAATACGGAGACCATGATGGCTGGCGCCCCCACGAAGAAGAAAAAGTTTCGCTCGCAAGAGTGGTTCGACAACCCTGACAATCCGGGAATGACCGCGCTCTATCTTGAGCGCTACCTGAATTACGGGCTGACGCGCGCCGAATTGATGTCGGGCAAGCCGCTGATCGGCATCGCCCAGACCGGCTCGGACCTTTCGCCTTGCAACCGGCACCACATCGAACTCGCCAAGCGTGTGCGCGAAGGCATCGTCTCGATGGGCGGCATTCCATTCGAGTTTCCGTGCCATCCGATCCAGGAAACGGGCAAGCGCCCGACCGCGGCACTCGACCGCAATCTCGCCTATCTCAGCCTCGTCGAGGTGCTCTACGGCTATCCGCTCGACGGCGTGGTGCTGACCATCGGCTGCGACAAGACGACGCCAGCGCTGTTGATGGCGGCGGCCACCGTCAACATTCCGGCCATCGCGCTGTCGGTCGGCCCGATGCTCAATGGCTGGCACAAGGGCAAGCGCACCGGCTCCGGCACCATCGTCTGGGAATCGCGCCAGCGCCTGTCGGCCGGCGAGATCGGCTATGACGAGTTCATGGACATCGTCGCCTCCTCGGCGCCGTCCACCGGCTATTGCAACACCATGGGCACCGCCACCACGATGAATTCGCTGGCCGAGGCGCTCGGCATGCAACTGCCGGGTTCGGCCGCCATCCCGGCGCCCTATCGCGAGCGCGGCCAGATTTCTTACGAGACCGGCAAGCGCATCGTCGAGATGGTGCATGAGGACCTGAAACCGTCCGACATCATGACGCGCAAGGCCTTCGAGAACGCCATCGTCGTCAACTCGGCGATCGGCGGCTCCACCAACGCGCCGATCCACCTCAATGCGATTGCCCGCCATCTCGGCGTGCCGCTCGACAATGACGACTGGCAGAAGATCGGCCTCAAGGTGCCGCTCATCGTCAATCTGCAGCCGACGGGCGAGTATCTCGGCGAGGATTACCATCATGCCGGCGGCGTGCCGGCCGTGGTGGCCGAACTGATGAAGGGCGGGCTGTTGCCGCATCCCGATGCGCTGACCGTCAACGGCAAGTCGATCGGTGACAATTGCAAGGGGGTCGCCAACGAGAATGCCGAAGTCATCCGCAGCGTCGACAAGCCGCTGAAGGCCAATGCCGGCTTCATCAACCTCAGGGGCAATCTGTTCGATTCGGCGATCATGAAGACCAGCGGCATCTCGCCCGAATTCCGCGAGCGCTATCTGTCCAACCCGAAGGATCCCGAAGCCTTCGAAGGCAACGCCATGGTCTTCGACGGCCCCGAGGATTACCACGCCCGCATCGACGATCCGGCGCAAGGCATCGACGAGCACACCATCCTGTTCATGCGCGGCGCCGGCCCGGTCGGCTATCCCGGTGGCGCCGAGGTGGTCAACATGCAGCCGCCGGCCTACCTGATCAAGAAGGGCATCCACGCACTCGCCTGTATCGGTGACGGCCGCCAGTCGGGCACGTCAGGCTCTCCGTCGATCCTGAATGCCTCGCCCGAAGCCGCGATCGGCGGCGGCCTGGCGCTGCTCAAGACAGGCGACCGCGTCCGCATCGATCTCAGGAAGGGCACCGCCGATATCCTGGTCACCGATGACGAGATCACGCGGCGCCGTGCCGAACTGCAGAACAATGGCGGCTTTCACTATCCCAAACACCAGACGCCGTGGCAGGAAATCCAGCGCGGCATGGTCGACCAGTTCTCCGAGGGAATGGTGCTGAAGCCGGCGGTGAAATACCAGGATGTCGCGCACACCAGCGGCGTGCCCAGAGACAATCACTGATTGCTCCGGGGACAATCACTGATTGCTCCGGGGGACAATCACTGATTGCTCGGGGGACAATCATCGATTATTCCCAGGGATAGTCATAGATTATTCCTGGCGACAATCACCGATGTTGGATCGACGGCTGGCGGCCTGCTTACTCAGGTCGCCAGCCGTGTTTCGTTTGGCGTGGCGCGCCGACGGCGGATAGAGACCAGCGATCCTTGACAAGCGCGCCCGACAAATCCACTGTCATGGCAAGGGGTGCATCGCGACGACCCCGTGAGGCGTCAGCCCAACGTTCGCGTCCAGGCTTCTCTATCAGGAGGTGGACGCCATGCCGTCAACAACCGCTATCACCGTATCGCAACTGTCCCGTCTGGTCGGTCTGCCGGGTGCACCCGCAATCATCGATGTCCGCATCGATGAGGATTTCGACGCCGATCAGCGCCTGCTGCCGGCTTCATGCCGACGCAATTTCAAAACCGTTTCGACCTGGGCTCCCGAATTTGCCGGCAGCCAGGTCGCGGTCGTCTGTCAGAAAGGTCAAAAACTCTCGCAAGGCGTGGCCGCATGGCTGCGGCATGAGGGAATTTCCGCTGAATCCCTCGAGGGCGGCTTCGAAGCCTGGCGTGACGCGAAGGGGCTTTTGGTCCGCACCGAAAGCTTACCGCCACGCGACGAAAGAGGCCGCACTGTGTGGGTGACGCGATCGCGCCCGAAGGTCGACCGCATCGCTTGCCCCTGGCTGATCCGGCGCTTCGTCGATCCTCATGCGATCTTCCTGTTCGTCGAGGCAGCCGAAGTGCCTGCTGTCGCCGACCGTTTTCAGGCCGTGCCTTTCGACATCGACAATGTGTTCTGGAGCCATCGCGGCGATCGCTGCACCTTCGACACGATGATCGAGGAGTTCGGGCTGGAATCCGAGGCGCTCGATCGCCTTGCCCTGATCGTGCGCGCCGCCGACACGGCAAGCCTCGATCTGGTGCCCCAGGCCGCCGGCTTTCTGGCTGCATCGCTCGGCCTGTCGCGCATGTATCGCGACGATTTGGAGCAGTTGGAAGCAGGCATGCTGCTCTACGATGCGTTCTTCCGCTGGTGCCGCGACGCCACCGAAGAAACCCACAATTGGCCAGGAGCAGCTGGGGGTAAAACGGCATGAGCGCTCTTGTGCCGCAGGATGCGGCGGTAAACAGCGAGGCGCCGGCCGCACCGACCTTTGCCGAAGCCTTGAGGCTCTGGACGAAAATCGGACTGCTCAGCTTCGGCGGGCCGGCCGGGCAGATCGCCTTGATGCACAAGGAACTGGTCGAGGAGCGGCGCTGGATCGGTGAACAGCGTTTCCTGCATGCGCTGAACTACTGCATGCTGCTGCCCGGCCCGGAAGCGCAGCAGCTCGCCATCTATATCGGCTGGCTGCTGCACAGGACAATCGGCGGCCTCGTTGCCGGCATGCTGTTCGTCGTGCCGGGCGCGCTCGTCATGCTGATCCTGAGCGTTCTCTACGCACTCTATGGCGACGTGCCGCTCGTCGAGGCGCTGTTTTTCGGGGTGAAGGCGGCGGTGCTGGCCATTGTCGTCCAGGCGGTGATCCGGATCGGACGGCGCGCCCTGAAAAATCCGGTCATGGTGTCGATCGCGGTCGCGGCTTTCATTGCCATCTATGCGTTGAATGTGCCGTTCCCGCTCATCGTCCTGCTCGCGGGCCTGACAGGATGGCTGGGAGACCGCGTTGTTCCAGGCCTGTTTTCCGGCTCCACCCATGGCAAGGGCGACATTGCCGATATCAAGGGCGCGGTCGACCTGATGTTCGAGCGCGGCGAATTGGCCCATGTCACGCCGACCAAATGGCATGCGCCGCGCACTGTCGCCATCTGGCTGCCGATCTGGCTCGGACCCGTTCTTGCGATCTGGTGGTTCACCGGCTCCGCGAGCGTCTGGACCGAGATAGGCCGATTTTTCAGCCTGATGGCGGTCGTCACCTTCGGTGGCGCCTATGCGGTGCTTGCCTATGTCGCGCAGGCGGCCGTCCAGTCCTTCGGCTGGCTTGCCCCCGGTGAAATGGTCGATGGTCTCGGGCTTGCCGACCCCACGCCAGGTCCGCTCATCCTGGTGCTGCAGTTCGTCGGCTTCATCGCCGCGTTCCGCCACCCCGGGGGGCTGGACCCATTGTTTGCCGGGTCGCTCGGAGCACTACTCACGCTGTGGGTAACGTTCACGCCCTGCTTCTTCTGGATATTCCTCGGTGCGCCCTATATCGAGGCCCTGCGCGGCAACAAGGCCCTATCGGCCGCATTGGGCGCGATCACCGCCGCCGTCGTCGGCGTCATCATGAATCTCGCTTTGTGGTTTGCCTTGCACGTCGTTTTCCGTGAGGTGCACACGATAGGTCCAGGCATGAATGTGCCGGTGCTCTCGTCGATCGACTGGCGCGCGGCGCTGCTTTCCCTGGCCGCCATGATCGCCATCCTGAAGCTGAAGATCGGCATGCTGCCGACGCTCGCCGGATCGGCTCTGGCCGGCGTCCTGTTGTTGGCGGTAAGCGGCTAATGCATGTCGCCCAAAAGTGACTCGGTTTTGGGAGAACGACATGCATCAAAACAAAGACCTAAAGCGCGCGGCGCTTTAGGATCCGTTGCCTTTGTAATCCGCTTGCGAACCACCTAACTGGTTGGAAACGGATTGGAACATCATGGCGCAACGGCGTTCTTCCCTCGGCTTCCTTGGAATGTTCGGCCGCTCGGGCGATCTGAGGCAGCTCGACACGGCCTTGCGCGGCGCCGACCTGCATCCCGCCCTGGTGCCCGAGGGCGTAAAACTCACCATCGTCAATCTGATGAAGGATCACTGGCCCGGCGAGCCGCCGCCACAGGCCTATCCGCAAGTCGCGCGCCTGTTCAGCTATTGCATTGCCGGGCCGGAGACGTTCGAGCGGTCCCAAGGCCTGCAGCAGCGGCAGGATGCCGAGCACCGGATCGAAGCCGCGGTCGAGGCCGGCGACAGTTTCGACGCGAAGATCGTGCTGATGGCGCTGCACGCCAAGCTGATCGATGCCGAAGTCGTAGAACGCTACGGGCTCGGCACGGACTAGGGTGCGTCGATATTCAGGTGATGCCGGTCTGCAAACGATAGCTTGCTGCGCTTCCGTTGCTCACGTACCCAAAAGTACGCTCCGCTCCGGTTCTCGCAAGCCACCGTTTTCGACTCGGCCTGACCTGAATCTCAACACACCCTTTGACGAGAAGCGGCGCTACCCGCCCATATTGGCGCGCGGCAGCTTGATCATCTCGCCGAAACGCATGCGCAATTTGTCGTCGAGCGGCTTCGGCACGTGGCGCGGGAAACGTTCGGCAAGGACGCGCTTCTTCTCGATGATCGCGCGCTGCAGGATGTCGGGCCGGCCCTTCTCGTTCCATTCCTTCGGCGAGAAACGGTCGCCGACGGCGGGATAGAAATATTCCGTCTGCATCAGCCGCAGCGTCTGCTCGTTGCCGAGATAGTGGCCCGGTCCCCTCAGGCAGACATCGGCGATAGTGTCGATCGACAGCGCCTCGTCGGTCACCTCGATGCCGCGCACGCAGCGCAGGCAGTGGCCCAGCATGTCATTGTCGATGATCAGGCTTTCCAGGCAGAAGCCGAGCAGCGATGCATGCATGCCGGCCGATTCATAGACCAGGTTGAGCCCGGCAAGGCCGGCCATCACATCGGTGATGCCCTTCTCGTAGCCGGACTGGATATCGGGCAGTTTCGAATCCGTCATGCCGGCGGCCGAACCACCCGGCAGATCGTAGAACTGTGCCATCTGCGCGCAGGCTGCCGTCAGCACCGCCTGTTCGGCCGAGCCGCCGGACATGGCGCCGGTGCGCAGATCGGAAACGAACGGCCAGGTGCCGAAGATCGCCGGATGTCCCGGCTTCAGGGCGTTGACATAGACGAGGCCAGCCAGCACTTCGGCCACGGCTTGCACGACGGCGCCGGCAATCGCCGCCGGCGCGGTCGCGCCGGCCTGTCCGGCCGACAGCAACAGGATCGGGATGCCGCCATCGACGCAGGCTTCGAGCACGCCGCAGGCGTCCTCGGCGAACTTCATCGGCGGCACGACGAAGCAGTTCGAGTTCGACACGAACGGTCTGGCGCGGAAATTCTCCTCGCCGCCGGCGATGGCATAGAGCATTTCGAGCGCCGGCTGCACGTTCTCGCGCACCGTGAAAGAGGTGCCGACATGCTTGGACGTGCCCATCACGCAGGCGTAGAGCGTGTTGAAGTCCATTTCGAGCGGATCGGGAATGTCGCGCGGCACCATCGGCCGCTGGAAGAAATGGATGTTGTCGAGCCCCTCGACGATGCGGGCGGCGTCATAGATGTCCTGCAGCAGCGATTCGCGGTATTCGCGCTTTTCGACATCGACCAGATGGACCGCGGCACCGGCCGTGCCGTAGTGCACGCGCTTGCCCTGGATCACCATATCGTGTTTGGGATCCTGGCCGTGCAAGGTGAAATTCCGGGCAGCTTTCTTGATCGTGTCGAGCACCAGCGCGCGTGGAAAACGAATGCGGCCATCGTCGCCATAGGTGGCGCCGACCTTGGTCAGCGCCTCGATGCAGGAAGGGATGGCATTGGCAAAGCCGACCGTCTCCAGCAGCGTCAGCACCGCTTCATGGATGCGCTCCTGGTCATTGCCCGCCAGCGGTCCGTAGCTGCCGCCCTCGAGGCCGGCGCGCACCGGCTTGATGTCGTCGGCCAACGGCGCTGCCCGCATGGCGCGGCGCGCTTCGCGCCCGCCGGAGCGGCGCGAACGCTGGTCCGCCGCTTCCTGCTTTTCAACAACCACTGACATGGAGGCACTCCACCTTTTCTCGGAAACAGGGTGGCGGTTGGTCCACCATCGGCTGCTTCTTCCCCTTTGTGCCACGACTATGCCGCCGGCATTGGCACAGACTATGAGCCAGCCGGTCTGGTTGCATATGCCAGAGCTAAAGGAGCCGGAGCCGCTGTCGTGCGGCTCCGGTCAAGGGGATCGGGGAGTGGATCAGGCCGCTGCCGGCCTGCGTCCGGCCGCGGTGGCGAGCTCGCGAATGCCGGGCTCGATGTGCTGCAGCGCGATCGAGGAAATGCCCAAGCGCATGAAACGCGAAGGCTTTTCCGTGCGGTCGAAGAACCGGTCGCCAGGCTCTATGATGACACTGCGCGAGGCTGCGGCCTCGGCCAGTCCACGCGAATCGGTGCCGCGTGGCCCTTCGAGCCACAGCGAGGTGCCGCCGGCCGAGTCGGTCGAACGCCATTCCGGCAGGAAGGCGGAAATCGCATGGACCAGGCGCTTGCGCCGTTCGTCGAAGGCGCTCGACAGCCGCCGCACCAGCGCTTCGTGATGCCCGAGCGACAGGAAGAGTGCCACGGCGCGCTGGTTGTTTGCCGGCGGGTGACGCAGCATGAAGCGGCGCAGGGCCCTGAGCTCCGCGATCAGTCCAGCCGACGCCACGATGTAGCCAAGCCGCAAGCCGGGAGCCAGCGTCTTCGACATCGATCCGACATAGACGACGCGGCCGGAGCGATCGAGGCTCTTCAGCGCCTGCTGCGGCGCCTCGTCGAGAAGCTGGCTGTCATAGCCGTCCTCGATGATGATCTGGTTGTGCCGGTTGGCACGCGCCAGAAGATCCTGCCGCCGCTCGGCCGACAACGGCACCATGGTCGGGCAATGATGGCTGGGCGTGACGAAGACGAAGCCGGAATCATTGGGGATAGAAGAGGTTACGATGCCGGACTGGTCGACCGGCACTGGCTGGATGTCGGCGCCCGCAAGCCGGAAGATCGAGCGGGCGTCGGGGTAGCCGGGATCTTCCATCGCCACCTTGGAGCCCTTGGTCATCAAAAGTGTCGCCAGCATGTAGAGCGCGTTCTGGGCGCCCAGCGTGACGATGATCTCGTCGGGATTGGCGAAGATTCCGCGCCGGGGCAGGAGCCGCGCCTGGATCTGCTCGATCAGGAGCGGATCGTCGCGATCGACCATGTCGGACGCCCAGTTGCGGATTTCCAGCACCGCCAGCGCCATGCGGTTGCACTCGCGCCACTCGGCGGTCGGGAACAGCGCCGGGTCGAACTGGCCGTAGACGAACGGGTAGGACGACTTGATCCAGTTCTCGTGCTTGGCCGGCGGCGGCATATCGCTTGCCGCGATCTGCCGGCGTGCCTTCCAGTCGATCTCGTTGGCCTGGTCGGGCGCTTTCTGGTGCGGCTTGGCGGGTGTTGCCAGCACGTCGGGATTGACGAAATGGCCGCGACGCTCGCGCGCCACCAGGAACCCCTGGTCGACGAGCTGCTGGAAGGCCAGAACCACGGTTCCGCGCGCCACGCCGAGTTTCTCGGCCAGGATACGGCACGAGGGGAGTGGCATCGAAGCGGCGATTTGGCGGTCTAGGATGGCGGCCACGATCGCCTGGCGGATCTGTGCCTGGAGGGTTTGGCCGGATTCGGCCGAAATCCGGAACAGGCCGGACCATATGGCCGTGTCATTGCGCTGTGGCATGGGAAATGTTCCTCGATGGCCAGCTTTTTTCGTTTGGCTGGACCAGTCGAATGTAACGGTGGCACAAGGGGTTGCGCCAATCAATTTTTCTGATCTTTGGGATTTATGCCAGTGATCCTTCGTCCGAGATCGACGGCTGCAAACCGCGCCGCTGACACATTCTGTCATCGCATCGTGATGCGATGCGGCATAACCGCGTATTGACCGGACCGAGTTCGGCTCAATAGTTGTGGCGCGACGACACGCGCCGGAAACATCCGGTCTGGTATGGTGCGTCGAAGACGCCAGGAGTTTCCCGCCAGTGGATCAGACAGCCTTCCAGAAACAGCTTGCCGCCTTGCGCGACCATCGCGCAAGCGCGCCAGGCGACATGCGCCAGGCCTTCGCCGCCGATCCGCAGCGGTTTGCGACATTCTCCGCCACCGACGGTGACATGTTGCTCGACTGGTCGAAATGCGCCGTCGACGCGACCACCATGGATTTGCTGGAAGAGCTCGCCAAGGCTGCCGATCTCGAAGGTCGCCGTGCAGCCATGTTCGCCGGCAAGAAGATCAACATCACCGAGGACCGCGCCGTGCTGCACACGGCGCTGCGCAACCTGAGCGGCAAGGGCGTCACGGTCGACGGCCAGGACGTCAAGGCGGACGTCATCGCCGTGCTCGACGCGATGGGCGCCTTCGCCGACGCGATCCGCTCCGGCAAGGCGGCCGGCGCCACCGGCAAGAAGATCACCGACATCGTCAACATCGGCATCGGCGGTTCGGATCTCGGTCCGGCCATGGTGACCCTGGCGCTCGCCCCCTATCATGACGGCCCGCGCGCGCACTATGTTTCCAATATCGACGGCGCCCATATCCATGACACGCTGAAGAGCCTGTCCGCCGAAACCACGCTGTTCATCATCGCCTCCAAGACCTTCACCACTGTCGAGACGATGACCAATGCGCAGACGGCGCGCGACTGGGTGCAGAAGGCGCTCGGCAAGGAGGCGGTCGGCAAGCATTTCGCCGCCGTCTCGACCGCGCTCGACCTGGTGGCGAAATTCGGCATCGAAGCGGATCGCGTCTTCGGCTTCTGGGACTGGGTCGGCGGCCGCTATTCGGTCTGGGGTGCGATCGGCCTGCCTGTCATGATCGCGGTCGGTCCACGGAATTTCCGCGCCTTCCTCGATGGCGCGCACGAGATGGACGAGCACTTCCGCACCGCGCCGTTGCGCAAGAACCTGCCGGCGCTGCTGGGGCTGGTCGGCTGGTGGCATCGGGTGATCTGCAAATACCCGGCCCGCGCCGTCATCCCCTACGACCAGCGCCTGTCCAGGCTGCCGGCCTATCTGCAGCAGCTCGACATGGAATCGAACGGCAAGAGCGTCACCCTCGAGGGCACCGCGGTGACCACACCGACCGGACCGCTGGTCTGGGGCGAGCCCGGCACCAACGGCCAGCACGCCTTCTTCCAGCTGCTGCACCAGGGCACCGATTTCATCCCGGTCGAATTCCTTGCCGCCGCCGTCGGCCACGAGCCCGATCTCAAGCATCAGCACGACCTGCTGCTCGCCAATTGCCTGGCACAGTCTGAAGCCTTCATGAAGGGCCGCACGCTGGAGGAGGCGCGCGCGCAGATGCTGGCCAAGGGCATGAAGCCCGCCGACGTCGACCGCATCGCGCCGCATCGCGTCTTCTCGGGAAACCGGCCCTCGCTGACCATCCTCTACCGCAAGCTCGACCCGCGCACCCTGGGTCGGGTGATCGCGCTTTACGAGCACCGCGTCTTCGTCGAAGGAACGCTCTTCAACATCAACTCCTTCGACCAATGGGGCGTCGAGCTCGGCAAGG
This sequence comes from Mesorhizobium sp. B263B2A, assembly GCF_020165775.1. Classification (NCBI taxonomy): domain Bacteria; kingdom Pseudomonadati; phylum Pseudomonadota; class Alphaproteobacteria; order Hyphomicrobiales; family Phyllobacteriaceae; genus Mesorhizobium; species Mesorhizobium sp. B263B2A. Next base: position 91,003 of record NZ_JAIUIU010000021.1, read on the forward strand.
AACTGGCCACCGGCCTCCTGCCTGTCGTGGAAGGCAAGGAAAGTGCCGCAAAGCGGGATGCCTCGACCGCCGGCCTTGTCGGACATATCCACCAATTGCGTGGTTCGGAGTGAAGCGTTTGGCCGACATCAAGGGAATATTGTTCGACAAGGATGGAACGCTTGTCGACTTCAACGCGACCTGGCTTGGCGTCGCCGACTTCATGGCCATGGACGCGGCCGAAGGCGATCGCTGGAAGGCCGACAGGCTGCTTGCCGCGGCCGGCTTCGATTTCGCTAACCGCCGCTTCAAGCCCGATTCAATCTTTGCCTCGGGTACCAACATGGACGTCGTCGAATTGTGGTTCCCGCGGCTGTCCGACGAGGACCAGATGCTGGCCGTCGCCCGCTTCAACGAGATCACCTCGATGCAGGGCTCGGCGATGGCGGTGGCGCTGCCTGGTATCGTCGACACGCTGGCGGCACTGCATAAAAGAGCCTACCGGCTCGGTGTCGCCACCAACGATTCGACCAGCGGCGCTGAAAAGACGCTGGTCACGCTGGGCGTCGCCCAACTCTTCGATGCCGCCTATGGCTACGACGCGGTGGCCAATCCCAAGCCTGCACCCGACACGATCCAGGCCTTCTGCGATCTTACCGGACTGAAGCCGGCGGCGATCGCCATGGTCGGCGACAACCGCCACGATCTCGAAATGGCGCGGGCTGGTGGCTGCGGCCTGGCGGTGGGCGTGCTCTCCGGCACAGGCACGCGCGAATCGCTGGCCGAAATCGCCGACGTCATCCTGGATTCGGTTGCCGACCTGCCGGATTTCCTTTCGGCGCGGGTCAAGGAGACGGTCTGACGACGGGCGCCTGGGGGTCAAAACTCAAATCAACTTGAGCTTGCCCGCCAATGGTCGAGATGGGTGGAGCCTTGGGCCGTGGCGGTGCCGGTGACGGCGGCCCTGGGTTGGAGCCGTGGAGCGAGCAGCAGGACGCCGAGCGCGAAGGGAATGAGGCAGGCAAGCGCGTTGCGCAGGCCGACCAGGTCGGCAATGAGGCCGACGACCGGTGGGCCGATGACGTAGCCGGAAAAGCAGATCAGCGATAGCGACGCGATGTTCATGGCGGCGGAGCGGCCGGGTTGACGGGCCGCTGCTGTAACCGATATCGGGAAGATCAGTGAGGCGGCAAAGCCCATTAGCGCAAATCCGGCCAACGCCGGCCACACGCCGGGCGCGACCCAGATCACCAGCAGGCCCAGGACGCCCGAGACGCCGCAGCAGTGGGCGATGAAGACCGGTCCGACACGATCGACGAGCCGGTCGCCGGTCAGCCGTGTTGCGGCCATGACGGCGGCGAAGACGCCGAAGCCGGCACCGGTGAGCGCAGCCTGAGCACCATGCTCGATCCGCAGGTACACAGCTGCCCAGTCGGCCATGGCGCCTTCCAGCACGCAGGCGCAGAACGGCAGCAAGCACAGGACCAGCAGCGGGAAATCTGGCAAGGCCAGGGCCGGCCCCGGCTCCGACGAAATCGGGCTATGGCCGAGCCGGCCGGTCGAGGCGTAGGCCAGCGCCATCAGAATCGGGGCTGCGACGGTGAGGGCTACGATGGCGTCCAGATGCAGCGACAGTGCCAGGCTGCCTAGTGCCGCACCGATGAGGTTGCCGACGCTCCACAGGCCGTGGCAGCTCGACATGATCCGCCGGCCGACGCGGGACTCGACGGCATCGGCGGTGGCGTTCATGGCGACTTCAACGCCGGCAATGCCGGACCCGTAGAAGAACAGTGCGATCGCAAAGCTCGGAAAATCCCAGGCGAGGCCGGGAAGGGTTGAGGTCAATGCCAGCCAGAGGAAGGTGACGCGGATGGCGGCCCGCTCGGAGAAGCGCGAGATGACGAAGGTTCCGATCAGCGGTAGCGATGACATGATGCCGAGCGGCAGAGCGGCAAGCGCCAACCCGAGCTGGCCGACGTCGAGGCCCAGATGCGCCTGGATGTCCGGCAGGTGCGGCAACCACTTGGCGATGATCAGTCCATCCATAAAGAAGATCAGGCGAATGGCAGTTACCGGCGACATTTCGAGCCTCCCTGATCGACTTGGTCAACACTGCTCGGCCGCATGGCGTCGCAAGTCGTCAGCAGGACTTGCGATCCGATGGACAGACTCGTCCCCGTCGGATTGATCAGGAAGACGTGGGAACCGCCGATAAGCCTGTCGGCAAAACAGCGTGCCAGTGGCTGCTCGGGATCACGGTCCTCGGTTCGGGGGGTGATGGCGTTGAGGGTACAACCCTTGGCGAACGCCCTATGCCGGCTCAGTCCAACGCCAAGCCCGTCATTCTTCTCGCCATTGGCGACGTCAACATTGCTGGCGTGAGCACCCAGACGGAACAAGGCGCCAAATGCGTCAATCCCCCTGGAAAACGAACCGACCGTTCTCGCGGCAATCCTCGACACGCGTATTCCCCCCCGCGAGCCAAGCCTGCGCTGACCCGATGACCTCTCGTCAGCGAAACATAAGTGAACTGCCGTAACGGCAGCGCTTGGTTGAACGCGTCGCCGAGCGCCGAACGTTAGATTCCAGTTAGGATATCGTCAGGCCGGGAGAGAAAACTCGGTCCCTCGATCATTGCCTGTTGGCAAGTTGTCCCGGGCTGGGCGGGACGCCGGAGAAACCGGCTGATCTGTTGTTTGCCCCACGTCAATCGTGGCATCCGACCCCATGACCGCTATTGGCGCAAAGCGGTGCGCACTACGCTCGACATAAAGATCGGCTTTCTTGCCAGTCATCTTGAAAGCTGCCAGGCCGTTAACGGCCCAAGGCCGCGGAGAACTCACATGGCCATTCTCAATTCGATGATGCTAACCGCGAGCGCTCAGCTTGGAATGTTGGAAAGAAGGTCGGCACCAAGTGTCCGTTCACCCAGAAGCGGATCTGGGCTATTCGCTTCTTCCTCGATCGCGAAGGGCGTATTCTGGACCGTGCGTTGTTTGATCGGGCAATCGACAGCAAGCTTCGCGGCTGTGACCTGGTCAAGATCAGGATTCGCGATGTGGTCGCCGGACCGGAAATCAGGACCCGAGCAAGCGTCGTTCAACAGAAGACCGGTCGTCCCGTCCGGTTCGAGATCACGAGCGATGTGAGAGCCAGCCTTGTCTGTTGGCTCGAACGGCGTGGCTGCACGGTCGTAGATTATGCGTTCCCGAGCCGGATCAATCACGCCCACCACATGAGCACGAGGCAGTACGCCCGCTTGGTTGACGAATGGGTGACTGCGATTGCCGCCCACTGCGCCGGTTGCGAGCGCAGATATGCAGACGATCCGACTGCCGCTCTACTCGTCCATCAAGCCACGTTTGCGCAGGACGTCGTACTTGAGAATTTCACCCCTAATGGTGTCGCCCCATCGACCAACGAACGCCATCGTGTCGGTAGCATGGAGATGTGCAGTGAGTGCGGCCTGGTCTCTCCACCGCTCGGCGACCAGGAGGCGGCCGGCAAGCGGATCGTCCACAGCCGCGTCATAGGAAAGATTTCCGTCCCGCTGCCGCGTAGCTATGGCGAGGTTCTGGAGATCCTAGACAAACTCGGCAACCGACGAGGGCTCGACGTACATATAACCGGTAACAATCAGCATCATGGCTTACCTTGGTGGATCCCGCTCGACCGTCTGCACTTCCGACGATCGGGCGGCTGAAAGCAACAAATCAGACGGCCAGCACGATCTTGCCTTGAATACTGCCGTCGGCGGCGCGCTGGTGCGCGCGCGATGCCTCGGCCAGCGGGAATGTGCTGTCGATGACGACACGCACAATGCCGTCCTCGAGCAGGCGGGCGATTTTTGCCAACTGCGCGCCATTGGATCGAACCTGTGTGGATGAGACCGTGATTCCCAGCTTCTCTGCCTCCTCGTGACCCGTGAAGCCCAGCGGGTTGATCAGGAACAGCGCGCCGCCCGGCTTCAGAACATGGAAGAAGCGCTCCATGTCCGCGCCGCCCACCGCGTCGAGGACAAGGTCGACGTCTCGGACGACTTCTTCGGTCGCGGCCGTCTTGTAGTCGACGAACTGATCCACGCCGAGATCTCGCATCAGCCCCTCGTTCTTGGCCGATGCCACCGCGATGACGCGAGCGCCCCGCCATTTCGCCAACTGGACAGCCAGATGCCCGACACCGCCTCCGGCGCCGTTGATTAGCACCGTCTTGCCGTCGAGCGGCACCGGCTCATGCCGGAAGGGCTGGAACGGATTCGGCTCGTCGTGGCCAAGTTCGATCAAGAACTGCCATGCCGTCAGAAGCGACATCGGTGCGCCGGCCGCATGAATATGGTCGATGCCGGCTGGTTTCAACGCAAGCTGCGATGCCGGCACACTGACATAATGCGCGTAGGCATTGCTACCCGTCATTAGGTCATGGGGAAAGCGAACCATTGCATAGACCTCGTCGCCGATGCTGAACTCACCGGCATCGGCGCCAACCGCTTCAATGACGCCCGACACGTCCGTGCCGAGAATCAGTGGGAAGGATGCGTTGGGTCGCCATTCTGGCGGCAGTGCGCGATAGCCGTCCCGCAGATACCAGTCGGGTGGATTAAGCCCCGCCGCCTGGACGCGGACAAGCACCTCGCCGGGCTTCACATTTGGCCTCGGCGCGTCTTCGTACACCAGCACCTCGGGACCACCGAATGCGTGCAGACGGACTGCCTTCATCTTATCGCTCATTTGGTCAAATCTCCGCTCATCATGTCGTTGGAGCAGATTTAGTGGCATCATCCCCGGTTGATAATCGGCGCAGATGGCGCTTAAGTAATGCCGTGGTGGAACATATCGCTTTGGATCGGCTCACTGGTATCATCGCCTTCGCGCGTGCCGGATCGCTGGGCAGCTACACGGCAGCGGCGCGCGCGCTGTCGATTTCCCCGTCGGCGGTCAGCAAGAGCATCCAGCGGCTCGAGCGGCATTTAGGATTGTCGCTGTTTACCCGTACGACGCGCTCGCTCACCTTCACGCCCGAAGGGCGCGACCTGCATGAGCGCGCGCTGCGTCTGCTACGCGAGGCGGAGGAAATCGAGCAGGCGGCAATGACCGCGCGCTCCGAACCATCGGGCACGTTGCGCGTGGCCGCGTCGCTGCCGATCGGACTCCACCTGATCGCTCCGGCTTTACCGGCTTTCCGTCGGCTCCACCCGAACCTGGTCGTCGATCTCAGGCTGGGTGACCAGACAGTGGACATGATTGAGGAAGGGATCGATGTCGCCATACGCATCGGTGATCTGGCTGACACCCGGCTACTATCACGCAAGCTCGCACCCCATCGGCTTTGCTGCTTTGCCTCGCCAGCCTATCTCGAGGAACGCGGCACCCCGACCCATCCCGATGACCTGGTAGGGCACGACACCGTCAATCTTCGGTATCAAAGCACAGGCCAGACCTTTCGCTGGCCCTTCCGGATTGGCGACCACGAGATCGAGATCGTGCCCAATGCTGGTGTGGTCGCCGATGCCAGCGATGCCGTGCTCATCATGCTGGCAGCCGGTGGCGGGATAGGCATAGGCGCCTCCTTCATGGCGGCTCCCTATGTGAAGCGCGGCGATCTGGTCCCAGTGCTGTCCACGTTCGCCGTCGAGCGAAATAACGTCACCGTGCTCTGGCCGGCAAGCCGACGCGCCAACCCCGCGGTGCGCGCCTTTCTGACCATGCTCGACGCCGCTTTCATGCGACGAATGGCAGTTTCAAGCATCGACTGATCTGGCGCGGAAGGGCCGCTTTCGATCCGCAAACTCGGTCATTCAGAGTGATTGGGTTGTGATCCTAGCGCCAGCGATCTTCCGCCTCGAAACGAAAGACGCTGCTCGGTCTGGTCGCCGCACCCTTCGCGTCGCCAAAATCCGGCACCTTGTATTCGGCGATCAGGCGCAGCCGCGAGCGGGGCAGATAGGCCCGGCCCGGATCGCCGACCAGCACCTCGACGCCGGCGGCGAGGCAGCGGTCGAGGAAAGGCATGACGCGGCGGGCGACGTCCTGCCCGTAGAACACATCGCCGGCGAGCACCATGTCGACCGCCGGTGGCGCACCCTTGGTGACATCCTCTCCAACCACGGTGATGGCGACGCCGTTCGCCGCCGCATTGAGTGTAAGCGCGGCGACGCCGTTGCGGTCGATCTCGGCGGCAATCACCGTGCGCGCGCCGGCCTTCGCGGCGGCGATGCCGACGATGCCCGATCCGGCCCCGAGGTCGAGCACGCGGCGGCCCGTCACGGTCGACGGATTGTCCAGGATGTAGCGCGCCAGCACGGCGCCGCCGGCCCACGCATAAGCCCAGTAGGGCGGTTGCGGTTCGGGCCCGTCGTCGTCCGTATCACCTTCGTTTTCAGGATCGGCGAGCCGTCTCAAACCGCTGCCCGGATGGGCCGTGTAAAACCGGATTTCGGGAAGCGCGGGCACCGGGACGAGGCGCATATTCGCCTTGATGAATTCAGCCGGGTCGAGGCGCAATCCATGATCCGGCCCATTATCGCCGGCACGATCATTGTCCAAGATCGTTCCTATTCGCGCAATGCCCGCCGCAGGATCTTGCCGACCGGCGTCTTCGGCAATTCGGTCCTGAACTCGATGTATCTCGGCCGCTTGTAGCCGGTCAGGTTCTCGCGGCAAAAGGCGGTGATCGTCTCCACGGTCAGGGCCGGATCCTTCTTGACGATGAACAGCTTCGGCACCTCGCCCGAGTGCTCGTCCGGCACGCCGATCGCCGCTACCTCGAGCACGCCCGGATGCATCGCCACCACCTCCTCGAGTTCCGTCGGATAGACGTTGAAACCCGAGACGAGGATCATGTCCTTCTTGCGGTCGACGATCTTGGTGTAGCCGCGCTCGTCCATGAAGCCCATGTCGCCCGATTTGAAGAAGCCGTCCTTGGTCATCACCTTGGCGGTCTCGTCCGGCCGGTTCCAGTAGCCTGCCATCACCTGCGGCCCCCTGATGCAGATCTCGCCGACTTCTCCCAGCGGGACGTTGTTGCCGTCATCGTCGCGGATGGCGATTTCGGTCGAGGGCAGCGGCAGGCCGATGGTGCCGGTGAAGTCGCCGGAACTGAATTTGTTGGCTGTCGCCACCGGCGAGGTCTCCGACAGGCCATAGCCTTCCGAGACCGGGCAGCCGGTCAGCGCCTTCCAGCGCTCGGCGACGCCCTTCTGCACCGCCATGCCGCCGCCCAGCGTCAGGACCAGCGGCTTGAAGTCGAGCTTGCGAAAATCCTCGTTGTTGAGCAGCGCGTTGAACAGTGTGTTGAGACCGGGGAATATATGGATCGGGTACTTTCCCAGTTCCTTGACGAAACCTGGAATGTCGCGCGGATTGGGAATCAGTATGTTCTGGCCGCCCATTTGCATGCCCATCAGCGCATTCACGGTCAGCGCGAAGATATGGTAGAGCGGCAGTGCGCAGATGAGGTTGAGATGCGCGGGTTTGGGCTTGATCGTATAGGCGTCCTCGACCCAGAGCGAATTCTGCGCGACGTTGGCCAGCACGTTGCTGTGCAGCAGGGTAGCGCCCTTCGAGATTCCCGTGGTGCCGCCGGTATATTGCAGGAAGGCGACGTCATTGGCGGCCACCGTGGCCGGCTTGAATTTCATCCCGCCGCCAGCCTTCAGGGCGGCGTTGAACTTGACATGGCCCGGCAACGACCAGGCCGGCACCATTTTCTTGACGCGGCGCACGACCAGATTGACGATCGTGCCCTTCAGGCCGCCGAGCATGTCGCCCATGGCAGCGACGACGACGTGCTTGACCGAGGTCCTGGCGATGACCGCCTGCAAGGTGTTGGCGAAGTTTTCCAGGATGACGATGGCCTGCGCGCCGGAATCCTTGAGCTGATGTTCCAGTTCGCGCGGCGTGTAGAGCGGATTGATGTTCACCACCGTGTAGCCGGCGCGGACCACCGCCATCATCGCCACCGGATACTGCAGCACATTCGGCATCATCAGCGCGACGCGTGACCCCTTCTGCAAACCCGTCGACTGCAGATAGGCGCCGAAAGCCGCCGAAAGCCGCTCGAGCTCCGCATAGGTGATGGACTTGCCCATGCAGGTGAAGGCCGGCTGGCCGGCAAACTGCTTGCAGGCGCCAACGAGGAAGTCGCCGATGGAGTTGTAGGGAAGGGCCCCGATTTCGGCCGGCATGTTCTTGGGATAGCTCTTCAGCCACAGTTTTTCCGGCAGACCGGCGGTAAGTTCGGTGAGTGCTTTCGGCAGCCGCTTGGCCGGCGCCGGCTTCGGTGCCGGGACTGCCTTGGCCGGCAATGCGGCCTTCGCCGCCCCGGTCTTGTTCGCCCCAGTTTTTGCTGGAGAGGCCTTTGCTGGAGAAATCTTTGCGGCAGGGGCCTTTGTCGGAGAAGTCTTTGCCGGGGCGGCTTTCGCCGCCGGATTGGTGACGCTCTTAGTGGCAGCGGCCGCTTTTGCCGCGGGTGCCTTCTCGGCGGGCTTGGCTGCTGTCTTCGCGGCCGCGGTTTTGGCCGTGGCCTTTCCTTGCCCGTCGGTGCCGGCGGCTGGTTTCGAGACTGCCTTGGCCGACGCCTTCACCGGCGTCTTCGATGCTTTTGCCACCCGTTCCTCCCTAGCAATTCCTGTTCGACTGTTTCTTGGTTGCCGGTGCCGCGCCCACCTCCGATTGATGGAGACGTTCTCCGCTGCCGCCAGCCTGTCCATCCCAGCCTGTTTATCTATGTATTGCCTCTATCGGCGGCGGTGCAAGTCTTGCCCCAGCGGCAAGGCGCCGAAAGATTTGCCGTCGAAAATCTTTCCCGACGGCGACCTCTGGAACCGGCATCTTTCCCGGCACCTTTCGAAGCCGTGGATTGGCTGGAAGCGGTCGCGGCATCGATTCCACCAGATGGCAGATCAATAAAAAAATGCGGTCGTTAATAATAGCGTGAATGGAAAAAACTGCTAATTTTTTCTGCCATTTAGCAAAATCGCGGATTTTTTTCCTGCTTCCCGCGGGGTAAGCAAACGGGGTGTTCCAAAGCCGGAAAAACGGTGCTTATATGCGCGCTTCGCGAGCCTGATAGAGGGGCTTGGAAGAACATCAGGGAGTGCTCAATGAAGAAGAAACTGACTTTTGCAGCCGCGTTGCTGGCTGCAAGCGTCCTGGGAGGCGTGGCCAACGCGAAAACTCTGGTTTATTGCGCGGAAGCATCGCCAGAGGGTTTCGACCCGGCGCCGTACACCGCGGGCCAGACGTTCGACGCGTCCTCGCGCACCGTCTTCAACCGCCTCGTCGAATTCGATCACGGCAAGACCACGACCTCGCCGGGGCTGGCTGAAAGCTGGACGATCTCCGACGACGGCAAGGAATATACGTTCAAGCTGCGCAAGGGCGTCAAGTTCGCCGCCACCGACTATTTCACCCCGACGCGCGACTTCAACGCCGACGACGTGGTGTTCTCGTTCCAGCGCCAGGTCGACAAGACCGGCCCCTGGTTCCAGTACATCCCGGGCATCGCCTACCAGTATTACAATGACCAGTTCGGCGACAACATCACCAAGGTCGAGAAGGTCGACGACCTGACGGTGAAGTTCACCCTCAAGGAGCCGGCGATCACCTTCATTCCGACGCTGGGCATGGATTTCGCCTCGGTCGTCTCCAAGGAATATGCCGACAAGCTGCAGGCCGACAAGACGCCTGAACTGTTCAACCAGAAGCCGATCGGCACCGGCCCGTTCATCTTCGTCGACTATCAGACCGACGCCGCCATCCGCTACAAGGCCAACCCGGACTATTGGGGCGGCAAGCAGAAGATCGACGACCTTGTCTTCGCCATCACCACCGATCCGGCGGTGCGCGCGCAGAAGCTCAAGGCCGGCGAGTGCAACATCATGTCGTATCCGGCACCGGCCGACATCGCCGGCCTCCAGGCCGATGCGAACCTGAAGGTCGACGAGCAGGAAGGCCTCAATGTCGGCGCGCTGATGTACAACACCCAGCAGAAGCCGTTCGACGACGTGCGCGTCCGCAAGGCGCTCAACATGGCCATCAACAAGAAGGCCATCATCGACGCGGTCTTCCAGGGTGCCGGCCAGGTGGCGGTCAACCCGATCCCGCCGACCATGTGGTCCTACAACAAGGACGTGAAGGACGATCCGTACGATCCGGATGCGGCCAAGAAGCTGCTTGAGGAAGCCGGCGTCAAGGATCTCAAGATGAACGTCTGGGCCATGCCGGTGTCGCGTCCGTACATGCCGAACGCGCGCCGCACGGCCGAGCTGATCCAGGCCGATTTCGCCAAGGTCGGCGTCACCGTCAACATCGTCAGCTACGATTGGGGTGAATACCTCAAGCGCGCTTCGGCGGTCGATCACGACGGCGCCGTCATCGTCGGCTGGACCGGCGACAATGGCGATCCGGACAACTTCCTCGGCGTGCTCCTGAGCTGCGCTTCCGTCGGTTCGAACAACCGCGCGGAATGGTGCAACAAGGACTTCGATGCGCTCATCAACAAGGCCAAGACGGTTTCGGACCAGGCCGAGCGCACCAAGCTCTACGAACAGGCACAGGTCATCTTCAAGGAGCAGGCACCGTGGGCGACGCTCGCTCACTCCAAGGTGTTCATGCCGATGCAGAAGACCGTTTCCGGCTTTGCGATGGATCCTCTCGGCATCCACCGCTTCGACGGCGTCGATATCGCCGAATAAGGTTCGCGAAACGGGGGCGGCGCCGCACGGTGCCGTCCCCACTCGCCCGCCATGCTGCGTTATATCCTCGGTAAGCTCGCCCTCATCATCCCGACCTTCATCGGGATAACCATCCTCGCCTTCGGCTTCGTGCGCATCCTGCCCGGTGATCCGGTGCTGGTGCTCGCAGGCGAACGCGGCCTGTCACCCGAACGCCATACGGCGCTGATGCACCAGTTCGGTTTCGACCTGCCGATCTGGCAACAATACCTGACCTATCTGACCAACATCCTCAGCGGCGATTTCGGCACCTCGTTTTCCACCAAGACGCCGGTGCTCAAGGATTTCCTGGTGCGGTTCCCGGCAACGGTCGAGCTCGCCATCTTCGCCATGATCTTTGCCGTCGTGCTCGGCGTCGCCGCCGGCATCTTCGCCGCGATCCGCCGTGGCTCCTGGTTCGACCAGCTCACCATGGGCACCGCGCTTGCCGGCTATTCCATGCCGATCTTCTGGTGGGGCTTGCTGCTGATCATCGTGTTCTCCGGCACGCTGCACTGGACCCCGGTTTCCGGCCGCATCGACCTTCTCTATTTCTTCAAGCCGGTCACCGGCTTCATGACCATCGATTCCCTGATCTCGGGGCAGAAGGGCGCCTTCCGCTCGGCACTGTCGCACCTTGTCCTGCCCACCATCGTGCTCGGCACCATACCGCTGGCCGTCATCGCCAGGCAGACGCGATCGGCCATGCTCGAGGTGCTGGGCGAGGACTATGTGCGCACCGCGCGCGCCAAGGGCCTGGCGCCGCGCCGCGTTATCGGCCTGCATGCCTTCCGCAATGCGCTGATCCCGGTCGTCACCACCATCGGCCTGCAGGTCGGCACGCTGTTGACCGGCGCCATCCTGACCGAGAGCATCTTCTCCTGGCCCGGCATCGGCAAATGGATGATCGACGCCATTTCCAAGCGCGACTATTTCACCGTCCAGGGCGGGTTGCTTTTGATCGCCCTCATCGTCATGTCGGTGAACCTTATCGTCGACGTGCTCTACGCCGTCATCAACCCGCGTATACGGGCGAATTGACATGACCAACGAAGGCCCAGCCACAATCGAAGCCGCGACCGTCGTCAAGCCGCAGGACGCGCGGCTGCAGATGTTCGCCGAGTTCTGGCACTACTTCTCCGTCAACAAGGGCGCGGTGATCGGCCTGTTCGTCTTCGCGCTGCTGATCCTGATCGCCATCTTCGCGCCGCTGCTTGCCCCGCATTCGCCTGACGACCAGTTCCGCGACTTCTTCCTGACGCCGCCGGCCTGGCAGGCGGGCGGCAACGCGCAGTTCCTGCTCGGCACCGACGCCGTCGGCCGCGATATGCTGTCGCGCCTGATCTATGGTTCGCGCTTCTCGCTCGCCATCGGCTTCGTCGTCGTCACGACGGCGTTGATCTCCGGCGTCATCCTCGGCCTGCTCGCCGGCTACTGCCGTGGCTGGGTCGACACGCTGATCATGCGCATCATGGACATCATCCTGGCCTTCCCGTCGCTGCTCCTGGCGCTGGTGCTGGTCGCGGTGCTTGGCCCTGGCCTCGTCAACGCCATGATCGCCATCGCCTTCGTGCTGCAGCCGCACTTCGCCCGGCTCACGCGCGCCGCCGTGATGGCGGAAAAGAACCGCGAATATGTCATCTCCGCCAAGGTCGCCGGCGCCAGCCATCTCAGGCTGATGCTGGTCACCATCCTGCCCAACTGCATTGCGCCCTTGATCGTGCAGGCGACGCTGTCCTTCTCCAACGCCATTCTCGAGGCGGCCGCACTCGGCTTCCTAGGCATGGGCGCGCAGCCGCCAACGCCGGAATGGGGCACGATGCTGGCCGAAGCGCGCGAGTTCATCCTGCGCGCCTGGTGGGTGGTGACCTTCCCGGGCCTCGCCATCCTGATCACCGTCTTTGCCATCAACCTGATCGGTGACGGCCTGCGCGATGCGCTCGACCCCAAGCTGAAGAGGTCGTGAGCATGTCCCTGCTCGAGATCAAGAACCTTACCGTTTCCTTCGACACCGCGGCCGGGCCGTTCATGGCCGTGCAAGGCATCGATCTGTCGATCGAGCCGCGCGAGGTGCTGGCGATCGTCGGCGAGTCCGGCTCCGGCAAGTCGGTGTCGATGCTGGCGGTGATGGGGCTGCTGCCCAACACCGCGACGGTCAAGGCCGACCGCATGGCATTCGACGGCGTCGACCTCCTGAAACTCAGCCCGTCCGAGCGCCGCAAGATCGTCGGCAAGGACATCTCGATGATTTTCCAGGAGCCGATCGCCAGCCTCAATCCATGCTTCACGGTCGGCTTCCAGATCGAGGAGGTGCTGCGCTTCCACATGGGCATGGACCGCGCCCAGAGGCGCGCGCGCGCCATCGAACTGATGAAGCTGGTCGGCATCGCCGATCCGGAAGAGCGGCTGAGTTCGTTCCCGCACCAGATGTCGGGCGGCCAGTGCCAGCGCGTCATGATCGCCATCGCCATTGCCTGCAATCCGAAGCTGCTGATCGCCGACGAGCCGACGACGGCCCTCGACGTCACCATCCAGAAGCAGATCCTCGACCTGCTGGTTTCGCTGCAGGCCAAATACGGCATGGGCCTGATCATGATCACCCACAATATGGGCGTGGTGGCCGAGACCGCCGACCGCGTCATCGTCCAGTACAAGGGCCGCAAGATGGAAGAGGCCGACGTGCTGTCATTGTTCGAATCGCCGAAAAGCAATTACACGCGCGCGCTGCTCTCGGCCTTGCCGGAGAACGCCGTCGGCGACCGGCTGCCGACCGTTTCCGACATGCTGTTCGAGCCGGCCCCTTCGGCCGCGGGAGCCTCGGCATGAGCACCACCGTCCTCGAAGGCAAGAACATCGTCCGCGACTACCACATCGGCGGCGGCCTGTTTACCGGACCGCGCACCGTGCATGCGGTCAAGGGCGTCTCCTTCACGGTCGACAAGGGCAAGACGCTTGCCATCGTCGGTGAAAGCGGCTGCGGCAAGTCCACGCTTGCCCGCATCATCACGCTGATCGATCCAGCGACGTCGGGTGACCTGTTCATCGACGGCAACAAGGTCGATATCGCCAGGGGCGGATTGACCGGGGAGATGCGCCGCAAGGTGCAGATCGTCTTCCAGAATCCCTACGGCTCGCTCAATCCGCGCCAGAAGATCGGCGACGTGCTGGGCGAACCGCTGCTGATCAACACCGACAAGCCAGCCGCCGAGCGGCGCGACCTGGCGATGAAGATGCTGAAGAAGGTCGGCCTCGGCCACGAGCACTATAACCGCTACCCGCACATGTTCTCGGGCGGCCAGCGCCAGCGCATCGCCATTGCGCGCGCTCTGATGCTCAATCCAAGTCTTCTGGTGCTGGACGAACCGGTTTCGGCGCTGGACCTCTCCGTGCAGGCGCAGGTGCTCAATCTGCTCGCCGACCTGCAGGACGAGTTCCAGCTGACCTATGTCTTCATCAGCCACGATTTGTCCGTCGTGCGCTACATCGCCGACGACGTGATGGTGATGTATTTCGGCGAAGCGGTCGAATACGGCTCGCGCGACGAGGTCTTTTCAGACCCCAAGCACAGCTACACCAGGACACTCTTCGCCGCGACACCACGCGCCGACGTCGCCTCGATCAAGGCGAGGCTGGCGAAGAAGAAGGCGGCCTGAGGTCGAGCGTCACCGTGCCAGGCGAAGGTGGTCCGTCGCGGAGATCGCCATACCGCGAAGATAGCGATCCTTCGCGCCCCCCTCTGTCCTGCCGG